>NZ_ASYA01000055.1:0-132909 GCF_001526585.1 Agrobacterium sp. LY4 | reverse complement strand
CCCCGCCGTTACCGGCGGGTTTTTTTATGCTGTATATTGAAGCTTTAGACGCCGCTCTGGCCGTCCGAGCCGATATAGGCGATGCGGACCATATTGGTTGCGCCGGGAGTGCCGAGCGGCACGCCTGCGGAGATGATGATACGATCGCCCGGCTTGCCGAAACCTTCGGAAACCACGATGCGACAAGCGCGGTTCACCATGTCGTCGAGGTCGCTGGCATCGCCGGTGACGACGCAGTGCAGGCCCCAGACGACCGACAGTCGGCGGGCGGTCTGGATGATCGGCGACAGTGCGATGATCGGAACCTGCGGCCGTTCGCGCGCGGCGCGCAGGCCGGTCGTGCCCGAGGACGTATAGGTGACGATCGCCGCAAGCTTCAGGGTTTCGGCGATCTGGCGGGCGGCAAGCGAAATGGCGTCGGCACCGGTCGGTTCCGGCTGGGCGCGCTGCGCATAGATGATATTGGAATAATAGGGGTCCTGCTCCACCGTGCTGGCAATGGATGCCATGGTGGAAACCGCTTCGACCGGATAGTCGCCGGAGGCGGATTCAGCAGAGAGCATGATGGCGTCTGCGCCTTCGAAGACGGCGGTGGCGACGTCGGAGACTTCGGCGCGGGTCGGCACAGGCGCGGTGATCATCGATTCCAGCATCTGCGTGGCGACCACGACCGGCTTGCCGGCGCGGCGGCAGGCGCGGGTCAGCTGCTTCTGGATGCCCGGAACGGCTTCCAGCGGCATTTCGACGCCGAGATCGCCACGGGCGACCATCAGCGCGTCGGAAAGTTCGATGATTTCCTCGATGCGCTCGACAGCCTGCGGCTTTTCGATCTTGGACATCAGGCCGACGCGGCCGCGTGCGATCTTGCGAACTTCCGCAAGGTCTTCCGGACGCTGGACGAAGGAAAGCGCCACCCAGTCGACTTCGCCGGTGGCGAGAACGGCGTCGAGATCGACGCGGTCCTTGTCGGTCAGAACGCCGACGCCGAGCAACGTATCCGGCAGGCTGATGCCCTTGCGGTCAGAAATGCGGGTGCCGGAAATGACGGTGGTGACGATGCTTTTGCCGTCGCTCTTTTCAGCGCGCAGATGCAGCTTGCCGTCGTCGATCAGCAGGCGATGGCCGGGCTTGACCGCCTCGAGAATTTCCGGATGGGGAAGGAAAACGCGGGTGTTGTCACCGGGCGTGTCGTTATTGTCCAGCGTGAAGGTCTGGCCCGGAACGAGTTCGACCTTGCCTTCGGCGAATTTTCCGACGCGCAGCTTGGGACCCTGCAGGTCGGCCAGAATGCCGATGGGGCGGCCGGTACGGCTCTCGACAGAACGGATACGCTGAATGAGCGTCCGCATCACGTCGTGGCTCGCATGGCTCATGTTGATCCGGAAAAGATCTGCGCCAGCAAGATGCAGCTTCTCGATCATCGCCTCTTCGGAAGAGGCCGGGCCGAGAGTTGCAAGAATTTTGACTTTGCGGTTACGCTTCATCAGTTTTGATTTCCCTGTGTGCCTGGCGTATCGGAGAGCTGGACCATCCAGCTGCCCTGTCTGCCCGTGTCATATTCCTTGAAACCCATTCTCTGGAAGCTGCGGGCAAAACAATCGTCCACGCCGTTGATCTTGAACTCGTTTTCCGCCACGCACATGTTGACGTCACCGGTCCAGCGGCCGCCATGGGCGGCATCTTCGGCATAGAGATAATAATAACGTGACTGCAGCTCACCCTCGATCAGCGTCGCGCAGGTCGAGGAGGGGACCTGCCACCAGCCTTCGCTGACCCAGCCCTCCTGTGCCCGGTAGCCGATTGCGACCCCCACGAGGTTCTGCGTGCTGTTGCACACGCGAAAATCCGCATGCGCGGGCGCCGCGATCATGAAGGGGTCAGAAACAATGCCGCTGCGGAAAAAAGACGGGCGATATGCCGAAAGTGGCGAGGAAGAGCGAGAGATGACTGAGTCACGGCTTCCATCCGGATTCCATGGTTATAATGAACACACTTCTTGGCGTGGCCGCCCAAGAAAGTCAACGCGATTTTAATCGATTATATTGTTCGTGGGATCGTGAGTGCGATAAGGTAGATGGCTGTTCTTTCGCCGCAACTTGCGCCCGGCCTCAAGCCATGCCATCAAGCTTCTCTCCTCAATCCTGCCCCAGAAAATCATCGATGAACGACTTCATACCCTATGAAATCATAGAAGGCGATTATGACAAAGGCATGGTTCTTCTGGCGGACCATGCCATGAACCTCCTGCCGGCACACTACGGCAAACTTGGCCTTCCGCAAACCGCTTTTCATCGCCATATCGCATTTGATATCGGTATAGAGGGGCTGACACGCTCACTTGCCGCGCGCCTTGGCGTGCCGGCGGTGCTCGGGCGGTTTTCGCGGCTGCTCATCGATCCGAATCGCGGCGAGGACGATCCCACTCTCATCATGAAGATTTCGGACGGGGCGATCATTCCCGGCAACCATCCGATTTCGGACGAGGAATGGCAAAGGCGGATCGAGATTTTTCACCGGCCCTATCACAATGCCGTGGATCGTGTGCTGACCGGCGTGGCCGAGGCATCGGAAGAAGCGCCGCTGGTTCTGTCGCTGCATTCCTACACGCCGTTCTGGAAGGAAACGCCGCGGCCATGGCATGCGGCGGTTCTGTGGGATACGGATCATCGCGCGGTCGATCCGCTCCTGGCGCATCTGCGGGCCACGGGCGACATCCTCGTCGGTGACAACGAACCCTATGACGGTGCATTGAAGGGCGATACCATGTATCGCCATTGCATGATGAAGGGCATACCGCATGCGCTTCTCGAGGTTCGGCAGGATCTGATCGCGAATGAAGAGGGGATCGCCGAATGGTCGGACCGGCTCGCTCCCATTTTCGCCGCAATGAACGACGATCCCGTCCTGCATGAATATCAGCTGTTCGCCTCCCGCACCGGTCCCTATTGAGCCTGGAGTTTTGCCATGACGAATGAAAACGACAATCGGCAGGTCGAATTCGAGGCGGCGGCATTTCGCCGTCTTGTGCAGCACCTTCGCGAACGTCACGACGTGCAGAACATCGACCTGATGAATCTCGCGGGTTTTTGCCGCAACTGCCTGTCCAACTGGTACCGGGAAGCGGCCGAGGAGGCCGGTGTTCCGCTCAGCAAGGAAGAGTCCCGGGAAATCGTCTACGGCATGCCTTATGAGGACTGGAAGGAAAAATATCAGGCGGAGGCGAGTGATGCCCAGAAAGCCGCCTTTGAGCAGAACAGGCTCAGGGAATAACCCCGATCGACGGAAACGACTTGACGCGACGCCTTTCAGTGGGCAGTTCACAGGCCGGAATTCTGCTGCCCGCCGGCAGCGACCGGCGAAGGCTTCGCCCGGATATAATGAACAGGGCTCGCATGCGGGCCGCCAATGAAGGATGATATGATGGACGATACCAGCACCACCGAAACCGTCGCCGCCGCGGAACTGCGCCAGTTCATCGAGCGCGTCGAGCGCCTCGAAGAAGAAAAGGCCGCCATTCAGGGTGATATCAAGGATGTCATGGGCGAGGCGAAGGGCCGTGGTTACGACACCAAGGCGATCCGCACCATCATCCGCCTGCGCAAGAAGGATGCCAATGAGCGCATCGAGGAAGAAACGATTCTCCAGACCTATATGGCCGCGCTCGGCATGGAATGATCGGCTGGAAACGCCTCAATGAAAAATCGCCGCTTTTGCGGCGATTTTTGTTTGAGCATCTCGCGAATTCAGCCGCGTGTGCCGGCCAGCTTTTCCGAAAGGTCGACGGCCTCCTTGCGGGCGTCCTTGTCGGCGGGGTAGAGCGCCAGATAACGTTCCCACGCCTTCAGCGCCAGCTCGTCGCGGCCCGAGGCTTCGAGGATGTTGGCAAGGCTTGCCAGCGCCGGGAAATAGCGCGGTTCCCTTTCCAGCGTCAGGTTGATATCCGCCATCGCCTTGCGGGTGTCGCCATCGGCAAAATGCACCATGGCGCGGCGATAGGGCGCCTGCACATAGTCCGGATCGAGCAGAATGACCTGGTCGAGAAAATCGTAAGCGGCGGCGTTGCGCTTTTCGTCGGCGGCTTCGCCCGCCCATTGCATCAGCAGATTGACCGTTGCGCTGCCGGAATCATTCCATTCGGAGGCGATCTGGTTGGCGATGCTGCGCGCCTTGACCGCATTCCGTTCTTTTTTCAGCGATGCGAAAAGCGTGTCGATCGTCTTGGCGGGTGAAGGTGCGGAGTCCGCAACAGCAGGCGATTGCCCGTCCGCCGCATGGGCAATGGCAGCCATTCCCGGAATCGGGAGGCTTGAAAACAGGAAGCCCTGAGCGAGGATGATAGCCGTGCAAAAACGATTTGGGCGCATGGGTTAAAGCTTAACCCGACTGCGCCCAATATCAAATGCAAACTTCTGCTCTGTCAACAAAGTGATCCGCGAGCCTGATCGCGAACCGCAGTCGCAGTCAATCAGCCCTGACGAGCCTTGAAGCGCGGGTTCTGCTTGTTGATGATGTAGACGCGGCCCTTGCGGCGAACCAGGCGGTTATCGCGATGACGGGCCTTAAGCGCTTTAAGCGAATTCTTGATCTTCATTTTACTGGTCCGCAGTTTTGCACGGTTTCTGCCGTGCTTATTCAAACAATCAAAAGCGCGCAACGGGGCGCGCTCTTTTCGGTTGGCAGGCAGATACCCGTTTGAGCCCTGCCTGTCAACACTTGCCCGTGTCTTTGCCTTAAAAGACTAGGCTTTTCCTGTGCGCAAAAGCTCGGTCACATGGCCCATCTTGCGGCCCGGCCGTGCTTCCGTCTTGCCGTAGAGATGCACGAGACAGTCTTTTTTCGACAGCCATGCCGGCACATCGTCGATGTCGTCGCCGATGAGGTTGGTCATGACGCAATCCGAATGGCGATCCGTGCTGCCGGGCGTAAGGCCCGATACGGCCCGGATATGCTGTTCGAATTGCGAGATTACGCAGGCCGCCTCCGTCCAGTGGCCGGTATTGTGAACGCGTGGTGCCATTTCATTGGCGACCAGCGAACCATCCGGCAGGACGAAAAACTCGATGCCGATGATGCCGACATAATCGAGCGCGGCCAGAAGCTTTTCCGCCGATTGCACGGCAACCTCCCTGGCGGCGTCAGAAAGTGCGGCCGGAACGGTGGACGTGTGTAGAATGCCGTTCAGATGGACATTCTCGGCGGGATCGTAACAGGCAACGGCGCCGTCCTGGAAACGGGCGGCAATGATCGAAATTTCCCGCTCGAAGGAGATGAAGCTTTCGAGAATCAGCGGCACGCCGCCGAGCGCCGCAAAAGCGCCTGTAAGGTCTTCCCCACCGCGGAAAAGGCGCTGGCCCTTGCCGTCATAACCCATGCGGCGGGTTTTCAGCACGCCCTTGCCGCCGAAGGCGGCCAATGCGGCCTCCAGCTCTTCCTGGCTGTCCACGGCGCGGAAATCGGCGGTCGGGATGCCGCAGCCGTTGAGGAAGCGTTTTTCCGTCAACCGGTCCTGCGAGGCGCTGAGCGCTTTCGGAGGCGGATAGACGGGAACGGAGAGGCTGAGCTTTTCGGCGGCCGCGACAGGCACGTTCTCGAATTCGTAGGTCACGACATCGCAACGGCTTGCGAGTTCCGCAAGCGCGTTTTCATCGTCATATTCCGCCACGATCTGTTCGTTGCAGGCCTGCGCAGCCGGACAATCGGCCTGCGGTTCCAGCACGATGGTACGGTGGTTGAGACGGGCTGCGGCCATAGCTAGCATACGCCCGAGCTGCCCGCCACCGATGATGCCGATGGTCAGGTTGGTCGTCTTTGCCATCACTTTTGTCGTCACTGGGCGCTATCCATGGGATATTCCGCGACAGCCGCCGACTGGCGCGCACGCCAGGCATCCAGCCGGTCGGCGAGGTCCTCGTCGCTCAGCGCCAGAACCGCGGCGGCGAGAAGGGCGGCGTTGATCGCGCCGGCCTTGCCGATGGCGAGCGTGCCGACCGGAATGCCGGCGGGCATCTGCACGATGGAATAGAGGCTGTCCTGACCGGACATGGTCTTCGATTGAACCGGAACGCCAAACACCGGAAGCGGCGTCATCGAGGCCGTCATGCCCGGCAGATGGGCGGCGCCGCCCGCACCGGCGATGATGACCTTGAAGCCTTCGTCCTTCGCGCCATTGGCGAAGTCATAAAGCCGGTCCGGGGTGCGGTGGGCGGAAATGATGCGGGCTTCGTATTCGATGTCGAGCGCATCCAGCGTATCGGCGGCGTTCTTCATGGTCTCCCAGTCGGACTGGCTGCCCATGATGATGGCGACGGGGGGCGTTTCTGCTGTCACGTAATGTCTCCGGGCTCAGGCGATGATATCGGGAATGACCTGGTCTTCGAGCTGGGTCATCTTGTCCTTGACGGCCAGCTTCTTCTTTTTCATGCGCTGTATTCTCAGCGCATCGCAGCTGGTCTGGATCATCGCGTTGATCGCCGCGTCATAATCCTCATGCTCCTGGCGCAGCCGCGCCAGCGTGAGCCTGATGTCCGCCTGGTCCTGATCGGGCATCTCGTCATCCCCATTTTATGCCAGCCGGAGAGTGTCCGGCGCGTATGTCATCCGTTCTGGAGGCTCTATCATCAAATCGCGGTAACGGGAAGTTATCCCTTGCGACCAAATTGCCCACTTATTGCCTTCATTTCGCCTTCGACAAGCCGGTCGATCCGTGTCACATTGTCGTCGCAAACCTGAAACTCCAGCGATGGAGAGCTGGAGGTAGGTTCAAAAAGGAAGGACGTGCCGCATGACCATTCAGGCTCATATTGCATCGCTCGAAAAGAAACACGGTGCTCTGGAGGAGGAGCTCGAAAGTATTCTTGCTTCCCCGTCGTCTGACGATAGAGAGATCGCGGACCTTAAACGTCGAAAACTGCGCCTGAAGGATGAACTGCAGAGGCTCAAGGCCTCGACAAGACATTGATTTATGCCAGACCGTCGGCCTTCGATGAATGAAGGGTCGACGGTCTGAGCCTTTCGAGCTCTGGCGGCGAAAACCTGCTGCCAGAGCTTTTTTATTGTCGGATTTAGAACGGCAGTCCATCCCACAGCAGTTTAAGCGCCGCAATCAGCGCCATGGCATACATGAGTGGGTAAAACACGGCGGGTTTCAGATATTTCACCACCCTGGCGCCGGCAAGCGTCGCCAGCATCGCCACCGGCAGCAGGCTTGCCGATGTCTTGAGGTTGGTGGCGTCCAGCGCGCCGAGCGCGAAATAGGGAATGAGCTTGATCGCATTCATGATGGCGAAGAAGCGCACGCTCATGCCGGTATAGGTCTTTGGATCGAGCTTCAGCGGCAGAACATAGATCTGGAAGGGCGGACCGCCCGCATGGGCCACGAAACTCGCATAACCCGACAGGCTGGACCAGAGGGTCGCAGCCACCGGTCTTTGCGGCTTGGCCGGAATTTCCTGGCCCTTGCGGCTTTTGAAGCTCTCATAGAAATAACGCAGCACGAACAGGATCGTGACAGAGGCGACGACGAGACGCATGGCGTCCGCGGAAATGAGGCTTGAGGTCGCCCAGCCGAGCGCGATACCGGCGATTGCGCCCGGCAGCATGATGAGGAGCGTTTCCCGGTGGTTGTAGTGCCGCCAGGCAAAAAGCGCCACGATATCCATGACGATCAGGATCGGCAGGAAGATGGCCGCCGCCTGCACGGGCGATACGGCAAGCGCCATCAGCGGCACCCCCATCAGGGCGAGAGCGCCGCCCAGCCCGCCCTTGGAAAGGCCGACGAGCACGACTGCGGGGATGGCGACGAGATAAAAATGAAAATCGGTGAGCATGGATGGACGGTTGATCCTTTCGCCGGTCCGGTTTATCGGATTTGTCATATGAAAACGAGTGCAGATTGCGCGGTAAGCGTCTTCTGTCTGAAATGGACGAACCGATGACCCTAGTTGAAGATCGTTGCCGCCTTGTCCTGATCGTTCCGCAATCGGACGACGCGCAAAAGCAGGCGACAGAGGTGGAAGACGCATTGCGGGGTGGCGATGTCGCTTCCGTCATCATTCCGCAATATGGTCTGGATGACGCCGCTTTCCAGAAACGCGCCGAACTGATCGTGCCGGTTGTCCAGAAGGCAGGTGCGGCAGCGCTCATCGCCGGTGACAGCCGCGTTGCCGGTCGCGTGAAGGCGGATGGCCTGCATGTGGTTGGCAATGGCGAGGCGCTTGCCGAGGCCGTGGAAAAGTTCACGCCGAAGCTCATCGTCGGCGGCGGCAATGCGGATGACCGTCACAAGGCGCTGGAGCAGGGCGAGGCCAATCCGGATTATGTGTTTTTCGGAAAGCTCGAAGGGGACATCAAGCCGGAAGCGCACCCCAAAAACCTGGCGCTCGGCGAGTGGTGGGCCTCGATGATCGAAATCCCGGCCATCGTCATGGGTGGTACCGATGTGTCCTCGGTGGTTGCAGTGGCCGAGACCGGTGTGGAGTTCGTGGCGATGCGCAGCGGTGTTTTCGATAACGCCAGTGGCGCTGCCCAGGCCGTTTCTGAAATCAACGCCCTGCTTGACGAAAAAGCGCCACGGTTTGACGGTTGATACAGGCGATGATCATGCGCTCGGTTCACCTCTGCCTTTCCGTTTCGCTGCTGGCGCTCGCTTTCGGCGCGCCGGCGGGTGTTGCTTTTGCCCAGTCCGGGCCGCAGAGCGAAAGCAATGCACTTTCCCGCCAGCTGGAAAATGAGGCTCAGCCTACCCGTCAGGGCAGGGTGCAATCCGAAGAGCAGAAGGACTTGCAGCCGTCGGCAGGCGTGAATGTCTATCAGCGCATGGGCGCGGAGCTGCCGGCGCTGCCGCCTGAAAAGGAATTCAAGGGCCGGGTGGACGAAGCTTACGGGCATTTCCAGCGCGGCGAATATGTGCAGGCGCTCGACAAGGCGCTGAACCGCGCGCAGAACGGTGACGCAGCCGCCCAGACGCTGGTGGCGGAAATGATGTCGCGTGGTCTGGGCATCGCCCGTGACGAGAAGACGGCTGCTTTCTGGTACCAGCAGGCGGCTCAGGGTGGCGATCCCGTCGCCATGTTCAAATTCGCGCTAATCCTGATGGAAGGCAAATTCGTCACCCGCGACAAGGCGAAAGCCGACGATTTCATGCGCCGTGCGGCGGAAGCCGGCAACGCCTCTGCCCAGTTCAACTGGGGTCAGATACTGGTTTCGGAAAATCCCGGCGCCAAGGGCCTGCTGATGGCTTTGCCGTTCTATGAGAAATCCGCTGAACAGGGCATTGCCGATGCGCAATATGCGGTGTCGCAGATTTACTGGTCGCTCAAGGATGTGCCGGCCGAGAAGAAGGCAAAGGCGCGGGACTGGCTGACACGGGCCGCGAAGGCTGGCTACGATACCGCGCAGGTCGATCTCGGCATCTGGCTGGTCAACGGTTTTGGCGGCGAGCGCAATCTGGATGAGGGTTTCCGCTGGCTCTACGGCGCGGCACAACGCGGCAATGTCGTGGCGCAGAACAAGGTGGCGCATCTTTACATTCAGGCGCTCGGCACCCGGCCCGATCCGGTCGAAGCGGCCAAATGGTATGTGCTTTCCCGCCGCGCCGGGTTGAAGGATCCGTCTCTCGAGGACTTTTATCTCGGCATCACCGACGAGCAGCAGAAGAAGGCGATTGAGGCCGCAAATCGTTTCCGCCCGACGTGATGGAAGGGTAGCCTTGCCACGCCGGCGTTGACCCATGGGCTTTTTGCCTTGAATTTCCGCGCGTTTTGTGGTCTTGAACCGCAAACTTTCAATTCAAGAAAATAATGACGTGCCTGCCCGGTGAGCTTCCGGGCGGTTCGCAAGCTTTCCAGGAAACAACATCGATGGCCCGTTCAGCCCTTCTCAATGTCATGGTTCAGGCCGCCATCAAGGCGGGTAAGTCTTTGTCGCGTGACTTCGGTGAAGTGCAGAACCTTCAGGTCTCGGTCAAGGGACCGAGCGATTTCGTCTCGCAGGCGGACCTGAAAGCCGAGAAGATCGTGCGCGACGAGCTGATGAAGGCCCGCCCGACCTATGACTTTCTGGGTGAAGAAGGCGGTGAGGAAAAAGGCACGGACGGCGCACATCGCTGGATCGTCGATCCGCTGGATGGTACCACCAACTTCCTGCACGGCATTCCGCATTTCGCGGTTTCCATCGCGCTCGAGCGTAACGGTGAAGTCGTCGCCGGCGTGATCTTCAATCCGGCCACCGACGAACTCTACACCGCCGAGCGCGGCGGCGGCGCGTTCCTCAACGATCGCCGCATCCGCGTCGCTGCGCGCAAGGCGCTGACCGATTGCGTCATCGGCTGCGGCGTGCCGCATCTCGGCCGCGGCAATCACGGCAAGTTCCTGGTCGAACTTCGCCACGTCATGGGTGAGGCAGCCGGCATCCGCCGCATGGGTGCGGCTTCGCTCGATCTCGCTTATGTCGCCGCTGGCCGTCTTGACGGTTTCTGGGAAGCCGATCTTTCGCCCTGGGACATGGCGGCAGGTCTGGTGCTGATTCGTGAAGCCGGCGGTTTCGCCTCCGACATCAAGGGCGGCACGGATATCTTCGGCAGCAGCTCCGTCGCTGCCGGCAACGAATATATCCACAAGGCGCTCGTTGAGGTCGCCAACCGTCCCATTCCGGGCCGCTGATTGGTTTTCGGCGGAAAACCTGCCGTTTTCTGCAAGTTTTAGACGCCCGGCGAATATTCGCCGGGCGTTTTTGTTTTCCGTCATCCGCCTCCAGGCTGTTTTCGTGAAACGCCTGTGACGAAAGACCGGCTTTTCGCTTCAAATCGTCGCAATTTTCAAATAGCTTCCGCTGGATAGCTGACCAGAGGGAATGCGAACGTTATGGCGGATTCGGAGCTGCTCGATCTTGGCGTCGAGAAACCGGTGACCACACGGCAATACAGCCACAAGCTGTCCAGCCCGACACCGTTTCTCTGGACGATGGTTCTGTTTCTGATCCTCGTGGGCTTTCTGGCGGCCATTCTTTACCGGCAGGCCCACACCGCCTTCATGACCAATCCGGGGCTCAACGGCTTCATTCTCGGCGTGCTGGCCATCGGTATCATTCTGGTGTTTACGCAGACGATGAGCCTGCGTTCCGAAGTTCGCTGGTTCAATGCCTTTCGCGCTGCCGGCAGCGTCGAAAAGGTCGGCCGTGCGCCCAAGCTGCTTGCGCCGATGAGCACGTTGATCGGCAAGCGTGGCGAAGTCCGGCTCTCTGCCGTTACGCAAAGGACGATCCTCGATTCCATCGCGACGCGCCTAGACGAGACGCGTGACACATCGCGTTATCTTGTCGGCCTGCTGGTGTTTCTCGGCCTGCTCGGCACCTTCTGGGGCCTGATCGGCACCATTGGCGCCATCAGTAATGTCATCCAGTCGCTCGATCCGAGCGCCGGCGACAGCAACGATATTCTCGGCTCCCTCAAGGCCGGCTTGACTGCGCCGCTGGCGGGCATGGGAACGGCCTTTTCCTCGTCGCTGCTCGGTCTTTCGGGTTCGCTGATTCTCGGCTTCCTCGATCTTCAGGCCGGTCGTGCGCAGAATCGTTTCTATACCCAGCTCGAAAACTGGCTTTCCTCGGTGACGGATACGACGGAAGGGCCGAGGGAGTTCAAGGGCGAACCCGGCGCGGTGGTCAGCACCGAGCGCTCGCTTGCGGCCATGACCAGCCTTGCCGAAGGCATTCAGGGGCTGGTCAAGAACATGCGCAGCGAACAGCAGATGTTGCGTGACTGGATCGAAGCGCAGCAGGAAGAATCGAAATCGCTCCGCCGCACGCTCGACCGGCTGTCGGCGCGGATCGACAGCGACACGAAATCTTCCGGACGCACCCGGCACGATAACGGGAGCGAGTAGCCATGGCGCTTGCGCGCAACCGCCGCCGCGACAGGGGCGTGGATTATTGGCCGGGTTTCGTCGACGCGCTTTCGACGCTGCTCATGGCCATCATGTTTCTGCTCACGGTCTTCGTGCTAGCGCAATTCGTTTTGTCGCGGGAAATCACCGGCAAGGATGAGGTGCTGACACGTCTCAACAGCCAGATTGCGGAACTGACCGAACTTCTGGCCATGGAAAAAGGTAACAAGCAGGATATTGAGGACGCACTCGCGAGCCTGCAATCCACCCTTGCCGCATCCGAAAACGAGCGCTCGCGCCTGCAGTCGCTTCTCGATGCGGGATCTGGCAACAACGCAAGCGCCAATGCCCGGATCGGTAGCCTGACCGGCGAACTGGACGACCAGAAACAGGCCAATTCCCGTGCCTCCGCGCAGATTGAATTGCTTAACCAGCAGATTGCGGCGCTGAGGGCGCAGATCGCCTCGGTGGAAGCCGCGCTTCAGGCCTCGGAAGCCAAGGACGCCTCTTCTCAGGTCAAGATCGCCGATCTCGGCCGCCGTCTCAATGTCGCGCTGGCGCAGCGGGTGCAGGAACTGAACCGCTATCGCTCCGATTTCTTCGGGCGGCTGCGCGAAATCCTGTCGGATCGCGAAAACATCCGCATTGTCGGTGACCGGTTCGTCTTCCAGTCCGAAGTGCTCTTCCCCTCCGGCGGCAATGAACTCAACCCGGAAGGGCAGGCGGAGATGGAGAAGCTGGCTGTCGCGCTGCTCGATCTCGCCAAGGAAATCCCGGCGGAGATCAACTGGGTGCTGCGCGTGGATGGCCATACGGATAATGTCCAGCTTTCCGGTTCCGGGCGTTACCGGGACAATTGGGAGCTTTCCTCGGCCCGCGCCACCTCGGTGGTGAAATTCCTGATCTCCAAGGGCGTGCCGGCAAATCGGCTGGTCGCCGCTGGTTTCGGCGAATATCAGCCAATTGCCGAAGGCGATACGCCGGAAGCACGGCAGCAGAACCGCCGTATCGAACTCAAGCTTACCGAGCGCTGAAATCGCGGACCGCGTCATCGCGGTTGCCTTCTGATGAAAGTGAATTTACGTTCGCGTAAACGTAATTCCGTCATATCTGGGAGGGGCTGATGGAAGGCTATGATGTGGTCGTTGTCGGTGCAGGGCTTGCCGGGCTGGTGGCGGCAACCGAGGCGGCTGAGCGGGGTTTCAGCGTCTGCGTCGTGGATCAGGAGGGTGAGCAGAACCTTGGCGGGCAGGCCTTCTGGTCGCTGGGCGGACTGTTTTTCATCGATAGTCCCGAACAGCGCCGGATGCGGGTGCGAGACAGTCTCGATCTTGCAAGACAGGACTGGCTCGGTTCGGCCGGTTTCGACCGTCCGGAGGATTATTGGCCGCGCCGCTGGGCGGAGGCCTATCTCGATTTTGCTGCCGGTGAGAAACGCGAATGGCTGCACCGCATGGGCATGCGCTGGTTTCCCGTTGTCGGCTGGGCCGAGCGCGGTGGCAGCCTTGCCCACGGCCATGGCAATTCCGTTCCGCGTTTCCATGTAACCTGGGGCACGGGTCCGGGCGTACTTGCACCCTTCGTAAAAAAGGCGAAGGCCGTGGCGGCAACCGGACGGCTGTCCTTTCGCTTTCGCCACCGGGTCGATCGTCTGGAGATCGCCGACGGCCGGGTGACCGGCATTTCGGGTGCGATTCTAGCGTCCGACCCCGTGCAACGCGGGCAAGAGAGCAGCCGGGAAGAGCAGGGCGATTTTATCTTCGCCGCTGCGGCGGTCATCGTCAGTTCCGGCGGCATCGGCGGCAATCAGGAACTGGTGCGGCGCAACTGGCCGGTGGAACGGCTGGGCCAGCCTCCTGCCAGCATGGTCTGCGGTGTTCCCGCGCATGTGGATGGCCGCATGATCGCCATTACGGAAACGGCCGGCGGAGCCGTCATCAATCGTGACCGCATGTGGCATTATACCGAGGGCGTAAAGAACCACGATCCGATCTGGCCGGGTCACGGTATCCGCATCCTGCCCGGTCCCTCGTCCTTCTGGTGCGATGCGGATGGAAACCGCCTCGCCGCTCCCGCCATGCCGGGTTTCGATACGCTCGGTACGCTAAAAATGCTTGGCGAACGCGGCAGCGGCCATAGCTGGTTCATTCTGACCAAGGCGATCATCAAGAAGGAATTTGCGCTTTCAGGCTCGGAACAGAATCCGGATCTGACCGGCAAGGATATAAGGCTGCTGCTCAAACGGCTGGGCAAGGAACCACCGGGACCGGTGCGTGCCTTCATGGAGCGCGGCGAAGATTTTGCCGTTCGGGATACGCTGGAAGAACTGGTGGCAGCGATGAATGCCATCAGCGGCGACGACCGGCTGAATATAGACCATATCCGCCATCAGATAGAAGCGCGCGACCGCGAAATCGAAAACGGTTTCAGCAAGGATGCGCAGGTAACGGCCATCCACGGCGCGCGCCGTTATCTCGGTGACCGGCTGATGCGGACGGCAAAACCGCACCGATTGCTCGATCCGGCAATGGGGCCGTTGATTGCCGTGCGGCTGCATGTGCTGACGCGCAAGACGCTTGGCGGCCTTCATACCGATCTTGAGGCGCGGGTGCTGGATGCTGCCGGTGCGCCGGTGCCGGGCCTTTATGCCGCCGGCGAAGTGGCGGGTTTCGGTGGCGGCGGCATGCATGGCTATAATGCGCTGGAGGGCACGTTCCTTGGCGGCTGCCTGTTTTCCGGCCGCGTCGCGGGGCGCAGAGTGCTGGCGTGATCTAGGCCTGGGCGCGCAATTCGTCCGGCCCGGTCTGGAATTGCAGCCGGGCAAGCCGCGCATAAAGGCCATTCTGGCGAATGAGGCTCTGATGCGTGCCTTCTTCGATGATGCGGCCTTCATCCATCACCAGAATGCGGTCGGCCTTCAGCACGGTGGCAAGGCGATGGGCGATGACGATGGTGGTGCGGGTTTTCATTAGCTCATCGAGCGCCTTCTGCACCAGCGTTTCGCTTTCCGCATCCAGCGCCGAGGTGGCTTCGTCCAGCAGCAGGATTGGCGCATTGCGCAGAATGGCGCGGGCAATGGCGATGCGCTGGCGCTGGCCGCCGGAAAGCGTCACGCCGCGTTCACCCACCTGCGTATCATATCCGTCGGTGAGACGTTCGATGAAGCTGTCGGCCTGTGCGGCGATGGCGGCGATGCGCACTTCCTCGCGCGTCGCATCAGGCCGGCCAAAGGCGATATTGTCATGAATGGAGGAGGCGAATATCGCCACATCCTGCGGAACGATGGACAGGCGCGCGCGCAGATCGGCAAGGGTGACGTCGCGAATATCCGTGCCATCGACGGTGATGCGGCCCTGCTGCGGATCGTAAAAGCGCATCAGCAGCGAAAAGACCGTGCTCTTGCCGGCACCGGAAGGCCCGACGATGGCGACGGTTTCGCCGGCGCTGACCTTGAAGGAGAGGCCGGAAACGATCGGCCGCCCTGTCGCGAGCGGATAGACGAAATCGACATTTTCGAACTCGGCCTCGCCGCGTGGCGGCTGCGGCATGGCGACGGGCGATGTGGGTTCCGCGACGGGCGAGTGCTCGTTCAGCAGTTCGGAAAGCCGTTCGGCCGCACCGCCCGCCTGCGCCAGTTCACCCCAGACTTCGGAGAGCTGGCCGAGACCGCTTGCCGCGATGACCGAATAAAGCACGAACTGACCGAGCGTGCCCGCGGTCATGCTGCCCGACAGCACGCTTTGCGCGCCATACCAGAGAATGCCGACAACGCTGCCGAAGACGAGCGCAATGGCGACGGCGGTGAGGATGGAGCGGGCGCCGATGGCGGCGCGTGCGCCCTGATAAGCGGCTTCCACGGAAGCGCCATAACGGGCATTCGCCAGCACCTCGGCATTAAAGGACTGCACGGTGCGGCTCGCCGCAATCGTCTCGGAAGCATAGGCGGCGGAATTGGCCAATGTGTCCTGCGTGGTGCGGGAGCGGGCGCGAACCGAGCGCCCGAAGGCGATCAGCGGAAAAACGATGAAGGGAATGGCAAGCAGCGCAAGGCCGGAAAGGCCGGGGCTGGTGTAGATCATCATCGCCACCGCGCCGCAGCACATGATGATATTGCGCAGCGCTACCGAGGCGGACGAGCCAAAAGCCGAGCGAATCTGCACGGTATCGGCGGTCAGCCGCGAGGTCAGCTCGCCGGATCGATTGCTATCGAAAAACTGCTGCGACAGGGTGGTGAGATGGGCAAAGACATCGCGGCGCAGATCGGCAACGACCCTTTCACCGATGGTCATGACGTAATAATAACGCATGGCGCTGGCGAGAGCGAGGACAACGGCAATCGCCAGAAGCATGGCGAAATAGCTGTTGATCATGCCGCCATCCGGCGTCTGGAATCCGTGATCGATGATGCGGCGAACGGCAAGCGGCAGGGCGAGTGTCGTGGCGGAAGAAAGCACGAGAGCGAAAAGGGCGGCCGCCATCAGGCCGCGATAACGCCGTAGATAGGGAAACAGGCCAAGAAGCGGCTTCAGGCTTCTTTGTTTCGCCGCTTTCTGCTCGTCAATGTCTGCCACGTCCTCTATGCTCCTCATTCCCTGCCGTTTTGGGCCTTTTGCGGGTGAATTTCCGGTGTGCGGTAAAATTCCCGCCCCTTTGGCCATCTCCTTTCACAAGGGGATAGCAGGCTCTTGTTATCTGGGCGACCTTCATGTATAGGCTCCGCATCGAATTGGGAAGCCATAGCCCATCTGGTCTATGGCTTCATTTATTGAAATGGCTCAGTTGACGCAATTGCGGCAAATGGACCGCACGTCACTTAACCAGGAAGATTGTCATGAAGGCTGATATCCATCCCGATTATCACACGATCAAGGTGGTCATGACCGATGGCACCGAATACGAAACCCGCTCCACCTGGGGTTCGGAAGGCGCCGTCATGAACCTTGAAATCGACCCCAAGTCCCATCCGGCATGGACGGGCGGCAACCAGCAGCTTATGGACCGCGGTGGTCGCGTTTCCAAGTTCAACAAGCGTTTCGGCGGCCTCGGCCTCTGATCCTCTTGCGGACGGATCGTTTAAAAAAAAAGCCCGGTTTTGCCGGGCTTTTTTGTTGCCATTTTTCGGCGATGGCGCTCGCGCCCGCGTAGCACGCAAAGAAAAAAGCAGGCCGGTGAGCCTGCTTTTCAAATTGTCCGGATAAGGTCGTCTTTTCTCAGTTGATCGAGAAAGCCGTGCGCAGAAGGTTGAGCTGCGCCTGCACGCTGTTTTCATTGTCCGGCACCTTGGCGGCTTCGGACGGGCGATAGATTTCGCGGTCGAGCAGGGCGATGCGGTTCTGGAGACGCAGCGAGCGCTCGATGAGATCGCGGAAGGATTCCGGCAGGTCGTTCCAGCCGGGCGCGTTGCGGTCGACGTTGAAGCTGTCGAGTCGCACCTTGTTCTTTTCGTTCAGAACCTGATCGCGCGTCATTTCGCCGTTGTTGACGGCGCGCTGCAGAAGCAGCCAGGAGGCCATCTGCATCAGGCGGGTGGTGAGGCGCATCGATTCCGCCGCATAAAGCACCGAGGCCATGCGCGGCAGCACCTTGGAGGCGGCGCGGCCG
Source organism: Agrobacterium sp. LY4 (assembly GCF_001526585.1). Lineage (NCBI taxonomy): Bacteria > Pseudomonadati > Pseudomonadota > Alphaproteobacteria > Hyphomicrobiales > Rhizobiaceae > Agrobacterium > Agrobacterium sp. LY4. The sequence goes on along the minus strand of NZ_ASYA01000055.1, from coordinate 115,432 downwards.
GCGCCGTCGAGATAACTTGCCGTTTCCTCAACCAAGGTCATGCCTTCGGTATAGAGGGTCTTGAACTGGTTGGAAGCAGCCGCGCGACCCGCAAAGCTTATGGTATTTAAAACCTGTTCCGACATTTTCTTTAAATCCCTGCTCACGCACCACACTGTCAGGCAACGACGACCCGGATATTTTGTTCCGGCCTTTAGTGTTTTCAGGATGGTATCTTTACCTGAAATGCGCAAGGCAATTATTAAAGAAGGGTTAATACCCACAGTTTTACGGAAACCGGCCAGCGGCAAAAAAAGAGCCGCGAAAGCGGCTCTCAAGGTAAAACAGGGAGAAAAATCAGACCAATTCGCCGTATGGAGAAGATGCCTGAGGTCCAGAAGAACTGGACATGTATAGTAATCTCTCAGAAAGCTTAATTTTTGGTTAATGGTAAACGAAAGACTGCCCCGTAATATTCATTTTCGGGCGCTGGCTGAGCCGTAGCTTACAGAAGCGGAAGTGCAGTCGTGTGTCTATTCTGCAGTGCGCATCAGGATCGGAAGAGATTTTCCGCCGCCTGCCTTCCGGCGGATTTCCGTGTCCTCTCCTCTTCGAGTCGGGTGATTTCGGCTTGCAGAAGATCGATACGGCTGCTCAGCTCGTCCACGGAAAGAAGGCTGAGATCGCCACCGATCTCATGCGCTGCCGGCTTTTGCGGACGGTCATCGTCAAAGAGGCTCATATGCCTGCTCCTTTTTCCACATAGTCGCCATCGTCGCCTGGATATTGCGGCGCGCGCGGGTCAAGCGCAATACTTTCCGGCGTGACGAGCGGTGAGGGCGTCGTTGGCATCATCGTCGAGAAATTGTCTTTTTCCTCGGTGGAAAGCGCAGCGCGCCGGCGGCTTCTGATGATGGCATAGGCGGTGATGAGCAGATGCGCCACAGCCGTGACCAGAAACAGCGCATAGGGGCCGAAATGGGTCATGATCGCGCCGCCGAGCGTCGGGCCGATGATGGTGCCGATGCCGTAAAGCAGCAGCAGACCACCGGAAACCTTGACGAAGTCTTCCGATGCGGCGAAGTCGTTGGCATGCGCCACGGCGATGGGATAGAGGGCGTTGGCGGCAGCGCCATAAATGGCGATCATGGAAATCAGCACATAGACATCATGCGGCTGGACCACCGCGACAGCCAGGCCCGCGACCGCGCCAAGCCCGGCCAGCCCGGCCAGCACATAGCGGCGGTCTATCCGGTCTGAAAGCCGGCCTGCGGGAAATTGCGCCAGCGCACCGACGAAAATCGTGACGGACACCATGATGGCGATCATGGTCGGGTCCAGCCCTGCCCGCGCACCGAAGACGGCGCCGAGCGTACCGTAAGCGCCGTTGGCAATGCCGATCATCAGGATGCCGATGAAGGAAACCGGTGAGTTGCGGTAAAGGGCCGGCAGATCCAGCTTCACCTTCTGCAACGGCTGTGGGCTCGCCGCTTTAGAAAGCGTCGCCGGCAGAATGGCGATGCAATAGATGATGCCGCAGATCATGAAGAGCGAGGTATTGCTGATATCGCCCATCGGCACGATCATCTGCCCCGCCACGACGCCGAGCAGCGTGATGGCGATATAAAGCGAGAAGATCATGCCACGACTTTCATTGGTGGCGCGCTCGTTCAGCCAGCTTTCGATGATCATCGAGGTTCCGGCCGTGCAGAAACCGGTAAGCGCGCGCAGCGCGATCCATGAGGTGTCGTCGATGATGAGGCCGGTCATCAGCACCGTCAGGCACACCAGCGCCACGAAGGACCCGAATGCCCGCACATGGCCAGCGCGGCGCACGATGGCAGGCGCGACAAAGCAACCGACGACGAATCCCGCCGCCCAGGAGGTGCCCAGAAAACCAAGAATTTCATTGGAGTAACCTTCCGCCGAACCACGCACCGGCAGCACGAGGCCCTGAAGGCCGTTGCCGAGAAAAAGAAACAGAGTGCTGGATAAAAGAGCGAATACGGGTAGAAGATTTCTGCTCATGAAAACACTCTCATGCGTTCGGACGGACGGTCGGACAGGTCATAGGACGGGCGTTACCCGAATGAGTTGCACTCTTCTGGTGAACGGTAAAAATGTCCAGCCTGTGACGATGCAGAAATAAAGAAAAGGCTCAATAAATGACGAAGGCGATCGGCCTTTTTTTACTGCTGGCCATGGTGGTCCAGATCATCCGGCCGCTTGGTCTGCCGGGCCTGAAAAAAAGAGGCGATTGCTGGAAGATCGCGGTTGCCGCCTTTGTCATCTGGTCGGTGACGCTGCTTCTGCGTCCGTAACGAAAAAGCCGCCCGTCGGAATGGTTTCAAGAGCTGGCAAAGTGCGAAAATCTCTCCACCGTACCATTCCTGTCCCCGATCAGGCCCATTCAACCAGACGGAGGCTCGGCATCGGGCACGACTGACAATGTGTGCTTGAGGCATTTAAGTGCGAAACAGGAGCGGGAATGGCGCACACCCTCGATCTTGTAAAGCTTGCGGCGCAGAAACTGCTCGTAGCCCGCGGTTCCCGCCACCGCCACCTTGATGAGATAATCATATTCGCCGGTTGTCAGATAGGCTTCCAGCACTTCGGGAAGAGCGGCCATGGCTTTACCGAAACGTTCCAGAACCTCATCGTCGTGACGTTCCAGCATGACCTCGATGATCACCGTCTCGGCCAGTCCCAGATGGGCCTGATCGAGAATGGCGGTATAGCCGCGAATGACCCCTTCGTCTTCCAGCCGCTTGACGCGCTGCCAGCAAGGGCTGGGCGACAGCCCCACCTTTTCCGATAGTTCCGTATTGCTCAGCCTGCCGTTCTCCAGCAGGGCCCGCAATATTTTGCGGTCAATTCTGTCCAGCGGCTTCGTCATGCCGGCCTCCCTGAAACATATCGCAAAAAAATCTGCCGTCCGTGGGGCCGCTCGCGAAAGAAGTGTTTTCCGAAGGGCACTTTGGCGGCGCCATTCGAAAGCACCTTTGGCTGGTCTTTGAGTACCGTACTGCAAGGTACAGGCAGCAGGGAGGAGCAGGCATGGCACCCACACGGCAACAGCATTTTCCAAGGCCGAGAACGCTGATACATCCCGGTATTTCTTCGCCGGTGCGTATCAACAGCCTGCGCTCGCCGTCTGCGCGCCATATGCGGCTGTTCATCGCGCCGGACTGTAGCCTCTATGATGGAATCGTGCGGTCTTTGGCCGAAAACGGCATCGAAAATGCCTCTTTGACCATTCTCGGCGGTTATTTCGACATCCTGTCCTATTGCGTGGCTCCACCCGATCCTTCCGGCAGGGCGGTCATCGCCTATACGAAACCCATCGATGCCGGGGCGGCCTGGCTGGTTTTCGGCAACGCGACGCTGGGGCGGAGCATGAAGGGCAAGCCCATCGTGCATTGCCATGCCGCCATGCGGACTGCGGCGGGTGCGGTCAAAGGCGGCCATTTGCTGACGGAATCCTGTATCGTCGGAGAAGGCGGCATTTCCGCCCTTGTGACCTCGCTCGACAGTTTCGTGCTGCAGCAGTCCTTCGATCCCGAAACCAATATTCCCCTTCTTCAACCCAGGAACCGCACGGAGCGCGCCGATGAACACGCATAACACTGTCGAATCCGGCGCCATGGGCCGCGTGGCCTATGCCCGCATCGCGCCCAATGAAGACCTCGTGCTCGGCGTCGAGAAACTGTGTCTGGCCGAAGGTTTCCGTAACGCCTTCGTGCGCGGCGCGCTGGGCAGTCTGGTGGATGCGTGTCTCGGCACCCGCAGCGGCGCGTTTTTGCAGATAAGCGGTCCTGCCGTTGAAATCGTTTCGATTGCCGGTGAGGTACGCGCCCAGCCGGATGGTTCCCTGCGCGCCGCGCTGACCGGCGTTGTCGCCGATACCGATGGCGCGGTTTACGGCGGTCCCTTCATCGCCGGCGCCAACCCCGTGTGCATGACCTTCGAGGTGACGCTGGAAGAATGGCTGCCTGCGGAAAAGCCGCAGGTGGCGTGAGGTGCGGTAAGGCGGGCGGTGGAGTTGCACCGCGCAACTCATGAGGCCGCCCCCTGTCTTTCGGTCAGAAGCAGCTCGAAAGTCACGCAGACCGGGTTTTTGCCGCGCACCAGCCGCCCGCCGCTGATCTGCGTGGTAAGATCGACCATCGCAATATCCAGCATTGCCCGTTCGCCACCCGTGGCGGCGGGGTGGATGCGGCCATTGCGGATGAGGATTTCGCTGGCATAGGCGGTGAGGCTTGTTCCGTCTTCATAATCCGCACCGATCAGGCTGCCGATACCATTGACCTCGGCCTCTCGCAGGTCGAACTGTCTGCAGGCGGCTTCAAGCGCCGTGCAGATATCGGTATTGGGCCGCACTGTGCACAACAGCGCCCGGAGCCCCGCATCTTTCCGGTTGCGCGGCTGCGTGATGGGCGTGAAGAGGGGGAAATTGGTTTCCTCATCCTTCTGCACGTCCAGAATTGCGCCATCCAGCGCCAGCGCCTCGAGCGGCGTTTCCCCGGAAAATTCAGACTCCAAAGGCAGCAGGTGCCCCATGGATAGAACGCCTTCGGCACTTTCCCACGAACCATGGCAGTGCAGGAACGGCTGACCGTCGCGTCGCCCCATATGCAGGCCGGCATCGATGATCGTGCCTCCCGGCATGGAGAATGTTTCGCTATACCAGGCGGCGTGGGCATCATCGGGGGCGGCTGCGGGCATGACATAGTGCAACCGCTTCATCGGCACATTTTTCAGTCTGACATAACCACCATCGAAACCCTGTTCGACAAAGGCCTCTGCAATCGCTTCGTTGACGCAGACACCGGGTCTGGCATTCAGCGTGACCGGATGGGCGTGGCAGCCGACGACGCGGAAGCGTTCGGGTGTTGCCGGCCCCGGATGGACGATGCTGCGCGAAAGCCCCTCCGGGGGCATTGTCGTCATACTGCAAGCCCTGCGGTAATGAAGCCGCCATCCACGGCCAGCACCTGTCCGTTGATGTAGCTCGCGTCGTCCGACACAAGGAAAGCCACGGCAGAGGCGATCTCGTCCGTCCTGCCATAGCGGTGCATGGGAACGCGGCTGTGCCATTGGTTGCGAACATTCTCCGTATGAACCGCCTGGGTGAGGGGGGTATCGACGGGGCCGGGCGCAATCGCATTGACGCGAATGCCCGATTGCCCCAGCTCGTTTGCCATAACCATCGTCAGAAGATTGACGCCGCCTTTTGAAGCGCCATAGGCGCTGCGGCCGCGATTGCCGCACATGCCGGAAACCGAGCTGATATTGACGATCGAACCGGAAATTGCGCGGTCCAGCCAGTAACGCGCGGCGGCGCGGGCCACGGCGAAACTGCCGACGAGATTAACGTCAACGATGCGACGGAATTCTTCCACGCTGGTATCGACGGAAAGCTTGTCGATGCCGATGCCGGCGCTGTTGACGACGGCCACCAGATCAACGGCATGATCGGCGCCGCCTGCCGTCAAGGCGGCGAAAGCCTCTTCTATCGACGCCTCATTCGCCACGTTGCAGACGATGCCGCGCGAGGCATCGATGCCGAGTTTTTCACAGGCCGCATCCAGCGCCTCACGCTTGAGGTCCAAAAGCCATGGCTGCCAGCCGCGCGCCATTAACAGCTGCGCCGTGGAAAAGCCGATACCCGATGCGCCGCCGGTGATGGCGACAGCGCCTTTTATCTCTCTCGTCTGCTGTGTCATACCGTCTCCTCCCGGTTATGCGTTACGGCCTTCAGCCGGTCAGTTTTTCCTCGAAAACCGGCATCTGGCCGCGCTTTTCCAGCTCCTCGCGGATCATCTTCTTGGTGATCTTGCCATAGGCGGATTTCGGCATGGCATCCCAAAACACAACGGCTTTCGGCAACTTGTAGCGGGCCATCTTACCGTCGAGATAGGCTTTCAGGTCGATGCCGGCGATATCCGCGCCCTCCCGCGCCACGCAGACGGCGACGCCGACCTCGCCCCAAACCGCATCCGGCACGCCCAGAACCGCTGTCTCGCTGATATCCGGGTGCATGAGGATTTTCTCCTCGATCTCACGCGGATAGATGTTCGAGCCGCCGGAAATATACATGTCGGAGGCGCGGCCGGTGATGTAGACGAAACCGTTCTCGTCGCGGTGACCAAGATCGCCGGTGCGGAACCAGCCGTTGCGGAAGGCTTTGGCATTGGCATCGGGATTATCGTAATAACCCGCGAAAACAGCAGGACCGATCACGCAGATCTCGCCGGTTTCACCGGCCTGAAGCTCCTCGCCCGCATCGTTCTGGATTTGCACTTCCATGCCGGTGCGATCGAAGCCGCAGGTGCCGATCCGCGCCTCCGGGCCGTCCTCGGCGGCGTGGAAGGAAGGCGGCAGCACGGTGATGTTGCCGGTCACTTCGCCGAGGCCGAAATATTGCACCAGCACCGGGCCGAGCTTGGCGAGCGCCCGTTTCTGATCGGCGCGATACATGGGCGCACCGGCATAGATGACGTAGCGCAGCGAGGAATGATCGAAACGATCCACGGAAGGGTCTTCGATCAGCATTTTCAGAATGGTCGGCACGGTAAAGGCATTGGTGATGCGCCATTTCTCGATCAGCGCCCACACCGCAGGCACATCGAGTTTTTCCGCAGCCGGAAGCACCGTTTTTGCCCCATGCGCCACCTGCACCAGCTGGTGAATACCCGCGCCATGCGAAAGCGGCGCAACGACGATGGAAGCGTCGCCTGGTCCGGTGCCGGGCATCAGATCGCAAAGATGGTTGGTGATGACGAAAGCCATCTGGCCATGGGTCAGCACCGCCGCCTTGGGCCGACCGGTGGTGCCGGAGGTGAAGAAGAACCAGCAGGGATCGTCCCGATCCACCGCCTGGCTTTTGACTTTCTGGCCCAGATGACGGGCCACGATGGTATCGTAGTCCTCGCCGAATTCGGCCGTGCCGATGGCGACGGTGAAATCGATCGCGGTCGCTTCCCGGCTGGCCCTTGCATGCTCGGGAAAAGCGCTCGCGCAGATCATGCCGCGTGCGCCGCTGGCTTTCGCCAGATAGGCCACCTCATCGGGCGACTGGCGATAATTGGTCGGCACCCACACCGCGCCTACGCGGAAGCAGGCGAACATGGATTCGAACATCTGGTTGTTGTTGGAAGACTGCACCAGAATGCGGTCACCTTTCCTGACGCCGAATTCCGTTACCAGCGCCTGCGCCATGGCATCGACGCGGGCGTCCATTTCAGCCCATGTCCAGGTCTTCTCACCCCATACGAAGCCGATGTCGGCGGGGTTGCGGCGCGCTGCCTGGGTCAGGAAATGCGAGAGATTCATCACCCGCGTGGTGGAAGGCGCAACTCCGCCGGGAGGATGCTGCACGGCGCTTTGTATCGTCATTTCACGCGCTCCATGATCGAGACATAGTTGGCAACCGCAGTTCCCCCCATGTTGAAAACACCGGCGAGCGAGGCGCCGGGGATCTGCATGTCGCCCGCTTCACCCATCAATTGCATCGCCGCCATGACATGCATGGAGACCCCGGTTGCTCCGACCGGATGCCCCTTGGATTTCAGCCCGCCGGAGGGGTTGATCGGCAGGCGACCGGTTTTCAGGGCCGTGCCTTCGCGCACCACCCGATGACCTTCACCGGGCTTTGCCAATCCCATGGCCTCATATTCGATGAGTTCGGCAATGGTGAAGCAATCATGGGTTTCGACGAAGGAGAGGTCGTCGAGCGTCGCCCCGGCGAGTTCCAGCGAACCTGCCCAGGCGCGGCGCGCGCCCTCGAAGGCCAGCGGATCGCGGCGGCTGAGCGCCAGAATGTCATTGACATGCTTGCGGCCCCTGAAACCGATGGCCCGGTTGAGTGTCGCTGCAGTTTCCTCATCGGCCAGAATGATGGCGGCGGCGCCATCGGAAATCAGCGAGCAGTCGGTGCGGCGCAACGGGCCTGCGACGTATGGGTTCTTCTCCGATACCGTGTTGCAGAAATCGAAGCCGAAATCCTTGCGCATATGGGCATAGGGATTGACCGCGCCATTGGCGTGGTTCTTGGCGGCGATCATCGCCAGTTCTTCCGAGCGATCGCCATAGCGCTGGAAATAGGCCTGTGCTATGCGTCCGAACTGGCCGGCAAAGCCGCCGGAAATATCGGCTTCCTCAGCACGGTAGCAGGCGGATAGCAGGATTTCACCCACCTCGGCGGTTGGCAGCGCCGTCATTTTTTCGGCGCCGACAACGAGCGCGATGCGTCCACGCCCGGCCTCGATGAAATCCATGGCGCTGTAAAGGGCGGCCGATCCCGTCGAGCAGGCATTCTCGAAACGCACGGCGGGCGTATAGGCGAGGCGCTCATCGCCCATGGCCACCAGCGCGCCCTGGAAATCCTGTTTCGAGAAACCGTTATTCATCACGCCGACGAAAATGCCGTCTATATCGCCGACATCGACGCCGGCATGATCGATGGCCGGCGCCACGACCGAAGCCATCAGTTGCTCGGTATTTTCAAGGGCCGATTTGCCGAAAGGCGAATGCGCCCAGCCGACGATCTGCGCTTTGCTCATTTGCTCGTTCTCCTTGTTTGCCGTTTCGCGTCGCCTTCGCCGCGCGTGCGGGCGCGGCTGGCCATCATTTCCGCAATGCGTGTCTCGATGCGGGTCACTTCCTCGCGCAGCACCGCCGCCAGTTCCGGCTGGCGCTCCGGCCGCATGCGGCTGTCGACGGCGGCAATGCTCAACGCCCCCGCCACCGCGCCATCCGGTGTTCGGATGGCAACGCCGATACCCCAGGAATTCGAGAGGATCAGACCCGGATTGAGCGAATAACCATTGGTTCGCGTCAATTCGACATCGCGGCGCAGTCCATCCAGCGTGATGCCGGGATAGTTCGCGGCAATCAGCCCGCTATTGGCGGCAATGACGCTTTCCACCTCGGCATCGGGCAGCGCCGCCAGCATGGCGAGCGATCCCGCGCCAATACCCAGCGGGTGCTCGAAACCGGCCTGAAGCGCGTGGGTGCGCACCGGCCAGGTGCCTTCTTCGCGATAGAGGCACAGTGCAAACGTATCGCGACGCACGGAAAGGAAGCTCGAATCTTCTGTGCGGCGGGAAATGCGCGTCAGACTGTCCTGGGCCATCTGCAGCAAGCCGAAACGGCGCGATGACAGGCTGCCCAGCACATAGGCTTCCTCGCCCAGATAATAACGGCGCGTTTCCTCATCCTGCTCCACCAGGCCTGCGCGGATCAGCGCCAGCAGCAGGCGGCGGGCCGTGGGCTTGTTCAGCCCGCTTTCGGTGACGATGACCGAAAGCGCCACACCGCGTTCGGCATGACGCCCCACCATCGATAGAAGCCCCAGCGCCCGGTCTACCGCGCGCGCGCCTGTCAGGTCGTTTTCCGTCGGGATCATCGTGGCCATATCAGGAAAACGCTCCCACCGCACAGCTTTGCCCGCCATCGACCGGCAGGCAGATGCCGGTGATGAACTTGGCTTCATCGGATGCCAGAAAGACTGCCGCGCGGGCGATATCGAAGGCATCGCCCATGCGGCCGACCGGGACCGCGGCATTGCGCGCTGCCACCATATCCTCGACGGAGGCATATTGATTGCTGATCTGCTTGTAGATCAGCGGCGTGTCGATCATTCCGGGCAGAACGCAATTGGCGCGAATGCCCTGGCGGGCATATTGCATGGCCAGCGCCACGGTTGCCTGGTTTACGGCGGCTTTCATGGCGTAATAGGCAAAATAGGGATAGCCGGTCCAGCGAATGGAGGCGAGCGAGGAGATGTTGACGATGGCCCCGCCGCCCTGCACCAGCATCACCGGCAGCACCGCCTTGGCGGTGCGATAAACGGAGCCGATATTGAGATCGACCGAGGCTCGAAAACGTTCCTCGTCCAGCTCGACCGGGCCGCCCATATGGGTCGCGCCGACATTGTTGTGCAGGATATCGATGCCGCCGAAGACCTCGCAGGTCCGCGCAACCGTGGCCGATACGGAATCGAGTTCCGTGACATCGGCAGCAATCGCAATCGCCTCGAAACCTTCGCCGCGAATGATCTGCGCGGTTTCCTCGGCCGCATCAGCGGAGAGGTCGACACAGGCCACGCGTGCGCCTTCGCGGGCAAATTGCACGGCCGCAGCCTTGCCATTGCCGAAACCCGGACCAGATGATCCTGCGCCAAAAACAATGGCGCGTTTTCCCGTCAGGCGACCTGTCAAAACAGTCTCCATTACAATCGTCAGAAATAGTCGGGTCGGCCCCGCCTGATGCGGGGCCAGTTATTCAGCGGACCGATCAGGTCAGGCTGGCGCCAACGGCCTTTTCGAGAATGGCCCAGGCTTCATCGCCATATTTGCCCTTCCATTCGGAATAGAAACCGGCTTCCTTGAGGGTTGCACGGAAGAGTGAGGCGTCGGTATCGTTGAAGGTCATGCCCTTGGCAATCAGGTCTTCCTTCACCGAGGCATTGAGTTTCGCCACATCGGCCCGCTCGTCCTTGCCGGCCTGATTGAGGTTTTTGGCAACGATGGCGCGCAGGTCATCCGGCAGGCGCTCCCAGGCGCGCTTGTTCGCCAGGAACCAGAAGCCGTCCCACATATGGTTGGTGACCGAGCAGAATTTCTGCACTTCGAACAGCTTGGCGGTGGAAATGATCGCCAGCGGGTTTTCCTGGCCATCGACAACGCCGGTCTGCAAGGCGGTGTAGACTTCAGCGAAATTGATCGAGGCAGGGGCCGACTTGAAGGCCTTGAACATCGAGGTCCAGAGCGGGCTTACCGGCACGCGGATCTTGAAGCTTTCGAGATCGGCCGGCGTGGCGATGGGCTTCGAAGCGCTGGTGATCTGGCGGAAACCGTTATCCCAGATGGTGTCCATGGCAACGAGGTTCTGCTTGGCGATTTCGCCGCGCACATATTTGCCGAGATCGCCATCCATGGCCGCCCAAACCGAATCGTAGTTCGGGAAGGCGAAGCCGATGCCGCTGATGGATGCATTCGGCACCAGCGTCGACAGGATCAGTGGCGAAAGCGTAAAGAATTCAACGCCGCCCGAGCGTACCTGACTCAACACATCGGTATCGGCACCCAACTGGCTGCTGGGGAAGATGTTGATATTCACCTGGCCGTCGGTTTCCTTGGCGATACGGTCAGCCGCTTCCTTGGCGCGGATGTTCATGGGGTGCGCGGCAGGCAGGTTGTTGGCATATTTATAATTGAATTGCGCAGCGCGGGCGCGCGACACAAAAGCGGTGGCAAGAACGGCAGAACCGGCGCCGGCCAACACGGTACGTCTGTTGATATTCATTGCTTTCTCCTCCCAAAATAAAAGCATGTGTCATTCATCGGCGTGGCGGGTGGACCCGCCACGGTCTCAGAGCAGAATTGTCGAGAAGCCCGGAATTGCCGCAATCAGCAGCAGACCTATGACCATGGCTGCGAGATAGGGCCAGATGGCGCCCATGGCCTCATCAGGCGAAACATTGCCTATCTTGCAGGCGATATAGAAACCGATGCCGATGGGCGGCGCCATCAGGCCGATATTCATGGCGACCACCACCACCATCGAATAATGGATGTCGTTGATGCCAAGCGTGCGGGCAATGGGGAACATGATCGGTGCGAGCAATACGATTGCCGGCAGGCCTTCCAGCACGCAGCCGAGGATCATGAAAATCAGGATCGACACGACCATATAGGTCATCCAGCCGCCCGGCAGATCGGTGATCATCGCGGTCAACTGAAAGGCAAAGCCGCTCTGCGTCAACCCCCAGGCCATGGCCGAGGCGCAGCCGAGGATCAGCAGGATCGCCCCGGAAAGGGCGGCCGTCTCCACCAGCATGGAATAGAGCTTTTTGAGGCTGATACCGCCATAAAGCACCGCACCGATAATCATCGCATAGAGCACGGCAATGGTGGAAACCTCGGTTGCCGTCGCCACGCCGCCGCCGACGAGGCTGCGGATGAGGAAGGGCAGAACCAGCGCCGGTGCTGCAATCAGGGCCGCCTTGCCGACCAGCGGCCACGGGGTGCGTTTTGCGCCTTCCATGTTTTCATGCCGCGCCTTCCAGCGGGCCAGAACGGCCAGCACCAGAAGCAGCACCATGGCGATCATGAAGCCGGAAGTGAACAGGCCGGCAATCGACACGCCCGCCGCCGAACCGAGAACGATCAGCACGATGGAGGGCGGAACCGTATCGGCCATAGCGGCGCCGGTGGCGAGCAGCGCAATCATTTCCTTGGGTTTGTGGCCACGGCGCTTCATTTCCGGAAACAGCGCCGGTGCAACCGTCGCCATATCCGAAACCTTGGAGCCGGAAATACCCGAGACCAGAAATAGCGAGCCCAGCAGCACATAGGACATGCCGGCGCGAATATGGCCGAACATCGAGGATAGCAGTTCGACAATCGCCTTGCCCATGCCGGTGGCATCGAGCACACAGCCCAGCAGCACGAAAACCGGAACCGACAGCAGAATGATGCCCGACATGCCCTCGTCAATGCGTCCGATCATCACGATGGTCGGAACCCAGGTGGTAAAGGTCAGGTAGGCGAGGGTTCCAAGGCCGAAACAGAAGGCAATCGGTACGCCCAGCACCAGAAACACCGCCACGAACAGGCCGAGGAAGATCGCCAGATTGAAATTGCCGAAAGTTTCGAGCGTCGGCGATGCCAGATAGAGCAGGCCGGAGGCGACCGCGACGGTGACAACGGCTGCGATGATGTCCCGCAGATTTTCTCTGCGGAAGAGGTTGTTGAGGACCAGCAGCAGCATTAGACAGGCGCCAACCGGCAGCGCCGCGGCGCGGAAGGACATCGGAATATTCAGCGCCGCCGAGGTGACGACCCATTCCTCGATGGCATATTCTATCGCCGGCTTGATAATCGCCGCAAGAAATGTCGCCACCAGCACCAAAGCGAGCGAATTGACATAGCCCAGAATACGCTGCGGAAACATGTTGAGAAACAGCGTCAGGCGCAGGTGTTCGCTGCGATCGATGGCAATTGCCGCACCCAGCATGGCAAACCAAAGGAAGCTCAACGACGCCGTTTCATCGATCCAGACGATTGGCAAATGCAGGGCATAGCGCGATGTCACGCCCAGCAGAAGCAGGCCGATCATCACCGCCAGCAGCACCGCCGCCACGGCCTCGATGGGTCGCATGAACCACGAGCCTGTTACCGGCCCGGTATGCAAAAGCTCTCCATCGAGTACAAATACGTCGTCATTCGCGTTTGCGGTCATGGTCATCGGGGCCTCCTCTCCCACAGAACAACCTTCGCAACGGACTGCGGCAGACAAAGAGAATTATCCGCGCCGAGGCCAATATCATGACCGACGCATCAGGATATATCTGTCATTGCCAGACCGGCCAGACCCCTCCAAAAGCCTGAAACTAGCGGTATATTGCCTCCACAATATGGACCGTTAAAAAACTATGCATTCGGGATACACAGGAAAAGTGCCAAAATCAACTGTATAAATGCAGTATTGCGCGGTTTTCATCGCATGTTTATAGGTCCACATAGTGGATCTACTGTAATTGATTGAAATTTATCTGTGATGTAACGAGCGCGCAGCAATTTCCGGGGCTTTTCGGAAGCCCGTCGAGACGAAAGCGCTTATGATGCCGGGCGATCCGGATGGTCTGGCGCTATGCGCTGGAGAAGTCGGGGAGGGCATCCACAGTCTATTGCGGCAATGACGGTCATAAAGTCGTCAGGTCGCACGACTTGAGCGGATAAGGCTGCCCATGGTGGACATGCTTCCACGCAGGTAGCGATGCACAATCAAAACGGTTGAGAATTATCAGTCAGGTAAAATGAAAGACGATTGGTCCGGGTGACGGAATACGGATGATGATCTTGCTTTATCAAACGAAGCAGCCGCCCGTTGGGGCGGCTGCTGTTTATCTGATGTTCTCTGTGAGGCTCAGGCTGCCTTTTCGAGTTCCTGTTTCCAGTTGCCCTTGGCGGCGAGGCTGTTCATCGCGGCGCGGTGCGTGAAGGCGCGCTGGCCGGCGGCGACGTTTTCCTGCTTGCCGCCCCATGTCTTGAGGGCCGTATCCTGAAGCGCGCGGCCGTAGGAATAGGTCAGCGACCAGGGCAGGTCGTAGCCGGCATTCATGGCGGAGAGATGGGCGGTCGCCTCTTCGGAGGACTGGCCGCCGGAAAGGAAGGCGATGCCCGGAACGGCGGAAGGCACGGTCGCCTTCAGAACCTTCACGGTCTTTTCGGCCACTTCCTCGACGGAAGCCTTGCGGGCCTTCTTGCCGTCGATGATCATGTTCGGCTTGAGGATCATGCCTTCAAGGTTCACGCGGGCGTCGAACAGGTCCGCAAAGACGGTCTGGAGAACCCACTGCGTGACTTCCGCACAGCGGTCGATGTCATGCGTGCCCGGCTCGCCGTCCATCAGCACTTCCGGCTCCACGATCGGCACGATATCCGCCTGCTGGCAGAGGGCGGCGTAACGGGCGAGCGACTGGGAGTTTGCCTTGATCGAACCCCAGCTCGGACGCTGTTCACCAATGGTGATGACGCCGCGCCATTTGGCGAAACGGGCACCGGCCTCATGATACTTGCGCAGGCGCTCGTAAAGACCGTCGAGGCCTTCGGTGATGAATTCATGCGGATGGAAAGCCATCGGCTTGGCGCCGATATCCACCTTGATACCCGGCAGGCTGCCAGCGGCCTTGATGATATCAACGAAAGGCGTGCCGTCGGCGGCCTTCTGGAAAAGGGTCTCTTCATAAAGGATGACGCCGGAGATGTATTTCTTCATGGCGTCGTCGGAACGGAACAGCATCTCGCGATAATCGCGGCGGGCGGTCTCGGTGGACTCCAGATTGATGCTGTCGAAACGCTTTTTGATCGTTCCTGTGGATTCGTCGGCGGCGAGCAGGCCCTTGCCGTCGGCGACCATTTTGATTGCGATGTCTTCGAGACGTTCGGTCATTTGCTATTCTCCCAAGGCACAATAAATTTCCGATAACAGAAGTTCCAGGGCAGGGAAATGGCACGCTAACTCATTGAAACGATTGAAATGATTTCAATCGTTTGAAAGTTTTCCTCCCGGTGCCGCTTACCAAAAAGCAAGGCCGGACAAGCATGGCTTGTCCGGCCTCGTGTCAGGCAAGTAGGGTGAGTTTACTTGGCGGCGGTCAGGATGGCAACGCCCGGCAATTCCTTGCCTTCCATCCATTCGAGGAAGGCGCCGCCGGCCGTCGAAACATAGGAGAAATCCTCGGAAACGCCGGCATGGTTGAGCGCGGCAACGGTATCGCCGCCGCCAGCGACGGAGACGAGCTTGCCGGCCTTGGTGCATTCCGCCGCGTGTTTTGCAGCGGCAACGGTCGCCGCGTCGAAGGGCTCGATTTCGAAGGCGCCGAGCGGGCCGTTCCAGACCAGCGTTTCGGCGCGGGAAATCCAGGCCTTGATGCTTTCAACCGATTTTGGGCCGACATCGAGAACCATGGCATCAGTGGGAATGGCGTTGATGTCGACGATTTCATTGGCGGCACCGGCCTTGAATTCGCGAGCGACAACGCCGTCCTCCGGCAGCACGATGGCGCAGCCGGATGTCGCAGCCTCGATCATGATCTGCTTTGCGGTCTCGGCGAGATCATGCTCGCACAGCGATTTGCCGACCTGCGCGCCGCGGGCGGCGAGGAAGGTGTTGGCCATGCCGCCGCCGATGACGAGGGCGTCGACCTTCTTGACGAGGTTCATCAGCAGATCGATCTTGCTCGAAACCTTGGCGCCGCCAACGATGGCGACGACCGGACGAACTGGCTGGCCGAGGCCCTTTTCCAGGGCCTCAAGCTCGGCCTGCATGGTGCGGCCGGCATAGGCGGGCAGGTGGCGTGCAAGGCCTTCGGTGGAAGCGTGGGCGCGGTGGGCGGCGGAGAAGGCGTCGTTCACATAGATATCGCCATTGGCAGCCAGAGCTTCGACGAAGGCCGGATCGTTCTTTTCTTCGCCCTTGTGGAAACGGGTGTTTTCCAGAAGCAGGATATCGCCATCGTTCAGGTTCGCGACGGCATCCGCCGCCGGTGCGCCGATGCAGTCGGCTGCGAAGGAAACGGCGTGATCGAGCACTTCCTCGACGGCAGGCACGATCTGGGAAAGCGACATGTCGGCCACCGGTTCACCCTTCGGACGGCCGAAATGGGCAAGCAGAATGACTTTCGCGCCCTTGGAGGACAGTTCCAGAATGGTCGGCGCAACGCGTTCGATACGGGTTGCGTCCGTCACCTTGCCATCTGCGACCGGCACGTTGAGATCAACGCGGACGAGAACGCGCTTTCCGGCAATGTCGTTGAGGTCGTCGAGGGTCTTGAAAGCGGGCATAGGTCGATCCTGATTTGTTGCGAGTTCGGCACGGACCATACTATGCCTGATTGACGACGCAAGCCGGTCAGGCCTCATTTTCTCTTACTGTATTCGCAGCGGCGGGGGCGCCTTCTTCAACGCTGGCGGCGCGCGGCTGGCGCTTCTCTGCCAGATGGTTGCGCACACGATTGA
This sequence comes from Agrobacterium sp. LY4, assembly GCF_001526585.1. NCBI lineage: Bacteria > Pseudomonadati > Pseudomonadota > Alphaproteobacteria > Hyphomicrobiales > Rhizobiaceae > Agrobacterium > Agrobacterium sp. LY4. The sequence goes on along the minus strand of NZ_ASYA01000055.1, from coordinate 98,924 downwards.
GGATTTCCGAAAAGCTGATGAAGATCGGCAGGCTGGTGGCCGGTTCCACCGGTTCGAGGGAGATGCCCACACCGGTTATCGCCTCGTGTTCGTCCAATGTGCGGACGATCAGCACGATGGAGCCGAGGCGCACGCGGTCGGCATAATCGGCCTTTCCGGCAAGACGGGCCTCGATGAGTTCTGCGACGCTCATCGCCTGTTCGGCGGGCGAAAGCAGGCCGGGGCCATAGGCTGCGTCCAGCTCCTTTGCCGGACGGGTGGGCGAGATCGCGAAGGTGCCGAAGAAATCGGCGTCGTCATCGGCAACCGGCAGGGCGCTCGCAAACAGCCGGTCGATAAGGCGGGAATAGCCGGGCGCGATGAAGAGATAGACGAGATCGTTCTCCCGCAGCCGCCCGGCATATTGATAGCGGATCGATTTGCCGTCGCGCACCACCAGCGAGGGCATGGCCCAGCGCGGAATGCGCTCGCCCTGCATGATGGCGCTACCCTTGGCGACCCGGTAGGAGATCAGTTCGTGATTGGCGGTGCCGGGAAGGTCCACCTCCAGCTTGTCCACTTCGCCCATGCGCGGCGGCACGATCAGCCCGAGCCTTGTTGCCACCGGCTTGATGGTCCAGCCCTGCACGAGGAGCGACACCAGCACGTGATGAAGGCGGCGTTGAAATAGATCTGCGCATCGTCAAGTCCGCCGAGAATGGGCATGATGGCGAGCAGGATGGAAACCGCGCCGCGCAGGCCCACCCAGGCGACGAAGGAGGTTTCCTGCTGGGTATAGTTGAAGGGCATCAGGCTCAGCCAGACCGCAAGCGGGCGGGCGACGAAGATCAGGAAAAGCGCGAGCAGCACGGCCGGAATGGCGATTGCCGGAAATTGCGACGGGGTGGCCAGAAGGCCGAGCATCAGGAACATGATGATCTGGGCAAGCCAGGTCAGCCCCTCATGGAAACGGCGGATGGTTTCCTTGGCGAAAATCCGCCGGTTGCCGGCAACGATGCCAGCCACATAGACCGCCAGAAAACCGCTGCCGCCAATTGTGCCGGTGAAGGAAAAGACCAGCAGCGCCAGCGCCAGCACGAAGATTGGCGCAAGCCCGCGGTCGGCGGCGAACCGATTGACGACGGTGGCGATCATGACGCCGCCGAGCAGGCCGAAAATCACGCCAAGGCCCATCTGCTCGATGAAAAGCAGCAGAAAGCCGCTATCGATGCCGGCCAGCCCCTGGCCCTTGGCGATGATTTCGACCAGGGCGATGGTGAGGAAGATCGCCATCGGATCGTTGGTACCGGATTCGACTTCCAGCGTCGAACGCACCTGATCGCGGATATGGATGCCGCCGATGCGCAGCAGGAAGAACACGGCCGCCGCATCCGTGGAAGCGACGATGGCGCCAAGCAGCAGGCCCTCAAGCCACGAAAGCCCGAGCAGCAGGGCCGCCGCGCCCGCAAAAAAGACGGATGTGAGGATGACGCCGACTGTAGCGAGAGCGACGGCGGGTGCCGCCGAAAGCCGGAAGGACTGGATGGACGTGCCGAACCCGGAATCGAAGAGGATGACGGCAAGCACCAGCGAGCCGAGCATATAGGCCAGCGGATTGTTGGTGAATTCGATACCGAGGCCATCCACACCAGCCACAAGGCCGATCATCAGGAAAAGCAGGAGGAGCGGCGCGCCGAAGCGGAAGGCGATGAGGCTGGAAAAGGCGGCGACGAGAACGAGAACAGTTGCGACCAGCAACAGAAGATAAAATGATTCCACGTCCACCGCCTCATTCAAACCGCGTTGACCGCTGCAATGAATGCTCTGCGCGTCTGCAGTCAATGCGCCACGGGTTGCGGTCTGTCAGCGCTGTTTCGGGTGGCGTTGAAAGGCGACGCAAGGCGGGGTGTATCGAATGATACGGCAGGGCCGAAGTGCATTGCGCACGACCGTTAACCCTGTGTTTCTTGTCCGTCCCAAAGTGGACCAGACAAAGGCAGGAAATGGGAATTTTTTCGGCGTGCAGGGAAAACATGCAAGGCCTGGAGAAGCGGCGCATAGCCTGCACAAACAATTCAGCCGCCGGTGTTTCAACGTAACATAGAGACAATGCAGCTGCGTTAGTTCTCGCCTCCGAATTGCTTTTCCCCATGATCGGAGCGATCGGATGAAACGGATATCTACCTTTATGATGCTGCTGGCGGCCGGCCCGATAGTTTCGGGTTGCTCGAGTACGGAGCAGACGGCAGAAAACATGGCCGCGCAACGGGAGCGCTGTCGCGTCTTCGGCTATTACGAAGGCTCGCGGGATTTCGCCGACTGCATGATGAAACTTTCCATGCAGCAAAGCGAATTGAGGCAACAGACTTTCGATACGATCTGGAGCAGTGCCGGCAATTCCGGTCCGGTCATTATCAACAATAGAAAATGACGAATGCGCGCACCTCTTCCGGCTGGTTGAGGGACGGCTTGCATCGTCGCTTGGCCAGTGACGGTTTTCGATCCGAAGCGCCCCGCCTTGCTTCTGGATCAATGCCGGCGGGATCCCTCATTCCCGCCGGCATTTTTAGGCAAACAAAAACCGGCAGGATCGCTCCTGCCGGTTTTTACGAAAGTGATATTTGCTTAGATGGTCTTCGCGAAGGCGACGGCCGTGTCCGACATGCGGTTGGAGAAGCCCCACTCGTTGTCGTACCAGGACAGAACGCGCACGAACTTGCCTTCCATGACCTTGGTCTGGTCGATAGCGAAGATCGAGGAATGGCTGTCGTGGTTGAAGTCGCGGGAAACCAGCGGCTCCTCGGTATAGCCGAGAATGCCCTTCAGCTTGCCATTGGCGGCAGACTTGATCGCCTCGTTGATTTCCTCGACCGTCGTGTCGCGCTTGGCGATGAACTTGAAGTCGACGACCGAAACGTTCGGGGTCGGAACGCGGATCGAGGTGCCGTCCAGCTTGCCCTTGAGGTGCGGCAGAACGAGGCCAACGGCCTTGGCGGCGCCCGTCGAGGTCGGGATCATGGAAAGGGCTGCGGCGCGGGCGCGGTACAGATCCTTGTGCATGGTGTCGAGCGTCGGCTGGTCGCCCGTGTAGGAGTGGATCGTGGTCATGAAGCCATGGTCGATGCCAACGACGTCATCGAGAACCTTCACGACTGGCACGAGGCAGTTGGTGGTGCAGGACGCGTTGGAAATGACCAGATGGTCCTTCGTCAGCTGGTCGTCATTGACGCCGAAGACGACCGTGAGGTCTGCGCCGTCAGCCGGAGCAGACACGATGACGCGCTTTGCGCCGGCCGTCAGGTGTGCTGCGGCCTTGTCGCGGGCGGTGAAGATACCCGTGCATTCCAGCGCGATGTCGACGCCGAGTTCCTTGTGCGGCAGCGTTGCCGGATCGCGAACGGCCGTAACCTTGATCGGCTTGCCGCCGCCAACGATGATCGTGTCGCCTTCGACCTTCACATCGGCCGGGAACTTGCCGTGAATCGAATCGTAGCGCAGCAGGTGGGCGTTGGTCTCCACCGGGCCGAGGTCGTTGATGGCAACGACTTCGATATCGGTGCGGCCGGATTCGACGATGGCGCGCAGGACGTTGCGGCCGATGCGGCCGAAGCCGTTAATGGCAACTTTTACAGTCATTTACAGTCTCCCGAACAAGAATGGGCGTGGTCTTTGCTGAATGGTGAGGGCCTGGGAAGCCCTCACGCAAGTTTTGCCTCGACTGCGGCGACGACGGCTTCCGCCGTGATGCCGAAGTGCTTGAAGAGATCCTTCGCCGGCGCGGACGCTCCAAAGGAGTGCATGCCGACGAAAGCACCGTCGTTACCGATGAAATAATCCCAGCCCTGGCGGATGGCGGCTTCGACCGCGATCTTGACCGGAGCCTTGCCGATGATGGCGTTGCGATAGGTTTCCGGCTGTTCCTTGAAAAGCTCGAAGCAGGGGACGGAAACGACACGGACGGAAACGCCGTTGTCCTTCAACGTTGCGGCGGCCTTCAGCGCCACTTCGACTTCCGAACCAGATGCGAAGATCGAAACCTTGGCGTCGCTGGCGGAGACGAGTTCGTAAGCGCCGTAAGCAGACAGGTTCTTCTCTTCATATTCCTTGCGCGAGGGCGCAAGGTTCTGGCGGGTAAGGGCCAGCGCGGAAGGACGATGCTTCTGCTCGAGAGCCAGCTGCCAGCATTCCGCCGTCTCGGTTTCATCCGCCGGGCGGAAGACGAGCAGGTTCGGAATGGCGCGCAGGGCTGCGATCTGCTCCACCGGCTGATGGGTCGGGCCGTCTTCGCCGACGCCAATGGAATCATGCGTCAGAACGTGGACGACACGGATGCCCATGAGCGCTGCAAGGCGGATCGAGGGACGGCAATAATCCGAGAAGATCAGGAAGCCGCCGGCATAGGGAATGAGACCGCCATGGAGCGCGATGCCGTTCATCGCCGCCGCCATACCGTGCTCGCGGATGCCGTAATGCAGGTAACGGCCGGAGAAGTCCGTCGGCGTGATGGACTTCATCTGGCTGGTCTTGGTGTTGTTGGATGGCGTCAGGTCAGCCGAACCGCCGATCATTTCCGGCAGGACGCCGTTGATGACTTCGAGCGAATCTTCCGAGGCCTTGCGGGTGGCGACGGTCGGGTTGTTCTCGATGATCTTCTTCTTGAAGGCATCGATGGCGCTGTCGAAATTGCCGGGCAGGTCGCCGGCGAAGCGGCGCTTGAATTCGGCCTTCTTGCCGGCTTCAGCGGCTTCAAGGCGGGCTTCCCAGTCCTGGCGGGTCTTGGTGGAGCGCAGGCCGGCAAGACGCCATGCATCGAGCACGTCTTCCGGAACGACGAAGGCTTCGGCTTCCCAGTTCAGGTGCTTGCGGGTGGCGGCGATTTCTTCGGCGCCGAGCGGGTTGCCGTGAACCTTGTGGGTGCCCTGCTTGTTGGGCGCGCCGAAACCGATGACGGTCTTGCAGGCGATGAAGGTCGGGCGGTCGGATTTCTGCGCGGCTTCGATGGCGGCTGCAATCGCGTCCGGATCGTGGCCGTCGACGCGGATGGTGTTCCAGTGAACGGCCTGGAAGCGGGCGATCTGGTCGGTGCTGTCGGAGAGGCCGACTTCGCCGTCGATGGTGATGTTGTTGTCATCCCAGAACAGAACGAGCTTGTTGAGCTTCAGGTGGCCGGCAAGCGCGATGGCTTCGTGGCTGATGCCTTCCATGAGGCAGCCGTCGCCGCAAAGCACATAGGTGAAGTGGCTCTGCAGGTCGGAACCGAACTCCTCTTCCAGCTTGCGCTCAGCGATTGCCATGCCGACGGCGTTCGCGATGCCCTGGCCGAGCGGGCCGGTCGTCGTTTCGATGCCGGTCGCGTGGCCGTATTCGGGGTGGCCGGCGGTCTTGGAACCGAACTGACGGAAACGCTTGATCTCGTCGATCGTCATGTCCTCGTAGCCCGTCAAATAAAGCAGCGAGTAAAGAAGCATCGAGCCATGACCTGCTGACAGCACGAAGCGGTCGCGATCCGCCCAGAGCGGCGCCTTGGGATCGAATTTCAGGTAACGGGTGAAGAGAACGGTGGCGACATCAGCGGCGCCCATCGGCAGACCGGGATGGCCGGAATTGGCCTTCTCCACTGCATCCATGGCAAGAAATCGGATCGCATTTGCCATCCGGTTGTGTTTGTCGCGAGAAATCATGGCTTTTCCGTCTGTTTCCGGGTGAAAGGAGATAGTTTTACGCAACTATCCAAAAAGCGGGTTGATCCATAGCAGGTGAGGCCGGCAAGTCAATAAATCCACGGGCGTTTGCGGTTCGCTGAAGGAGAAAAAATCGTTTAGAAAATCGGGCATCCTGACAAAATCCGTGCGATAGGCGCTGCCGCCTCTTCGTTCATCCACAGAGCAAAACGTCTCAATGCACTGGTTTGATTGACGGGATGGTAAATCGGGTAATAACCTCGTGATTGTTGAAAAGGCCTGAAACCGGACGATTCGGCCGGTGGCGTGCGAGTTGGAAAAAACGATGTCGGCTGACAAGACCGTACAATCTGCGCTGACGGAGCTGAATGCTGCCATCACAAATCTCGAAAATGCCATCGATATGCGTATCGAGCGGCAAAGGGAGACGGGCGAGATCGATAACGAGGTCAAGCGGGTCCATGTCGACCGCGCAAGGCTCGCGCACGAGTTGGATCAGGCCGAGTTTCGCGCCAATCGTCTTGAAGAAGTCAATCGCGAGGTTTCCCGCCGGCTGGTGACGGCGATGGAGACGATCCGCGCGGTGCTGGATCGATAGGAGCGGGCTCATGGCGCAAGTCACAGTTATGATCGACGGCAAGGCCTATCGCATGGCGTGCGAGGCGGGGCAGGAAGACCATCTGACTGATCTCGCAACGAGGTTCGACCGGTATGTCGGGCACCTCAAGAGCCAGTTCGGTGAAATCGGCGATCTTCGCCTGACCGTCATGGCGGGCATCATGGTGATGGACGAGCTTTCCGAACTCAATCGCAAGATCGAGAAGCTGGAAGGTGAGGTCGCATCCCTTTCCCGCAACCGCGACGGCATGGCCGAGCACCGGGCGAAATCGGACGAGATGGTGGCGCTCGCCATCGGCGATCTGGCCGACCGCCTGAACGGGATCACCGAAAAACTGCTGGCGCGGCCGAAGCCCGCCGCGCATTGATGGCCTGAACGGTTCTGAGGCGGCAAAATTTCGCGCGCTGCCCTCTGGCGGTTTTCTCCGATCCGTCCTATATCTTCTATGCGTTCTGCGCTTCCCGACAGGAACCACAATCCCTGGGGCCATACTCGATCCAAAGGGAGCTGTCCCTGGCCAGTCCCGTGGGGCTGGACACACGGTGCCCACCTACTTTTGTAGGCGCCCAGGATCGTAAATCTCCATCGGTCGCCGTGGATCGCGCTTGAAGTTTCGGATCAACCTCCGGGGCTTTCCTGTATCCTTGATATATTCGACAGTCATTTTTCATAACTGCCGGACGCGGCTTTTTTATATTGCCGTCATTGCAATGGCGGAACAATTCCCTATTATCCGGATTGGTATGTCTGTCATGCCCTTTAAAAAAGGGCGCTGCGGTCAAAACCGCGACGTGCCGTTCAACAGCCCAAAGAGCTAAACTTGTTTACTGAAATTATGATCGTGGTCCTGCTCACCGTATTGAACGGTGTGCTTGCCATGTCCGAGCTTGCCGTTGTCTCCTCCAGACCGGCGAGGCTCAAAGTGCTTGCCACACAAGGCAGCAAGGGCGCCACAATGGCGCTCAGCCTTTCCGAAAATCCCGGACGCTTTCTTTCCACGGTGCAGATCGGCATCACGCTGGTCGGCGTCCTTTCCGGCGCTTTTTCCGGCGCCACGCTCGGTGCCCGCTTTACGGCGTGGCTTCTGGAGCAGGGCGTTCCCGACCGTGCCGCCGATGCGCTCGGCGTCGGCTCGGTGGTCGTCGCCATCACCTATCTGTCGCTGATCGTCGGCGAGTTGGTGCCCAAGCAGATTGCGCTGCGTGATCCCGAAAAGGTCGCCGCCCGCGTCGCCCCCACCATGATGCTGCTGTCCAAGGTCGGCGCGCCGCTGGTGTGGCTGCTCGACCGGTCGGGCAAGGCCGTTCTGGCGCTTCTCGGCCATAGCGGTGAATCCAACGCGTCGGTCACCGACGATGAAATCCGCACGGTTCTGGCCGAAGCCCACAGTGCTGGCGTGATCGAGACCGAGGAATCGGCGATGATCACCAGCGTCATGCGCCTTGCCGACCGCAATGCGCGCGGCCTGATGACGCCGCGACGCGATGTGGAAGTGGTCGATATCGAAGACAGCGCCGAAGAAATCCGCGAGCAGCTTCGACAGACGCAGCGTTCGCGCCTGCCGGTGCGCAACGGCGCCTCGGATGAAATTCTCGGCGTGCTTTTCGCCAAGGACGCTTTCGATGCGCTCGCTTCCGGCAAGGAACTCAACATTCGCGAGCTTCTGCGGGAAGTGCCGGTCGTATCGGATCTGACGAGCGCGGTGGATGTCATCCAGTCGCTGCGTCGCTCCACCGTCCATATGGTGCTGGTTTACGACGAATACGGCCATTTCGAAGGCATCATCAGTTCCGGCGACGTGCTGGAAGCCATCACCGGCGCGTTCCAGGAAGATGATGACGAGGAGCCGGCCATGGTCGAGCGCGAGGACGGTTCGTTCCTCGTCGCCGGCTGGATGCCCGCCGACGAGTTCGCCTATCGCATGGGTTTCCAGATCGACGAGGATGCCGAGTTCGAAACCGTTGCCGGTCTGGTTCTGGACGAGTTCCGCCGCCTGCCGGAACTGGGCGAGCATGTCACCCGCAATGGTTGGCGTTTCGAGGTTATCGATCTCGATGGCCATCGTATCGACAAGGTTCTCGTGAGCCGGGCCGCCTGATGCCCGGTGACGTTGCCGAAAAAGCAAGGCTGCGCGGCGAAAGGCTCGCCGCGCGCGATGCGCTGACGCTGGCGGAGCGCCAGCAGAAGAGCCAGTCCATAACGGCCCATGGCGCCTCCGGCATCCCCTTTGCACCGGGCACCGTAATTTCCGGCTTTATGCCGATCCGCTCCGAGGCCGATACCCGGCCGCTGATGGAAGCGTTGCGGACAAGGGGCGGGCGTCTCGTCCTGCCCGTTGTGCTGGATCGTGAAACCATTGTCTTCCGCGCCTTTGAAACGGATACGCCGCTGGTGAAGACCGGCTTCGGCACGACCGGGCCGGGCGAGGATGCGGAGGTTCTCGATCCGGATATTCTGCTCGTGCCTCTTTCCGTCTTCGATGGCAAAGGTCAGCGGGTCGGTTATGGCGCGGGCCATTATGACCGCGCCATTGCGCGATTGCATGGCAAAGGTCGGTTTCCCATTCTCATCGGCGTCGCCTTTGACTGTCAGGAAGTGCCGTCGGTACCGGCAGAACCCCACGATGTGCCGCTTCATGCCATTTTGACGGAGAGCGGCCTGCGCTGGTTTTCCGGCCAGCCGTTGATGTCTGATAATGGGCAAACGGCGCTTTAGCACTTTTTAAAAGACGGATTACCCGCTAGAGGGACGAAATCCAAAGAACATACGCAAAACGGGGCGGTGAATGAGACTTCTTTTTCTCGGAGATATGGTTGGCAAGACCGGACGCACGGCTGTCTGGGAGCGGTTGCCGGGGCTGATTTCCGACCTGAAGCTGGATTTCGTCATCGTCAACGGTGAAAACGCTGCCGGCGGTTTCGGCATCACCGAGGATATCTATCTCGAGACCATCAATGCTGGCGCCGATGTGGTGACCACCGGCAACCATGTCTGGGATCAGAAGGAAGCGGTTTCCTTCTGCGAGCGCCACGACCAGTTCCTGCGGCCCGCCAATTATCCTGACGGTACGCCGGGCAAGGGCTCGGGAATTTTTTATGCCCGCAACGGCGCGCGTGTGCTCGTCGCCAACATCATGGGCCGGGTCTTCATGCATCCGGAACTGGACGACCCCTTCAAGTCGGCGGAAAACATTCTTGCCGCCTGCCCGCTGAAGGAGCAGGCCGACGCCATCATTTTCGATTTCCACGCGGAAGCGACCAGCGAAAAACAGTGTTTCGGCCATTTCGTTGATGGGCGCGCTAGTTTCGTTGTCGGCACCCACACCCATGTTCCGACCGCCGATGCCCAGATATTGAACGGCGGAACCGCCTATATGTCGGATGCCGGCATGTGCGGCGATTATGACAGTTCGCTTGGCATGGAGAAGGAAGAGCCGATCAACCGCTTCATTTCCAAAATGCCGAAGGGCCGTTTCGAGGCTGCGAGCGGACCTGCAACGATCTGCGGTGTCGGCGTTGAGATTTCCGACCGAACCGGACTTGCGGAAAAGATTGCGCCGCTGCGCATCGGACCGCGACTTTCGGAAACCCTGCCATCCTTCTGGGTTTAATCTTCCCCGAAGCGTTCACAATGACGAGAGTGTAAGCCTTCCGTTGCTCTTGTAACTGGACGCTCGCCAAAACCTGTCCCATCCTCTCAGCTTCGCAAGTTCAGGGGAGTGGCATGATGCTGCGCGTGCTAATGCTTGCAATAGCGGGGCTGATCGCCTGTTCGGGAGCGGCCTTCTCCCAGACGGCGAGCCGTCCTCCCGTCAGCCAGTGCCAGGCGATCGCCAGCAACATTCCGGGCGTCATGTTCGCGAGCTTCAATCCGTCGGGTGTTCAGCTGGCGCAGGCGACGGCGAAGGAAGAGGTGAAGATCAGCTTCATCGGCCATTCCACCTATCTGATCGAAAGCCCCGGCGGTGTGACCATCGCCACCGATTATAACGGCGTCTATCGTCCGCCCGTCACGCCGACGGTGGTGACGATGAACCGGGCGCATTCGACGCATTTTACCCTCAGTCCGGACCCGGCCATTCAATATGTGCTGCATGGCTGGAGCGATACGCCGGGAGAAAAGGCCGAGCACAAGGTTCTGGTGGGCGATGTCTATATCCGCAATGTCGCAACCGATATCCGCAACCGCTGGGGCGATTACGAGTCCTTTCAGGAGAACGGCAATTCCATCTTCATCTTCGAGGTTGCCGGGCTTTGCATCGGCCATCTCGGGCATCTGCATCATGAGTTGACGGATACGCATTATGCCGAGATCGGCCGTCTGGATGTGCTGATGGTGCCGGTGGATGGCGGGCTGACCATGGGTGCCGACAGCATGAGCCGGGTGGTCAAGCGTCTGCGCTCCGCGCTTATCCTGCCGATGCACCGCACCGGCCCGCCGCTGGAGCAGTTTCTGACGATGTTCGGCGAAAGTTTCCGCATTGCCTATGCGACCGATCCGGTGATCCGGGTTTCGATGAGGAACCTTCCCCGCCAGCCGCAGATACTGGTGCCGAAGGGCATGTAGCATGGCGACAGGCGAGGAGGGCCGGGGAGAGCCGTTTCTCAGGCAAAGGTGAGGTGCTGGCGGACGCCGACGTCAGGCGTCTTGTCATCCGACATGTTCGCCTTGGCGATTTCCCAGCCGAATTTCAGCGTGCTGTCCGTCGAAGCCCAGATATCGGCATCGTCGACATGCAACGCCAGCATGGTCAGTTGCGGGTCGCTTTTGCCATGTTCGTACCAGGCCGCCGTGACGGAGTTCCAATATTCGTCGATCTTGGTTTTGTCGTCGCGCGCTTCGAGGATGCCTGAAAGGCAGGCGTGGTAGTCATGATCCTTGCCCACCACGCAGAAATGCGCCCGGGAGCCGGATTTCAGCGATTTTACCAGATCGGTGTCTTTTTTGGAGAAAAACCAGATGGTGTTGGTCTTGGGGTCAGCATGAGGCGCCATGGGCTGCATGTGGTTGTGCAGTCCTTCGAGACCGAGCATGCCGGCATGGACGGAATTGATCTCGTCCCATAGCTGGCGGGCCGGTGCTTCTCGTGCTTCAGTCAGGCTGACCATATGTTTTCTCCTTTGGGTCTCATGCTGCGACGGAGGAAAAATGCCCTGTTCCGCCGCGTTCATGATCAGAACGAAGAGCGGATAAATCAGTTCCTTCTGTTGTTGCGGCAAGAGAAAGCGCTTGCGGGGTTGAATGGCGCGGCTATCGCACTTATAAGGCCCGCAATCTCCAAATTACGACAATCAGGTTTTCCATGGCTGGTCATTCACAGTTCAAGAACATCATGCACCGCAAGGGCAAGCAGGACTCCGTGCGGTCCAAAATGTTTTCCAAGCTTGCGCGCGAAATCACCGTTGCGGCAAAGACGGGCATGCCCGACCCGAACATGAACCCGCGCCTGCGTCTGGCAATCCAGAACGCCAAGGCCCAGTCCATGCCGAAGGACAATATCGAGCGCGCGATCAAGAAGGCCTCCGGCGCCGATGGCGAAAACTATGACGAAGTCCGCTACGAGGGTTACGGCCCGGGCGGCGTTGCCGTCATCGTCGAGGCCCTGACGGACAACCGCAACCGCACCGCCTCCAACGTTCGCTCCATCTTCACCAAGGCCGGTGGTGCGCTTGGCGAAACCGGTTCGGTCTCCTTCTCCTTCGACCGGGTTGGCGAAATCTCCTACAAGGCTGAAGTCGGCGATGCCGACAAGGTCATGGAAGCCGCCATCGAGGCCGGTGCCGACGACGTCGAATCCAGCGAAGACGGCCACACCATCATCTGCGGTTTCGAAGCGATGAACGAGGTTTCCAAGGCGCTGGAAGGCGTGCTGGGCGAAGCCGAAAGCGTCAAGGCCATCTGGAAGCCGCAGAACACGGTGCCGGTGGATGAAGAAAAGGCGCAGTCGCTGATGAAGCTCATCGACAATCTCGAAGACGATGACGACGTACAGAACGTCTATTCCAACTTCGAAGTGTCCGAAGAAATTCTCGCCAAGCTTTCCGCCTGACGTCTTTCAAAAAAGCCCCGGCAGCGATCCGCTCCGGGGCTTTTTGTTTAGGCGGCCTTCTTTATGGAGGTCCGCACGGCGGCAAAAATCTCCACGGATCGCAGCCGCTTTTCGATGTCATGGATCGGCATGGAAACGATCAGCTCATCCGCCTGCGTTTCCGCCAGGAAACCGTCGAGATGGCGCTGGATCGTCTCAGGCGAGCCCACGGCTGCGAAACGCAGCGTGTGTTCGACAGAGAAACGTTCCATCTCGTTCCAGTAATCGTCCATGCTGTGCACCGGCTTCGGAAACTGCGTGCGCACGTTGCGGCGCAGGTTGACGAATTGCTGCTGCGACGAGGTGAAGAGATGCTGCGCCTCCTCGTCCGTATCGGCGCCGACCCCCATCACACCCACCATCACATAGGGCTTGTCCAGCACTTCGGAGGGCTGGAAGCGCTCGCGATAGATATGGATCGCTTCCATCAGCATGTCAGGGGCAAAATGCGAGGCGAAGGAATAGGGCAGGCCGAGGGCTGCGGCGAGATGCGCGCTATAGGTGCTGGAGCCGAGCAGCCAGATCGGCACATTCGAATTCATGCCGGGCACGGCGAGAATCGCCTGATCCTGCTGCGGCGGGCCGAGGTAACGCTGGAGTTCGACGATATCGTGCGGGAAATTTTCCGCGCCGGCATCGAGATTGCGGCGCAGCGCCCGTGCCGTGCGCATGTCGGTTCCAGGCGCACGGCCGAGACCGAGATCGACACGGCCGGGAAGCAGCGCCGCAAGCGTGCCGAATTGTTCGGCGATGACGAGCGGGGAGTGGTTGGGCAGCATGATGCCGCCGGAACCGACGCGGATATGTTTCGTGGCCGCGCCCACATGGGCGATGACGAGCGATGTCGCCGCACTGGCAATGCCCGGCATGCCGTGGTGCTCCGCCAGCCAGATGCGGTTATAGCCGTGTTCTTCGGCCTTGATCGCCATTCGGCGGGAATTTTCAAGCGCCTCGCTGACGCTCTCGCCTTCGCCGATGGGCGAAAGGTCGAGAATGGAAAAGGGGATCATCCGACGCTCCTGCGAAATTTAAATCTTTGCTGCGGATGTAAGGCGCGTGTCCCGATTTACCAGTGAAGTCGCGCAGAATTGAAGGATGGTTCAAAAAAATTGGGGCCTCCGGAGAGGCCCCTTTGCTTTTTCAGCCTGCCCGCCGAATTTGTCGGGCGTTGTGATTGCCTGCCGCATCCCGGTCGGAAGCCAGCGTGAATTGTCCAAGCCTGCCGTCCATTTCACCCGCTTCGGAGGCGAGATTGTGAATGGCGGCCGTCGTTTCTTCCACCATGGCGGCATTCTGCTGGGTCATGGTGTCGAGGCTGGCGACGGTGCTGTTGATTTCCGAGAGCGTGTGCGCTTCCTCGCGGGTGGAGTCCATGATCTCCTCGATGCGCGCGCTGATGGTCTGCACATGCTTGCCGATGCCGGAAAGCGACGTGCCTGCTTTTTCCACCAGCGCCACGCCGGCGGAAACCTCGTCGGTGGAGCGTTTCAGCAGGCTGGTGATCTCCTTTGCGGCCGCTGCCGAACGCTGCGCCAGTTCGCGCACCTCCTGCGCCACGACCGCAAAGCCCTTGCCTGCTTCGCCTGCGCGGGCTGCCTCCACGCCGGCATTGAGGGCGAGAAGATTGGTCTGAAAGGCGATTTCATCGATGACGCCGATGATCTGGTTGATCTGGCGTGATGAGGTCTGGATCGCTTCCATGGCGGCGATGGTCTGCTCCATCACGCGGCTGGATGCCGTGGCCTCCGCGCTGGCGTCGCGGGCGATCCGCGTTGCCAGTTCGGCGCGTTCGATCTGGTCGCGAACGGCTTCGGTGATCGCCTTGATGGCGCTTGCCGTTTCGGTGATGGAAGCTGCCTGCCGCTCGGTGCGTTCGGCGAGCTGGTCGGCGCCCACCCGCATTTCCTCGGAACCGCCACGAACTGCGGCGGAGTTGCCGCCGATGGCCTGCATGGTTTCGCTGAGCCGGGAAAGCGCCGTGTTGAAGTTATGACGCAGGCTTTCGAGATCGTCGGGGAAGACGGTTTCGATACGATAGGCGAGGTTGCCGTTCGCCAGCCGGTCCAGACCTTCATCCAGGGAATGCACGACCATCTGCAGGGTGCCGGCCTCGGCCTCCCGTTCCGCAAGATGCGCGCGGCGGGCCGTTTCGGCTTCCTCCCGCGTGCGTGATGCGGTTTCTTCCATCTCCCGCTGCAGGATGAGCTTTTCGCGGAAACTGCCGAGCGCCTGCGCCATGCGGCCGATCTCGTCCTTTCGGTCCTGATTGCCGATCTCCGCATCGAGACGGCCTGCGGCCACTTCGCCGGTCAATCCTGCAAGCTTTTCCAGCGGTGCAAAGAGACGCCGCGCGAAAAAGGCCGTGGCCGCGCACATGGCCGCCAGAACGCAAAGGCCGATCACGGCAAGCGTGCCGGCAATCGAAACCGAGCCCGCATTCAATTCGCTGCGCAGCATGCTTTCCACCGCGAGATATTTTTCCCCGGCAAAGGAGAAGGGGCGGGCATAGGCATTGGCCTCGCCATCCGCACGGTCGATCTTGGCAATCGTCATGCCCGTCGTATTCAGCGCTTGTCCATGGAAACCATAGATTGCCGGATCGAGGCCGACCAGCCTGTTGCCCTCCACGCCGATAACCTTGCCATCGGCGGAAACGATCGCGGACTGTTCGGAACTGCCGGCCGTCACACCCTTCGTGAGGATCTGGCTGAAGACCTCTTCCTTGACCCGGAAGAGGACGATGCCCTTGAACGCGCCGAACTTGACGACTGGAACGCCGAAATAAATGCCGGCTTCTTTCGTGGCGGCATCGATGCGCAGGCCGGAGAAGCTGGTCTGCGCTACGTCGTTTACGGCCTTTTCGGCATTCGCGGCACCACGCGCGAAAGCCGCGCCGAGGCCGCTTTCCGCCCAGGCGCCGCCTGTGACGGTTTCCCCGAAAGCCGATCCTTTCAGGTAAGAGTAATAGACCGTGCCTGCGGGATCGATGAAGAGAACGTCGCTGAACGGCGTTCCCTGCAGATAACCGCCAATATCCGTCTGGGTCTTTTCGTGGGTGGAATAATAAAAGCCGCTCGGGCTTTCCGGCTTGATCAGCTTTTCCTTTTCGCCAAAGGGGTTTTCCTTGACGAAGACGCGCTGCAGTTCCGCCCTCGCGTCGCCGGAGTTCTTCTGCACGGTCGCCCAGCCGCTGCGCATGGAGACGACAGCCATTTGCAGGGATTCGATCTTGGCAATGGAATCCGCCTGCGTTTTCAGCTGCTCAAGACGCTCCTGAAGCATGTCGCCGCGAAAGACGAGAATGCTCTCCATGGATTTCGACGCCTGTTCTTCGAGAACGCCGCTGCTGCTTTGATAGCCGAGAAGTGTCAGAGCCCCGGTCGAGATCGCCATCAGCGCCAGGAAAATCGCCAGCACTTTGGTGGATATGGAATGAAAACGGTTCAGCATGGCCGATGCAGCCCCCAATGCCGGATCAGTTCCCGCGCCAAGCATGTGGCGCCACCGGATGGCTGATATGGCTCAAATATTATGCTGCGGATCATCATGTCCGCAGCTCCCCTTTTTTTGGTTTTGTGGGGGAACAATGCGGTACGCGGTTTAAGCAGAGGTAAATGCTGCACTGCAAATTTGATGAATGTTGTCGTTTTGTTCACTTATCGCTGGCAGGGTCGCAGCCGGAAAGATAAGGTGCCTCATGCAAAAGACGATTCGAATCATCGGCATTGACCCCGGATTAAGGCGCACCGGCTGGGGGGTGATCGACACCCTCGGCAACAGCCTGCGGTTTGTCGCCTCCGGCACGGTGACGTCGGACGGCGATATGGATCTGGCCTCGCGGCTCTGCCAGCTGCATGACGGGCTGGCGGATATCGTGCACAGCCATCAGCCCGATGAAGCGGCGGTGGAGCAGACTTTCGTTAACAAGGATGCGGTTGCGACCCTGAAACTCGGCCAGGCGCGCGGCATAGCCATGCTGGTTCCGGCACGCGCAGGGTTGTCGGTCTTCGAATATGCGCCGAACGCGGTCAAGAAGGCCGTGATCGGTGTAGGGCACGGCGAAAAGCAGCAAATTCACATGATGCTGAAAATCCTGATGCCGAAGGCCGAATTCAAGGGTAACGATGCGGCGGACGCGCTCGCCATCGCAATCTGCCACGCCCACAATCGCGGCGGTGACAGGATGCGGCGACTGCTGGCGGCCGGTTGAATATTTAGAGTCTCATTGCAGCGGGCGGCATCATGATCGGAAAACTGAAGGGCAGCATCGAGGAAATCGGCGCGGACCATGTGCTGGTGGATGTGCACGGCGTCTGTTACGTCGCCTATTGTTCGGCGCGCACGCTGTCGAAAATCGGCTCCGTCGGGGAGGCGGTGGTGCTGTTCATCGAAACCTATGTGCGTGAAGACCAGCTGAAGCTCTTCGGCTTTCTCTCCGCGCTGGAGCGGGAATGGTTCAATCTTTTGCAAAGCGTGCAGGGCGTGGGCTCGAAAGTGGCCTTGGCCGTTCTTTCCACGCTGTCGCCCTCCGAACTGGCCAATGCCATCGCGCTACAGGACAAAACGATGATCTCACGCGCGCCGGGCGTCGGGCCAAAGGTGGCGGTGCGTCTTGTGACCGAGCTTCGCAACAAGGCTCCGGCCTTTGCGGGAGAGGCTTCCGCCTCAATCGGCCTCAAGCAGGAGCTTGGCGAAGGCGTCGCGTCCGCGCCGGTAGCGGATGCCGTTTCCGCGCTCACCAATCTCGGCTATTCGCGTGACCAGGCCGCCAATGCGGTTGCCGCCGCACTGAAGAACGGCGGGGAGGGCGGCGACAGCGCCAAGCTGATCCGGCTCGGGCTGAAAGAGCTTTCGCGGTAGGCCGGGCGCGGTACACATGGTGTTCGGGCGCGATGTTGAATTTCGTGAAGCGCCTTGGCGTGACAGTCATGATATAGCGGCGAAGACCACCTCATGAATTCGTTTAGAACAATGGAATGCCCTGAATGAGCGATGCGGACAGACTGATTTCGGCGGACAAGCGCGGTGAGGACATCGACACCACCCTGCGTCCGCAATCGCTGGACGATTTTACCGGCCAAGCGGAGGCCCGCGCCAATCTCAAGGTATTTATCGAGGCGGCCAAGAACCGTGGCGAAGCGCTGGATCATGTGTTGTTCGTCGGCCCGCCCGGTCTCGGCAAGACCACGCTGGCGCAGATCATGGCCAAGGAGCTTGGCGTCAACTTCAAGTCGACATCCGGCCCTGTCATCGCCAAGGCGGGCGATCTTGCCGCACTTCTGACCAATCTCGAGGAGCGCGACGTACTCTTCATCGATGAAATCCACCGTCTCAACCCGGCGGTGGAAGAGATTCTCTATCCGGCAATGGAGGATTTCCAGCTCGACCTCATCATCGGCGAAGGACCGGCGGCACGTTCGGTGAAGATCGATCTTTCCAAATTCACCCTTGTCGCCGCGACGACCCGTCTTGGGCTTTTGACGACGCCGCTGCGCGACCGTTTCGGCATTCCCGTCCGGTTGGCTTTCTACACCGTCGACGAACTGGAACTGATCGTCCGGCGCGGCGCGCGGCTGATGGGGCTGAACATGACCGACGAGGGCGCGCGCGAGGTGGCAAGGCGTGCCCGCGGCACGCCGCGTATCGCCGGACGGCTATTGCGCCGCGTGCGCGATTTCGCCGAGGTGGCGCGGGCGGAAGCGGTCACGCGCGAGATCGCCGATGAGGCTTTGACCCGGCTTCTGGTCGACAAAATGGGTCTCGACCAGCTCGACATGCGGTATCTGACCATGATCGCCGTCAATTTCGGCGGAGGCCCGGTTGGCATCGAAACCATCGCCGCCGGCCTTTCGGAGCCGCGCGACGCCATCGAGGATATTATCGAACCCTATATGATCCAGCAGGGCTTCATCCAGCGCACGCCGCGCGGCCGTATTCTGACCGGCACGGCCTGGAAACATCTGGGGATGCAGCCGCCGAAGGATCTTGAGGCGGCGCAGTTCCGGCTGACGCTGGAGGAGGATTGAGGGAACAAGCCCAGTGTGCCGGCATTTGATCGTCTTTGGCACGGAGATGATCATGTCGGTGTATCGCAAGGGCACGAAGGTCCGATGGAACTGGGGCAGTGGTACCGGTGAAGGTAAAATCGTCGAGATTTTCACGGATGATGTCGAACGCACCATCGCCGGCTCCAGAATAAAGCGGAAAGCGAGCAGGCAGGAGCCCGCCTATCTGATCGAGCAGGAAGACGGCGCCAGTGTTCTGAAAAGCAGATCGGAGCTGGAACGCGTCGATTGAACGACGCCGTCCTTCGGCGGCAATGGAGGAGCCTTCATGTCTTACGATCCGCTGCGGGTCTTCCGCAAACTTGCGCGCAACAACAGGCTGGCCAATTTTCGGCTGCATCAGGCTTGTCTTCAGCTTTCGCAGGAAGCGTTCGTCGCCTCTCGTGTGAGTTT
Organism: Agrobacterium sp. LY4; assembly: GCF_001526585.1. Classification (NCBI taxonomy): domain Bacteria; kingdom Pseudomonadati; phylum Pseudomonadota; class Alphaproteobacteria; order Hyphomicrobiales; family Rhizobiaceae; genus Agrobacterium; species Agrobacterium sp. LY4. The sequence continues at coordinate 80,099 of NZ_ASYA01000055.1, read as the reverse complement.
CTTTCCAACGCTGCGCGCGACGCTGAACCACATCTACACCGTCGACCTTTTTTATATCGATGCCCTGCAGGGTGGCACACTTGGCCTTGCGGCCTTTGCCGAAGAAGAGCCTTTCGCCACCATGGCGGATCTGCGTGTCGCCCAGACGGAGTTGGACGAGGTGCTGATCGCATTTGTCGACAGTCTCGATGAAGACGGCCTTGCGGCTAACGTCAATATCCATCGCGGCGCGCGTATCCAGCAGGATCGCTGCGACGATGTTCTGTCGCATCTCTTCCAGCACCAGACGCATCATCGCGGGCAGGCGCATGCGATGTTGTCCGGCACAGCGATCAAGCCGCCGCAACTGGATGAATTCATTGTGGGAGATGACGCAAAAGCAAGAAAAGAAGAGATGGATGCGCTAGGGTGGACGGAAACCGATTTGATGTTTCCAGCCCGCAGGTCAGCGCCATGACACACGATACCAAGCAGGACACCCGTATCCGCATGAAGTTCAAGCCGAAGCGCATTTTCCAGATGCGGGTGGCGGGACTGGCGTTTCGCGATGGCCACGTGCTGGTGCACCGGGCGTCGCATGAAAAATTCTGGACCTTTCCGGGCGGCCGTGCCGAAATGGGCGAACGCTCCGAAGAAACGCTGGCGCGCGAAATGGTGGAAGAGCTTGGCGTCGAGGCCAAGATCGGGCGGCTTCTCTGGGCGGTCGAAAATTTCTTTCACTACGAAGGCAAGGACTGGCACGAACTCGGATTTTATTACCTGATGGACCTGCCGGAGACGCTGGCCTTTCATCCGACCGATATCATTCACCGCGTTCAGGACGGCGATAACGAACTGGAGTTCCGCTGGGTTGTGGCAACCCGTCAGGCATTGACGGAGCTTGATATTCCGCCCTATTTCATCGCCGACGAAATAGAGCACCTGCCGAAGGCCACGAGACACCTCGTCTGGCATGACGGCGACCTGGACGATAAATGACCTCTGCCCCCGAACGCCACATGATCCGGCTGGACCGGAAACCGCAGCTTTTCAGCATGCGCGTGGCGGCGCTGATCTTTCAGAACGGCCATGTTCTCGTCCAGCGCGGTGCGAAGGACAGTTACTGGGCCTTGCCCGGCGGGCGGGCCGAAATCGGCGAAAGCTCGCAGGAAACCATCATCCGCGAGATCGGCGAGGAGCTTGACCGGGATTGCTCGGTCGAGCGTCTTCTCTGGTCGGCCGAGAATTTTTTCGCCTATGACGATTTTGCGGCGCATGAACTCGGATTTTATTATCTCGTTTCGCTTCGCCAGCCCCTGCCGTTCCATGAAAGCGATATCGTGCATCGGGTGCTGGATGGCGTCGAAGTGGAGTTCCGCTGGCTGCCCGCGCAGCCTTCCGCGCTTCTGAAGAGCGATCTGAGGCCCCGTTTCATCGCGGAGCGTATCGAGGCGCTGCCGCAACGGCATGAGCATCTTATCGTCCGCGAAGGACGTCGCGATGCAGTTGAAATTCCCAAGGAGATAGTATGAGCGAGCTTGTGGTTTCGCTTTCGGGTGAGCTTATCGAACATGGCCACCGCCTGACGCAGCGTGTCTATTACGAGGATACGGATTTCTCCGGCCTCGTTTATCACGCGCGTTACCTGCATTTTCTCGAGCGCGGCCGCACGGACTACCTGCGTTGCCTCGGCTGCGAACAAAGCGCGCTTCTGACCGCTGACGAAGAAGGTCTGGTCTTCGTCGTGCATCGCATGGAGATCGATTTCAAAAGCCCGGCGCGGATGGATGACGTGTTGACGATCACCACCGTTACCGAGAAAGCCGGTGGCGCGAAAATGGTGCTCAATCAGGAAATCCGGCGCGGCGAAACGCTGCTGGTCGCCGCCAAGGTCATCATCGCCGTCATCAACGCCAATGGTCGCCCAAGGCGTCTTCCGGAGACAGTGGCGGAAAAATTCCTGAAGTAATTGACGGCCCGGTCCAGTAAATCCATCCGGCGTGGCCCGGCTGTAACACTCCTTTAACCATAATGGTGTCTTACTTTAGCAACTGGCATTTGTGCGGCGCACGCCTTCCTTTCACCAAATTTATTGGCAAGTAAGGCTTACTGGCAAGTATCGGGGTATGGCTAAGGGGTTGGCGGCTGTTGCCGCAGGACTTCGAGCGTTAACACGCGTTTGAATCGCCCGGTCCCGTACCGGGCGTTTGGATTCGGGGATTGGATATTTATGGAACAGGCAGGTTTGGCAGCGGCGACGCACGATGTAAGTCTCTGGGCACTGTTTATGCAGGCGGGCCTCATCGTGAAGCTCGTGATGATCGGACTTATCGCCGCCTCGGTCTGGACGTGGGCGATCGTCTTTGACAAATATGTGAGCTTCGGCAAGGCAAGACGCCAGTTCGACCAGTTCGAACAGGTCTTCTGGTCTGGCCAGTCGCTCGAAGAGCTTTATCGCACGCTGGCGGAGCGCCAGAATGGCGGTCTTGCGGCGATTTTCGTTTCCGCCATGCGCGAATGGAAGAAATCCTTCGAGCGCGGCGCACGCTCGCCCATCGGTCTGCAGATGCGCATCGACCGGGCGATGGACGTGACCATGGCGCGAGAAAGCGAACAATACGAGGCGCGCCTCGGTTCGCTCGCCACCATCGGTTCGGCCGGTCCCTTCATCGGTCTCTTCGGTACGGTTGTGGGTATCATGACCTCGTTCCAGGCGATTGCCGGTTCGAAGTCCACCAACCTTGCGGTCGTGGCGCCGGGTATCGCCGAAGCGCTTCTGGCGACCGCCATCGGCCTTGTCGCGGCTATTCCCGCGGTTATCGCCTACAACAAGTTCACGGCCGACGCGCACAAGCTTTCCGCCCGCATGGAAGGTTTCGCCGACGAGTTCTCCGCGATCCTGTCGCGCCAGATCGATGAAAAACTTCAGACGCGGCAGGCCGCCCAGTAAGTGGCCGCATGCTGTGCAGTAATTTGCCGCAAGGCAAAATGGAGTAAATGATATGGGTATGTCAGCAGGTGGCAGCGGCGGCGGTTCCGGTGGACGCCGGGGGCGCGGCGGACGACGCAGGGGCGGCGCGATAAGCGAGATCAACGTGACGCCGCTGGTCGACGTCATGCTCGTGCTGCTCATCATCTTCATGGTGGCGGCGCCGATGATGACGGTCGGCGTGCCGATCGATCTGCCGCAGACATCCGCCAATGCGCTGAACTCGGACACGCAGCCGATCACCATTTCCGTCAACGCCAATGGCCAGATCCATTTGCAGGAAACGGAAATCCAGGCGGCCGAAGTGGCCGACAAGCTGCAGGCAATCGCCACGACAGGTTATAACGAACGCATCTTCGTGCGCGCGGATTCCGTTGCCGCTTACGGCGTCGTTGCCGATGTGATGGCGCGCATCCAGGCGGCGGGCTTCAAGAATATCGGCCTTGTGACCCAGCAGAAACAGGACAATTGACGTAAAACGATGAAGGGCAGCCTTACCACATCCGCGATCGTGCATGCGTCGCTTCTGGCTTTCGCCCTCGTTTCCCTGGGCTCGCCGGAGCCGCTTGACGTGTCGCAGGCCGAGGCCCTGCCGGTGGAACTGGTGCCCATCGAGGAGCTGAGCCAGATCCAGCAGGGCGACAAGAACGCGCCGAAAGCGGAAAAATCGGCCCCGGTCCCGACCACGCGGCCGGATATTGTCGAGAACGCCCAGAATGTCGGCAACAACACGGTCGATCTTGACGCGCCGCCGACGCCGACCACCAAGCCCAACGACAATATCAGCGCCGCCGCTCCGCCAAAGCAGGAAAAGCCGCAACCCGTCGTCGACACCAAGGCGAACGAGGTAAAGGAAATCGTCAAGGAAGAAACCTCGGCTCCGAAGCCGCAAGAAATGGCCGCCTTGCCGCAGACCAAGCCTGAGATCGCACCGCAGCCGAAGACGGAGCCGCCGCCGCAGGAAACCAAGGCCGAAGAGCCGCCGCCCGCGCAGCAGGAACCGGCCGAAATCCCCGTGCCGCAGAACGTGCCGCGTCCGAACTCCCGTCCCGAGCCGCCGAAGCCGGAAGAGCCGAAGCAGGCCGAAACCAAGCCTGCCGAGCAGAAGCCCGCGGAAAAACCGGCCGAGACCAAGCCCGATCAGGCGAAGTCCACCGACAAGCCTTCCGACAAGAAGCCCGGCGAGAAGAAGCAGGAGACTGCGAAATCGGCTTCTTCGAAGGAAAGCGATTTTAACGCTGACGATATCGCCGCGCTTTTGAACAAACAGGCCCCATCGGGCGGCGGCGCCAAGCGCTCCACCCAGCAGGCCTCGCTTGGCGGCAAGAAGACGACGGGCGGTTCGACGCTCAGCCAGACGGAAATGGATGCGCTGCGTGGCGCGATCCAGAAGAACTGGCAGATCATTCCCGGCATGGCGGATGCCTCGGACGTTCGCGTCCGGGTCACTATGAAGCTCGACCGTGATGGAACCATCATCGGTCGGCCCGAGATTGAGGCGACCGGCGGTTCCGAAGGGACGCGTCGTGCTCTTTCCGGCGGAGCTTATCGCGCCATCATGCGTTCTGCTCCGTTCACCAACCTTCCTGCCGACAAATATGACGCATGGAACGAAGTTGTCGTGAACTTCGATCCCAGTGAATTGCTATGAATGCTGAAAGGCCTGGCAACATGAAGATATTTTCGCCGATCCGGCTGGTGCTCGCTGTTGCGGCCCTCATGTCGGTTTTCTCCGCACCGGCTTTTGCGCGGGTGGAAATCAACATCAACAAAGGCAATGTCGAGCCGCTGCCAATCGCCATCACCGACTTCATGTCGAGCGACGGCATCGGCGCGCAGGTTTCCGCGGTCATTGCCGCCGACCTGCAGCGTTCCGGCCTTTTTGCGCCGGTCAACAAGAACGCCTTCATCGAAAAGATCAGCAATCCGGATCAGCAGCCGCGTTTCGAGGACTGGAAGGTCATCAACGCACAGGCGCTCGTGACCGGCCGTGTCACGCGTGAAAGCGATGGCCGCCTGCGCGCCGAATTCCGCCTGTGGGATACGTTCGCCAACCAGCAGATGACTGGCCAGCAGTTCTTTACCCAGCCGGAAAACTGGCGCCGCGTCGCCCACATCATCGCCGACGCCATCTATGAGCGCATCACCGGTGAAAAGGGCTACTTCGACACCCGCGTCGTTTTCGTCTCTGAAAGCGGCCCGAAAACGGCCCGCAAGCGCCAGCTCTCGATCATGGATCAGGATGGCTTCAACGTCCGCAATCTCACCAACTCGAACGACATCGTCCTGACGCCGCGTTTCTCGCCGAACCGTCAGGAAGTGACCTACATGTCCTTCGAAGGCCAGCAGCCGCGCGTTTATCTGTTGCAGCTGGAAACCGGACAGCGCGAAGTCGTCGGCAATTTCCCCGGCATGACCTTCTCGCCGCGCTTCTCGCCGGATGGCCAGAAGGTCATCATGAGCCTGCAGCAGGATGGCAACGCCAATATCTACACGATGGACCTGCGCTCTCGCACCACGACGCGGCTGACGAACACGTCGGCGATCGATACGGCGCCGTCCTATTCGCCCGACGGTCAGCGCGTCGCCTTCGAAAGCGACCGTGGCGGCCGCCAGCAGATTTACGTCATGAATGCCGATGGTTCCGGCCAGCAGCGCGTTTCCTTCGGCGATGGTTCCTATTCCACGCCGGTCTGGTCGCCGCGCGGCGATCTGATCGCCTTCACCAAGCAGTCGGGCGGAAAGTTCTCGATCGGCGTGATGAAGACCGACGGTTCGGGCGAGCGCATCCTGACCAGCGGTTTCCACAATGAAGGCCCGACCTGGGCGCCGAACGGCCGCGTGCTGATGTTCTTCCGCCAGAACGCCGGTGCGGGCGGTCCGCAGCTCTATTCGATCGACCTGACGGGCTACAACGAGCAGCTCATCAAGACGCCGACTTTCGCTTCGGATCCGGCATGGTCGCCGCTTCTGGACTGATATGACTGCCATGACGGCGCCGGCATGAACCGGCGCCGTCATGTTTTACTTAATACCATGGGGAAGTGCGCCTCTTTCTTGCCGCAAAGTGTTGTGAGGGAGCAAAAAAATGGGACATTTCCTTTCTGTTAACCATAAGCGTTTGCCGGCTATTAACCGCGATCAGTTAGTGTCCGGCAACGTTATTGAAATCCTAAGGAGAGACCGGCGATGAGCCGTACACATATTTCGGCACTCAGCCCCATGCAGAAACTGGCCCGTAACCCGGCTGTCATCGCCATGACGCTCGCGCTCGCTCTCGCAGGCTGCGCGAACAAGAAGAACATGCCGAACAGCGCCGGTGAACTTGGCCTTGGTGGCGCGGGCTCCGCAACGCCGGGCTCCCAGCAGGACTTCACGGTCAATGTCGGCGACCGCATCTTCTTCGACACCGACTCGACCTCTATCCGCGCTGACGCCCAGCAGACCCTGCAGCGCCAGGCTCAGTGGCTCGCCCGTTACCCGAACTACGCCATCACCGTTGAAGGCCATGCCGACGAACGCGGCACGCGCGAATACAACCTGGCGCTCGGCGCCCGTCGTGCGGCTGCAACCCGCGACTTCCTGGCTTCCCAGGGTGTTCCGGCAAACCGCATGAAGACGATCTCCTACGGCAAGGAAAAGCCGGTCGCCGTTTGCGACGACATCTCCTGCTGGTCGCAGAACCGCCGCGCCGTGACGGTTCTCGGTGGCGCGGGCATGTGATTGCCTGACGTTATTGTGATCTTGAATGAAAGGCGGTCTTTGGGCCGCCTTTTGTTTTTTTCATAGTTTGGCCGAAGTTAAGTTGCTTTTTCGGTTGATATGGAAAAAATCCGGCTTGCGCCATTCCGGTGCAAATCAGTTAAGGCAGGACGAATGAGATGAAGAAACTTGTCGTGGCGGGAATGCTGGGGCTTGCAGCCTGCACCGGCTTGAGCGGCATCGCCGTTTCGGGTCCGCTGTTCGGTGCGGGGGGTAGCTTCGGCACGATCAACTCTCAGCAGCCCCCGGTCGTCCGGGTTCAGGCCAATGAAGCCTATCGGGTTCAGCAGCTTGAAGAACAGATCCGGCAGCTCAACGGCCGTATCGAGGAAATGAGCTTCCAGCTTCTGCAGATGCAGGAAACGATCCGCAAGGCGCAGGAAGACAATGAGTTCCGCTTCCAGGAACTGGAGAGCGGCAATGCCGGCGGCAAGGGTGCAAGCCCGACCGCTGCACCGAAAAAGAAGGCGGAAGCCAGTCCGGTCAATCCGGCCTCACCGCCGACCGACGACGTTGCAACGATCATCGAAACGCCACCCGAGGGTGGCGCTTCCGTTTCTCCGTCTGCTCCCTCCACCGCCCCGACAGGCGCACCGGGAGAGACGACGCTCGGCTCCATCGAGCTTGATTCCAAGGGAATGCCGGTTGGCGGTACGTTGAATCAGGGCGCTAACAATTCCTCCGCCAGCCTTCCGGGCGTTAGCACGGGCAATAGCCAGCGCAAGACGGATCCGGTGAATACGGCGGCGCTTACCAGCGAAGGCGATATTTATCAGGCCGCTTACGGCCATGTTCTTTCCGGTGACTACAAGCTGGCGGAACAGGGGTTCCAGCAATATCTTCAGGGTTATCCCAAGGGCACGAAGGCTGCGGATGCGAGCTTCTGGCTGGGCGAAGCGCAATATTCCCAGGGCAAGTTCAACGAGGCCGCAAAGACCTTCCTGAACGGCCATCAGGCCTACGGCAAATCTCCGAAGGCGCCGGAAATGCTGATGAAGCTCGGCATGTCGCTTGCCGCTCTCGACAATACCGAAACCGCCTGCGCCACGCTGCGCGAGGTGCCGAAGCGTTATCCCAATGCTTCTAAGACCGTGCTGAGCAAGGTTGCCAGCGAACAGAAACGGCTGAGCTGCTGATTTTTCCCTGCGATCGCGGGTATTTCCATGCCGGTTGATGCCCGCATTCTGAACGAAAAGACTGTTGCGCCGCTCGCGGCGGCGAGGTCTTTTGTCGAAAATCTCCACACACCCGCCCATATCCTCGTCGCAATCTCTGGAGGCAGTGATTCCACCGGTCTGTTGCTGGCCTTGCATGAGGCAATGGCGGAGATGGATCGGGATGGCTTGCGCCTTTCCGCCGTCACCGTAGACCATGCGCTGAGAGCGGAATCTGCCGATGAGGCGCGCAAGGTGGCGATGCTCTGCGCCGAACTCGGCATCCCCCACGTTACCCGCCGATGGGACGGTGCCAAACCGGCCTCCGGCCTCTCCGAAGCCTCCCGGCTTGCCCGCTACCGCCTGATTGCCGAGGTCGCCCGCGAGACCGGAGCCGATCTTGTCGTGACGGGACATACAATCGGCGACCAGCGCGAAACCGTGGCGATGCGCGCCGCCCGCAGCGGCGGCTCTGACAATCTCGGTCTCTCCGGCATGGCGGATGCGGTCTTATACGATGGCCGCCACTGGATCATGCGGCCGTTCCTGATGTGTGAGAGGCAGGCGATCCGTGACTATGTGTCTTCCCGCTCGCGCGGCTGGCTTGACGATCCGAGCAATGAAAATACCCGATATGAGAGGGTGCGTGTACGGCAGGCGCTTCCCGTCTCTCCCGTCCGGATCGATGCGGAAACCTCTCTTAAAAGACAGGCGCTTTCCGAAACAACGGCCACCTTCCTGCGCGGTCATACACAGGTTTTCCACGCTGCGCTCGCCAGATTGGCCGGCGATGGCGTCAATCCCGATCGTCCCGAGTTCCGGCATGGGCTGGCGGCGCTGATCGCCACCCTTGGCGGAAGGGCATATTTTCCGGCTGCAAGCAGCATGGAACGTGTTCTGCGGTTTCTCAAAACGGCTGAACGCGGGCGACTGACGGTCGGTCGCGTCCTGCTCGATCGCCGGCGGGACGGGCTCTATATGTTCCGCGAGCAGCGAAACCTGCCGGAGCTTAACATTGGCGCAAACGACCAAGGGCTATGGGACGATCGTTTCCTCGTAAAGAACGGATCGGCTTTTCCAGTCCACGTCAAAGCGCGCAGGGTCGGTGACGCTGCGGAAGCGGCCGCGCTTTTTCCGTCCGTACCGGCCGGGGTGGCGAAACAGGCAATGGCGGGGCTGCCGCAAATTGCCGCAGCGGCCGATGAGCCGGGTTCGCGGGCGGATGCCGTCACCATCACGCCGAGGCTCGCACCTTTCGATCTTTTCCTGTCGCGTTTCGACCTTGAGTTGGCGAATGCAATCGCCAATTTATTCGGGCGGACGGCATATCCACAGCCCCCGGTTTAAATCCGGCCTCTTTTTCGTGAATTGCCTTGGAATAGTTTTTACACCAAAACGCATCAGATAATGCGCTTTGCCTTGGCAACGGCAGATGTCGTCCTTATGTTAGGGGCACGTAAGAGCGGGCAGCAGATATGCCTGTGTGAGTTCGGGGAGTTCGATGAACCCAAATTTCAGAAATTTCGCCTTGTGGGCCGTGATTGCCCTCTTGCTGATCGCATTGTTCAGCATGTTCCAGACGTCGCCGACGCAAACGGGTTCGCGGGAAATTCCGTATTCCCAGTTTCTTCGCGATGTGGATTCCGGGCGAGTTCGCGACGTGACCGTCACCGGTAACCGGGTTCTCGGAACCTACACCGAAAACGGCACGGCCTTTCAGACCTATTCCCCCGTCATTGACGACAGCCTGATGGAGCGCTTGCAGAGCAAGAACGTGACCATCGTGGCGCGTCCCGAAAGCGACGGTTCCTCCGGTTTCCTGAGCTATCTCGGCACGCTTCTGCCGATGTTCCTCATTCTCGGCGTCTGGCTGTTCTTCATGCGGCAGATGCAGGGCGGCTCGCGTGGTGCGATGGGCTTTGGCAAGTCCAAGGCCAAGCTCCTGACGGAAGCCCATGGCCGCGTGACGTTCGATGACGTTGCAGGCGTGGACGAAGCCAAGCAGGACCTCGAGGAAATCGTGGAATTCCTGCGCGATCCGCAGAAGTTCCAGCGCCTCGGCGGTAAAATTCCGCGCGGTGTGCTGCTCGTCGGCCCGCCCGGCACGGGTAAGACGCTTCTGGCGCGCTCCGTCGCCGGCGAAGCCAATGTGCCGTTCTTCACCATTTCCGGTTCGGATTTCGTGGAAATGTTCGTCGGCGTCGGCGCAAGCCGTGTGCGTGACATGTTCGAGCAGGCCAAGAAGAACGCGCCATGCATCATCTTCATCGACGAAATCGACGCTGTCGGCCGCCATCGCGGCGCCGGTCTTGGCGGCGGTAACGACGAGCGCGAGCAGACGCTGAACCAGCTGCTGGTCGAGATGGACGGTTTCGAGGCGAATGAAGGCATCATCCTCATCGCGGCCACCAACCGTCCAGACGTTCTCGACCCTGCACTTCTGCGTCCCGGCCGTTTCGACCGTCAGGTCGTCGTGCCGAACCCGGATATTGTCGGCCGCGAGCGCATCCTCAAGGTGCATATCCGCAACGTGCCGCTGGCGCCGAATGTCGACCTCAAGGTTCTGGCCCGCGGCACACCCGGTTTTTCGGGTGCGGACCTGATGAACCTCGTCAACGAAGCCGCCCTGATGGCCGCCCGCCGCAACAAGCGCGTCGTTACCATGCAGGAATTCGAAGACGCCAAGGACAAGATCATGATGGGTGCGGAACGTCGTTCCTCCGCCATGACCGAGGCCGAAAAGAAGCTGACCGCCTATCACGAAGCCGGACACGCCATTACCGCGCTGAAGGTTGCCGTGGCCGATCCGCTGCACAAGGCGACGATCATCCCGCGCGGTCGCGCGCTCGGCATGGTCATGCAGCTGCCGGAAGGCGACCGCTACTCCATGAGCTACAAGTGGATGGTGTCGCGTCTCGTCATCATGATGGGTGGCCGCGTTGCCGAGGAGCTGACCTTCGGCAAGGAAAACATCACCTCCGGCGCGTCTTCGGATATCGAGCAGGCCACCAAGCTTGCCCGCGCCATGGTCACGCAATGGGGCTTCTCCGATGCTCTCGGCCAGGTCTCCTATGGTGAAAACCAGCAGGAAGTCTTCCTCGGCCATTCCGTCTCGCAGTCGAAGAACGTCTCCGAGGCGACGGCCCAGACCATCGACACGGAAGTTCGCCGCCTGATCGACGAGGCTTATGGTGAGGCCCGCCGCATCCTGACGGAAAACCACGATGGTTTCGTTGCGATTGCCGAGGGTCTGCTTGAATACGAAACCCTGACGGGCGACGAGATCAAGGCCCTGCTGAAGGGCGAGAAGCCCGCCCGCGACCTGGGTGACGATTCTCCGGGCAGCCGTGGTTCGGCAGTGCCGAAGGCAGGCACCAAGAAGGACGGCCCGAGCGAAGCAAAGGGCGACGGTGAGGCCGAAGGCGGCATGGAGCCGCAGCCGCACTGACCGCCTGCACAAGCTAAAAATTGTAAAAGGCCATCCGGGTTTCCGGGTGGCCTTTTCATTTTGGTAACAAGATATAAGCCATTTTTGCGCTAATTTACGTGCTGTTTATCGTGGTTTGTGGCATCTAGCCAAAAACGCTTCCGGCTGTTTTCAGCTTTTGCCGGAATGCTGGAAAAGATTTGGAGTTCAAATGGCACGCCGTTATTTCGGAACCGATGGTATCCGCGGACAATCGAACGTATTTCCCATGACGCCTGATCTGGCGATGCGTGTGGGCATTGCGGTCGGGACGATCTTCCGCCGTGGCCATCATCGCCATCGCGTGGTCATCGGCAAGGATACGCGCCTTTCCGGTTACATGCTGGAAAACGCGCTGGTCGCTGGTTTCACCGCCGCCGGTCTCGATGTCTTCCTGCTCGGCCCCATTCCGACGCCCGCCGTCGCCATGCTGACCCGCTCGCTGCGCGCCGATATCGGCGTGATGATCTCGGCCTCGCACAATCCCTTCTCCGATAACGGCATCAAGCTTTTCGGACCGGATGGTTACAAGCTCTCCGACGAGCTGGAACTGGAGATCGAGGACCTTCTCGACAAGGATATCTATGCGCAGCTTGCCAAGCCGAGCGAGATCGGCCGCGCCAAGCGTGTGGATGGCGACATCTACCGTTATATCGAATTCGTCAAACGCACTCTGCCGCGCGATGTGACGCTGAGCGGACTGCGGATCGCCATCGACTGCGCCAATGGCGCGGCCTACAAGGTGGCGCCCGCTGCGCTCTGGGAACTCGGCGCGGAAGTCGTCACCATCGGCAATGAGCCGAACGGCATCAACATCAATCTGGAATGCGGCTCTACCCACCCGGAAGCGCTGCAGAAGAAGGTGCATGAAGTACGGGCCGATATCGGCATCGCGCTCGATGGCGATGCGGATCGTGTCATCATCGTTGACGAGCGCGGCGAGATCGTCGATGGCGACCAGCTGATGGCCGTCATCGCTGATAGCTGGGCTGCCGACAACACGCTGCGCGGCGGCGGTATCGTGGCGACCGTCATGTCGAATCTCGGTCTTGAACGCTTCCTGGGCGACAAGGGCCTTACCCTTGCCCGTACCAAAGTGGGCGACCGTTATGTCGTCGAACACATGCGTAACCACAATTTCAACGTTGGCGGCGAGCAGTCCGGCCATATCGTGCTGTCGGACTATGGCACGACGGGCGATGGCCTTGTTGCGGCCTTGCAGGTTCTCGCCAAGGTCAAGCGCTCCGGCCTCACGGTCAGCGAAGTCTGCCGCAAGTTCGAGCCGGTGCCGCAGCTTTTGAAGAATGTCCGTATTTCCGGCGGCAAGCCGCTGGAAAACCCTGTCGTGCAGCAGGCGATTGCGGATGCGGAAAGCGCATTGGCCAATAATGGCCGCCTCGTCATCCGTCCCTCCGGTACGGAGCCGCTGATCCGCGTCATGGCAGAAGGCGACGACAGCGCGAAGGTGGAGCAGATCGTCAACGATCTCGTCGGCGTCATCGCCAATGCCCGCTCGGCGGCGTGAGCTTCCGCGACAGTAACGCCTGAAAAAGCCGGCTTTGCAGCCGGCTTTTTCTTTGAGTATTTCCTAATAAATATAGTGAATGATCGTGGTTAATCGGGACTTAACCATTTTACGTCAATCTCCATGACTGAACAGTTCACTGGCATCTGCTGCCGAAACCGCACGTGCCTCTTCTGGAGTGGAAGTCATGAAAAACGTCCTGGCCGGATTTCTGGCCGTCCTGCTGACCGGTACCAGCGCCATCGCTGCCGATCTTTATCAAGCCGAGCCCGCACCGGCCTATGTCGAGGCCCCCGAAGTCGAGATTACCCAGGCAAGCGGCTGGTATCTGCGCGGCGATGTCGGTTATTCCTTCAACAAGCTGCGCGGCGCCCATTATTATCAGGGCGGCCCCGGCGGCTATCTCGCGGATTTTGATACCGCGACGATCAAGGACAGCTATGTCATCGGTGCAGGTGTCGGTTATCAGTTCAACAACTATTTCCGCAGTGACGTGACCTTCGACTATATGGGTAAGTCGGATTTTCGCGGCTCCACGAGCGGTTTCTGCGGTTCCGTTCCAGGTCGCTGCGTCTCGGAGGACCTTAGCTCGGTTCGCGCCTATACTCTGATGGCGAATGCCTACGTCGATCTCGGCACTTACGGTCGGGTGACGCCTTATGTCGGCGGCGGTATCGGCGGCTCCTACGTCAAGTGGGACAAGCTGCGCAACACATCCTGCAGCGTCAATGGCCTGGGCTGCGACCCGACCACGGAGCATGGCGGCAAGGGCAAGTGGCGCTTCGCCTATGCTCTGATGGCCGGCGCATCCATCGACGTCACCTGTAACCTGAAGGCCGATATCGGCTATCGTTTCCGCCATATCAACAAGGGCGATATGTTCGCTTATGAGAATGGCGGCGGTCCGGGCCGTGACAAGGGCCTTTATTCGCATGAAGTGCGCGTCGGTGGCCGTTATGTCTTCAACGGCTGCGATACCGCGCAATACATGCCGCCCGCCGATATTCCGCTGCAGCCTGCCGTTTATAAATAAACGTCACGCCCAGCTGGTAGTTTCAGACCGTCCGCATCCTCCGGGTGCGGGCGGTTTTGTTTTACCGGCATCTGACACGGGCATGACGCATATGGACCAAAATTCTTCTGCGTAGCGACATATTCCGCTTGACTGGGATCGGCGAGAGGAATAGCAACGGCGTCAGGACACCTCTCCCTAACGAGAGGCGCCTATCTGAAAGGGTAGTTAAATGACAGATATCGTGAAGCCGGACGTCCGTCCGGGCAATACGCATTTTTCCTCTGGTCCCTGCTCGAAGCGTCCCGGTTGGTCGCTAGATGCTCTCTCCGGTGCGCCGCTCGGTCGCTCGCATCGCGCCAAGGTTGGCAAAGCCAAGCTGAAGCAGGCCATCGATCTCACCCGTGAAGTTCTGAACGTTCCTGCCGATTATCGCATCGGTATCGTTCCCGCATCCGACACCGGCGCCGTTGAAATGGCGCTCTGGTCGCTGCTCGGTGAACGCGGCGTCGATATGCTCGCCTGGGAAAGCTTCGGCGCTGGCTGGGTCACAGACGTCGTCAAGCAGCTGAAGCTGAAGGACGTGCGCAAGTTCGAGGCCGACTACGGCCTGCTGCCGAACCTTGCCGAAGTCGATTTCGACCGTGATGTCGTCTTCACCTGGAACGGTACCACCTCCGGCGTTCGTGTTCCCATGCCGATTTCATCCCGGCTGACCGCAAGGGCCTGACCATCTGCGACGCCACTTCGGCGGCCTTCGCACAGGACATGGATTTTACGAAACTCGACGTCGTCACCTTCTCCTGGCAGAAGGTTCTGGGCGGTGAGGGCGGCCATGGCGTCATCATCCTTTCGCCCCGCGCTGTCGAGCGTCTGCTGAGCTACGCGCCGGCATGGCCGCTGCCGAAAATCTTCCGCATGGTCTCCGGCGGCAAGCTGATCGAAGGCATCTTCACCGGCGAAACCATCAACACCCCGTCCATGCTTTGCGTTGAAGATTATATCGACGCGCTGCTGTGGGCGAAGAACCTCGGTGGTCTCAAGGCGTTGATCGGCCGTGCCGATGCCAATGCCAAGGTTATCTACGACTTCATCGAAAAGAACGACTGGATCGCCAACCTGGCCGTCAAGCCGGAAACCCGCTCCAACACCTCCGTCTGCCTGAAGATCGTCGATCCCGAGGTGCAGGCGCTGGATGCCGCCGCACAGGCCGATTTCGCCAAGGGCGTCGTCGCCCTGCTCGAAAAGGAAAATGTCGCCCTCGATATCGGCGCTTACCGTGACGCACCGTCCGGCCTGCGCATCTGGGCCGGCGCGACCATCGAGACGGCGGATATGGAAGCCGTCATGCCCTGGCTCGCCTGGGCTTACCAGACGCAGAAGGCAGCACTTTCCAAGGCTGCCGCCTGATTTTGATACCGGCCCTGCGCTGATGCAGGGCCGCACATTCCCCGCTTTCAAAACTGCACCGTTTTCAAGGAGCCCGTGAACCATGGCACCTCGCGTACTCGTATCCGACGAACTGTCGGAAACCGCCGTCCAGATCTTCCGCGATCGTGGCGTCGAAGTCGATTTCCAGCCGAAGCTCGGCAAGGACAAGGACAAGCTTGCCGAAATCATCGGTAACTATGATGGTCTCGCCATCCGCTCCGCCACCAAGGCAACGGAAAAGCTGATCGAGGCGGCGACCAACCTCAAGGTCATCGGTCGCGCCGGCATCGGCGTCGACAATGTCGATATCCCGGCCGCCTCGCGCCGCGGTATCATCGTCATGAACACGCCCTTCGGCAACTCCATCACGACAGCCGAACATGCGATTGCGCTGATGTTCGCCGTCGCCCGCCAGCTTCCGGCCGCTGACAGCTCCACGCAGGCCGGAAAGTGGGAAAAGTCGAAATTCATGGGTGTCGAAATCACCGGCAAGACGCTCGGCGTCATCGGTGCCGGCAACATCGGAGGCATCGTCTGCTCGCGCGCACTTGGCCTCAAGATGCATGTTCTGGCCTACGACCCCTTCCTGTCGCCGGAGCGCGCGCAGGAAATGGGCGTGACCAAGGTTGAGCTGGACGAGCTTCTGGCCCAGGCGGATTTCATCACCCTGCACGTGCCGATGACCGACAAGACGCGCGGCATCCTCAATGCAGAGAACCTTGCCAAGACGAAGAAGGGCGTGCGTATCGTCAACTGCGCCCGCGGCGGTCTGGTGGATGAAGCGGCCCTTGCGGATGCCATCAAGTCCGGCCATGTCGCCGGCGCCGGTTTCGACGTGTTCGAAGTCGAGCCCGCCACCGAGAGCCCGCTTTTCGGCCTGCCGAACGTCGTCTGCACGCCGCATCTCGGTGCTTCGACCACGGAAGCGCAGGAAAACGTCGCCCTTCAGGTTGCCGAGCAGATGTCGGATTACCTCGTCAAGGGTGCGGTTTCCAACGCCATCAACATGCCGTCGATCACGGCTGAGGAAGCACCTCGCCTGAAGCCGTTCATCCGTCTTGCGGATGTTCTCGGCTCCTTCGTCGGTCAGGTGCAGGAAAGCGCCACCAAGGAAATCGAAATCCTTTATGACGGCGCAACCGCCAGCATGAACACCAAGGCACTGACCAGCGCCCTGCTGGCCGGCCTGATCCGCAGCCAGGTTGCGGATGTGAACATGGTTTCGGCCCCGGTCATGATCAAGGAAAAGGGCATCATCCTCTCCGAGGTCAAGCGCGACAAGACCGGCGTTTACGACGGCTACATCAAGCTGACGGTCAAGACGGAAAACCAGATACGCTCGGTTGCCGGCACGGTGTTCTCGGATGGCAAGCCGCGCTTCATCCAGATCAAGAACATCAACATGGATGCCGATGTCGGATCGCATATGATCTACATCACCAACACCGACGTTCCCGGCATGATCGGCTTCATGGGCACCACGCTCGGCGAGGCTGGCGTCAACATCGCCAACTTCCAGCTCGGCCGTGAAAAGGAAGGCGGCGACGCCATCGCGCTGCTTTATGTCGACGGCCCGGTTTCTGAAGCCGTGCTCGACAAGCTGCGCGCCAACCCGGCGATCCGCCAGGTCAAGCCGCTGACCTTCAACGTCGACTGATCTTATCGTTCCTCCCAAGGGGACAATAGGAACCGGTGCAGGGGAAACCCTGCGCCGGTTTTTGTGTTTACTGCTGCTAATTTTGCGGCAGGTTTTGCCAGTCTCCCGCTTTGGTTGCATATCACAAAAAATTTAAGCCAAGTGCTCTAAAAATGATGATCATGAGTTGCTATATCGCCTGCTGACATGCCGCTCATGGGAGGGCGGCCAACAGGAGATAACGATGTTTGCTGCCTTTCGGCGCTTCAAGGGTTTGTTCGCAGTCGCCGCGCTTGGTATCGCGGTGTCTTTCGTGGCGGTTGATATGGCGGAAGCGCGTCGCGCCAGCGGCGGTTTCGGCAGCCGCGGCACGCGGACCTATTCCGCTCCGCCTTCGACCAGCACGGCACCCGGCCAGACCGCGCCGATCAACCGCAGCATGACGCCCAACACCAATCAGGCAGCGCCAAGCGCTGCTCAGCCGGCCCGTCCGGGCGCGCAGGCGCCGCAGCAGAATCGCGGCCTGTTCGGCGGCATGATGGGTGGTTTGATGGGCGGCCTGTTGATGGGCGGTCTGTTCGGCATGCTGCTGGGTGGCGGTTTTGGCGGCATGGCCGGTTTCTTCGGTATGCTGTTGCAGGTGGCGCTGATTGGTCTTCTGGTCATGCTCGCCATGCGTTTCTTCGCCTCGCGCCGTCAGGGCCAGCCCGCTTATGGCTCGGCCGGCGGGTCGCAGCGCACGGATCATTCCGGTTCTTCCTATAATGGCGGTTCGCAGGCGGGTTCTACCGCTTCCTCGTTCAAGATTCCGAAGATCGGCGCGCTGGCCGGCGCTGCGGGCGGTGTGGCCGCCACTGCCGCAACGGCAAAGCCTGCGCCTCATGCCAACGCCATGTCGGAAGGTGATGAAATCGGCATTACCCAGGGCGATCTCGAAACTTTCCAGAAAATGCTGGAAGACGTGCAGGCCGCCTATGCCGCCGAGGATTATGGCACATTGCGCAAGCTGACGACGCCGGAAGCCATGTCTTACCTCGCAGAAGAACTGAGCGACAACGCCACGAGCGGCGTGAAAAACGACGTGCGCGATGTGACGTTGCTACAGGGCGATGTTGCCGAAGCATGGCACGAAGAGGGTCAGGATTATGCAACGGTGGCCATGCGCTACTCCGCCATCGACGTGATGCGCGACCGCACCTCCGGCAAGGTGATCGAAGGCGACGAGCACCAACCTTCTGAAGCGGTGGAAATGTGGACCTTCGTTCGCCGCCCCGGAAACGACAACTGGCAGGTGGCCGCTATTCAGGCCGCTGCCTGACGAATCGGAACGTGTTTAACGGATAAAGGCCCGGCGGTTTGGTGACCGCCGGGCCTTTGCTCGTCTCGCTTCCAGAAAGCATGGTCACGCCGACGCTCGCTCCGCCAAGGGGACAGCAAGATGCGGTCAAAAAACGACTGATAAATCTAACGGGTGATATCTCCCCCGCTCATCGGCGGTGAATTCCGCTTCGCCCTGCTATGCAAGGCTTTGAGCCCTGCTTGCCGCGGCATGTTGCCCGCGCATGGCTCATCCGCTTCACGGAATTGCCTTTTTTTATTCATCCGGCATTCAGTCCCTGCATCCTAACCAGAACGCATACACGTCAATGTGACTTTTCGTGCCGGTTCTAAACCGCTTTGGAAAGGGAACCTCAGGCGCAAAACAGCGTTGACAATCCAATCCCCGGCCCCTCCCAAGCCGGGCTGGGTGGCTGGGCAATGCAGGCCCTGCGAGAACGGAGAGCTATCGAGATGAAACGCTTTGACCTGATCGACGGGATGCGTGGTTACTTCCTCGTCTTCATGCTGATCAACCATCTGGTGTTTGCCGGCGGCTTCTGGCTGGTGGAAATCAATCACCGGCAGTTTGCCTTTGTCGAGGACGCCCAGGGCTTTGTGTTCCTGTCCGGCCTGCTGATCGGCATGGTCTATGCGCGCAAGATGATGAAATACGGCTATGATGCCGGCAAGCAGATGATCTGGAACCGGGCGCTGGAGCTTTATCGTTACGCGATGGGTCTCGTCATCGCCGTGCTGTTCTTCCGCATGGTCATCCCGCATGCACCCTATATCTGGTACAACTGGCTCGGCATGACGTCGTTCGACGATCCGCTGCGACTGGCGGCGATTGCGACATTCCTGTTCCAGCCGACCTTCATGGATATTCTGCCGCAATATATCGTCTACATGATCTTTGCACCGGTGCTGGTGAAGCTCTGCCTTGATGGCAAGTGGGCCTATGTCATGGCCGGCTCCCTGCTGGTCTGGATGGCCGGTCAGCTCGGTCTTCAGCAGATCGTGACGACCCCGCTCAACGAACTCGTGAAAGGTGCGGATGAGCAGGGCATTCGCGTCAGCTTCAACCTGCTCGGCTGGCAGCTCGTATTCTATTCGGCGCTGGTGATGGGCGCGATGACGGCGCAGAACCGTATTCCGTGGAAGGCGATCTTCTCGCCTGAGCACACGTGGCTGCCGAAGGCGGCGCTCGTCATCTGCCTGTTCTTCATGCCGCTGCGCATCGCCACAGCCTGGGGCCTGATGCCGGAATTCATGATGGGCAAATTCTCCACGATGGAAATCCGCGCCGATTTCGGCCTGGTCTATCTCATGAACTTCCTCGCTGTCGGCGTCGGCCTGACCTGGCTGGTGATCGCAGGTCCGAAGCACCACCGTCCGCTCGTGCGTTCCATCGCCGAAGGCGTCATCTGGGTGCTGTCGCTGAAGTTCCTGCAATTGCTCGGCCGCCATTCGCTGCAGGTCTATGTCTGGCACGTGGCCATCGTTTATGGCGTCTATTATCTGGACGGCCGCACGGCGGAACTGTCGCAGCTCAACAAGACGCTGATCGCCTTCACGGCTATCGGATTGCTGGCCCTGCCAGCCCTGTGGCGGGAGCGCGACAAGTGGTTCGGCAGCAGCGGCCAGAAGACGGCCGGCGCCTGACGGCCGGTCCCAGCCCGAATCTGTCGGCATTGCGGGGCGGTTTTCCGCCCCGTACTTGCGTGCGCGGCCATTCCTTTCTATATGCAGCCCTTAAATCCGCAGGATGACGAGACAGGACGGCCCCATTGATGGCCAGGTTTCTCGCGGCGGATGACCGACAGGCGGCGGGGCCTTTACCCCCGTTATGACTGACGATGGGAAAAAACGTGAATACGCTCGATTTTGACAAGAGGCCGGAAGATACCCGGATCGTTGTCGCCATGTCCGGTGGCGTCGATTCTTCGGTGGTGGCCGGTATCCTCAAGCGCGAGGGCTATGATGTCCTCGGCATTACCCTCCAGCTTTACGACCACGGTGCTGCCGTGCACCGCGCGGGCTCCTGTTGCGCGGGGCAGGATATAGACGATGCGCGCCGGGTCTGCGAAACGCTCGGCATTCCCCACTACGTGCTGGATTACGAAGCGCGGTTCCGTGAAACCGTCATCAACCCCTTTGCCGAAGCCTATGCGATGGGTGAAACGCCGATCCCCTGCGTGGCCTGCAACCAGACGGTAAAATTCGCCGATCTGCTCGCCACGGCGCAGGAACTCGGCGCCGATGCGCTGGCGACCGGCCATTACATTCGTTCGCGTCCCAATCCCGTTTCCGGTCAGCCGGGGCGGCGTGCGCTTTATCGGCCGATCGACAGCGACCGTGACCAGAGCTGGTTCCTGTTCGCCACGACGCAGGAACAGATCGATTATCTGCGCTTTCCGCTCGGCGGCCTCTCCAAGGCCGAGACGCGCGCTTTGGCGGAAGATATGGGACTTGTCGTGGCCAAGAAGGCTGACAGCCAGGACATCTGTTTCGTGCCGCAGGGCAAATATACCGATATCATCAACAAGCTGAAGCCGAATGCGGCATTGGCAGGCGATATCGTCCATCTCGACGGGCGCGTGCTCGGCCGCCACGATGGTATCGTGCATTATACGATCGGTCAGCGCCGCGGCATTGGTGTCGCGACCGGGGAGCCGCTTTATGTCGTGCATCTCGATGCGCGCGGCCGCCGGGTCATCGTTGGCCCGCGCGAAGCGCTGGAAACCCGCCGGGTCTATCTGCGTGACATGAACTGGCTGGGTGACGGCGAGTTGGCGAGCGATGCCGGGCAGGGCTTTGCCTGTTTCGCCAAGGTGCGCTCCACCCGCCCGCCGACGGAAGCGATGCTGCATGCGGACGAAAACGGTATTTATGTGGACCTGATGACCGGGGAGGCCGGTGTCGCTCCCGGTCAGGCCTGCGTGCTTTATTCCGCGCCGGGGGCCGATGCCCGCGTTTACGGCGGCGGTTTCATCGAACGGTCGGAACGCTCGGCGGAAGCCGAGGCGTCGCTGAAGGCGCTTCTGGAAAAGCCGGTTGCCGCCTGAAACCATTCGCTTTTTGCAGCGATGCGGAAAGCGAATTTTTTGCGCATCTTGCGCTTGACACTTTGGGGAGCGGCACCTTATAAGCCGCTCATCCTGATGGAACGGCCGGTCACATGACTGTCACGTTTCCCCTGTGGCGGGGTAGCTCAGGTGGTTAGAGCAGCGGAATCATAATCCGCGTGTCGGGGGTTCAAGTCCCTCTCCCGCTACCACTTTCCTTCATATGAAAAATCCAGTTCGCACCATTCTGCGCCCGTGTTTCATTGCTTTTCCGAGCCTGAGAAACGATGGATCCGATGGTGCCTGCCGGTAAGTTATGCCCATGTACCCTGTAGCGCGAAATCGGAATTTTGACACGAGAAATCGGAATTTCTGAAATTCTGATAGCGCCGTCAAACCGGCTGTGAGTGCCTCGTGGGAGTGGTTTAAGGCCCACCTTGCGCGAATTCAGGCGGGCAGCTCATCGTCACAGCGCTGATACGTTCAGCACGGTTTTCGTGACAGGATCGAAGTCACAAGTGTACCTCACACGCTTCCATGCGCCGAAGCCATTCTGCATTTTTAACTTGTCACCAATGTAGGTGACGATGCCGTCCTTTTGGCTCTTCCAACGATAGTGCGAGAGTTTCGTTTCAGACCAGCTGTCGGTCCATTCGAAATCCCACTTTGCAAGCTTCTCGATTTCATCCGGGCAACGCGTCGTAGCGGCAGCCCACCCTTCTTCCCCCCAGCACTGGATGTCTGCGCGGCACGCGGCATCCTTCGCTTTCCTCTCATCCTCGTCTTTCTGTTTTTGAGCTTCCGCTGCGAGTGCTGCGGTCCTTGCATCCTCGTCTGCTTTCGCCTTTTGAGCTGCTTCAGCCAGTTGGCGTTTTTCAGCCTCTTCAGCGGCACGCTTCGACCGCACTATTTCGTCGGCCTTCTTTGTTTCAGCCCAGATTGCAGCATCCTTGATACCAGCCTCATTTGCTTTGGACCGATCCTCCATGCTCGCAAATCCCGCCAATTTGGCATCGCGGTCGAATGATAAACTGATGCCAACCAAAATCCCGATTCCCACCACAAAACCAGCTATAGCTCTACGCTTAAGTGATTTGCGATGGTCTTTCCGCCAGACCATTGAGACGATTGACCACAGAACAAATCCGCAGGCCAGTATCCATGTGAAGATGAGAAAGAGCGTCATTTTGTACCCCAACCAGCGACGACAACTATGCGGTTGTAGCGAGTTGGAAATGACCCGTACAGAGGGCGATGTTACCGCCCTTGATTAAACGATCCGGACGTGTTCGATCACAAACCAGACAAGCCAGCCCGCGCCACCGATGACGGCAACCACGGCGCAGATCAGGCCGAAGATCGCAAGATGGAAGATTACGGAGAGATCAGGGATCAAAGCGCAACTCCTTCAGGCCAAACGATGGCGTCAACGATGGCGTTCGCCGCATCCGCGCTGGCAGCCCCGTCTATTGCCTTCTTGGCGTTCATCCGGACCTTCTCGATGCCCGCCCCTATAACGGCCCACGCGGCATCCATCGCCAGCACGATTGTCGCGACCTCTTTGACAGTCTCGCCATCCACACCAAGGGAAGCGGCAAGCATCGTATAGTCGGCCGCTGTCGGTTCTTCTTCCAGGATGGCGCGTTTGGCCTCTTCGACCTTGCGCTGATAGGTCATCGCCTGCCCTTCGCCGGGGGTGATGTACCTTTTGCGCTCGGCCTCGGCCAAGGCATCAACACGGGCCTTCAGTTTGGCCTTGATTTCGGAAAGCGGAATTTCTTCCGCTGGAGGCGGAGCGACAATCGCGCCATCCTTGATGGTGTAGCCGAAGCCCGAAATTAGCATCAGCCATTCATCATGGCTGATTTCGAGGACGTCGAGGGTTTCCGGTGGCGGGCTGTCGATTGAATCGTAAAACCCGGTGATCTGCCCCTCGGCATCAAACGCTGCGTATTTCTGTCCCATGGCGGTTTCCTTCAGTACCCGATCGCGATCCAGTTGACGCCCAGCCCGTTCTGGCCTTCCCAGCTCTTCGACGTGGCGTTCCATCGAAGCGTGTAAATTCTGACCTGCGATGCGGTCCATGTTGAGTTTTGCGGTGCGGACACGTCGGGAATACCCGCGCCCCAGTTCGCATCGCCGGCGTTCCCCTGGCTGGCCACGCACGTCAAAATCCCGGTTGGGAAAGCGATCGGGAAAGTGATTGTTTGAGCCGGGTTGGAGGTTGTGACGTAAGTCCCCCATTGCAGGATGAAGCCGGATGGGAGCTTCTGATAGCCAATCCCGCTCTTCACCATCGGGAAATCGGTCACCCCCAAAGCGCGTAGCCGCCATGCAGTACCGGTCCAGATGAACTCCCGGATTGTGCCCGCCTGTAGCTCTCCGGCGATCAGGGCGGCACCAAGCGTAGACACCACCGAAACCGCACCAAGACCCACGTTCAGCGTCACGGCCCCGGTGTTGGTCGTTGCGATCTTCAGGCGAATGGTCATGCCTTCTGTCAAGGCGGCCGGCACGGGCGACAAAACGGCGGTCAGCGCATTCGCTGTGCCGCCCGCAACGGCGTAAGTCCATTTGCCAGATTGCGCATCGAGCGCCAGCTTTTCGACATAGGTGCCGGCGATGCGCTCGAACACGCGACCGTCCGGCAGGCTGATGCCGTGTCCGTCAGGCGGCGTCAGGTATGACCATGCAGACCCTGTCCACTGCGCAATCTCGCCCACATGGGTTGCCCAGATGCCGGTCGCGCCGGTCGGGATCAGATAGGTGTCGCCCGCCGAGGGCGCACCTGGGGCGCTGGAGAGCGTCATGGAGATGACGGACAGCCAGCGACGGCTGCGGCTCCCTGCCGACAGGCCATGTATCTGCAACGCTTGCCAGAGCTGCGTCCAGTCGCCTTCACTCGGGGCGAGGCCCGCTTCGGTGATGACCTTCAGGATTTCTTCCTGAACCATGTTGAGAAAGAGCGCGGTCACCTCTGTGCCGGCAGCGCCGGCCACAAGGTTCTCATCGCGAAAGCCGCGACGACCGCCGCCGATATCGATTGTGTCAGCGCCGTTGATGCGATCCATCAGGCTTCTCCGTACTTGAAAACGAGTTGGGTGTGGGCGGGCTTGTAGCGCCGCAGAACGCATTCGATGGCCGAGAGTTCAAATGAGCCGAGGCGATGGCCGGCGCGGCTCGCGCCTGCCCGGAAGTTCGTCACGGTCACGAGACCCGGAATATTGACGCGCCAGACGAATTGCGAGCCTTCCGGCCGCAATGGCTGTCCGGCGCGAAGAACACCGGCTCGGCTCGGCCAGAACTCTTCAACGGTGACGGTCACGCCGAGCGCTGCCGCAATCGACACGAAATAAGGGATCGACTGCCCGCCTCGGGCCGTCCAGCGCTGGAAGGCGAGCTGGCGGCGCTGGTGAACCGTCAGGCCGTCATTGTCACGCCCGCAGGGATCGGGACCAAGGCAGCGCTCGAAATCCGAAAGAAGCTTATCAGCCAGACGCGGGTCCGTTTCGTTCATCATCGCCTCGGCCGCTATCTCGGCGTCGGCAATGGCCTCGGAGATCGCGCCGAGGATCACGCCCATGACGCCGCCGCGATAGCGGAGTGCCCAGCCGATCGGCAGTTTCGAAAACAGGCTTTGAAGGATCGTTGAAGAAGTCCTGGACATGCTTCAAAGCCCCCTTAATCCAGCCAAGTGATGTCGGTGGCGACGGGGCATTCCTTGGTGCCGAGCGTGTATCTGGCGGCCGGGACTGTGAGATCGTGCGAATATTCGCCGTCGGCGGCCGAGATCGCTTCCGAGATGCGCGACGGCTCGATGGTCGCGCCGATCGGGCTTTCGTTCTCGATATCGTCCTCGTCACCGATGGTGGCGATGAAGCGATCATAGGCGGCCTGCACCGCCGCCCTGGTCAATGCGCCGTCCGGACGAAGGCGTACGCTTGCCGGCACCTGCACCAGCTCGGCCGCCAAGGGGATGACGCGAGCCGTGACGGGCCTGACGCCGGTCTGGCTACCCTGAGCGCCGATATAGCTGCCGATCGCGGTCAGCTCCAGTTCGGTCGGGACACGCGGCGTGCCGTCATCGTTCTTCAGGGCGATGACGAGACCCACGGAGCCGCGACCGATCCAGTCTTCCACGACCTTGACGGCGTAGACGCTGGCGACGTTGCCCACCCACGCCTTGTAGTCTGCGGAAGAGCCGCCCATCGGCGGCTCGCGGATGCGCTGAAGATATCGCACCTGGACTTCTTCCGGCGTCTCATCGTCAGCGCCGCCCGCAAAGGCGGTCGCGACCGTGATCTTCGAAATCTCGGGGTATGCGGCAACCGTGGAAAGCTGCACGCCGCTTTCCAGATTGCCAGCGCTGCCGGCTGTGACCGCCTCGGCCGTGACGATGACTGTGCCACCGGCCGCGATCGTGCCGCCCGAGGTGGTGACGTATGTGGTGGTGGCAGACGAGGCCAGCACGATACCCGATGCCAGGACGGTTCCGGCCACCCCTTCGACCGTGACCGATCCGACTGCCTTTGTCGCCGCGCGCGGCTCCACGCCCCAGATGGAGGCGTGCCGCAGGATCATTGTTTCGTCATCGGCGCTGTCCGGCATCCACTGTCGCGCCCACCATGCGATATGGTCGTGGGTTTCGCGAACCTCGGGAGCCACGGCGCTCCAGATAACCGCGAACATGCCACGCGCCGAACGGACGGCGCGGGAAATAGCCTTCACGTCCGCCTCGGGATAAAGGCCTAGCAAACCGATTTCGGCGGCGGCGGCGATGCGGGAGAAGATTTTTTTTGCCGAAGGGACAGGCCAGGCCATTATGCCACCTTCCGCGTCAGTTCGAGCGTGACATCCTCGACCAGGACGCGATAGGCCAGAACGCCGTCGCGAAGCCACCAGACTTCAATTTCTGCCGGCGTGCCGGTATCGGTCTCTGCCCACGCCAGCCCCTCGGCAAGGTAATATTCCGCGAGCTGGCGGGTGGTCTCGGTTTCCTTGGCCCGCTCCAGCAGCCACATCTTGCAACCGGCCATGTCGCCGGCAGCGTTGAGGCCGTCGAGAAGCGCGCCACGGCGCTCGGAGAAAGAGACAGGCGCGAGAAACTGAGAGCGGCCGTCCGGCAGGTCATCGTCCGGAGAAGCGCGGCGATCGACGCCGACCGAAAGCAGGATCGGCGTGACCGGGGTTTCGTCGATGACCAGATTGAAATCGTCATCGAGCACCAGATCGCAGCAGCGCCGCGTGGCGTTATAGGTCAAAGCAAGGTCGAGAAATCCGGTCATGGCGCGAAATTATCGCGCGCGCGAAAGCCTGATCAGGCCCGCCGTGGTGGGCGGTCAACCGCCAACTGGTACGCTACTGATGCCGCCGCCTGGCACAACGCCCGTGTGCTTGTGCGTCTTGTCGATCACCACGCCGTCATGCTTGATGCTGCCGCCTTCGACACTCAATCCCGAGGCGTCAAGCGTCATCGTGACGCCCCCCACCTTGAAGGTGATGGAGTTGGCGGCCTGGACATTGATGCCGCCGCTGGCTTTGATGATCATGCGATCGCCGAACTTGTTGGAAAGACCGACATCACCCTTGCCGAGACCGCCCATGCGTTGCGACGGATTGCCGAGCGGCAGAAGCACCATATCACCTTCGTCGCCGCCGATAGCAAGCGCCACGCCGACCGCGCCGTCATCATCCGGCACGGAGATCAGGCCATAGGGCAGCATGATTTCCAGATCGGAGCGAAAGACGCCTTCCGCCACCTCGGCCGAGGCCGTCTGCATCTGGCCATCATCCTTGATGTCCTTCACTGTGACACGGCGGATCATCCCGCGCATTTTGTTGAAGATTTCGCTCATAGCGCCTCCGCCGTGCCGTCGAGCGGGCCGGAGCTGGCCTTTTTTGCACCCTTGCCGGATTTGTTCGTGCGGCGCTTGCCGACCGGCTCCTTGTCGAAGGCCTCGGCCGAGCAGACGGAAATATCCGTGACGATCTCGCCTTCTTCCTCGCCATAGCGTACGGCCGAAATCAGCAGATCGCGCTCGATGCCGAGGAAGGCATCGGAGACGGCAACCTGCTGGTTGACGGTCCATAGCTCGCCGTTCACCTCGTGTCCCTTGACGGTATAGGTCTGTTCGTCGCCTTCAGCGCGGGATGTACGATTGCGCCAGTCGGCTTCGTCCTGGGCGCTCACTGCGCCTGCCTTGCTGCGGGCCAGATGGACGACAGGTCGATAACGTTTGATTTCGTCATCGGACGAAGTACCGGTTGCAACCGTGCCTTTCCGTTCGCGCTCGCGGGCTGAACCGTCGCCATCGTTGCGGGCATCCGCGCCAATCGGCTCGGCGGTGGCGTCGAGGGCGGCAGCGCTGCGGGCCTTGCCCGACCGTTCCGACTGGCCGCGCACCACGGTCTTGCTGAAGCGGTTCGCGGTGCTGAAACTCGCCCTGATGCCGATTACGTTGCCTGGAAGATTAATCCCATCGGGTGCGCGGGTCTTGCCCGTTCGGGTGATAACGATATTGCCAACGCCATCCGAAAGGATCAGGGCACTACGTTGCCGTGCCCCTTTCTCGATGGCGGAAAAGGCAGTCTCGCCTAGGTCGATCGAGTACCGATCGAAGGTTTCGCCGGTGTCTACTTCTGTCCGGACCTTCAGGCCGAACGGTTCGGCGATCTTCGCGGCCGCAGCCTCCAGCTTGACGCCCTTCAGCTCGGCCGGACCTTCCGCCAGTGCGGAACAGTCGATCAGATCGCCGGTCTTGTCGCGGCCGGAGATCGTCACAGAGGCGTTGCCGGGACTAACATCCGGGGCGACAGTTTCGACATGGCCGATCAGAACCGTCCGCTTTCCGATCATGATCTTTGCCTGCATCTGAGGGCGAAGACGCGGGAGTTTCGGCATCGAGACGAAAGGGAACGTAGCGTCCGACGCCTCGCCATCGCGAAATGTGAAGCTGAAGCTACCGGAGAAGTCCTTCAGGTCGCGGGTGACTTCACCGGATGTCCACTGGTCGTAGGCTGTGCCATCGAGAAAGAGTTTTATGCTTTTCGCCATTAGCCGCGCTCCAGAAACTCGACATTGCCGGCAGGCAGTTGCGCCGGATGGGTCGGGTCGTTGCGAGTGACGATATCGGCATAGACGGTTTCGAGCAGCGCCGGCGTATCGCCGGAAAGATGCTGCGCCACCAGCCACGCATCCGTGTCGCGACTGACCGACAGGCGACGGACGGACGGCAGGCGGCCAATCACCTCGTTGAGATCGGAGACGATTGCGGCCGTCAGCGATCGCGCGGCCGAGGAAAGTGCCGAACTGGCGGCCTGCATGGCCTCCGGCGCTTGCTGTTCGACCTGGTCAATGAGTGCGGCAAGTGCCGAGGTCATCGCCGAACGATACCGAAGCGCCTCCTGCCGGGAAACGAAATCCGCATAGGAAGATTGCTCGGCCGTCGCCGCAAGGAATTGACCGGCCGCATCGACCAGCAACAGCGCATCGATCGCGGAAGGTGCCTTGCCCGCTTCCGCCAGCAGTCCCGACGCCAGGGAAAGGCCGGCGCTCATCAGCGCCTGGGCGCTCGGCGTGGTGGCCCCGGTTGTCGTCGCCGGCGCAACGGCTGGCACCTCGACCGTCTGGGCAATGACCGACGCGGCCGAGCTAGCCCAACTGTCGAAAGCCACGGGCGAGGACGGCGACGAAGCCGCCAGCGCGGAGCGTATCTGGCTGACGGCCGAACGCGCGTCCGGACGCGCCGTGACGGAATCGGCAACCGACGACGTGATGCGGCGACTGCGGACGGTGGCGGCCGTTCTGGCGCTGGAAATGACGGTCAGCGCGATCGATGCGGCAAGCGAGGTCACGGCGCTGGTGAAACCGGAGAGCGCCGAGGACAACAGCCCACCGGAAAAGCCGGAGATCGATGACGACGGCGCACGCTTGAACCGTGCTGAAATCCGAATGACGCGCAGCTCACGTTCAGAGAAGCGGATTTGCGCCGGCTCCTCCATGATGACCTGCATCGGTCCAAGCCATGGGTGAATGAGAAGCGCCGGCCCCGGTGTCTCGAAGGCTTTCGCAAGGAGCTGCGCGCGCAAGCGATAGTCGTCACCGACATACAGCGCCTCGATGCTGATGCCGGACGGCCCGACGCCGAAATCGTCATAGGCGGCCGGATCGACGCCCGGAAACAGATATTCAAGGACCCGCCGTCCATGGTCGCTGGATATATCGACGATGGAAATAGGAATGCCGCGATAAACACCCGGCAATAACCCTTGCGCGGAATTGAGGCTGTCGAGAAGCATTAGGGCCTCCCGACAGCGCGGCCGGTGTTGACGTTCGGCGACGGCGACGTGACGGTCGTTGTCTGGCCGACCACCTTGCCCGGACCTTCGACAACAACCTTCGCTTCGGTGTTGACGTTGAGCTGCTGCGGCGCGGCCGGTGCGGTCGGCGACGCCTGCGCCGGCAGAACACCGTTCTGGTTGGCGGGCAGCACGCTGTTACGGCCAAAGCGGGTCATGTTGCGCTGGCCAGAAACGCCGAGCGCGTTCGAGACGCTTTCAATGCTGAGCGCATTCTGCACTCTCTCAAGCGCCGATGCGACGCTGTTCCACGCCTCGGCAATACCTTGGGGCACAAGGGCGCTCCAGTCGATGCCGCGATTGATCGCTTCCACCAGTGAGGCGATCCCGTTCACGACCCACTCAATGGCCTTCGCAACGTCTTCCAGAACCATGACGGCCGCCAGTACCGTCTTGCCCGCGAGATCGCCGAGGAACGACATGATGCCGGTAAGCATACCGGTAATCTTTCCGCCTTCGCCCAAGCCGACCAGTTCGCGGATTGCTGTTCCGAGGCGATAGAAGCCGGTGGCAATGCCGCCGATCGCTCTGACCGCGCCACCGGCCGATTGTCCGATCGGCTCCAGCCAGTTCGCAAAACCGGAGCCAAAATCCCGGATCATTCTCCAGGCCGTGGCAATGCCGTTCAACGCGGCGTCGAGAACGCGGAACGCGCCGAGCTGGACATCGCTGATCGTCAGGTCGGAAAAGTCGAACTTGAGGTCGAGGCCGCGCATGAAGCCGGACACGAAGGTCTTCAGGTTCTGCCAGCCGGCCGTCACGTCCTGGAGCGCCCTGCCGAGGCCGGAACGGATGATCGGACCGAAGCGGTTGACGATCGCTGTTCCGACCGTCATGGCGTCGGCGTAGGCCTTACCCATACGGTTCCACAATTGCGACAGACGCGGCGCATAGCTCGACCAGTTGCGATAGAGATAGACGCCGGCGGCTGCGATACCGGCAAGCGCGATGCCCACCGGGCTGAAGAGTGCGGCCAGAACCGACAGGCCCGCGCCGATTGCGGGCAAGACAACGCCGAGAACGCCGAGGCCGGCCGCCGCCAGGACAGCCACACCGGCAAAGGCGAGACCTTGCTTGACCATGCCGCCTGTCGCCGTGTCCAGCTCGCGCAACCATTTGAGGCCATCCATCAGATAGCCGTTGATCGCCGGCATCCAGGTGCCGAATGCGAGGCCCACTTCGCGGGACGCCTGCGTGCCGATTTCGCGGAAGATGGTAAGCTGCCGATTGAGGCCCTGCATCTGGGTTTGGAAGTCGCCATCGATGGCGCTGCCGGTGGCCTTGGCCACCTCATCCTTGATCGACTTGTATTCGTCGATGTTGCCAAGCATCGGGATCAGAAAGTCCATCACCTGCATGTCGGAGAACAGCTCGCCGAGCTTGCCAGCGCCGTAAATCTTTTCGAGCTGCTCGCGCACGGATGCCAGTGCGTCGGCGTCGGACATGCCGGCATCTTTCGCCTTCTTCATCAGCCCCTGAATTTCCTTGCTGGAAACGCCGGTCAGCTTGGTGATCTTCTGGACCACGGCTTCGATCGGGTTGATGCCCTTCGTGACCGCATCCTGCATCACGCCCTGGATATCGACGCCCATGTCGGCAAAGTTCTTGACCGTGGTCGGCGCAAGCACTTTCGAGAGGAAGTTTTTCAGGTTGTTGGCGGCCTCGACCGGATCAGATGTTCCCTTGCGGGCGATCTGGAGGGCAGCGCCGAGGAAGTTGATGGCCTCACGGCCGGTCACGCCGAACTTGGCCATCTGACCAGTGAGGGTTGGGAAATAACGCGACATATCCTTCAGCTCGAAGGAACCGAGCTTGCCGGCCGTCACCAGAGCGCCCAGCGCATCATCCAGTTGGTCGGCCGGGAGCTTCAGCGTGGTCAGAAGCGACGTGGCGACGGACGCCATGTCGTTCATCTCGGCATTGGCGGCGGTGGCGGCACGGCTGATTGATCCGATCGAGCGGTCTACCAGCCCATTATCGACGCCGGCCGCGATCATCTGCCCTGCGCCTCGGGCGACGGTGTCGGAAAGCTGACCGACATCGAGGGCGAGCTGCTCGAATTTCGCCTTCGACTGATCGACGAATGCAAACGCCGCCTGTCCCGTCAGATTTGACGTTCCGGCGATGTCGATCAATTGCTGCTGAAAAGCTGCGGCCTCCTGCATGGGGCCGAGGAAGGAGATGCCGGCAACCGCCGCGCCGACGATACCGATCTTGCGGGCGGCGCTGGCGATGCCGTCAAGCGCGCCTCTAAGGCCGCGTAAAGGCCCGCTCAAGAGGTCCTTGAGGCGGACGATGACATCAAGGTTCATGTTCCGGTTGGCCATGCGCGCGCCGCTCCAATCTGGGGGCAAAATATCGCGCGCACGCGAGCCAATTCAGGCCCGCCTCAACGGGCGGGGCCTGAATTATCCTTGAGCGAGGTCGTTCACATGTTTTCGGTATGCCTGGATGCAGTTCCACCACATCCTTACCTGATCAATCGTCATGTCGCCGATCTCGGCCGCGCTGAAGCCGGAGCCGTCAGCGAGGCCGCCGAGCATTATCGGCCAGTCGTCCGACCACTCGTCAAAAAATGGTTGAGCACCCGGCCGGCGTCGGTGATGTCTTCGAGGTCGAGCTTTTCATAGAGCTTGTCCATGACCATCTGCGACAAACGTGTCGAGCAGGAAAAGGCGACAGACACCTGTTTTGCGTCGGACGCACTGGCGATGCGCTGCTGATCCGCACCGCGCAAACGATGGAAAGTGAGAGCGTCAAACTTGTCCTCCCACGTTTTGCCTTCCTTTTTGCGTCCGATGACCTGTGGATACAGCAGTGGTAGCGTAACCGAGCCATCCGCGTTCTGCACAGCACGCTCCGGAAGTCTGTCCCGTGGGTCAGCATCTTCATCGACGAAGTCGGCACGTCCGGTCACACCTTCGTCCACAATGTCGGTGGTAGCGGTTCCGATACTGTTCGTTTCGTCCTCGTCCAGGTCGATGGTGATATTTTTGCTGGTGCCGCCCATCAGAGAATTTCCTCGGGCGCGGATGCCGCCCACTTGAGTTCGATTTTGCCGCCTTCGCCGCCCGTCATCTCGGGGATATCATCCACGAGGAAGGCATCATTGAAGACATATGTCTGGCCGGTGTCACAAAGCACCTGCAGTTCACCTTCGCCGGCGTCCCAGAGATTGCCCCAGCGCTGGCCCTTTTCGAGGTTGGTGGTGGCGGTGACCTGCGACCCCTGAAACTCCTGGGCGCGGCCGACCTTGCGGCCATAGGTCACTGCGTTGTTCTTGATGCCGCCGATGCGCAGTTTTGCGCCCTTCTCGACGGGGAGATTTCGCCCCCGCCAGACAATATCGACGATGCCCAATACCTGTGTCATCGCTTAAAAGCTCCTATTAAACCTGAAACTCGATCCGGCCGGCAAACACCATGAGGTTGCCGACGATCTCCACCTGCTGCCGGCTTTCCAGCCGGTTGCGATCGTCCGTGGACCGTTCGAAGACGCTTTCCCTGACGGTGCGCTGCACGTCCTCGATCCAGACCTTTTCGCCATAGAGCGAGCACCGGGCCGCCCAGGAGGCCGCCATGCGCTTCGGGGTGACCACCGCCGTGCCGGGGTCCTGATCGTCATCATGGCGGGAAGCGAATGCGCCGGCGCTTTCGTCATCGACCAGCTTGGAGCGCGGATACATCAGGCCCACGTAAGCGGACCAGTCGTAGCGGATGCGGCTCATGGTGACGGGCACCATGATATCCAGCCAGGCGCGATCGGCGATATCGAGCGTGGTCTTCTTGTAGGTCGTGATCATGCGCGAGATTGTGATCGAACCATCCGACAGGCAGTCGAATGTGGAAATGCCGTTGCGCAACAGCAGATCGTTTTCCTCGTCAAGGAATTGATCCGCTTCGTCCGGAGCCTCGACACCGGGCAGCACGAGAGAGCGCAACTGGCGGGCCGGGTCATTGGTCAGATGGAACGAGGCGACACCAAGCGCCGAGGCTGCGATCGCCCAGGACGGCGTCGGGCTTCTCTTCAGGCCGGCGTTAGTCAGGAAAGCCGAGTTTGTGAGATTTCCGAAGGTGGTCAACTGACCATAGGTACCACCCTTGAACACGAAGCCGTGGCAATCGAGCTTCGAGGTCGCGATATACCGGATGCGCAACCACTCAGCGGTTTTTGCAAGGTTTGTCGCATCCGCCCAGGGATGCGTGATCTTGGTTACCCAGGTGCTTGCCAGCAGATCAAGTGCCGGCTGCACGTCCGGATTACCGGAACCGCCTGCCATGGCGACGACGGCACATGTCAGACCGGCCGGAAGCGGCTGAACCTTGGTATCAACACGCAGATCGATCTCGTTTCCGACCTCACCGCCGTGGCGGGCCGTGACCGTCACGACGGCTGCGGCGGCCGCTGCGGTCGCGACCATATCGAGGTCCGCATTGATGGCGGCGGCAAGCTTCGTCGCCAGCGCTGCGGGCGCATCTCCAGAAAGCGCGGTCATGCGAACCTGTCGGCCGCCGACCTTGAAGCGCAGGACGACAGAGCTGCTGGGGGAACCGGCGAAGGTGAAGGTGCCGGTTGCCTTCACGGCCTCTTCATCGTCGGCAAGGCCGATGACGTACAGTGGCGTGTTGCGGTTCGCCTTCTTGAAGTAAGCGACCTGCTCCGCGCCGATCGAGCCACGGCCGAAAAGCGCGACGGCCTGGTCAGCGCGGGTCACCTCCTGAATGACACCAGCCGCCAGCGTGCCGGTGGCGAGCTTGGGGCCGATGATGAAGACCTTTTCCGGCCAGGGCAGGATGCCGACATTGCGATAATTCGGCGCGATCTCGATAAGGGTCGCGGGTTCGAGGCGATCGACGGGGATTTCGTTGAAATCCATTACTTGTCTCCTTCAGGCTTCTTCGCCTCTTCCGACTTGGCCGTCCGGGCGGGTTTCTCGATCAGATCACCGTCAGCAATGCGCCGGCGCGTGAAATGCGTGTTCGGGTCGGGCAAGCCTTCCTTCGGCCATTCGGAACCGTCCGGAAGGTGGACCGTGCGGCCCTCGGCCGCGATGAGTGTTTTCGGGGTGGCCATGGCCGGGTTTACTCCTGCGGTGGTTGGATTTCGTCGCTGATGGTTTCGGTCGAGCCATTGATGGACCAGGTGACGCCAAGCGCCTCAAAGTCCTCGGGCTGCATCTTGCCCGTCGCAGCGGCGCGGGTTGCGAAGCTGAAGGTGAAGTCGAGCTGGGCGATCGCGACATTATCGTCGGTCCAGCCATCGGCGATGACGCTGTTGATCAGCGTCACGTTGGTGACACCCTGGCCCTCGAAGCTGACGCCCTGGAGAAGCACCGACGCGACATCGACCATGGCGTCCATGCCGATATCGTACTTGTCGCCCTTAAAGCGGGCTTCAAGGCCGCTCGAAACCCTGTTTATGAGGATCAGACGCCAGAGCATATTGCCCTTCAGCATCCGGCCATTGTCAGGGTCCGGCTTCATGCCCGTCCAGGCGAGGCCGATGAACGGCGACAATTTGACCACGCGCTTGAACTCATCAAGGCTGAGAACTTGAGGGACGCGCTCGATCGTGAAAGGGTTTTTCGGAAAGGCGATGCGGAGCCGCTCAACGATAAGCGGCTCCTGGTTGCGGATCGGCATCAGGGGGAACGTGTCCATCAGAAGCCCCTCAGCGTGTCGAAGGTCACGATGCGCTCACGATCGGAGATGCGCGGGCCGGAGCCGACCGCGTTGCCGCCTGTCGGCGATGCCAACTGAATGTCCAGGTGCACGATTTCCTTGGCGACGTTCTCAAGCCACTTGATGACCTCGGCGCGGCCCTTGGCCATTTCTTCCGAAGGGCTGGAACGTTCGGTATCGGCGAGATCGTAGCGGGCGAGGATGCAGGTGGCGCGCACTACGTCCTGCGGCGGGGTCGCGATTGGCGTCAGGTAGCGGCCGCGAATGTAGCTGTTGATCAGCTCGGTCGCGTCGGTCAGCGCGGTGTTGACCTTTTCGACGTCCGGCGTCTCGGCCTCACGATCTTCCGGATTGGACAGGCGCACGATCTGCACCTCTCCAAAGCGGGCGATCATGTCGGTGACGGTGGCGTACATGTCGAAGTCTCCAGTGGGAAAAAGGGCTGACCCGAAGGCCAGCCCCGGACAAGTCAGTTCGATCAGCAATAAATCCAGCGGCGGTAGTGCAGAGACTGCCCGCTGGTCAGCCAGCTTTCGCGATAGACGTGCTTCAGCTTGCCGATGACCCTGAAACCGGAGACCTTCGGCAGGGCGAGACGCGCCCAGAGGAAGGTCGCAGGCTTGGCCACGGCGTGGACAACGAAGCGCACGAGGTTCAGGGCGAAGACGACAGTGCCTTTGGCAAAGGTAGAAAAGGCCGTGAGGCAGGCGAAGAAAGCGAGGCTGAAATAGCCGTAACGTCGTGTCATGCGGTTTTCCTCTTTGGGTTGGCTTCAGGGTTTTGCCGCTGTTCTCGATGGTGGAGTTTCACAGCCATCGGTGGGCTTCGGGGCGATTGGTCCGGCATGCTGATCCGGTCCGCCAGCTCCCTCGCGGCGCTCCCGTCAAAAATTACTTTTTCTGGCCACCGCCCGCCGAGGCGGCGATCGTCTTCTTCATGTCGGCGATCGTTTCGACGTGGCCCTTGATGGTCTCGGCGTCCTTCGCGATGTGCGCTTCGAGATCGCCGACGCGGACCTCTGCTGCCTTCAGCTTCTTGCCGAGGGCGTCCATCGCGTTGTCGTGTTCCGCTTTCGTGTTGGCGAGCTTTTCGGCGACGGCGTCCGCAACAGCCTGGTTAAAGCTGTCCTGAAGCTTCCGGCGCTCGATCTCTACGAGGCCGGCAACGGTTGCCTTGATGTCGTCGCTGGAGACGGCACTGCCTGCGGCTTCTTGGACAATGAAGGCAGGATCGGCGCGAAACGCCGCGAGCTGCTCTTCCGTCCAGTGGCCGGCGTCATAGACCGCCTGGGCGGGATGCTCGGCACCGTTGCGGCGAATGCCCGGTTTCGAGCAAATGATCTGGATTTTCGACATGAGTGGTTCCTTGGGCTTCGGGTTTCGGGAAAGCGGCGGTAAGGGCCGTTTTCCGAAAACCCGCCAGCAATCGGGAGGTGACTGCTGGCGGTCGATCGAGCGATGTAGAACGCTCGACCATTAAGGTCAGGCGAGATGCGGGACGGACACGACGGTCGCAGTCTTTGCCCAGACGTTGGTTTCACCGCCGTTGATCAACGCAGCTTCGACGATCTGGCGGGCCTGACGCTCCAGCGCTGGTGGAACGAGCAGCTTGGTCGGACGGATCGCGTTGATCTGGCCATCGCGCTTGCGGATCGACTGCATGGCGGTACGAGCGGCTTCGTAGTTTGCCTGCGTGAGCTCAAGCTTGGACTTGAAGGCCAACTGCCAGAGGCCAAACCCGGCGTTGCCACGCGTGTCGGCGCCCCAGACATATTCATCACGCCAGAACACATTCGGGTCAGTTTCCGAAAACAGCTGCGTCAGTTTGAGCGCCTTTCGGGACTGCCAGATCATCGGCTTGATGACCTGCGTATCGTCGATCAGATACCAGGCGGGCTGAGCACCGGCTGCATAGTTGGCAACCGATATCTGGTTACCCTGTTCGTTGTAGCCGGGATGATCCGTGTCGAAGTAATACTGCCCGTCATAGCAGGTCGTGGTTTCGCCCTTCTTGAGCAGCGGCCATACGAGCGTGTCGGGGAAAGCTGCGCCGTCCTGGCCGTACTGTGCGGCGATCGGTGTGAAGATGCCGACCTGATCGTCTTCGATCTGCCGTTTCTTGATGGCGATCGTCTTTTCGAACGAGCGGTTCGTGATCGAGTAGAGCGAAGCGCCGACATCATGAGCAACACGATCACCGATCCATTCGCGGAAGCCGGGCAGTTCGTCCAGGCGCGGGTACTCGTTTGCGAATGTCGTGGACCCCACGGTCATCGCAATGGTGCTGTAGAAGGTCTGTGTTGCCGCAAGCGACTGATTGAAGATGGTCGAGAGCGAGGTGTAGATGCCTCGAAGATTGGTGGCGTTGATGTCCATTTCTGCCCCTTAAAGCGTCTTGAGCCAGACGCCGTCCGCGTCGATGGCATCGATGGTGCCAGCCTGGAGCAAAGCGCCCGCAGCCAGCGTGAAGGTGTCATCGGCCGAGGCGTAGACCGGCTTGTTGATATCGGCCGGCGTCGCACCAGCGAGCGGGATGTTGACCACGCCCTTCCGGGCATTGATCAGCTTGTCGCCGGTTGCGCCGTCGCGATTGTCTACCGCTTCCTCGGCAAAGCCGATCAGCGCCACGCAAGAAGCGTGGGCGGCCGGGACGGCGGCAAGTGCGGCGGTGACGCCGATCATCGTGCCGCCAAAGATGCGGACGCCGCCCAGAACGGGATAACCGTAGGCATCGCCCTTGCGCCATTTGCGGCGAATGTCGGTGGTGGCTGTCATTTCACTGACCCTTTCCGAAGAGCGCCTTGTGCTCTTTCTTGAAGGCTTCCGGATCGACACCCATCATGGCGGCGACGGAAAGCTCATCGCTGGTTGCGGTTTCGCCCTCGCCGGGCAACTGGCGACCGCCGAGGCCGCCGGCGTTGAGCGACGGCATGACCTTCAGCTCCGCTTCGACCTCGGCCGGGTTCTTCATGTGGCGGGAAATGAAGTGCTCGCGGAGTGACGGCACGATCTGCATCTTGGCGATCGCAGCGTCGATAACGGTGGTGGCCTTTTCCTTCGCGGAATCGGTGATAAGCGTTTCGACACGCGTATTGAGCGCCTTAACCTGATTTTTCAGGTCTGCGTTTTCCTGCTCGATGCCGGTGGCCGGCGTCGTTTTCGCCTGAATGGCGGTGACCAAGGCGTCAGCACCGACGGTGACTTCAACGCCGGCGAGTTCCGCCAGTCTCGACATCAGTGCCGCCTGCGCGGTCTGGGCAGAGTGAGCCGCAGTGAGCGCCGCAAGGATCGCGGCCTCATCTGCGGTTTCCGGCAGGCCAAGCGCCTTCCGGAGAGCTTCCAAATCCATGGTGGTCTCCAAGTTCTGAGAGTGAAGAGATTTCAGGTTGAGGTTGGGATCGTTGGTCAGCGCCACGCGAAGCAGCTTGTGAACCGCAAAGGGAGCCTTAGCGCTGTGCGTGAAAACCGGGGAAATGTAGCCGTAGGCCTTGCCCTGCATCATCGTGAGGCCATCGGGTGTCCACTCGACCTTTGCCCAAACACCATCGTCACGGCGCTCAAGTGCTGTGAGCCAGCCACGGGCAGGCGCGGAAAAACCCTGCTTTGCAGCAAGGTCAGTCGAATGGTTCTCATCGACCGGCAGCTTTTTGCCCTCGGCATTGAAAGCCGCAATCAGGGCGTCGGCATTGTCGAGCACGTAAGGGCCGCGACCATCGACGCCGGAGAAACGGCCGGTCGGCAGGACGTGCAACCATTCGGGCGCAGTTACGGCTGATTGCAGGGCAACAATATGGGTCGAGACCGGCGCAGCCGAGGCCGAATGAAGTGCAACAACAGTGGTCGAGATCAGATTTTGCATGGTCCGGATATGCCATGCGGGCAAAATTCAATTCATGCCTGCGCCTGCGGGCGGGCCTGAAGGAGGGAGAATTTCAGCGGGAGGAATAGCGGAGCACAAAACCGAAGACGGTCTCGGCGATCATCGCTTCGTCATCCGACGATATACCGAGGAAGGGACGTGCGGGCAAGGTGACACTGTCGGCTTTGATAAGGTTCCCGCCCATACGGAACCAGAGATGCGTTGCCCGAACCGGCACGATCGTTGCGCCAAACTGGTGAGCGGCCGCGTAAATGACATCGGTGCCCACCTGCACCTCGTCATTGCTCGCCATGGCATTGATGCTGTTACGCAGCCGGCCGCTTTCCGTCAGGATGCGGGAATTACGCTTGCCATCGGCATATAGAGGATGCAACGGCGACCACGCCTGACCGTCCGGATCGGTCTGGGTGACGAAGCGCATGTGCGTCGAGCCGACAAGGCCGACGCCGATCGCGCGCATGACAGGCGTGGTATTCGTCATCAGGCCTTCGAGCTGGCGAAAGCCGCGCCGGACTTCTGAATCGAGAACCTGTGCCGTGATCGAGATAAGCGCGCCGCTCATGCCGAAAACCTCACTGCCAGCCGGAGCCGAAGGCGTCAGTCAGATCGGAGCGGCTGACGCGCTGGAGCGAGGTCATGTAAACCGTCTTACGATCGGCCTTCATGACGATATCGACATTGGCTCGATAGAAGACGCCATCATGCTCCCCGACGAAGGCCGGCCGACCGCGATTGTCGCGCAACAGCTTTCCGGACTGGACGAGCTGGCCGGGGATGACACCGATTGTATCGGGCGACAATACCTCGGCTATTTGTGCCTGGCTGCGGATGGTGTCCGCCGTCAGGCGAATTTCCGTGCCGGCGGCGACATCGAGGGCGGCACCCGTCGCCTTGTTTGCCGTCGCAACCGGCGTCCAGGCACCGTCAGGCCATTTGCCCTTCAGCGCCGATTGAACGAAGGCGGCAACCTGCACCTGGTCAGCACTAACAGCTTTCGGACCAGGTGCCGTTTGCGTCAGCCAGGCAGCGCCGGGATTGTAGGCGAAGGACGGATCGATGCCCCGCGGCTGATCCGTGCCGAGCTGGTCAAGGTTCGGCGGGGTGTCGGGCTTGGATTTGCCGAGGCGGCGAAGACCAGGACGAGACACCGGCGTCACGAAGCAACCGCACCGGTAGCCGTTCGGCGGGTACATTTTCGCCCAGACCGGATCGGTTGCTTCGTAGCATTCACCGTCCCATGCCTTGTGGTCCAGGCGCGGATGAAGCGCGCCGGAATGATTGTACATCCAGTAGGGAAACGCTTCGAGCGTCTCCGGGGCCGTCATCTGGGCGTAGCGGCCGGCCGC
Source organism: Agrobacterium sp. LY4 (assembly GCF_001526585.1). NCBI lineage: Bacteria > Pseudomonadati > Pseudomonadota > Alphaproteobacteria > Hyphomicrobiales > Rhizobiaceae > Agrobacterium > Agrobacterium sp. LY4. The sequence continues at coordinate 39,496 of NZ_ASYA01000055.1, read as the reverse complement.
GTAAGCCGTACTGAGATTGGTTTCGAAGATCAGGCGGGAGCGCCAGCCGCGTGAACCGTTGTACTGCCAGCCGTGGCGCGCGACGATGGCGTCGAAGTCAGCGCGGAAATCTTCCAGCGTCAGGCCCTGTTCGGCGGCCTTGATAATCGCCGCCTGAAAATCCTCGACTAGCGCCTTCTTGTTTGCGCCGGCCACCACGAACATCTTCGAATGGGCCGCGTCCCAGACATCGCGATGGCTTTCAGTTGGGACGGCGGTTTTCTGGCGAAGGAAGTCGATCGCCTCATCAAACGGCAGATTGATCGCGCCCACCGTCGTCGCCATCAGAGCAACGGCCAACGGGTTAAAAATTGAGGCGTTTTTAAAGGCCGTGGAAGCGTTTTTTAGGCCAGAAGCTACGGACGCAGCAAAAAGCCCCCTGAAGCGCGCCAACGGGCTTCCTGTCATGACTGCCTCTTGAGGTCATCAATGAGCGCGGCCTGCCCGATCAGGTGGGCCATCGTCATGCCGCGCGCCATGGCTTCCGCGAGTGCGTCGGCCGACAGATCGAGATCCGCGAGTTTTCGTGCGGCGTCCCGGAGATCGGTAGCATTGGACAGGATCTCGCGGACTTCGTCGATCATGCCGTCCATGGCTTCCGCCGCGTCCTTCTCCAGCCGGTCGGTCAGCTTTTCGAGCAAGTCCGGTTCCTCGCGGGAATGCGCCGAGGCGAATAGCCGATCAAGGCTTTGCTTTGCGGTCAGCGGTTTCGACTGCGGTTTGTCCTCGGGCGGAACGACAGGTGTGGGCCGGCCGCCGACCAGTTCGGCCCCTTCCTTGGGGGCAGGAATGCCAAGCCGATCACGCATGAAAGAAACTTCGGCCGTCAGTCCATGCGGGGCCAGCTTCTCGAAAGCCTCGGCAAAATCCTTCAGCGGCACCTCGTCCGGACGCCCAATGTGGATTTTTGGATATTCTTCCTGCGGCCCGAAATTGAAGGCGATAATGTTCGGGACGAGCTGCGCATTGAGCGTGTCGGAGGCGTCGAGTGCGTCGGATCGCTCGATATCTTCCTGGACCAGGCGATGTTCCTTGGCGACGGCGTGCCCACCGGAGACAGCATCCGTTGTCGTTGTCTGGCCGAGGATCAGCTTGGAGATTTCGCGATTGTGCCAATCGGCGCGGCGCTCATACATGTCCGTCGAGCTGCTCTTCGAACCGACTTCCTGAAACTCGATCAGCATTTCGCGTGGGATAATAGCGGCGCAGTCGCCGGCAATGCCGGACACCGCCCGCCACAAGACATCCTTTTCCTGCTCGGTCGCGCCCCGGCCGTATTTGCCGATGCGGAGCGGCTGGCCATAGTTTTGCATGAACACGGCCCAATCCTTGACCGTGAAGCTCTTGAACATCCACAGCCAGACGGCAACGCGGGCGATGCCAGAACGGATTGTGAGACCTGACTTTGCCTTCGAACGATGGACAATGAACTTGTGCGGGATAAGCGGCTGGCCGGCGACGCCTTCGCGCAAGAGCGGAGTTTCGCCGTCAACGCGGTCGAAAGTGAACCAGCGCTGCGTCCGCCAGATCAGCGCACGGGGCAGAATGTTGCCGTTCTTATGGTGCCAGTCCGTCTCCAGAACAGAGATCGCCTTGCCGATAGCGTCGAGCATGTCGAAGAGGCTGGAGCGCAGCACGCCTGTCTCGATCCACTCTCGCAAGAACTGTGCATGCTTCTTGTGTTCCTCGCTGTCCGACGCGGATGTGACGGTGATGGGTAGCTGTGCCACCGATCGGCGGCGCGTGGCGAGCTGCGCGAGATAATGGCTATCGCGCTCCTCGATGTCCTCGGCTAGCTCGAAGTAGGCTTCCACTTCACCGTTGTCCGCAGCACGCAGAATGGAGGCGAGCTTGATCGGCGTCATGCCATCGGCCGGGTGACCGGAAATCCACTGGCGGACACCGCCCACCTGTGCGCCGGCCGCTTCTTCCGTCAGCTCGGCAACGCTGACGACCTTGCCGTCCTGATCCTTCATGGAGCTGGCGAGGTGACGAGAAATCTTCTGCTTCTTCTTTTTCGCCATCAGAGCGATCCTCTCAGGTAGATATTGACGGTTCCGCCACGGCGATCGTCGTCATGCATCGGCGGGCCGCCATTGTGGCCCTGCATCGGATTGATAGCCTTGCGGCTGGTCTCGTACTCGTAGGCGATCGCCTCCTGGTTGGAAGCGAACCACGCCAGCGCGCCAGCCGGCGCGGTATCGCCGTGGCGATCGTAACCGTCAGCGCCCTTCGTCGAATGTTCATCAGGAACCTTGATGATCCCGTTGACGTAGGCGAGTGCCTGGTGATCGGCGAGAACATCGGCGTCGTTCGGCAAAAGCAGGCTCTTATCGACAAAGGCTTCGATGTAACCGGGCATGTTGGCCGCGTACCACTTGGCAGATGTCATCACTTCGTGGATGCATTCCCCCCAGCGCTGGCGGGCCTTTTCGGCAAGGTACTGGCCGTTGCCTCGCGCATCGAGCGCGCCACCGATGAGACGCGGCAAGGCATCGCCAATGTAGAAGAGGATGTCGCGCTGCTGATCGAACGGGATGTTCTTCAACTCGACAATCAGGCGGGCGCGGCGGATGAGATCGGCCCCGATCTCGAAGACCACGATTGCCGTCTTGTCGCCAGAACGGGCAAAGTCTTCCCCGAAGCAATGTTCCCGGTCCTTGTCGAGCTTGTCTAAAAGGGGCTTCAAGAGGCCTTCACAGAACTCGTCAGCCTGTTCGGCGCGCTCAAAATCGTCGAGGTTCTTGAATTCGTCCGGCCGGTCCCATCGCACCACGGCCGGCAGATCGGCGGACATGCAGCGCTCGATCAGGACGCGCGTCAATGCGGCCCCTTCCGATTCGGCCGGGATCGCGTCCAGCTCCTGCTTCATCTTGGAGGTGCGCGTGCCATAGGCCGAACGAATTTTCGCCTCCCAGGCGTCTTCTTTCTCCTGCGACCATTCCTCGCCCTTGATCAGGCAGACGCGTTTGAACAGGCCATTCTTGACGGCGTCGCCGAAGGTGAAGGTGTGGAAGTTGAAGCCGTTCTTTCCGGCCTCGGCTTCCTTGATCAGTTCGTTGAACGGGTTGCTGACGCCGTTGTGCGAGGAAATGACGCGGACCTTGCCGCCCCAGATCAGCAGCGCCGCAACTGAATCGATGACGGCGCGAACGTCGCGGTGGAACGCGGCCTCGTCGATGCAGACCGTTCCCTGAAGGCCGCGAATGTTTTCCGGCCGCGACGAAAGCGCCTCGATGCGGAAACCGGACTTGAAACGGATGATGTAGCTGGAGATCGCGTTCGTGGTGCCGTCGTCGCGCTGGTCGAAGAAAATACCATCCTCGATCGTCAGCAGTTCCTTGGCGACGGTTTTAGCGAAATGCGCGGCATAGCCGATGAACTCCCGGCCCTTCGGCTTGGTGTCCGGGATATAAAAATAGTTCTGGCCACCTGCGGATCGCTGGGCGGCGGCGATCAGCGTTGCATCCAGCGCCTCGACGAAGGTGATGCCGGTTCGGCGGCCCTTGGCGCAGCCCTTCAGAAGACTGTCGTCGGCGATCCATTCGGCCTGATGCGCCATAAGGACGCCTTCGGCCAATGGATCGAGATCAGCCGGAATATCGGCACCACGAGGCAATTCGTCCGGCAACTTGGCCGGATCGACAGGAAGCACTGGCGGGTCGGTCCATTTGCCTTGCGGCAAACCGGGCAAGGCTTCAGCCACGCTGTTCCTCCATGCACGCAAGACCGGTCCCTTTGCAGGACCGGCAATCGTTCTTCAGGTCATAGACGGTGCTGGAAATGGTGCCGTCTCGGCGACGGTTAATCCGCTTGATCGCCCGCCCCGTGCCATCGCACCTGGTGCACGGGTCTTTCGGAAGGGTGACGGTCATTGCTCGCCATCCTTCTTCTCGGCGTCCGGAGAGACCTCGGGAACGGATTTCGCCTTCGGCCGCACGCCGAGGAACTCGCGACGGGCGCGGGCGATAGCCTCTTTCGAAATGCCTGGTTCGTTCGAAAGTACGTCGAGCGCCTTTTCCGCCTTGGCCTTCATGTCGGCCTCAATGCGGCGGGCTTTTTCTTCGGCTTCCAGCTTCAGGCGGCGGTTTGACGACGCGACTTGGGCGGCCGATGCAGCGCGCAGCGCGTTCGCCAGTTCCATGGCTCCCTTCGGCGAAATGCCGGCGTCACCGGCAGATTGCAGCAGCTCGAAAATAAGCGTCTTGATCGCCTCGGCGGCGATCAGCGTCAGATCGTCGGAACCGGCCGCGTCCATGCGCTCGGAAATGGTGGCGGCAATCTCGCGCGTCTGTTCTAGCCGGCGCGTCATTTGTGATAGCCGGATGGCAAAGCGGTTAAATGCCGAAAATGATGGGATGTCGAAATCAAGGCCGATCTCGCCCTGAAGCGCGATCAGCTTGGTTTTCCACTCGGCGTAAATGTCGAGCTGGCTGCGATCACGGTCGGCAAGTTCCTGCGATGCCCAGGAGATAGCATCGCTGCATTCCTCGGGCAGAAGATCGATTGCTGAAAGTCGGCCGCGTGCTTTTGCCATGTCAGGCACCCACGCGCGACGGACGCTTCACGCCCTCGATGGCGGACTGACGATCGACATGGCGACGGCCAAGATCGGTCAAGGAAGCAATCTTGATGCTGCCAGCGCTGACGACAACAACAGCGCCCATGGTCTCCAGATACTCGATCTGCTGATGCACCCAGGGCCGTTCCTGGTTGATGCCAAAATTGGCAAGAACCGGCTCAAGCATGGAGCTGCTCAGGCTCTCATTCACCTGTTCCGCCAACGCCCTCAAGATGATGAGCCGCGCTTCCTCGCGCATGATTTTCATATAGTCGATACCGATGCTCATTGTTTGCCTGCCGTTTCCACCAGTAGCTGGTTCATTCTTTCGTTCGTGGCTTTGATGGGCTTGAGGGTTTCGTTCAGCGTGTCGAGGCGGCCATTCACCTTCTCCAGGGCAAGCTCCAGGCGGTGCTGGCTTTCCCGATCGGGCAGGTGGCGCATTTCCCCTTCGATCGCCTGGATGCGGCGGTCATGGCTGGTAAGCTTGGTTTCGTGGGCCTCTACGTCTTTGCCCAGGAGCGCGATTTCCTCGCGACCGCTTTTGATGTCGGCCTCAAGCTTTTTTTCGCCGCTGGAGAAAAAGACCTTGAGGTGACCGAGGACAGCAAGACTGGAGAGAACCAGCGTCAGCCAGGGAATGATTTCAGTCGGCGTCATCGGCGGGCCTTCTCAAAGTTTGTCTGGCAGACGATGCACCGTGTGGCGGATGGCAATGCGATGCGGCGCTCGCGGGCGATATCATTGCCGCAGTCTTCACACTCGATCGTGCCGGTTGTGCGCAGAGAGCGCGAGGCGGCGGCAATCCCCGCCTCGCGCTCCTGTTCGGCCCGTTCGGCGGCCAGATCGAGAGCGGCGTTTCCACCAAAGTTCATCTGGGGGTCTCCACCACCTGGCGAAGACTGACGCCTTGAGCGAGTTCCGGCAGCTTCGACATGATGATCTCGTTCAAAGCCTTTGCGTTGACGCCGAGTTTCTCGATCGCGTCCGGGTTCTTCTCAATGACGTATCTGGCCGCATCAGCGATGATGGCTTCGCTGACATGCCCGCCCACGTGGATGACGCCGGCCTTCGCCAGGGCAAACCGAACGGCGTTGGCGGCCGACTGATGCAGGGCATCGCGGAACTTGCTTTCGATATCGATGCGTTGCTTTTCGTCCGTGATCTTCAGGAGCGAAATCACGCGGGCGCTGATCCATGTGACCAACACCGGCCCAACGGTCGAGACGAGTAGCACGATAACCGGCTGCACGATCGTCCAAGCTTCATACCAGATCGAAGACGGTGCGATGACCGGGGCAGCGTCCTGGGCGAAGGCCGGCGTCAGAATGAACCAGCTGATGCAGACGAAAGCCACCAGTCCAGCAAGGTAATAAAAGAGCCTGGTCATGATTACCCCTCTACCTTTCTGGCTTCGTGCAGGGCGCGCGTGATGGCGGCATAGGCCTCTGCAACCTTCACCAGGGCATTCGCTGCGGTGACGGAGGAAGGGTCACGGCAAACGGCGTCCGCTCCGGCCCATGCAGCATTTTCCTTGGCCACGACGGATGGCTTGATGGTGCCGGTGCTCGCGACGATCACGAAAGCGCTATGCGCCGTCGCAGCGGCCGAGCAGGCGTGCGGCAAATTCTTCTGGATCGCATTGTCGATCGATCCGGTGGACTGGCAGGCCGACAACGCAAGCGTTGCGGCAACTGCGACGAAGACAGACTTGAACATCATGGTCCTTTTGATGATGGGAGGGGGAAAGGGCATTTCCGTCAGGCCTCGGTTTTCGAGACCGGCGCGCCGGCGCTGGAAAGCTCGACCTTGCCGCCGATCGGCGCGTCGGCCGTCTTCGGCCAGCGGACACCGCCAGTGACGAGGCGGCCTTTTTCGATACGGGTGATCGAAACCGAATTGTTCTGATTGCCGCCGAGGACGTGGTAGTGCGTCCGGTCCTCGCCGACGTAGAGGCCGACATGGCCGCCACCCTTGCGCTCGAAGACAAGGATCGCCCCGCGTGCAATCCGGCTTTCAGCGCCGAACTTTTTCCAGTTCAAAGCGCCGAGAGGATTTGCAGGTAGCGCCTCTTTGGGCAGCGTCGTGGCGATGAGATTGCCGACGAACAGACCGCACCAGGGAATGTCGTCGTCGGGAAGAAACTGGCGATCCAGCCGCCGAGCTTCTTGGCCCAGCCCATGATGGTCGGATTGGATTTCGGGCCAGCGATTTCCTTCAGGCCCATGAAGCGGCGGGCCTCGCGCATCCACACCGGCTCAGCTGGGACCACGACCTTGTCGTGAACAACAAGTGTGCTGTTCGGGTTTTTGCTCTTTACGCCGCGAAGGAGGTTTACGGTCGCAGTATCAGCGCGGCCGGTCTCGTTCAGCCCCGCCGCATGCTGGAAACGCAGGAGCGCCGCGATAACCTCACGGCCATGGACGCCGTCCGCGACCCCGCCGTAAGCACCGGCGACGCGCAAGCGATCGATCAGCCATTCGTCAAACGTTTGAGTGGTCAAGGAAAGCCCCGTCATGATGGCAACTGGCGGAGATCGCGCGGGCCGATATGGGGGCAAATTAGAGTTTGGGCCTGAAACAAATCAGGCCCGCCATTGCGGGCGGGCCTTTAAAACATTTCCATCTGGCGGGGGTCTGTCTTTCGCCTGGACTTGAGTGGCTCCCGTTTTCGGGCGCGCTTCAAAAGTCTTTCGACACCGCTTTCGGTCAAACCGAGCCTTTTGGCAATATCGCGGTTGCTCATTTCGGCATCGACATAGCGGCGGGCGCGAAACTCGCGTGCCAGAGGCACCCTTATATATCCGCCCGGATATGCTTTGGCTAGACGGTATGCGGCATCAACCCCGATCGTCGAGGAAAGTTCGCTACGCTCCGGATCAGACGGAACATAAAGCCTGACGCCGGCATGCGCCTCGACCAGAGAGAAGAAGCCATCTTCGCCAAGCGTCGATAACAGATCAAGGGTGAGGTCTTCGGCCACGGGTAATCCTGTTCGAAATGATGAGCTGCTCTTCGGTCAGCGCCCTCAGGCGTGCTTCCAGCTCGATACGTCGGTGCGAAAAGCGCGGCAGCTTGGCGATCCTTTCCGCCAGTTGGTCACGCCGGTTCTGAAGAACATCAATCTCCCGCTGGTCCGGCCAGCCAAAGAGCGGCATGCCATTCAGGGGAGTGATGTTCCCGGTCATCACTTTTGAGCCTTCTTCAGCCGGCGAACCTGCGGCCCGAAATGGTTCATCACCGTTATCCACTCGGCATCGCTCAAATTTCTGTAGCTGATGCTTTCCGTGACGATGTGCGTGACGGCCTGCCAGAAGGCATTCGGCTCGGTCGGATGCAGGATCGACCATTGTGCGCGGGCGATCTTGTAGCCGGGGCTTTTCTCGTAAGGCTCGCACGGCAGGCGATCGGCCCAGACAACACCGGCCCGCGCCAGCATTCCCTTCATCGCCTCGACGATGCTGGCGGCGTCCTCTGGCTTGTGAACGAAACGCATATCCGAAATGTTCGGCAACTGCCTGCCCATTGCGAAGGCTTCCAGTGCGCTGTCGCGGCGATCGTCGATCACGCCGAGATTGTAACAGGCGATCCAGAGCGCCCGCATCTTCGGCAAGTACTTGCCAGAAAGTTTGCGCTTGCCGTCGCGACCGTCCTGGCGAACCGGCGCGGGCCTCGCGGCACTGCCTCGCAAGCTGACGAGAACCTTCTGCCGCTCGGCCTCGGTCATGTCCTTGGTGGATGTCTTGCCAGTCAGAATGTGGAGTTTGGCGCGATAGGCGAAATCGTCGAGGCCGAGTTTCTTCTGCTCGATCTTGATGGCGGCAATGGTTTTGCTCATTTCGACATCCTTTCCGCAAGGTGAACGGCTATGTCAGTCAGGCAGATATTGAACTTTCCATGAAACGGGATTGGACCCTGCTCATCTTCGGTCACGATGATGCGGGCATAGATTTTGCCCTCTTTGTGCAGGATGAAATGTTCCTCCTGCTGATAAAACTCGATTAGGACCGACAGAAGATGGTCGGCGTCAAATGTCCTCGACATCATAGGCCTCGCTGATTTCGGTGGTTGTGTAGGTGGCTTTGAAAACCGGGATGAAAAAGCGCACGTAGACGAACTGGACGGACCAGCCCCGGCGTTGCGCCTTTTCCCACGTCTCGCGTTTGCGGTACTTGGATGCGATCGCCTTGGCGGCGGTCTCGCTCCATGTGTTCGGCTGAAGCTTTCCTGATGGAGAGCAGAGCACATGGCCTTTAGTGAAGGCCGCAGGGATTTGGCGTTTACCCGTCACTGGCGAACACCCCCGACGATGATTGTCTCAACAGGGGCCATCGGCCGTGTGGCGGCCTGAGCGAGCGCGTGAGAAACAGCGCGATCAAGATGGTCACGGAACATCTTGCGGTGACGGCGGTCGGGTATTGAGGCCAGAACCTCCGCGATATTGGTGGCAAGCGCGCCACCAACCGCATTGAGGATCGGGACCTCGAATTGTTCGCCTGTCTCGATAATGGCCTTGTGGATCGCATCGGCGAGTATCTGCGACTGTCGGGCCTCCTCGGCCTTCGCCTTGGCGATAGGGTCATTCATGGTCGTCACCGTGATAGCTGATCTGCTTCAGGGGAGCCGGAAGCGCCAGCAAGGGCGCATCCGTGTTCTTGGAAGAAGCTTTGCGAGGCGTTTTTGCCGCCTTCTGCTCTGCCTCGATCTCATCGAGCTGGTTGAGAATGCTGGCCATCTGGTAACGGTCGGCCGTTTCGATCTCGATCTTGATCGTGGACTTTCCGCCCTTGGTTGCGGCGGAAAAGGATTTCAGGGTGGCGTCGGAGAAATAGATGCTGGTCACGCAGCACCGCCCTTCGCCGGCGTCAGGTGCCGCGACACTATGGCCTCAATCTCGGTGAGAGGTGTGCGGCCGCTGGCGACGGCGAGCAACTCGGCGAGGAACCACATGCGCAATTCCTCGCGGCCTGCCGCCAGACGGGCTTTCTCAGGGTTTTCGCTGATGAGGCTTTTCAGGCGGGTCTCAAGCCTGTCGATCTCCGACACAGGCGGAGTCGGCATTCCCCCTTTCCGGAGTTCGATCAAGACTTCCTCGGCATTGATGCAGATAGTGTCCGCCAGCAGAGCCATGAGTTCCGGCTCTTCGCCGTCCTGGGTGAGAATGAGGGTGCGCTTCCCAGCGCCGGCCATCCAGCCAAGCTCAAGGTGAGCGCTGCGACCGCAGGGCAGTACCAGCAGGCAGGTGTCTGCCCACCGCATCGCTGCGAAATCAGACATGAAACCCTGTGCCGCACGCGGGTGCGTCAACAGGGCATTGCGGTAGTCCTCGGCCTTACAAGGCACAACAAGACCGATCTGATGCCACGCGAAACCCGTGTTATGAGGCGGATTGCGGAAGTCGTAGACCTCATGCCCGTTGTCGCGGAGAAGATCGACGATCATCGGCTGATGAGGGTTGCGCCACGAAGAAGCGACGTAAATTCGTGCCATCGTACAATCCTCACGCGTCGGCAATGTTGAGGGAAATGCGGACCCACTCCGCATCATGCGATTCCCGGAAGCTGAAATGCAGGTACTCTTTCGAGCCGATCACCCGCACGGCCGCATTGATGGCGTCCATCGCCTTCATCCAGCGTGGATCGTCGCTTTCGATCTTGAAGAGTTCGAAGACGGCATCCTTGCTGATCTTCCCGGCCTGATCGACATTGAAGGCGCGGGTGACGAGGCCACGGATTTCGGCACGGCCGTCTTCCGTCCATTCGTTCAGGCATTCGTCGATCAGACCCTTCGCGACCTGCAACTGCGGCCCGAACTCGATGAGCTTGTTGACGCGGGTCTCGACAGACATCAGCCCGTCGATCGTGCGGTATTTCTGGTTTCCTGCCCCGGCGCGACCGCGTTTGACGAGGCCGTATTTGGCCTCAAGGTTACGATCGAACTCGGCGATATCGGCGCGGGTGTGCGCTTTGAAGCGTGCCAATTCAGCCGAAAGCGGCTTGGCGAAACCGATAATCTTGCGGACCATCTGGTCCTCAAGGAAGTCTTCTGCCTTCACCAGGGCAAGCGGCGTCAGGCCGCCGTCTGCGTTGGTGACATATTCCTTTCCGTTGACGACGGTGATGCCAGCGTTCGCTTTTTCTTCGAGAATTACAGCTTCCATGGGTTTGAACCTCATATTTTAATGTGAAAGGGGATCAGGCCGCGTCGCCACCGGACGGCGCGGAAGGTGCAGGGGAATTGGAGGCCTTGGGACGGAACTGGACGACGTTGCCGCCGTCCTTGGTGTCGGGCTGCATCAGGCCGAGAACTTCGGCCGTGACCCGGTTCATGCCAGCCAGCAGCGACAGGCGGTCTTGTGAAGCGCGCCGGTTCCACTCCGCCTGCGACCAGGCGTTTTCGAGTTTGCGGGCGAGATCGGCGATGCGGCCGATATGAACGATGACTTTCGCAGAGGTCACCCGGTCAAGGTTGATGGTGCCGCGCTCATTGACGACGCCGTTCAAATCACGCGCCAACTGAAGCAGATAATCGGAAACGCAGTCAGGCTTCGCCGTCATTCTTCTTTCCTCCAAAGTTCGGGCGGATGATGTTGCCTTCGGCCTTTTTCAGAAGGCCGGTGAGTTCGCCGGTGGCGAGCTGCTCGGCGGTTTTGGCGAGCAGCTTTCCGGCCTCGCTGTCGCGCAGAATGGAAAGCTCCAGCTCAAGATAGCCGGCCTGCTGTGAGAGGCCGCGAAGGGTCTTCAGGATGGTCTGGGCGGACTCTGCATCCAGCTCCAGTTTTTCACCGGGTTCCATCTTCTTGGCGTCCGAGAAGATGCGCGCGAGATAATCCAGGTGAGATTTGAGGGAAGGGTTTTCCGGCGTCATAGGCTGTCTCCCATGTCGCGGTTCTTCCAGGCGGCCTGAAGGTGCTCCAGGCGCACGCCTTCCTCGCCATCGCCGATGGCTAGCATAGACGCGGCCTTCATGGTGCGGTCGATCTGGCGAAGCGCGCCAGGCTTGCTGGCGATGCCCTTCAGGAAGGTGGCGCAATCCGTTCCTTCGTCGATGCCCCAAGCCTTGATCAGAATTTCAGCATCGGCGACCGGATTGCGTGCCGTGCGGACTTGCCGGTCGAAGCGGGAAAGCACCTGGGCGCGGCTGGCGACAGAACGGCCGAGGTCTTTCACGAAGGCCGTCGCGGTATCCTCGTTGCCGAGCAAGGCAACACCGCAATGGTCGTTGTCGACGAAATGGCGCAGCTGGTTGATCGCATCCGGAACCGCGTTCTGCGCCTCGTCGATGATCAGGAGCGAGCCTTCGCCGACGCGCTTCAGCTTTGCACCGAGGGCTCGGACGAACTTTGCCGGATTGTGCTCATGCACTTCGAGCGCCCCGCACAACTCGACGAGCATGCCGTGAACCGTCTTGGTGCTCGGGCTGAGCGTCGCCATAAAGACGTGAGGGCGTGTCGCAGCGAAGTGCTTGGCAGCGGTCGTCTTGCCGGAGCCTGCGGGCAAGGTGACGCGAACAAAGCCAGATGTCACCTGGGCAAACAGGAGAGCATTGTATACGTCCTGGCCGACCGTCGTGCGCTGGAAAGGTGGCGACACCGGCATGATGGCGGCCATGTTCTGGCTTGCGTCGAGAGCATCGAGCCAGTTGGCCATCTGCTGGTTTACGTTCGCAAGAACGCCGATGTACTTTCCGCTAAACCAAGGGGAAAACGTGCCATCAGGAACGCCCGTGCGGCGGGAGACTTCCGCTTTCGTCCAGCCGTATGTGGCGGCGGCGTCAACGGTGCGCGCTGTAAGTTTGCGCCACTCGGCAACGTCCGAAGCCGGATGCTTGGCGGTAAACTCGATCGTCGGTTGAGACTGTTCCCACACGGTATTTGTGTTGGTCGTCTTTTTCATATAAAGGTTCCTTTGTTCAATTGTGGGGCGGCCTTTGGGTCGCTCATTTTTTTTCGCCCTGTTGGACTGGAACCGTACTCAGTACTTTTCGGCTCTTCTCTTGCGGGCAGGCTTGCCGCCTGCCTCGGTATTCCCGGTAGGGAATTGGATGATTGCGCTTTCCCCGCCCGCCACTCGGGCGAGGCCACGCGCAAAACTGTCTTCGAAGTGATCGACGCTGACTGCCTCGACCGGCGCATGTGCAAGGTTGCCGGTGACGAGGCGTGTGACGACCGGACGAACCGGCGTCTGTGGACGCTTCGCAGCCTCGGCCTTGCGGCCCTTTTCCATGATTTCGCCAAGCTGCATCGGTGAGAGCGCCGCATTGCTCTTGGCCACCGCCTGAAGGTTCTTGACGTGGGTCTTACGTGCCTTCTCCTGGCGGCGGGCAGCGCCCGTATCGGCAAAGCCGGTTTTAGCCAGGCAGTCGGCATCACAAAGGAAGCGGCCTTCCGGGTCATAGACCTTGACCGGCTTGTGCAGGTCGGCCGGATCGAACCGCACCGTCAGCTTCTTGCCGATCCACTCGTTAAGCACAGCGTTCCAGTAACGGTTACCGTGCATGTGGATCGCGCCGTCCGGCTTACGCGCCGTGATGGCGACGGCCGAGAGCATCCAGAGCGAGCGCTGCGCCATGCTGGCGTAGCGGACGATCGTGGACGGTTCGGCGATCGAAGCATCGAACGTTTGCGCGAAACTGCGGCCGTGGGCGGTTTCGGTGGTTCGGTTCAGACGGTGATTATGCTCGTCAACACACTGCGCGACATGGCGCTGGAGCGTTTCGAGCGGCACCGCGCTGTTGCCGTAGTTTTCCGGCTTCGCGTCCGGCCGGTTGCCCGTGTAGCAACCGGACATGGACGGATGCTTTGAGATTTCCTCGGCAAGATCGCGCCAGGCGCGTTCGATTGGTTTCGATTGACCGGAACGCGGCTTCACGAAATGCGGCTCGATGTCGAGCGTCTTCAGAAGACCGGCAACATCGTCCTCATTGACCTTGAAGCGGTGGCGGGTTTTTGCGCCGCCAGAAATCATTTTGCCAGCAAAGGCGCGGCCGTTGTCCATGTAGATGTGGTAGGGCAGCATGCCGTCATGGTTCTCGATCATCGAACCGATACAGGTGCGAACGGCCTCCCATGTCTCAGCCTCGGAGAGCGTCCACGAAAGAACCTTGCGCGAATAGACATCCTGAATACCGATCAGGATCACGCGCACCGGTGTTTCCGACCATGGCGCACGCACGAAGAGGTCGAGCTGGTGACCGTCCGTGTTGACGATCTCCATGGCATGCAGATGAGCCACCGTGCGCTTCTGCGCCGGGAAGAGCTGCTTTGCCTTGTCCTTGCCCTCACGGGCGATGATTTGCGCGGCCTTTGGCACTTCCGCGTCCAGGCGGCGGCGCAACGAACGCTCCGAAGGGATCGGCGACAGGTTCTGGTCGCGGGCAACCATCATCATGCGGCGATAGCAGGCGCTAAACGACGGGCGTTCGGGCCGCAGGAAATCCGATTTCAGGATTTTCCATGCCTCTGGGTGGCAGGGGGTGACCTCGGTGGCCTCGCCGCTGGCGCTGCCCGAAAATGATGGGGCGAGAGCGGCAAGCCAGTCCTGGCGGGAATGGCCTTCGACCATCTTGCGCCACTCGTAATAGGTGGCGGGCACGATGTCGGCCCGTCGAGTAACGTGGGCGACGGCATGTTTCATGCTGATGCCTGAAGCGCGCAGTTCCTCGACTTCCGTCAGGACGGCGAAGCGGGTCTTGCAGAGAGTCTTATGGGCGTCCGAAAGGGCCTCAAAACGGTCCCAAAGCATCTTTGAAAGCTTCGTCGGACGCGGATCGGTCGGCTCCGCATTGAGAAATGCGATCTTCGCCTGCGCCACCGAAGGCAGGAAGGAATAATGGTACTCGAACCCGCCGCCTTGTCCGGCCTTCGGGCGGGCTTTCGCGGTGGATCGCACGCCAGAACGAGCGATAAACAACTCAAGCCCTTGGCGCGTGCTCGGAATACCCGGCAAAGCTGCCTGGGCCAATTCGGCGGATGTGAACCATTCTTTCTTCATTTGCGCACCCGACGAATGTGCACCGGCGTCGCCTGAAGAACTTTCAGTTCCTGGGCGAGCTTCTTTTGCTCTTGGCGAATGCGGGACATTTCCGCGAGGCGGGCTTCGTCACCTTCGAGCAGCAACAGGCCGTCATCGGAAACGACGACATCCCAGAGCCAGAAGGCGTTGGTGGCGCGAACGAATGCCTTGAAGCGCGGCATGCTGATGTCGTGGGCGGTCTTGCTTTCGGCGGTATAGCTGTCGAGAGCCGACTTCGAGACCTTGTCGAGGCCGAGGTAATAGGCCATGCGCGCCGCGATCGTGTCGCGGTCGTACTGGCATTCACGGATGGCACGGGCCATTTCGCGTTTCAGGGTCGAGCGGAAGCGGTCGATATCGAGACGTTCCGACGCAGAGCGCACCGGGAAAACGGTCTCTTTGAAAAAGTCCATCTGGTTGGGATCGCGTTTCGTGCTCATGCTGCCTCCTCGCGGATCGCAGCCATGAGGGCATCCGGCGCGTCAGACATGCCAATGTGCTCAAGGAAGCTATCGCGGGTTTCCTCGCTCGCCTCGTCCCAGGCGGCGATCAGTTTGGTGAGGATGATTGATTGAGAAGGAGCGGGCGGCGGGGTGACTAGAGCGGGGGGCTTGGTGAAGGCAAGAACCTTCTTCACGTCCGGCTCATGCTTCAGCGCTGCTGCGACCTTCACCTGATCTTCACGGGGAAGTTTCGCGAGCGCCAAAAGCTGCGACTGATCGTTTTCAGCCGAGGTGCCACGCACCGCCTGTCTCAGCACCGGATCGAGATTTTTCCCGATGCTGGTCACCTTCTCATAGGTGCTTTGACCGAAGCCGAAGCGCTCTTTTACGCGTTCGGAAAGCTCCCGCCCGCCGGAGAAGATAATTCCGTAATCGTTACGGTTTTTTTCCGAAGGACGGCCGGGCTTGATCTCGCCATGCTTCTCTTCCCAAAGTTCGCGGTACTTCATGACGAAGATGGCGCGATCAAGCGGGTTCAACTCGTTGCGATAGAGGTTCTCGGAGATTTCGAGCAGCTGCGCCTCAACGGCGTCAGCCTTGACGACGATGGCGTCAATCTCCTTCCAGCCAAGCAGCGTTGCAGCGGTGGTGCGGTAGCCGCCTGCCACCAGCGTGAAAGGAGTTCCCTTTTTTGCAGGCGTCTTGCGGATCATGATCGGGCTGATCTGCCCGTGTTCAGACATCGAGGCGGCAATAGCCTCGGCATAATCCATATCGATCGGGCGGAGCCGCTCGCCGACAAAGATGCTTGATAGGGTGGCGCGGATGAACTCAGCCATAGGAGGCTTCCTGTCCGGCCGAGGCCTCGTAGAGCATTTCCATAAAGGTGTCTTTGGCGCGGGCGGCGATGCGCTCGTAAGCCTTGTCGAAAAGCGGTTCGAAGCGCCGCGCCTCGACGACGCGGACAGCCTGCATGACGGTCCAGCGGGCAACGCCCAGGAGCACAACCAGGCGGCGGCGCGGTACGCCGAAATCAATATGCAGGACATAGATCGCCATCTGCCGCGCGAGCTTCGCATCGAACATTTCGGCAGGCGGGTTGATGATGTGGCGGAGTGGCAGGTGGTTGAAATGCGAACGGCTGGCGCGGTAGCTGGCCGCCACCATCGCCTGCAAACGTTCTTCATCGGAATAGGGATTTACCATCGAAACCTCGGAGTTCGTCGCTCGGCGACGGCATTGCGGCAGATCGATGCCGGGGCGGTGGGGCTGGGCGTTGAGGCCGCCCCGGCATCTGGCGTCGCTCCCTGGGGGTAACAGAGCGACGGTTCGGGAAATCAGCGGGATTTGTCGGCGTCGGAGCGCGCAAGCAGGCGGCAAAGCTCGGGCTGCATGTCCATGGTGAGGCAACCGACAAGCTTATCGTCGATATCTGCATCGCCTTCGCCAAGCAGCAGGTCGACGAGTTTATTTCCAGCCGTCATATGAACATCGGCGTCCATGACTGTGGCGTCCGCTTCTGCTGTCAAAAGCTCTGTCAAAGCCTGCTGCACGACTGTGTCGTCGAGCGTGATCGATTCCGGGCTGTAACCGGCCGACAGCTTCGCTTCGTTGAGGGCATGGGCAGCAACGACAATGGCGCGGGCCTTCCGCAGACGCTCGGCATCCACAGTTTCAAGATCGACGACGCAGGCCATGGTGCGCGGCTTCTCCGTCGCTTGGGGCAAGGGCTTAGAGGCCGGAGTCGGAGCAGGGCTGAAAACGAGAACGTCGGACGGATGCGGGCGGTCGATCAGGCCGTTTTTGACACGCTCATGCCAGTGGGCGAACTCGTCAAAAGTCGGGCCTTCGACGTTGCGCTTTTTCACAGCGTTTTCGAAGAAATGGTAGGCCTCTCTGGTGGACTGGCCACGTTCGACGATGTTGTCGAAGGTGGTAATCACAACGTCTTTCACCCGCGGCGGCACACGGTCGAAGAAGGGCACGGCGACATGATTGCGAACTGCTACGCTCATAGAGCTGCTCCATAGTGTTTGAGGATGGTGATGAGTGCGGCCGAAACGCCCGCGAACGCAGTACTAAAAATCAGCAGGGTTTCGGCCCACCGGACCACGCGCGAGCGGGCCGGAATGAAAATCGGGCTGTCGAAATTGGCATGCGGTTTCGTCATTGTGGCGGGTCTGCTGATCGGCGATGGTCGGGGTGTGGAGCGGTCGAGAGATTGGGTCTGACAGCCGGGGCGATTGAGCGCCTTGCACACGATGTGCGGCAGGCTAGAGCAGCGATCCCGAACCGTTCCACGCTTCATGCTGCGGCTTGCTCCGCTTCGGCGGCGCGACGGCCGTTCCGGTAGTTCTCCGAAGGCTGCGGGCTAAGCCTGCGACCATCGGGCATGTAACGGGAGAACCAGAGAAGGTGCGGCCGGGTTTTCAGGGCCGCAGCGATGGCACGTTCACCGGCCGCGTGCGGCTCATGAACGGCATTGCCGGCTGTGCCGGTGGGCAGGCAATATTTCTTGTCGATCTCGGCAAGCGTAATTTTGGCTACGATGAGCTTGCCTTTAATCCGGGCAATTTCTTCCAGCCGAAGGCGTTCGGCACGGCTCATCTTGCCGCCGTCAGAGACACGGTGCATAAAGGATTCCTTCCAGAAGGGAGGCCCTGACCGGCCTCCTTTTTTGGGGTTATTAATTCTGCGAACACAGAAAGGATTAAACCAGAAATTCGGTTTTGTAAACTGGATTATTGGTTTAATGGGAAAGTTATTGGCTAGACCTGAAGCGAAACCGAAAACGGCGCTCGCTGAGCGTTTGCGCGACCTGCGGCGAAAGCTCGGCGATCCGGAAAGAGACCTGTTTGCGGAGCAGCTCGGCGTTAGCAAAAATACGCTGGCTTCCTATGAACGCGGGGAAACAGAGCCAACGGCTTCCATCCTAGACGCTTACCGACAGAATTTTGGTGCGAGCGTGCTTTGGATCGTGACGGGTCAAGGTGACATGTTTTCCGAATCCGCGACTGTGACCGAGGGCGTCGATATGGTGGAAATACCGCTGTACGACGTTCAAGCGGCTGCTGGCGCGGGTCTCATTCCAAAAGACGATGGTCTGCATAACTCCGTGGCCTTCAGCCGCGCCTTCCTGCGGAACATCGGCGCAAAGCCTGAGAATTGCATTATGCTGGAAGCCAAAGGCGAGAGCATGCTGCCGACCATTCCGGACGGCGCATTTATGATCGTCGATCAAAGCAAGACCGACATCGTCGATGACCAAGTTTTCGTGTTCCGCGTGGGACCTGGTATCAAGGTAAAGCGAGCAAACTGGCGCATGGACGGCTCGCTAGAACTAAGGTCCGATAACGAACAGAATGGCTATCCCAAAGAGGTCATCGGCGAGGACGTAGCAGATGATCTTTCCGTCATCGGCCAGGTGCTCTCTCTTCTTCGTCGAGCATAAATTAGGAATCACTCAAAGGTGGCATTGACTCATTTTGCAATGAGAACAAAATAGGAACATTAGTAACGCCGAAGATGAGGTAAAGGGTATGGCGCTAGCTGATAAGTTCGTTGTTGTTCCATTCGCGGAGCGGAGACCTGAGATGGTGAATGTGGATTGGAAGCTTGCGCCGAAAAACGCCCGGTGGTGGGCCGTCGATGCCAACGGTGAAGCGCACTGGTTTTGTGAGCCGGACATCGCGGCATTTACTGACTTCTGGTTTTCAGAGCCGATCGGCGCACCTTCATTCGGCTTCGACGGCGACTGGAGATCGAGCTTAACAGAGCGTCCGTCACGGTTTGGCCTGGTGCGCTAACGCAAAAAGCCGCGTTGCATCTTCTCGCAACGCGGCTTTCTCTTATTGTCTTTGATTTCATTGTAAAAAATCAGGATTTTTCGAACTTGCAAGACAGTTGCATGTTCAATTTAGCTTCGGGGCCGTCATTCGTGCTTGTTTGTGAGATATCCGCGCGAGGCCGCCGAATTCTTAAAGGCCGGTTTTCTGGGCTTTAAGGGGTCTTAAAAGACCGATAGGGTGGTTTTTGAGGAGTTGTTGAGGGACGCTCGAATTTTGGCCGTTTCTGCCACGACGGATCGCAGATCGCGCCGCCAGTCTGTCAAACTTGTTTTTGATTGGCGCTCGCATGCACGCTTGAAAGCCCCTGATTTATAAGGCTTTCTCGCCAGTTCCCGGATATTATCGGATATTCCCAGAGATTCCAGTAAGTGGTGACAAAGTACAGCCCAAAAAAAGGGAAACCCGCTTACTGCCAAAACGCAGCCAGCGGGTCTCAACCTCTACCCCCTCCCACAAGGGCGGCTGCACAAAAGCACATTGAATGAATTATGGCAAGATCAAGGCGACCATATTGTTGCTGTTGATGGCCCTGTTTGCCAGTTTAATGGCGGATGGCAGAGCGTGACCTGTTCCGTGTGCCGTTCGTACGGGGAGCGATAGGATACGATATTTTCGGTGCAGCGCATTTCCGTGAGATTGGAATAGATATTTTCGATCCGCTGCGGTTGATGATGTGTTTTGTGCGGTAAAACCCGTTCCTCACGATAAACCGTCATATCGGCGGCAGGCGATGTGCCTGGTATCGACAAGACGGCGAATGCGGCAATCAAGAGAATTCTTCCAGGATGTGCGGACATGGCTCTTCCCCGCGTTGAACAACGCAGGAGAACGTGCTGTGCACATAAGCTGTTCCAGGGGCGGCAGCAAAAAAATGCCCGCTCATGGCGGGCAATCAGAGGGGAACTGAGGTTAGGAGCCTCGGATTTGAAACGAACATCTTCCGGATAAGTTCCGCTTGCGGAATAATTTCCGTCGCGACTTGCCGACAAGGGGCTGCGCAGGCCGAGTCTCAAGCCGCACGACGCGGAACGATGCGACATGCGCGAACCGCGATACTTTGATGATGATTCTATCTTTAGGGAAATTTGGAGCGGGCGAAGGGATTTGAACCCTCGACCCCAACCTTGGCAAGGTTGTGCTCTACCCCTGAGCTACACCCGCTCAAATCCACCGGTCCGGGGTAGTTCGCTGAACCGTGGGCCGCCAAGCGGCGACGGGCGCTATATCGCTCAATCGATTTTGGAATGCAACAGGGAAATGACAAAAACGCGAAAATTTCTTTGAGAAATGCGACAAGCGGCGGAAATGATTGAGAATTTTTCATTCCGCTGTTTTTTCCTGCGTTGCCAAGTGTCGGTTGCCCCCTTAATCAGGAAACAAGGATAGTGGAATCGGCAGAGGCAGGCGGCAGGATATGGTGGAAAATTCCCAGAAGACGGCAACGGAGCTGTTCGAGTTTCTCGATGGACTCGGCATTTCCCACACCACGAAGCAGCATGAACCGGTGTTTACCGTCGCCGAATCCCAATCACTGCGCGACCTCATTCCCGGCGGCCATACAAAGAACCTCTTTGTAAAGGACAAGAAGGATCAGTATTTCGTTCTGACCGTTGAGGAAAATGCGGTCGTCGATCTGAAAAGCGTTCACAAGACCATCGGTGCGGCAAGCCGCGTGTCCTTTGGCAGACCGGAAAAGATGCTTGAATATCTGGGCGTCGTGCCGGGCTCGGTGACGGTGTTCGGAGCCATCAACGACACAGACAGGCAGGTCACCTTCGTGCTCGACAGCGGGCTTCTGGAAAACGAGCTGGTCAATGGCCATCCGCTTTCCAACGACCAGACGACAACGATCGCGTCCACGGATCTCATTCGCTTTCTCGAGGCAACCGGACATGCGCCGCTTGTCTTGAAAGTCAGCGAGTGAGATACGATCTTTGCTTCAAATAAGACAGATGACAGAAGTTTACGGGAGACCGGCATGAGCGGCGAAAATAATCCTTACGGCGGTTCCTATAGCGGGCAGATGACCGCAAGCGCCCATCATAATGGCGAGCTGAACGGTGCGGCCTCCGGCCACATCAAGGACACCACGACGGCGGGTTTTTCCAGGGACGTTCTTGAGGAATCGCGTCGCCAGCCGGTTCTGGTGGATTTCTGGGCGCCCTGGTGCGGTCCGTGCAAGCAGCTGACGCCGGTGCTCGAGAAGGTCATCAACGAGGCGAATGGCCGCGTGAAGCTCGTGAAGCTGAACATCGACGACCACCCGTCGATTCCCGGCCAGCTCGGTATCCAGTCCATTCCGGCAATCGTCGCCTTTGCCGATGGCCGGCCGGTGGATGGCTTCATGGGGGCCGTGCCGGAAAGCCAGATCAAGCAGTTCATCGAGAAGATCGCGGGGCCTGACGCGGGCGACCCCAAGGCCGAGATCGAGGCCGTTCTGACAGAGGCGAAGCAGCTTCTGGCGGATGGCGATTTCAACGGCGCGGCGCAGCTTTTCGGCGCCGTCATGCAGGCCGATCCGGAAAATCCGGCAGCGATTGCCGGTATCGCCGAATGCATGATCGCCGCCGGCCAATATGAGCGGGCGAGCGAACTGCTCTCTTCGCTGCCTGCGGAACTTAACGAGGATGCGGGCATTCAGCTCGTTTCGAAAAAGATCGCGCAATATGAGGAAGCCCGTAAGATCGGCGACCCGGTCGCGCTGGAGCGTGAGCTCGCGCTCGATCCCGATCGTCACGAGGCGCGGGTGAAGCTTGCCAAGGTGCTGAATGCTCAAGGGCGGCGCGACGAGGCTGCGGACCATCTGCTCTACGTCATGCGCAAGGACCGGACCTTCGACGATGACGGCGCGCGCCGCCAGCTTCTGGAGTTTTTCGAGGCCTGGGGCTTCAAGGACCCGGCAACCGTTGCCGGCCGAAGGAAGCTTTCGGCGATACTGTTTTCGTAATGCGGGCATATCCCGGCCGTGGCGGTTGATCCGCCGGCCGGGCAGCAGTGAACAGGGGGCTTGATTCCCATGCATGTCGGAAATGCGAGATATGTAAAGAACGACGATCTGCCGGAAACCGTGCCGGTCTTTCCATTGCCGGGCGCGCTGCTTCTACCGGAAGGCCATCTTCCACTCAATATTTTCGAGCCTCGATATCTCGCCATGATCGACTGGGCATTGGCCGGCCATCGCATCATCGGCATGGTGCAGCCCGCCCTGCATGTCATCGAGGCGGGGCTTGAGGGCGGCCCGCTGAGCGCCGTCGGCTGCCTCGGCCGCATCACGTCCTTTTCCGAAACCGGCGATGGCCGTTATATCATTTCGCTCACCGGCGTGTGCCGTTTCCGCCTGCTGGAAGAGGTGGAGGCGGGCAAACCCTATCGCAGCTTCCGGCATGCGCCCTTCATCGCCGATCTTTCCGGCGAATATGACGAGGATGCGGTGGACCGCGAAAACCTGCTCCGGGTATTCCGCTCGTTTCTGGATGCCAACCAGCTGGAAGCGGATTGGGAAAGTGTGGAAAGGGCGGGCAACCGCGTTCTCGTCAATTCGCTTTCCATGATGTCTCCCTTCGGACCGGCTGAAAAACAGGCGCTGCTGGAAGCGCCGGACCTGAAGACGCGGGCCGAAACATTGATCGCCATCACCGAGATCGTTCTTGCCCAGGGATCGGGCGAGAGCGGCAACGTGCTGCAATAGGATCGCCGCCATGGACGACAGGATGAGCAATGTCGATCCCAAGCTCCTGGAGCTGCTGGTCTGCCCTTTGACGAAAGGGCGCCTTGCCTATGACCGCGCCCGCAATGAACTCATTTCCGAAAGCGCGAGGCTCGCTTATCCGATCCGCGATGGCGTGCCGATCATGCTGATTTCCGAAGCGCGCAAAATAGAAGACTGACCTTCCCGCTTGCCCGCCTTCACACATTGCGTGTCGCGAATTGACGAAGATGCGTTGACAACCATGCGTGGATTTGACCAGAGTCCCGCCCGACATGTCTGTTGCGGGGAGAAAACTGATGTCGTTGCGCGCGCTCGTCCGGATTTCGCTGGTTGCGGTCTCAACCGCCCTGTTTTTTCCGCCAGCCATGGCGGCGGAACCCTCCCGCAAGGTCGTTACGACCCAAAATGGCGATTATTTCGGCTTCGATCTCAGGACGGAGCAAAATGTCTCGCTGGAGCAATGCGGCGAGATTTGCGTCGGCGATACCGCCTGCAAGGCCTTTACCTACAATCCCAAGGTGAAATGGTGCTTCCTCAAATCGGATTTCAATCAGCTGAATGCCTTCCCCGGCGCGGTTGCCGGCAAGATCGTGGAAGTGGCCGCGGAAGCCGATATCGGCGCGCCGCAGCGCCTGTCCTTCGTGACCGACAGCCTGCAGCAGGAAGCGCGCCGGCTGAAATCCGGCCTTGCGGCAAATGAGGGTGAGGGCGAACAGGGCCTGGAGGCTCTCGTGGAGACGGCGCGGCAGCAGGCAGCCGCCGGCAATATTCCCGATGCGGTCACGACCTATAAACAGGCCCTTGCGATCACACCTGACGATGGCGCGCTCTGGGCGGAATTGTCGGAAAAGGCCGCGCAGGTCACCGATAATTATTCGATAGCGGGACAAGCCGCTTCCGCCGCCATCAATGCCTATCAGCTCAGCCGCACGGTCAGCGCCCGCACCGAGGCCCTGAACCGGCTGGCGAAGGCGTTTGAAAGAACCCAGAATTATCGCGCGGCACTCAATGCCTATAAGGAAAGTCTCGCGCTTACCGACAATGCACAGACCAAAGCGGCCTATGCCGATCTGCGCACCCGGCAGGGTTTCCGCGTCATCAATAATACCGTGGATACGGATAGCATCAGCCCGCGCGCCTGCGTGCAGTTTTCCGAGCCGCTGGTGAAGAACGGCGTCGATTACTCCTCCTTCATCACGCTGGATGGGGCAGCGCCCAAAGCCATCGAGGCGAAGGGCAGCGAGATTTGCGTGGAAGGCCTGACCCATGGCCAGCGTTACAAGATCGCGTTTCGCGCCGGCCTGCCGTCTTCGGTGGAAGAGCCTCTGGAAAAGCAGGTCGATCTCGATATCTATGTGCGTGACCGCGCCGCCAGCGTGCGCTTCACCGGCGAGAATTTCGTGCTGCCGGGCACAGCGCGCCGCGGCATTCCAATCGTCTCTGTCAATGCCGACAAGGCCGACCTGAAGCTTTATCGCGTCGGCGACCGCAACATCACCTCGCTTCTTTCAAACTCGCAGTTTCTGACGCAGATGGACGGCTACAATGCCGACCGTATCGAAAACGAAATTGGCGAGCTTGTCTGGCAGGGCTCGATCGATATCCAGCCCGATCTCAACAAGGATGTGGTGACGAGCTTCCCGGTGGATGAGGCCCTGCCGGAGCGCAAGCCCGGCATCTATGTGCTGACCGCCGTACCGCCGGGCACCGCGCCGGAAACCTGGGATTCGCGCGCCACGCAATGGTTCCTGGTCTCCGATACCGGCATCACCACCTATGCCGGAACCGATGGTCTGAATGTCTTTGTCCGTGCACTTGGCAGCGCCAAGCCGCTGGCAGATGTGGATTTGCAGCTGCTCGCCAAGAATAATGAGGTGCTGGGCACCGCGAAGACGGATGCGGACGGCCGCGCGGTGTTCTCGGCCGGCCTGATGCGCGGCACGGCGGCGCAGGCGCCTGCGATCCTGACGGCGCGCAACGGCGACAAGGATTACGTCTTCCTCGACATGACCCGCGCCGGCTTCGATCTTTCGGATCGCGGCGTGACGGGCCGTGCAGCCCCCGGCGCCATCGACGTGTTCAGCTGGACGGAACGCGGTATCTATCGTGCCGGTGAGACCGTGCATGCCGCAGCCCTTGCCCGCGATGTCGACGGCAAGGCAATCGAGGATCTGCCGCTCACTTTCATCTTCTCGCGCCCGGATGGTGTAGAGGACCGGCGTTTCGTCAGCGACGGCAAGGCGCTGGGCGGCCATGCGGTCGATCTGCCGTTGCAGGCAAATGCGATGCGCGGCACCTGGACAGTGCGCATCCATACCGATCCGAAAACGCCTGCGATCAGCGAAAAGAGCTTCCTCGTCGATGATTTCGTGCCTGACCGCACCGAGTTCGATCTTTCCAGCAAGGCAAAGCAGATCGACCCTGGCGCAGAAACGGCAATCGACGTCGATGGCCGTTATCTCTATGGCGCGCCCGCTGTCGGCCTGACGCTGGAAGGCGAGGTTGCCATCAAACCGACGCGCACCAGCGCCGACTTCGAAGGTTATTTCTTCGGTCTGGCCGATGAGGAGAGCGAAGAGGAAAACCGCACCACACTTGCCGATCTGCCGGTTCTGGACGAAGAAGGCAAGGCGAGCTTCAATGTCGATCTGACCGACCTGCCATCCACAACGCAGCTTCTTTCCGCCAACATCACCGTGCGCATGCAGGAGGCCGGCGGCCGTGCCGTGGAGCGCTCCCTGACGCTGCCCATCAAGGCGGAAGCCTCTGTCATCGGTATCAAACCGCAATTTTCCGGCGATCTCGCCCAGAATTCCGTTGGTCGTTTCCACATCATCGGTGTCAGCGCCGAAGGTGCCAAACAGGCGATGAATGGCCTGGCCTGGAAACTCATCAAGGTCGAGCGGAACTATCAGTGGTATCGTCAAGGCAATTCCTGGCGTTACGAACCGGTGGAATATACCAAGCAGCAGGAAGCCGGTACGCTTTCGGTCGATGCCAATGGCGGCGAGATTTCCGTGCCTGTCACCTGGGGCCGCTATCGGTTGGAAGTGGAGGGCGCCGGCAATGGCGCGCCGGTTTCCAGCGTTGAGTTCGATGCCGGTTTTTATGTCGAGGCAAGTTCTACGGAAACGCCGGATGCGCTGGAAATCGCTCTCGACAAACAGAGCTACAAGATCGGCGATACGGCCAAACTCAAGGTTTCGTCGCGTTTTGCCGGCGAGTTGATGGTAACTTCCGGTTCGGAAAAGCTGATTGCCGTGCAGAATGCCGAGATCGGCGAGGATGGCGGCGAGATCGATATTCCCGTCACCGAGGAATGGGGTGCGGGCGCTTATGTGACGGCCACGCTGTTCCGTCCCGGCGATGCGCAGGAAACCCGTATGCCGATGCGCGCCATCGGCATCAAATGGCTTGCCGTCGACCCGACCGAGCGCAAACTTGCCGTCACGCTCGGTGCGCCGCAGAAAACGCTTCCGCGCCAGCCGCTTGAAATTCCGATCACCGTCGCCGGTGCTGGCGTCGGCGAAAAGGCCTATGCCATCGTTGCGGCCGTCGATGTCGGCATATTGAACCTTACCCGCTATGAGCCGCCGAAACCGGATGAATGGTATTTCGGCCAGCGCCGGCTGGGGCTGGAAATCCGCGACCTCTATGGCCGCCTGATCGACGGTTCGCTCGGCGCCACCGGCCGGCTGCGCACCGGCGGCGACGGCGGGCAGGCAGCCCTTCAGGGCAGCCCGCCCACGGAAAAGCTCGTGGCCTTCTTTGCTGGTCCGGTCGAACTCGACGGTGACGGCAAGGCGACGGTCAGCTTCGATATTCCGCAGTTCAACGGCACGGCCCGCATCATGGCGGTGGCCTGGACGAAGACAGGCGTGGGACATGCTGTCTCCGATGCCATCATTCGTGATCCTGTCGTGGTCACGGCCAGCGCGCCGAAGTTCCTCGCACCCGGCGATGTCTCGCAATTGCGGCTCGATATCGCCAATACCGATGGCGAGGCTGGCGATTACCGGCTGGATGTGACCAGCAATACCGCATTGACGGTCGATCAGGGTGAGATGTCGCAAACTCTCGCGCTTCAGAAAGGCGGCAAGTCTTCGCTGACGGTCCCGCTGACGGGTGAACAGCCCGGCAATGGCGCGATCACCATCAAGGTTTCCAATGCCGCCGGTCTTTCACTGGAGCAGGTTCTGAACGTGCCGGTACGTCCGGCCGTTCTGCCGGTGACGACGCGGCGCGAAATCAAGATCGCGCCTAATAGCAGCCTGACGATCAATGGCGATCTTTTGGCCGACAGCATGCTTCTCGGCTCTTCCGTCGCGGTCAATGTCACGCGCTCGCCCGCCTTCGATATTCCGGCGCTGGTGATGATGCTGGACAAATATCCCTATGGCTGCGCCGAACAGACGACGAGCCGCGCTTTGCCGCTGCTTTACGTTTCGGAACTGACGAAGGATAGCGGCCTTGCAGAAGACCCCGATACCCGCCGGCGGGTGCAGGAGGCGATCTACCGCGTGCTGTCCTTCCAGTCGAGTTCCGGCAGCTTCGGCCTCTGGTCGCCGGGTTACGGCGATCTGTGGCTCGATGCCTATATCAGCGACTTCCTGACAAGGGCGCGTGAGCAGAATTACGACGTTCCCGAACAGGCCATGGTGCAGGCGCTGAACAACCTGCAAAACGGTCTTTCCTATGACAGCAATGTCAAGGATCGCGGCAACGAGATCGCCTATTCGCTTTATGTGCTGGCGCGCAACCGCAAGGCGGCGATCAACGATCTGCGTTATTACGCGGATACGGCGCTGGCCGATTTCCCGACACCGCTCGCCAAGGCGCAGGTTGCCGCCGCCCTCTCGCTTTATGGCGATCAGGCCCGTTCTAAGGCCGTGTTCGGCGCTTCGCTCGACATGGCAAGCCGCACCACCAATGTCAGCTTCTCGCGCGCGGATTATGGCTCCGCCCTGCGTGACGGCGCGGCGACGCTGGCGCTTGCGGCGGAAAGCCGGCCGGTTCCGGCCGTCGTGCCGCAGCTTGCCGGTGCGGTGGCGAAGGAATGGGAAAAGAAGCCCTATACCAGCACCCAGGAACAGGCATGGATGCTGCTTGCCGCCCGCGCCGTCAAAGGCGAGGACAAGGATATCCGTCTCGATGTGAACGGCGATCTGCAGACCGGCGGCTTCGGCAAGCGGATGAGCGGCGATGAATTGCTGGCCGCACCCTTGAAGATCGCCAATGCCTCGGCCGATCCGGTCACGGCCGTCGTCACCACGGTGGCGCCGCCGGCGCAGCCGCTTGCCGCCGGTGGGGAAGGCTTCACCATCACCCGCACCTATTATTCCATGGATGGCGAGGAGGTGAATCCGAGCGAGGTGGTCCAGAACGAGCGTTATGTCGTGGTGCTGAATGTGGTGCCGCAGAATAACTGGCAGTCGCGCATTCTGGTGACCGACCTGCTGCCCTCCGGTTTTGAAATCGACAATCCGAGCCTCGTCAATTCGGCGGAGCTTTCGAATTTCGACTGGCTGCCGGAAACGGAAGCGGCGCATACGGAATTCCGCTACGACCGTTTCGTGGCGGCCTTCGACCGCTCGGCCGGCGACAGTTCGGAAATTGCGCTGGCCTATGTGGTCCGCGCCGTTACCCCCGGCACCTACGATCATCCGGCAGCTTCGGTTGAGGATATGTACCGGCCGCAATTTGCCGCCCGCACGGCAACCGGCCGCATGGAGGTGCGCTCGGCAAACCCATGAGGCGACGCAAGGCGATCATTGTCGGCATCATGACGGCCGCGTTGCTTATGGGCGGCGCGGCCTTCGGTCTTGATGCGCTGGACAAGGCCTATCCGCCGCCGCTGGACGCTGCGCAGCAACGATCCTTCGAGGTTCTGGATCGTGACGGCAAGCTTTTGCGCGCTTTTGCGACACCCGATGGCCGCTGGCGGCTGAAAACCTCGGCCGCCGAAGTCGACCCACAGTTCCTGCGCATGCTGGTGGCCTATGAAGACCAGCGTTTCTATGAGCATCACGGGGTCGATCCCTGGGCGCTTTTGCGCTCTGCCTGGCAATTGGCCAGCAACGGCCGGATCGTTTCCGGCGCATCGACGCTTTCCATGCAGGTGGCGCGGCTGATCGAGCCGCGGGCCGACCGGTCGTTCTCGGCGAAATTCCTGCAGGCCGCGCGCGCGCTCCAGATCGAAAGAAGGCTCAGCAAGGCGGAAATCCTCGATCTCTATCTGAATATCGCGCCTTATGGCGGCAATCTCGAAGGCATTCGCGCCGCAAGCCTCGCCTGGTTTGGCAAGGAACCGGGCCGGCTCGATACGGCGGAGGCGGCCCTTTTGGTGGCGTTGCCGCAATTGCCGGAAAAGCGACGCCCGGATCGCTTTCCGGAGGCGGCGAAGCAGGCGCGCGAGCGTGTGCTGCAACGGCTTGCCGTGGAACGCGTGGTGGGTGAGGGGGAGGCGGAACGGTCGGCTCTTGCGAATGTGCCCGCCAACCGGCGGGACCTACCGGCCTATGCGCCGCATATGGCCGTCGCCGCACGGGTGAAATTCCCGAATATTGCCGAGGTGCGCTCCACGCTGAAGCTGCCGATCCAGCGGGAGCTGGAGGGTGTTGCCCGCCATGCGGCGGAAAAGCTCGGCGACAGGGTCTCCGTCGCCATCGTCATGGCGGATGCGCAGAGCGGCGATATTCTGGCGGAAGTGGGCTCGGCGGATTATCTCGATACGGCAAGACGCGGTTTCGTGGAGATGAGCCGGGCCGTTCGCTCGCCGGGCTCCACCCTCAAGCCATTCATCTACGGCCTTGCCTTCGAAGACGGTCTTGTCGGGCAGGAAACCATCATCGAGGATCGCCCGGCCGACTTTTCCGGTTACAGGCCGCGCAATTTCGACATGCATTATCAGGGCGATGTCAGCATCCGGCAGGCGCTGCAACTGTCGCTCAACGTGCCTGCCGTCAAGCTGCTCGATGCCGTCAGCCCCTCGGCGCTGATGGTGCGGTTCCGGCGGGTGGGCGTCAAACTCGTGCTTCCCGCCAATGAAGCGCCGGGGCTTGCCATCGCCCTTGGCGGCGCGGGTGTTTCGCTGGTCGATCTGGTGCAGCTTTATGCGGGGCTTGCCGGCGGCGGCGATCCCGTGCGTCTTGGAGACGGCGTCCGCTCCGCCCCGGAACGGCTGGAGGGTGACCGGTTATTTTCCGATGCCGCGATCTGGAATATCTCCGACATCCTCTCCGGCGTGCTGCCGCCACTCGGCATGAAACAGCGCGGCATCGCCTACAAGACCGGCACCAGCTATGGCTATCGCGATGCCTGGTCGGTGGGGTATGACGGGCGGCATGTGGTGGGCGTCTGGGTTGGCCGGGCCGACAATGGCGCGGTGCCGGGCATTGCCGGTTATGCGACGGCCGCCCCGATCCTGTTCGAGGCTTTCGAAAAATCCGGCGTGGCGATCACGCCGATGCCGGCCGCACCTTCCGGTGTCGCGCGGGTTGCGGTCAATGACCTCCCCGCCAACCAGCGGCGTTTCACAACGACGGCCAGCGGCCTGCTTTCTGCTTCAAGACGTGAAAGCGCCCCGCGCATCGTTTACCCGCCGGAAGGCGCGCGCGTGGAGCTTTCCGGCCAGTCAGGCATCTCGCCGTTGGTACTGAAGCTGCAGGGCGGGCGCGCACCTTTCCGCTGGCTCGCCAATGGTTTGCCCTTGCCGAACGCTTCCCATCGCCGCAACAGCGAATGGCGGCCGGAAGGCCAGGGATTTTCCACACTGACGGTGATCGACGCCGATGGCCGCGCCTCGAGCGTGCGGGTTTTCGTCGAGTAACCGGCAGAAAAGCCCACCCGACGAGGCAGCGCCACGCGGTTCAGGCAGGACAACGTCGTGCCGCGCCTGCCGTCAAGCAATATCCAGTGAATGGCGGCGGATACGCTCCTGGAGCGATGAGACAATGGCCTGCAGAAACTCCCGGCGTCTGGAGTCATCCGTTGCATCCAGCTTCATCTGCAACTGGCCACTGATCTTGTTCATGAAACCAACGTGGTCAAACGTATCGGCGGCAATGTTGACCTCGACCTCGTCCATATAGTGAGTCAGGTGCGACTCCAATGCGAGATTCGCATCCATCTGGTACAGGGCGGCCATGCGCTCTCCAAGCGTCGACATCTGCACGTATGGACCATATTCGTTGATCATCAAATCTCCTTCGCCTTGCGGATGCCGCTTCGACACCTTCTTTCGCCGCATATCATTCATAATAGGAAGCGATTTTCGGCTTTCAATGTTCACTTCAATATTCCCAAGCAGCGTTAAGTTTTTTGCCATCCGGCAAATGGGCTTCTCAGGAAATGCGGGATACTTCGTCGCTCAACCCATAAGAGGTATGGTGTCTGCCAAACGGTTCCATGCATGGCGGGATGTCTTCGCCATGTCCGGCGACGCACCGGAGGCGGGCAGATCATCCGATCAGCTGATTTCGCTCCGTTGATTTGTCGCTGTGACGGTAGTTTTCCCTGATTTCATTGAGGAATTTTAGAGGGTATCCCAAAGGTCAGGGCGAATTGCTCCGATAGGTGTGTCCAGAAACTAAAGTGCCGGAACTGCAGGCAATAAAAAAGCCCGCCGAAGCGGGCCTTCCAAACTAAGATTGTACGTGTTCGTCGAAAGACGATCTTCGTTTTATTGCCAGTGCGCCACGTCCGATCTCCGATAGAATCTCGAGTTTCTACCGGTCGGTTCATAAATGGGTAGCACTCCCTCGGCCTCGAGCTTTTGACGAAGGATTCCTGGAAAGACACCCGCACGGTCTGACAAAAGAGCGAGACAAATATGCTCTGCAATGAAGGCATCTACGGAATTTGCCAAGACGTATTGTTGCTCACGCCGAGTAGCAGGATTGATCCGGGTTTCCGTCTTTAGATAACCGAGGCGCAGCAGTTCGCTGATCGTGCCTCTCGCCGTCCCGATCCGGCGTTCTGTGTCTCGGACATTGAGGTGTCTATGACTATCGTTTTGAACGTTGCCATTCAACGATGCCACGTCAGGAATAGAGCGGTTCAAGCAGGCTCTGACTTCCTCCCAATCCACAAGGAGGTTCAAGAGAGTCGTCCGACCACCTTTGAAATGGAGGCTTTTCAGAGAACCTTCCAGGCCCAATTTGAGGATGGTCTCGGTTTGGCAACCACATCTTTGCGCTGCTTTATCCAGCTGCACCAGGCCGTCTGTATTTGAACCGTTTAGCGAACGCCCGAAAAGCGCTTTCTTGAATGCCTCAAATTCGGACCGTTGGACACGCGAAAACACGCGTGCGCCGTCTTTTGGTTGCTCCACGCGGCGCAGAAGTCCGGCATCGAGAATGGCTCGCATGCGGTCATCCCTGATTCCGAGAACCGTCCGGATTTCAACACTGGTCATCGTATCCAGCGCATTGGACAATACCTCGTGGCCCCGACGCGCATCGAAGTAAATCTGGGCGCTCGTCAGCTGCGAAGGTGCAATGAGATTAGCTTCCAGAAGGAGGTCCTGGATACGGTCTTCCATCATGCCATATTCGAGGCCTGCCGATCTGATCGAATGCAGATGGCGTTTTCGGGTCGGCAGCACAAAGGCTTCATCAGGACCGATTGGGAGATTCCGCTCGGCGATGTCCTGAAAAATCTCTGTTACGAGGGAGAATTCAGGCTTCTTGTGATTGCGCATCAGCCAATCTCGCAACGGCCCGAAAAAGGAAGCCATTTCATAGACCATCGGTTTTGATTGTTCGATCGCCTGGCAAATAATCTTCTCAATCAGATCGCGTCCGGCCGAGGCGGAACCAAACCCGCACTCGACGTCGGAATGAGACGCCAGGTCGCAACGATCATATGCGATCCGGTGCATCTTCTGGAAGCGACCGAAATGACGGCAAACATCGACAGCCACATAGGTTTCAAAATTGTCGAGAAACTCGTTGGCGGGGAGACCGTCGATTCTTGCGACCACGTATCGATCGATTTGAGACGAGGAGGCTGCGCTGGTGTCGACCGCCTCCTCCCTGATCATTGAAATATTCAGGCGTACGAACGAGGCGAAATCACCTTGCTCTTGCGAGGACGCCGGGGCTTCCTTGATCGCACAAGCATGGTCATGGCAATTCTGTAGGGCCCGGGTCATCCACGCCGCCCGGACGTAGGGACGTGAAGAAGGACGTCCGCTGCCGTTTTCGAGATCGTCAACGACACATTTCGGGCAGTACCGATGATTTCGTCCCGGTCGCATATCACGGCCCATCAATGCGTGACCCAGCTTCCACGTCGCTCCGGCGGTAACGGACGCGATTGCATACGCTGCGAGACGCGCTTCTTCGACACCTGACCAGTGTGCGAGTAATGCCATCGCTTCGGGATCGCCCGAGGCGATGGCAGTGGCGTTTGTGTCCGTCGTGGCGAGAAACCCCCGCATTGAACGATAGCCATTTGCGTGCGCGAGGCGGGATGCCAGGCTCAGGGGCGTTTCGGTTTTGTGAAACTCGACGGTGACGGGGAGTGCCATGACGCGATACCTTTCTGGCTATTACTTCTTCTTTTTCGAGGGCTGGGCAACGAGGTCCGTCAATGCATTGCTGCGATCAATGTCGCGCCACCGGGGCGAGGTGATGATGTTGTCGCCGCGAAGACTGCCTGACGCACGGTCGTAGAAACCTGCGAAGTCGCGAGCCGTGAGATTTTTGCGGTTTCGTCCCAGGGCTGCGAAACAAGCTGCCCGTACCATCTCGATCATCGTACCCAGCCCACCACCCGTGGATGCTACCAAGCGTCCCAGGAAGTCGTCAGTCATCAACTCGTCCGCCAGCACAAGACCGCAATGGTCGACGGCAATGTCGCGCAGAAGCTTTTCGACTAGCGGCTTATCGGAAGGAAAACGCACCGGTTCGAACCGCATCACCAACGACCTGTTCGCGAGTTGAAGATCGCCGGATACCAGCTTGGCCAGGTCCGGTACGCCGCTGTAGATCGTGTGGAGTGGCCAGTCGGGAATGGCGATGAGGCTTTTCAGGCGATCCTGAAGAGACCTTACGGCTGCAGCTGTTGGTGCCCGCAAGAGGTCTTGTGCCTCGTCCAGATGCAGAAAGAGGACGCGGCGTTCTCTGAGCTGTTGTTTGACTGTCTCGTAAAGTTCATGCTCATTTGCACGATTGCTCGCGGGCAGACCCATTTCGTGAAGGATACGGATTGCCAAATCTTTGGTGGAGCAGGGTTTCGGCACCTCGATACTGATCAGTGGACGCACCGTTTCGCCATACTCATTCTGGTACGGCTGAAACGATGGGATCATCGTAAACGCTCGCTCCAGCGAGGTTGACTTCCCACTACCGGACTCGCCGATTACGATGAAGGAGCGCCTTCTCGAGCCGCCGCCGGCAAGGCAATCGAGGGCATGCTCCTCGAATTCCGTAAGGCGCTTCACGAGTTCCAGGCAACGGCCTGTCTCGAAGTAACGGTTGGTTTCCCTCACACGCAACGCGCGCAGTTCGTTGGTTGCCGTCATCTTAGTACTCCTCATCATAGTAGAAGCCGGAAGCAAGCGCGTCAGAGGCTTGCGTGGCGGTGGGTTCGTTTTCTTTGATTTCTTCGGTCACGGATTTTTCGAGGGCGAACAGGTCGGGCCGCTGGATGACCATGCCGATCCGCAACGGATCGTCGGGCAGTGGGCCATCGGCGAGGAGCGGGGTCTGATCTTCAGAGGGCGCGGCCATCCACGCCCCGAACAGTTCCGCGTCCCAACGGTCGAAGTCTTTTGCGGTCGGTACGCTGGGAGAAAGACCCGCGCGGAGAGTTGCGGCATCACCGATAGCGCGAAGACGATTGATAGCGTCGTACATCACCGTCATGCCCTGCTCGGCAGCAGTGGCGTAGCTGGCACGCAATTCCTTGCGCGCGGCCATCCATTCGGCGAGCGTTACACTGTCATCGAGACCGACGGTGTTGCGAACGACGAACCAGCCCTTGTCGCCTTTAACGGCGATGTGGGCGGGGCATTCTGGATCGTATTTGATCTCGACGTCGACCTGGTCGAACTTGGTCCGGAGCCGCTGGATTTCGGCATCACAGTAGGTGATGCCGAATACGGTAATACCGTAGTCGGAAATCCGGCGGGTCGTCTTGATCCCGAAAATCTGGAGCATTTCTTCGGCATCTGGCGGGTAGAGGATTTCGTATTCTTTGGAGGCCTCGACCCACGCATTGTGGGGGGTATTACCGCCAAGGCCCGAATGCGGCTTGTTGTGATAGATGTCGCATACCGCGAAGATGAAAATCTTGATCAGTTCGTCGACCAGCAATGCGGCATGAACCTGCGGATCGTAATCGCCCTTTTCTACGACCGAAGAGAAAGTCCGGCCCTCGAAATACGGTGCGATCAGCAGGCCGATCGAATGGAAAAGGCTTTCAATGAACGGGCGGCAACCAGGATCGCCGGCGGGCGGACGGGTGCCGTGAATGCGAGCGGCACGAAGCACCTCTGCGGTCCGTTGCGCGGTGAATTCCGCGCCGTTGTCGGTGTAAATGACCCGGGGCCTGATTTTCCCGATCCATGGCGTCTTGGCGGCCACATAGGACGACAGGTGTCTCTTGTCGGTCATGATCATGCGGATCGTGGCAACGGCGGACGCGGCGTTCGGATTTGTGCTTGCCTTGAGTGCAAGGATGTAACGTGTCGCGACGTCGATTGCAGCGCAGAAGCAGATGCGAACGCGAGGGATACGCTCCTGTACTGTTTCCGGAAGGGCGTTCCAGATACCCGTTTCCACGAGAAGCGAGATCAGATCGACGGTGACAAAATCCATCTCGATCCGCTGGCCAGGAGCGACCACGTGGAAACTCCGGCGGATCGCCTTGAACTTCTGGATGGCGAACTTCTCGCCGTGACGGCTCGCGATGACGTGGAACTTGTCGAATTTCCCGATCATCGCTTCGAATTTTTTGCGGGATACCTTGCCGATTTTCTTCGGGATCGGGAGGTCGGCATTGTGCTTCTGGAGTTCAGCCAGATACGACCGATAGACATGTGCCTTGGTAGGACGGCGGCGATCCAGGTAGGCCATCGCCATCTTGTGTGCGAACGCGATCGTAGCTGGTTTCGGGGCGAACAGCTTCGGGCCCGGACCGTGATGCCGGGGAAGAAGCGCCATCACGTCACCGTCGCAATTATGATAGTCGTCGTAGTCGCGTTTGAAGGTTTTAACGCTTGGGCAAGGGAAAATGACGACCTGGCTTCTCTGGTCGGCCCGGCCATCAGCGGCTAGGTCGAACAGCGCGTCGTTGATTTCCCGGTTCCACGCCAGCAGCTTCGGGCCGAGCTTTTTCTCGGACATTGGCAGGAGCTTGCCGATGCGGTCGCATTCCACATCGTATCTGTGGATCAGCTTTTCCCGATGAACGGCGAGATCACGATCTTCGACGTCGAATTCGTCCCATGGCTTATCGCCGAAGATGGCACGGATTTTCTGCTGCGCGGGGCTGTTGTAGCCGTAGCGGATCGATGCTTTGTTGCTGTCGAGCGCGGCGTAGATTTCCTGGTGGGAGAGGAAAATCTTATATTCCACATCGCTTTCTGAACGGAGCACATAGCCTACGTCGTCGCGACTTACAGGAATGAAGAAGGCGTTCCTCGTCTTGTCATGGTAGCGATCCATTTGACCCATACCGATGAGGGAATGAAGGAATTGACGAGCGGGCAGGGTGCGGGATTCCATGATGGTCCTTTCTCTGATGGATGGAATTTTGATTTGATTGGGAACGGCTAGGCGCAGGCGCGCAGCCAGGATCGATCATCGATACGGCCCGAGTAGACGGGTGCGATCAGACGGAGATCGATAAGACGCCACACGGCGGTGCGGCGTTTACTGCGTGAGGGGACGTCGCGTAGAAGGTCACCAAACCGGAACTGGCCCGGCAGACGTTTCACCACATCCACAAGTCTGGTACACTCGGCATCGTCGTGGTGGAGGCGAGAAGTCAGGATGAAGTAGGCATTTTCGAATGCCTCTAGGGTTGCTTCATCGTTCGTCATCAAGGCGACGGCGTCCGCGACGCGCGGCGTCAACTTTCCGAGTGGGCCGACCCCTGTGATACCGGCGGCGCAGATGCGATCAAGCAAGTCGAGCATTTCGGCTCGCTTGCGGGCATACTTCACCGCAACGGCGACCCTTGTGCCGTCGTTGAGAACGATGAAGTAATCGAACGTATGCTCACGAAGGACGCCGTCGGCGTCGGTGTAGTGAACCTTCGGGTATTGCGACTGGAGTTCTCGAAGGCCAGCCAGGGTTTGGAGTACAGAGCTGACGCGGTGCTCGAGTTCGCTCTCGTGGTAGACGCCGTTGCCGTTGAAGAACGTGTGACCACGTGCGGTCTTTGCCTGTTTGTCGGCGGGCACGCGCAAGGCCAAGCCGAAGTGCGGCTCGTGCCAATACTCCTTGTCCGCTACGCTGACGGCCGGATTGGCGGCTGGGCTATATTCGTAAGCCCCCGGCCAAGGTCGTGCCGGTGTTCTCCGGCGGTTGGGTCATGGACGCAAGGGAAAGGAACCCGAGGCCCTCGCGTTTCTGGTAAAGGTATTGGGCGACTTTATGGGAGTGACGCATTCCGATCTCCTGCCTCGTATCCTGCGATGATCTCGCTGGCCGAGGTTTCCGGTCGGAAATCCTCTGGCTCAGAGAGAAGCAAAACCTATAGTGGCTGCTATCGTCATCATGCGTCCTCATTACTGCTCACGCTGTCGGCGAGCGGATATTACGTCGAGGCAGGGCTCTTAGGGTTCAAACGTAAATGAAAAGAAAATTTTTTCGGCGATTTCTCATAATTGGGCGCGTTACGAGTATTATTTTTTGGCTACGGCTTTATGGAACCAGTCTGGTATTTGAAGCTGATCAGACCACCATATGTTTTCGGGGACCGAAAGCCAAAAAGCCCTGAAGGCGGCGTGAAACTCGAGAAGGTGTTCGCGCGTGACGGAGAGATGCGAATGGTCTGCGAACTTTAGCCACGCGGCCTCATTTTCGTCCGGCAACCCAATTCTCAAGTAATGAGAATAAGATTCTTTTAGGCTTTCGAGAGATGTACCCGGGCCATGTTTATAGACATTAACAATTAACCTGCATGCATCGATTTTTTGGAAATATTCTTCGGAAGAGGCATCCCATCCCCAAAGTCTGAATAGACGAAAAATCTCATCGATATTCACAGACCAAATTTTGGGACCAAGGTGGTCCATATTGAAATTGTGAGACAGCTCCCTGTGCAGCCATTCGCGCAGTTGTTTGTCCCATTCATGATACATGCCCGCTGCTACCGATAGGAATGTGCGGCTCCGAAGGTCGTCGAGCATCTCATAATATTCGATTCCCTCTTCCCAAGCGGCCTCTGCGAGGTCACCCATGTCATACATCTCAGGGCGGCTGATTTCAGCAAGTTGAGTATACTTGTCGTTGGCGTAAGCCTCAGCTTCGTCATTGATATTGTTGAACTGACTGAGAATACGTTTTTCCGCCTGATCCATATAGAAGTCGAGTTCATCGATGAGGCGTTCGCGCCATCGCGACCAGATATTCAACAGCGTGCGTGCCATTCCTACTCCTGGAGAAGATCGAAAAAGGACATAAGATTTTCAACGCTCTACGGACACAAGTAGTCTTCAGTCAGAAGAAGCAAGGTTTCATACCAGACGCTTGGATTTCTCTCCCGCGGCCCTCGTGGTTGGCTTACGGCCACGCCCATTTGACTTCGAGGGGATAGTTTTACCGTACTCTTCCCACCAGGCGGCCAGTGCCTGCATCGTCGGGCCGAGACCAAGCGCCTTTTCTGTCATCTCATATTCGACGCGCGGTGGCACTTCAGCAAAAACGGTGCGCGAGACGAGACCGTCCGCCTCCAATTCGCGAAGCTGCGCCGACAACATGTGCTGGGTAATTCCCGGGATCGCCTTTCGCAATTCTCCAAAGCGGTGGACCCGCTGATGGAGTAACCACATGATTTCCAGCTTCCATTTTCCCGAGAGCATCGCGAAGGCGCGACGCATCTCGTCCTGCATCGTAAAGCCGGTTTCAGTCATTAGTCTGAATTTCCATACCTAGTGTCATAAATTCATCCTACTTGCGAAAATTCATTATAGCCTACAAATTCTCTACAAGCTCTTCGTAGCCGATGCAACGCGTCATCCGAAAAGCGCAAGATCAATGCTCAATTTCGCCGGGACGCCCGGTGAGAGGGATATTCCATGACCTACACTTACTGGATCAGCACCGTTCTCTTGTCGGCGCTGTATCTGTCTTCGGCGACCCTGTACCTGACCAAGAGGATTTTCGTCGAAAAAGCCCAAGCCGATCTCGGCTATCATGCGGCCCATCTGGTGCCGTTCATGATCGTCGTGAAGATACTCGGACCACTTGCGATCCTGGCCCGTCTGTCTCTGCCACTCAGCGATCTCGCCTATGCGGGCATTTTCTATCACCTGATCCTGTCGGGAATGGCGCATCTCGGCGTCCGCAGCATCAAGGGTGCGATGCCCGCTGCCATTGGCCTCATCCTGTTGGCCACATCCTTCGCGACGCAGAACCACGCTCGCGATGTTCCCTCACCGTATGCTCTCGAAGCGGCGGTGCACCAGTAAACATGAAAAAGGAAACACCCATGAAAAGACTGGAAGGTAAGGTTGCGATTGTCACTGGAGCCGGCAGAGGAATCGGCCGCGCCACCGCCAAACTATTCGCGGCGGAAGGGGCAAAAGTCGCTGTACTCTCTCTCACACCCACGAATGTCAGCGCTGTTGTGGAAGACATAGAAGCCGCAGGCGGAATTGCACTGGGCATTGCGGTTGATGTTGACCTGCCACTGAGAATTTCCTCCAGA
>NZ_ASYA01000054.1:0-89496 GCF_001526585.1 Agrobacterium sp. LY4 | reverse complement strand
GTTCGACTCCCCTAGGGCGTGCCACTTGCTTCTCCTTTAAAATCAGCTGCCTGCACAAAAATCTTCACGCATCGCGTAAAGAAGTCTCGTTGTGCCTCATCCACTCGCCTGGGCCGGTGTCCGGTGAAATTCCAAGATAGCTGGAAGGCCCTGTCAGTGCGCAAAGTCAGGGCGCGAAAGCCGCGTCCAGAACGCGCAGTTGAACGCGCCTCTGGCCCTGCCAGAGATCGGCGCCCACGGTGCCGGCGACGTGAATATTGCGACCGCGTGCATTCAGCAGCATCTGCCCCAGAGGCGCTTCTGCGGCGCGAAACGCTATACCGTCCAGCCGCGAGCCGTCCATGGCCTCCAGCGTGATCTTGACGTGAGCTGTACCCACAAGCCGCACATCGCGCAGACGATGCGCCGGCACGGCAAAGATGGGCTGCGAATGACCGGAGCCATATGGACCGGCCTGCTCCAGCTGGTCGACAAGCTGCAATGTCGCGCCCGACGCGCCGATAGCGCCGTCGATCTTCAGCACGCTGCTTTCCACCAGCTCGTTCACGGTCTTTGCCGCCGCTTCCTCGAAGAAAGTCCTGAGCTTACCGAGATTGGCGCGCTCCACCGTCAGGCCGGCCGCCATGGCATGCCCACCGCCCTTGACCAGCAAGCCGGCCTCCACGGCAGCGCGCACCATGCGCCCCATATCGAAGCCGTTGATCGAACGGCCGGAACCGGTGCCCTTGCCGGAAGGATCGAAGGCAATGGCGAAGGCGGGACGGCGGAAGCGATCCTTCAGACGCGAGGCAAGCAGACCGACAATGCCGGGATGCCAGTTTTCACGCGCAGTAACGATGACGCCCGCACCCGAGCCGTCGCCATATTCGAACAGCGCCTCCGCTTCTGCTTCCGCCAACATGGCGGCTTCCATCGCCTGCCGCTCGCGGTTCAGCTCATCCAGCCTCTCGGCAATGATTTCGGCCTGCGAAGCATCGTCGATGGTCAGGAGACGGCTGCCGAGCGCAGCGTCGCCAATGCGGCCGCCGGCATTGATGCGCGGCCCGATCAGGAAACCGAAATGATAGGGCGTCACGGGCCCGCCCAGCCCCGCCTTCTTGAACAAGGCAGCGAGCCCGGCATTGTTCATATGGCGCGCGGCAATCAGCCCCTTCACCACATAGGCGCGGTTGAGCCCCTTCAGCGGCACCACATCGCACACGGTGGCAAGCGCGACGATATCGAGAAGCGACAGCAGATCGAGCGTGAAGGCCTGCCTGTGCCGCCTCTCTTTCAACAGCCTCAGGGTGGCCACCAGCACGAGGAACACGACGCCGGCGGCGCAGAGATGCCCCTGCCCCGAAAGATCGTCCTCGCGGTTGGGATTGACCAGCGCCACGGCCGGCGGCAGTTCCGTGCCGACCTGATGGTGGTCGATCACCACGACATCCGTTCCCGCATCCCTGGCGGCCTTCAGCGATTCATGGCTGGTGGAGCCGCAATCGACCGTCACGATCAGCGTCGCACCATTGGCGGCAAGCTGCTGCATCGCTGCGGGGTTCGGCCCGTAGCCCTCGAAAATACGGTCGGGAATATAGATTTCCGGTGTCAGACCGAAATGCGCGAGAAACCGGTACATCAAAGCGGAGGAAGCAGCGCCGTCGACGTCGTAGTCGCCAAAGATCGCCACCTTCTCGCCTGTCTCGATGGCCCGCACCAGCCGCTCGGCGGCCTTTTCGCAATCGGTCAGCACATGCGGATCGGGCATCAGGGAACGAATGGTCGGATCGAGGAACGCCAGGGCGTCATCGACACCCACACCGCGCCCGGCAAGCACCCGTGCGATCAATTCGGGGATGGCGTGGATCTGGGACATGGCCAGCGCGCGGTTCTGCCCGGCCTGATCCAGCCGCGACACCCAGCGCTGTTCTGTCGCCGACCGCTCCACGCTTAGAAACGCGCGGGCCACGGTATCGGCCGGCTCCATCATTGCCATCCTGTCCATTCATCCTGTCATGCGCCCAATCGCGCTTTAAAACGGGCTAAATGGCGGTGGCGCGTTTTTCAAGCAAAAACGCGCTTATGAGGATTCACACCGAAAAAATCGAGAAAAACGGGCTGACGATCGAGACCGCGCCAACAAGCAGCAGCAGCGAGAACACGGCAAGCGAACACCAGTTGCGCTCATGCTCCCCCATATCGAATTCCATGCTGCGAATATTGTCATTGGCATTGTGAGGCCGCGCCCGGTGATGGGCGGCCGCAACGCCTGCACGCTTATTGTCCTTGAACAGGATGATCGATGTCACGGCCACGCCTCCCTCGCTTGGTGAACAGGATTAACCATAGTGCCGAATCGCCTTGTTTTCCAGCGCTTCCGACGCCGTCCCCCCAAATTTTATGGGCGCGAGACTACCGGCACGATGCGGGCAGCCATAGAACGAAAAACCGCGCCTCCATCCGGAAGCGCGGCCCTCGATAAAATCAAGATAACGAAGCGTCTCAGGTGCGCTCGATGCGGATGACCTGCGGCTCGCTGACGAGATATTTCTCGTTCTTGATCGCTTTCACCGCCTTGCGGATCGCATCTTCCATCGTCGCATGGGTAACGAGGATGATGGTCTGCGGCGCGCCTTCCACATGCACGCGCTGGCGCTGCACGATGGATTCCAGCGAGATGTTGTTATCCGCCATGCGGGTGGCGATGGAGGCAAAGACGCCGGCCTGATCCTTCACCGTGAGGCGAATGAAATAACCGCCCTCGTGGCTCTTCATCTTGGCGCGGCGATATTCCGTCAGCGATTTCGCCGGACGGCCGAGAACAGGCACCTGCTGGGCGCCCGGACGGCTCTTGGCGATATCGGCAATGTCGCCCAGCACGGCGGACGCCGTGGCGTTGCCGCCCGCACCCGGACCAACCATCAGCAATTCGCCGAGAATGTCGGATTCGATCGCCACCGCGTTGGTGACGCCATCCACCTGGGCGATAACGGAATCGAGCGGCACCATGGTCGGATGCACGCGCTGCTCGATGCCGGATTCGGTCACCTGCGCCACGCCGAGAAGCTTGATGCGGTAACCGAGTTCGGCGGCCGCCTGAATGTCCTCGCTGGAGATATTGGTGATGCCTTCCAGATAGATGTCATCGGCCGAAATCTTGTTGCCGAAGGCAAGCGTCGTCAGGATGGCGAGCTTGTGGGCGGTATCGTTGCCCTCGATATCGAAGGCAGGATCGGCTTCGGCATAGCCCAGCCGCTGCGCTTCCTTCAGACAGGCCTCGAAGGACAGCCCTTCCTTCTCCATCTTGGTCAGGATGTAATTGCAGGTGCCGTTCATGATGCCGTAGATGCGTGACACATGGTTGCCGGTCAAGGATTCACGCAGCGCCTTGATGACGGGGATACCGCCGGCCACCGCCGCTTCGAAATTGAGAAGCGCGCCCTTGTCTTCGGCGATGGTCGCCAGTTCGACGCCATGCTTGGCCAGCAGCGCCTTGTTGGCTGTCACCACATGGAGACCGCGTGCGAGTGCAGCGCGCACCGCATTTTCCGCCTGGCCGGAAGCACCGCCGACCAATTCCACGAAAACGTCGATCTCGGCTTCGCTCGCCAGCTGCTCCGGCGTGTCGAACCAGGTAATACCCGTGAGATCGATGCCGCGGTCGCGCGAACGGTCGCGCGCGCTCACCGCAATAATCTCAATCGCGCGTCCGCAGGTAATCGCAAGTTCGTTGCTTCTCTGCTGGAGGATGCGCACGAGCGAAGCGCCGACAGTGCCGAGCCCCGCTATGCCGATTCTCAATGAATCTGCCATGGGTATGTTCCTGATTGCTGTTGATGGTGGCGGCCGGGACCCGGCCGCCTTGGGTTGCCCTTATCTGTGGGCGTTGAGCGAAACGACGTTATGCATCGTTTCGTCTGCGCTCGACAGGAAACGCTTCAGATTGCGCGCTGCCTGACGAATTCTATGCTCGTTTTCCACGAGCGCGAGACGGACGTAATCGTCGCCCATCTCGCCAAAGCCGATGCCGGGAGCAACGGCGATATCTGCCTTCTCGACCAGAAGCTTGGAGAATTCCAGGCTGCCGAGATGGCGGAATTTTTCCGGGATCTTCGCCCAGGCGAACATCGTCGCCGCCGGCGGCGGAACTTCGAAACCGGCCTTGCCGAAGGTGTCGACCATCACATCGCGGCGGCGGCGATAGACATTGCGCACTTCGGCAATGTCGGAACCGTCACCGTTCAGCGCATGCGTCGCCGCAACCTGGATCGGCGTGAAGGCGCCGTAATCGAGATAGGACTTCACACGCGTCAGCGCCGCGATCAGCCGCTCGTTGCCGACGGCAAAGCCCATGCGCCAGCCGGGCATGGAGAAGGTCTTCGACATGGAGGTGAACTCCACCGCAACGTCGATTGCGCCGGGAACTTCCAGAACCGAAGGCGGCGGATTGTTTTCGTCGAAATAGATTTCCGAATAGGCAAGGTCGGAAAGTACGATGATCTCATGCTTCTTCGCAAAGGCGATCACGTCCTTGTAGAAATCCAGCGAGGCGACATGCGCCGTCGGGTTCGACGGGTAGTTGACGATCAGCGCCAGCGGCTTCGGGATGGAATGGCGCACCGCGCGCTCCAGCGGTCCGAAGAAGCTGTCATCCGGCTCGACATTCATCGAACGGATAACCCCGCCCGCCATCAGGAAGCCGAAGGCATGGATCGGATAGGTGGGGTTCGGACACAGGATCACGTCACCCGGCGCGGTGATGGCCTGCGCCATATTGGCGAAGCCTTCCTTGGAGCCGAGCGTGGCGACGACCTGCGTGTCGGGGTTCAGCTTCACGCCGAAACGGCGGGCATAATAGGCTGCCTGCGCGCGGCGAAGGCCGGGAATGCCCTTGGACGAGGAGTAACGATGGGTGCGCGGGTCCTGAACGACCTCGCAAAGCTTGTCGACGATGGCCTTCGGGGTCGGAAGGTCGGGATTGCCCATGCCGAGATCGATGATATCGGCCCCGGCCGCTCGCGCGCTCGCTTTCAAACGGTTGACCTGTTCGAAGACGTATTGCGGCAGACGCCGGACCTTGTGAAACTCTTCCATCTCTTTCCTCATGGGAATGGACCGGTTCTGCCGGCCCATAACGAAGGTTCGTTTTTTGTTGTTAAACGCCGCCGACACGAACCGACCCGGCAGGCGTTATTCATTGTAGCGCAAAGCACG
This sequence comes from Agrobacterium sp. LY4, assembly GCF_001526585.1. NCBI lineage: Bacteria > Pseudomonadati > Pseudomonadota > Alphaproteobacteria > Hyphomicrobiales > Rhizobiaceae > Agrobacterium > Agrobacterium sp. LY4. The sequence continues at coordinate 84,303 of NZ_ASYA01000054.1, read as the reverse complement.
GGAAAACCTACAAGGCTTTTCTCGTCCCACGCCGCATAGCGGTGATCCGCCCGTCCTTCCGGCACGGCCTTCTCAGCCCCGCCGGCAAGGCGGATCGCGCACTATGATCAGGGAACTTGCATAACGCCAGATTCTTGGAAAATGCAAGGCAAGCCATGCTCAAGAACGGCCATTCCTGCCCTTCAGCCGCGCTCACCCTTCACAATTGCCGCACGGATGACCGAAAGCACGCGCTCCGGCTCGATATCCGTGCAGATGAGCTGGCTCGGATGCCCGTCCCAGTCGCCCGGCGGAAAGGCGCGGCCATCCGGCTTCTGGATCGTCTGGCCGTCGGCAAGACCGCCGCAGACCACACGCACCGGGCCGCTGCGGGTGGTAAACAGTTCCGGCGCAACGAGATAAACGCAGGCGCAGCTATCATGCACCACCATGCCGTCGCCGGTGCGGGTCTTGTAGAAATCGATATAGAATTGCGACAGGTCGGAAAGCAGCTGCACGGGCTTGCCGCCGGCCTCTGCCATCTCCGCCATGAAGGCGCTGGTCATCACGGTTTTTGTCGTCACGTCCAGACCGACGACAACAACGCGCCAGGGCGCGGTGAAGACGAGATCGGCCGCTTCCGGATCGCCGTGAATATTGGCCTCGGCCGCCGGCGAGACATTGCCGTTCATGTCGAAGGCGCCGCCCATGACGATCACTTCCTTCACCAGCGCGGCGAAATCCGGTTCCTCACGCAGTGCCAGCGCCAGATTGGTCATGCGGCCGACGGCGATCAGCGTCACCTCGCCGGGATGGGCCTTCACCGTCTCGATGATGAAGCGATGCGCCGGGCGCGGATCGAGCGGCAGATCGATGTTTTCAGGGATATCGATATCGCCGAGACCGTTTTCGCCGTGGATGAAAGTCGGCCAATGGCCTTCCTTGCGGGCGGGATCGAAAGTCACGCCGGCGCCTCTCGCAACCGGTGCGGTCATCTGCCATTCCCGCTTGAGGAAGAGCGCATTGCGGGTGGTGATATCGATGGGGGCGTTGCCGAAAACCGTGGTGACGCCGATCAGATCGATATCGGGGTGACGGTGCAGGAACAGAAGCGCCATGGCGTCGTCCACACCGGGATCCGTATCGAATATCACTTTATGCATAATGCCCTCATCCATATGTCTTCAAGCGCCATCCGCTTCTGCCGGCGACGCGCCACGGAAACATAACGATAAGCGGCAACACCGCAATCCCCCCGCAGGCGGCATATCATGCAGAAAAATATTGCGTGGCGGTCTTTTCAGTGAAAGAAGAAGCCCTCTCCCGCCGCCTGCCCGGATATCCCCAGTGCAAGACATCGCCCTCAACGTATTTATCGTTCTCTTCTGCGTCGCCATTTTTGCCGGCTTTATCGATTCCATCGCCGGTGGTGGCGGTCTCATCACCATTCCAGCGATGCTGATCATGGGCATTGCACCGCTCGATACGCTCGGCACCAACAAGCTGCAATCGCAGTTCGGCTCTGCCTCCGCCACCATCGCCTATGCCCGGCGCGGCCATGTCAATCTGAGGGAACAACTGCCCATGGCCGTCATGGCCATGCTTGGCGGCGGGCTCGGCGCGGTCACCGCCGCCTTCGTGCCGTCCGACCTGCTGCGCACCATCATGCCGTTCCTGCTGATCGCGATTGCGATCTATTTCGCCTTCAAGCCGCAGCTCAGCGATATCGACAGCCATCGCCGCATCACACCCTTCGTGTTCGGCTTCACCGTCGCGCCGCTGGTGGGCTTCTACGACGGTGTTTTCGGCCCCGGCGCGGGATCCTTCTACATGCTCGCCTTCGTGGCGCTTGCCGGTTTCGGCATGTTGAAGGCAACCGCCCACACCAAGCTTCTGAATCTCGGCTCGAACTTCGGCGGTTTCGTTGTGTTTGCGATAGGTGGTGCGGTTTTGTGGAAGCTCGGCCTCGCCATGGGCGTCGGCCAGTTCATCGGCGCACAGATCGGCTCCCGCTTCGCCATGAAGAACGGCGCGAAGATCATCCGCCCGCTGCTGGTGCTTTCCTGCCTGGCCATGGCGACGAAGCTCCTTGCGGATGCATCATCCGCATGGTCCATCGCCGCGATATGGGAAACCGTGTTCCCGAAATAGCAGGAAACGGCAAAGCCGGGAGAGTGTCGTCAGAGACCAGCGGTGACGTCACGCCGTGGCGCGACGTCTGCGATCGGCAATTTCCCGGATCACCACCATGGCGCCGACGAGCTTGTAGGCGGAGGAATAGCAGGGGGACATTTCCAGCGACTTCACGATCGTCCGGCCGTTCTGATCTTCCGCATAGGTATATTTCGACGTATCGCCCTTGAAGCAATTGTCGAGTTTTTCCCGAAGGTCGTTCTGGAAGCGGTGGACGCCGACGAGTTCGGCAATGTGGCAGCCGACGAGCCCTTCCGGCGCATTGCGCTGGAAAGCGTCAAGCGCATTGGCAAAGGACACGCGGTAGCCGGGAGAAACGATGACCACCGGCTCGTCCAGATCGTTGAGCATGTCCTCATCGAGGATCAGATGGCGGTGATGCCATTCCAGGGTGTCCTCGTCCTCGTCACCGATGACCTTGGCCTTGGGCGGCATGCCGACGTAACGGTCGACCAGGGTTCTCAGAAGCTCGGAATTGCGCTGCACGCAGCCGAGATCCTCCGCCTCGTGGTTCAGGAGGTCGATGGCGAAACGGAACTGTTCGCGAATATCCTCGGAGTTCTCTGTCTGACGCCCGACGACCCGCTCGAGAAGCTGCTCCAGTTCACGCTCCAGCACTGCGATCTTGTCGGCTTCGTTTTTACCAACGGCAGATTGCAGTTCCGTATAACGCAGCCAGAACAACTCAATCAAATCTTTCAACCCAACTCTCCCTGAACGGGCATAACCCGGTTCCCAATGCGAACGGATTAACCCTTTGCCCCCTGATTATAGCGTCTTTGCGCTTAAAAATGACGTAACGAAACGCAGGAACGCCGCGAGGATTGTTGTCCAAAATATCACAGCAGCCGCTAATTTTTCAATTTCGATAATCCATGAACGAAAAATGAGGTTCCGCTAATATGGAAAAGCACCGAAACGCACGGTTTCCCGACCGAATTTCGTGAAAATCGCGGAAAATCCGGCCGCACGGCAGTCACCTCAAATCTGGTGCTTCACGTCCCAGCGGTCGTGATACCACAGCCATTGTCCGGGGTATTCGCGCACCCAGCTTTCCACCTTATCGTTCAGAAGCTGCGCCGTCGCCTGAATGTCGACATTGCCCTTTTCATCGCGCGGAATTTCAACCTTGGGCTCTATTTCCAGCCTGTAGCGATTGTCGGGAAGACGCACGCAACGGGCCGGATAGACATCGCAGTTGAACTGCCGCACCAGCTTGGCAAGCAGCGGATTGGTGCGGACTTCAAGGCCGAAGAACTTCGTCGTCAGACCCTTGCCGAACTTCTGGTCGACGAGCACGCCGACACCGCCGCCCTTTTCCAGCTGCCGCGCAAGCGCGAAAGAGGAACCGGCGTGCGACGGCACGAGATTGCCCATGCGCTCCTTGCGGAAATTGAACACCTTGTCCGCCACGAATGGATTGTTAGGCGGACGGAACAGCACCGTTACATCGAGACCGAAAGCCGAGCCGGCCACCGGCAGCAATTCGAAATTGCCGCTATGGGCGGTAAAGACGATGAAGGGCCGCGGATTGTCGCGCAGCTCGAGGAAGGTCGGAATGCCCTCGACCTCGATGCGGCCCGGTTCGTTCTTTTCCGGATCGAAATCGAACAGCCGGTCGAGAAATACATATTCCGCCGCAAGCCGGCCCATATTGGCCCAGCTATCCATGGCGATCTCAAGCCGCTCCTCCTCGGATTTCTCCGGAAAGGCGCGCGCCAGATTATGGAGCATCAGCTTGTGGCGGCCGGTTTTCGGCCCCACCCAGCGCGCCAGCCGGTCGGCGGCGCGAATGCCCGCATCGGCGGGAAAAAGCTTCAGCAGGTTGAGAAGGCCGAAGGCGAATGTCGCAATCAACCACTGCCGGAAGTGGTCCAGTTTCAGGACAATCCGTGTCAGGAACAGCTTCAAGATGTTCAGTCCATTCGCAGAACGATCTTGCCGAACACCTGGCGCGTCTCCATGCGCTCCAGCGCCCGGTCGATATCGTCGAAGGTCACTTCGGTGTCGATGACGGGATGAACGATGCCGCGCGCCATCTTCTGCATGGCGTTGGCCATGTTTTCCATGCGGCAGCCGAAGGAGCCGAGCAGTTTCAGCTGCTGCTGGAACAGCATCATCAAGTTGATTTCGGTGGAGACGCCAGAGGTGGAGCCGCAGGTGACGAGACGGCCGCCACGCTTCAGCGAGAACATCGAGGCAACGAAGGTATCCTTGCCGACATGTTCAAACACAACATCGACACCCTTCTTCTTCGTCAGCTTGCGCACAACGCCCTCGAAACGGTCAGTGCGGTAGTTGATGACATGGTCGGCCCCGAGCGCCTTTGCCCGTTCGATCTTGTCGTCGGAACCGACTGTGGTGATGACGGTGCAGCCCATCTTCTTGGCAAGCTGGATCGCCGCCGTGCCGATGCCGGAACCGCCGGCATGGATGAGGATGGTTTCGCCGGGTTCAAGCTTGGCATTGTCGAACAGCATATGCTCGACGGTGCCGAAGGTCACCGGTGCGAGAGCCGCAGCAACGGCATCGACGCCATGCGGCGCGGGCACCAGCTGGCGGGCGGGAATATTGATCTTTTCCTGCGCAAAACCGTCGAGGTGGAAACCGTGCACGCCCTGAACATGTTCGCACAGATTGTCACGGCCTTCGCGACACGGCTTGCACAGCCCGCAGGTGCGCGCGCCGTAGATCGACACGAGCTGGCCGGGCAGCACGTTCGAAACGCCCGGACCGATGGCTTCGACCACGCCCGAAGCCTCGGCACCGATGGTCAGCGGCATCTTGCGCTTGGCGAAAGCCATGCCGCGCCAGCCCCATACGTCGATGTGGTTCAGCGCAACCGCCTTGACGCGCAGCGTCACCTCGCCCGGCGCCGGCGCATCCGGTTCGGGCAGGTCCACTTTTTCGAGCTTCCGGTCGTCCACGAGTTGAAGAGCGCGCATATATCAGTCCTTCGCCCAGGGGCGTTTATCTGGGGGCGTTTATCTAAAAAGCTATTCCAGCAAAACTCTGTAACCGTTTTGCGGCCGGAATGCGTAATCAAAGAAGCGAGAGCGTTTCCGCAATTGCCGCGGAAACGCTCCTGTTGATGGCGAAACCGGTTAAGCCGGTTCCCGCGTCATGACAAGGCTTGCATTCTGCCCGCCGAACCCGAAGGAGTTGGACAGAACCGCACTCACCTGAGCATCCCGCTTCACATTCGGCACCACGTCGAGCGTGATGGTCGGATCGGGATTGTTGTAGTTGATCGTCGGCGGCAGCGTGCCGGTCAGCATGGTCTGCAGCGAGAACACCGCTTCCACGGCGCCTGCGGCAGTCAGGGTATGGCCGATCATCGACTTGTTGGACGATAGCGGAATATCCTTCAGGCCCTCGCCGAAGACGGCGAGCATGGAGCCATATTCCATCTTGTCGTTCTCAGGCGTCGAAGTGCCGTGGGCGTTGATGTAACCGATATCGCTTTCGGCCACGCCCGCATCGGCAAGCGCCGCACGGATCGTCGCAATCGCCGGGCCGCCATCGGGCGAAGACCGCGTGCGGTGGAAGCTGTCGGCCTTCTCGCCCGCACCCTTGATGATGCCGAGCACCTTCGCACCGCGTGCAACGGCGGCTTCCAGCGATTCCAGCACCAGCGTCGCAGCACCTTCGGCGATCACGAAACCATCGCGGTCCTTGCTGAACGGCTTGGAGGCCTTTTCCGGCGGGTCGTTCTGGGTCGAAAGCGCAGAGAGAAGCGAAAAGCGAATGAGCGCCTCGGCGCTGACCGAACCATCGGTCGCAACTGTCAGCGCCCGCTCGGTGCGTCCCTGGCGGATTGCCTCGACGCCGAGCTGGATCGCGGTCGCGCCCGATGCACAGGCCGTAGACAGCGTGACAGGCAGGCCGCGTGTGCCAAAACGGTCGGAAAGACGCTCGGAAATCGCGCCGAACAGGGCGGCTTCCTGGAATGCCGGGTCGGGACGCTGGCGGAAGGCCGTCAGGAAGCGCTCATAGGCGTCACCCGGCTGGGCGGCCGGCGGAGACCGGTCGGCAAGCTCGAAACGGGCGCTCCATTCCGGCTCGATAGGCGGCGCTGCGAGAAACAGCGGGCCGTCGAAATCGCCGGAGATACCGGCCTGCGCCAGCGCCTCGATGGTGGTTTCGCGCGCGAAGGCATAGGAACGCTCGACGGAATTCGGAACCGGGATATCGATGAAATCCACCGTGCCGCTGATGCGGGTCGAAAGCCCCTCGGTCGGGAAACGGGTGATCTTGTGGATGCCCGATTTGCCCGATGTCAGCGCCGCCCAGTTATCGGCAAGCCCCTGCCCGAGCGAGGTGATGATGCCCATGCCGGTGACGGCGACGATGGGACGACCGAGATGATCCCTGAAATTGGAAGTCATGGTCTTTCTCCTCAAACGTCGCGGGACAGAACGGCGACACCCTCGCCGCGCACATGGCCGACGGTGGTGACGACGGCTTCGCTGGCCGCCTCGCCCATGGGCTTTTCCTCAGCCGCATCGAAGGTAGGCACCTTCGCGCCGCTTTCAAGCGTCAGCGCGGCAAGCGCCAGCCCGAGCGGGAACTGTGCTTCCAGCCCGTGGCCGGTGACGCCGCCAAAACCGCGAATGACGGCATTCGGCAGGGCCTTTTCGAGAATGTCCTTCTCGCGGGCCGTCACGCCGTCATAACCGCTCGCGCCGGAAAATACGACGGTCGCCGCGCTGTCCTTGGCGGGAGCAAGCAGCCGCTCCATGCGCTTTTCCATCTTGCCTTCGTCACGGCTGCCGCGGTCGCCCTCGATGGCGTCGATGCGGGCATAAATGCGCGCGCCGCGCTCGCTGGCGTGCTTGCGCGATTCCAGCACCAGGAAGGCTCCGAGCGAACCGGAAACCATGCCGCCGCCTTCCTGGCCTTCGCGCGACCACAGCGGCTGCCAGCCGCCCTGCGCATGTGCGCCGATGGCCTCAAACAGCAGGATCATGTCGGGACGTTCCGCCGAGAAAGCGCCGCCCACCAGCGCATGGCTCGATTCGCCGGAGCGGATGCGGTGAAATGCGGTTTGAACGGCGGAAATGCCGGCCGCTTCCTCGCCCATGAAGGTGCGGGAAGATCCGGTGACCTTGTGCACGATGGAGATATTGCCGGCCATCAGGTTGGAAAGCTGGGCGAGAAACAGCGTCGGGCGCAATTCCGTCGTCAGCTTCTCATTGAGCAGCTTTTCGCGGTCATTGCGCTTCAGCGCTTCGTCGACGATCAGCGTATCGACATTGATGTCGCGCTCGCCGCCGCCGGCGGCGACGATCATGTCCATGGTGGCGCAGGCTTCGGCATCTTCCTTCAGCCCGGCATCGTCGAGTGCGAGACCGGCGGCGAAAACGCCGAGGCGCTGCCAGTTTTCCATCTGGCGCTGGTCGCCACGCTTGGCGATCTGCGCGGACCAGTCGATCTCCGGCATGGGATGGACCGGATAGGGCTTGAACTTTTCGGTCTCGACCACCGGCTCCGACACGGCGGTTCCGGAAAGAAGCGCCACATGCGCCTGGCTGCCGACGCCGTGACAGGTCACGATGCCGACCCCTGTTATCACCACATCATTGTCAGATTTCATCGTCTGTCATCCTTTGCAGCCGGCCCCGTCGAAACGGTCACGGCTATCCAACAGCGGTCGCGAACAACCACTTCATGCGTTGCGGAATAAAGCGCGCGATGCGGATTGGCAATGGTGAAGGCCTGATCCGCCGTCGCGAGCCCACGATTTTCGTGCTCAAAAACCGGGCCGGCGGGAAAAACGCTCTCCTTCGAAACGGACGGAAACGCTTATTTCTGCGCATCCGCGGCAATCGCCGCCATCAGGCCGACTTCCTCGGCCCGCTTCTTGACGATAGGCCCAAGCGGGATTTCGCTGAAGGGCATGGTCCTGAGCTTAAGCTGCGCGTCGCAGACCTTCTTGCCATCCGAGGTGATCTTCGCCTTGGTAACGGCAAAGCCGGAGCCGTCATGCTCCAGCACCGCCTCGATGTCGAGAACCGCGCCCGGCTCTACGAAGGTGCGCATCTTGGCGCCGTCGACCGACATCAGGAACGGCATGGACGCAAAATCGGAAAATGCCAGAACCAGCATGCCGGAAGCCTGCGCCATGGTCTCGATCAGAAGCACACCCGGAACCAGCGGCATGCCGGGAAAGTGGCCTTCGAAAACCGGGCTTTTGTCGGGAACGACAGACTGCGCCTTCAACGTGCGCGTCGTCATGTCCACGGCTTCGACCTTGTCGATCATCTGAAAATATTCAAGCAACATCCGTCCGGCCCGTCTCTGGTCGGTTAGTCATGGTTTGCCCGCAGGCGGCGTCAAAAGAAAATGCCCGCTGCAAGCGGGCATTGTCACATCAGCCCTTGGCTGCGCGCAATTCATCGATCTTGGCGCAAAGGTTCTTCAGCACGAAATATTCTTCGGTGGAAACCTTGCCTTCGTTGACTTCCTGCGTCCACTGCTCGAGCGGAATCTTGATGCCGAATTCCTTGTCGATCGCGAAAACGATATCAAGAAAGTCGAGGCTGTCGATGCCCAGATCGTCGATCGTGTGGCTCTCCGGCGTAATGGTTTCGCGGTCGATTTCGCTGGTTTCGGCGATAATGTCGGCAACCTTGTCGAATGTAGCTGTCACGCCCATAATCCTTATTGTCGTTCGTATGAATTATCCTGTCTGACGCACCACATAGGCAAGTCGCACAAAAAAGCCAATGGTTTCGTGACGTAACTTTGAAATTTGCCCCAAAACTGTTGCCTAAACAGCAACCGAATGACGGCCGCGTCCATTGCCGAGATAGGCGTCGAAGATTGCCGCGATGTTACGCACGAAGGGCTTTCCAGCCTCCGTCAGCGCAAAAATATCGGCGTCCATCCGCACCACACCGTCCCTGTCGCTTGCGGCAAAATGCTGCGCCTGGGCTCTCACGGAATGGCTCGCCTTGCCGAAACGGTGCTGCAACTGCGAAAGATCGATAGCGAAATCGCACATCAGCCTTTCGATGACATGCGAGCGCAGATGATCGTCCTGCGTCAACTCTATGCCCTTGACGGCGGCAAGACCGCCCTCGCCCACCATTCGCTGATATTCCCCTGTCGCCACCATGTTCTGCACGTAGCCCTGCGGCAGCCTGCCGATGGACGATGCGCCAAGCCCGATCAGCGCATCGGCCGTGTCGGTCGTATAGCCCTGAAAATTCCGCCGCAGGGCGCCCGCTTCGGCGGCCTGACACAATGTATCGGTCGGCTTGGCGAAGTGATCGATGCCGATGGCCTCGTAACCCGCCTGTTTCAGCATCTCCGCCGCCATCGTCATCTGGCGGTAGCGCTCGGCAATATCCGGCAGGGCATGCTCCGGGATCAGCGACTGGTGTTTTTTCATCCACGGAACATGCGCATAACCGAAAAGCGCGATGCGATCGGGGTCGAGCGACACGATCTGGTTCACCGTCTTTTCCAATGTTCCGCAGGTCTGGAACGGCAACCCATAAAGAATGTCGCAATTGACCGAGTGAACGCCCCTCGCCCGCACCGCATCCACCACGGATTTCGTCTGTTCGAAGGACTGGATGCGGTTGATGGTTTTTTGCACTTTGTCATCGAAGTCCTGAACCCCGAGGCTCGCCCGCGACATACCGATGGCGGCAAGCGCATCGTAGCGGCTGTCATCCAGATCGTTAGGGTCCATCTCGACGCTGATCTCGGGTGCGAGGCCGAAGGTGAAATGACGCCGCAGACAGTCCATCAGGCTCTGCATGTCCTCTGGCCTCAGCATGGTGGGCGAGCCGCCGCCGAAATGCACGGCACTCACCACCGCATCCGGCGAAACAAGCGCGCCGACAGCCTCGATCTCCTGCTTAAGTGCTTCAAGATAAACGGCAATCGGCTCGTATTTCAGCGTGTGCTTGGTGTGGCAGGCACAGAACCAGCACAGCCGGTCGCAATAGGGAATATGCAGATAAAGCGACAGGCGATTCCTGTGACCGAGCGCGCCGAGCCAGCGGCGATAGGCGCCATTATCGATTCCCTCGTGGAAATGCGGCGCGGTCGGATAGCTCGTGTAACGCGGCACTGCACCCGAATATTTGTGAAGAAGTTCGGTATTCATCGCCCGATTTGCCTTTTATCAAGAAAATGTCGATTTCCTCTCTTTCAGTAACGGCTGCGACAGTTTGCAACTTTGACTTCAATCAAATTGCACCGTAAGTTCTTGCTAAAGTAGACGCAGGGGCGACGGCTACGTGGCGAAAGCCTTGCATGAGACCGGATTTGACACCCACGGTCGCAATCGTCCTGAAAAAGCCAGCATTGGAAAAGGCTTATGGACACGCTGCAGAAGACCATCCACAATTCGGAAGAACCCGTCGTTTGTCGCTCCTGCGAGGCGCGCCATGGCGGGCTTTGCAGCAGCCTGACGCCGCAGCAGCTTTGCGAGCTGAACCGCCATTCCAGCCGCAAGAAACTGGAAGCGGGCAATGAGCTTCTTGGCCAGGGCGAACTCGTCACCTCCTACGGCAATATTTTGAACGGCGTGGTGAAGCTGTCGAAAATGATGTCGGATGGCCGCCAGCAGATCGTCGGCCTGCAATTCGCACCGGACTTTCTCGGCCGCCCCTTCATGGCGGAAAGCAAGATGACGGCGGAAGCCGCAACCGATGTGGAGATTTGTCTCTTCCCGCGCCGCGTCGTCGACCGGATGGTTTCCGAAGTGCCCGATATGGAACGCAAGCTCCACAACCAGTCCCTCAAGGAACTGGACGAGGCGCGCGACTGGATGCTGACGCTGGGGCGCAAATCGGCGCAGGAAAAGGTTGCCAGCTTCCTTTATATGATCGCCACCCATATCGACCCGGAAAACGAAGACAAATCCTGCTTCGACCTGCCGCTCTCACGCGCCGATATCGCCGACTTCCTCGGGCTGACCATCGAAACGGTTAGCCGGCAAATGACCAAGCTGCGCAAGGAAGGCATTATCCGCATCGAGAACAATCGCCATATCACCGTGCCCGATCTCGACGTGCTGAGCGAAGCCGCCGGCAACGACTGACGGAATTCGCCTCTCACTGCCCCTGAAGTGCAGGTGTCCCGAAATTGATGTGCGGCGCCCGCGCCTGAGCGGGTGCAAGCGCAAAACCGGCAAGAACCAGCAAAGCGGCGATGCATTTCATGATATTTCACCCCGTGCCCCGCTTTTTCAGCGGCCTGTTTGTTATGGCCGCATCATAAGCGGCAAACCTCATCCATCCGCTTAACATCTTGGGTAAGCGGAAAGTTCAGAGGCAGGGTAAAGAAGGGGTTACAAGCTCGGCATCGCCGCTTGTTTCTTCTCCCCGCCGGGGAGAAGGTGGCCCGAAGGGTCGGATGAGGGGGCTAGCGCAGAGATAAGCGGAGAGCTTGCCCCCTCATCCCGCTGCCGCGGACTTCTCCCCGACGGGGAGAAGAGACAGAGGCACCCGCTCGCTCCATATGGAATCGCGCGTTTGGGGGCATGTTTTGTCAATCAAAGATAATCTGGTCCGTCGCTGAGACCGCGCAAACTGCGCGGCGTGATCTCACTGCGACGCGGCAGGCGTCGCAACCGGCTTCTGGTTTTCGGCAAGCGCCCGCAGCTCCGCCACGCGGCGCTTGTATTCGGCTTCCGAAATCTGGCCGTTGCGCCTTGCCGCACCGAGCCGCGACAGGCTCGATTCCATGGTGGAGGCCTCATCTTCGCCCATCTGGGTGCCAGCGGCCGTCAGCGGCTGCGAGAAGGTCGGATAGGTGCCGGTGTCGCGCTTCTGGCTCACCGCAGTGTCGCTGACCGGGCGCGGGCCGACGATTTCGGCTGTCGGGCGGCGCATATGGGCGGGCGCGACGATCGGTTCCGGAGCCTTGCAGGCGGCAAGTGTGGCGGCGAGCATTGCGCCGGAGAGCGAAAGCACAGCGATTCTTGCCGCATTTTCCGCATATGTTCCCCATGTGCCCATGTGCTTGCCCATCGTCATGTTCCGCCTGTAAGGATATCTGCCGATATCGAATTCGACCACGGTTCGGCCCTTTGCGGCCTCCCCTTGCTGGTGGAACTTGTATTCGTTTTCATGCAGAATGTGCAAACACAAATTTGGTGGAGGATGGTGCATGGCAGGTGTTGACGGCGGGGACGCGAAAAAGGGCGGCAAAACGCCCGGCTTCGACGCCAGCTCCGCCGAGGCCTACCTGATCCGCGACCCGGAAACCTTCGCGATCAACATCGCCCGTGCGCTCGAAAATCTCGGCAAGGCCGCATCCGAGTGGCTGGCGCCGCGCGAACGCGGTGAGATTCCCCAGACCAGCGCCGATCCGGTAACCGATCTCGTCAAGACGCTCTCCGACGTCGCCGAATACTGGATGGCCGAACCGAAGCGCTCGCTCGAGGCGCAGACCCATCTGCTTTCCAGCTATTACGATCTCTGGGCGAAATCAGTGGCGCAGTTTTCCGGCGATGCCGATTCGGCCCCGGAAAAACCCGCCGAAAGCGGCCCTGCGGAACGCAGGAGCAGGCGTTTTGCCGACGCCGACTGGCAGGCCAATCCGTTCTTCGATTTTCTCCTGAAAGCCTACCAGACCACCGTCGGTTTCGCCGACCGGATGGTGACGGAGGCAGACGGGCTGGACGAACATACCCGCACCAAGGCGCTGTTTTACATGCGCCAGGTGACGGAGGCCCTTTCGCCGGCCAATTTCGTCTTCACCAATCCGCAGGTCTTTCGCGAAACGGTCGCCTCCAGCGGCGCCAATCTCGTCAAGGGCATGGCGCAGCTGGCGGAAGATGTCGCGGCCGGCAACGGCCACCTGAAACTGCGCCAGACCGATTACAGCAAATTCGTCATCGGCCAGAATATCGCCGTCACGCCGGGCAAGGTGGTGGCAAAAAGCCCGCTCTGCGAAATCATCCATTATGCGCCGACGACGCAGAAGGCCTTCAAACGGCCTTTGCTGATCGTGCCGCCATGGATCAACAAATTCTACATTCTCGATCTCAACCCGCAGAAATCCTTCGTCGGCTGGTGCCTCGAGCAGGGCCACAGCGTCTTCATGGTCTCCTGGATTAACCCGGATGCCCGCCTCGCCGACAAGGGCTGGGATGATTACGTCCGCGAAGGCATCGATTTTGCGCTGGACACCATCGAGGAGCGGACCGGCGAAAAAGAAATCAACGCCATCGGTTATTGCGTCGGCGGCACGCTTTTATCCTCGGCGCTGGCGCTGCATGCGCAGCAAGGCGATGAGCGCATCCGCAGCGCCACGCTATTGGCCGCCCAGACCGATTTCATCCATGCCGGCGATCTCAAAGTCTTCATAGACGAAGGCCAGCTTGCCGCGCTGGACAAGCACATGCAGGCGGTCGGTTATCTCGACGGCTCGATCATGGCGACCGTCTTCAACATGCTGCGCGCGTCTGATCTCATCTGGCCCTATGTGGTCGATAACTACCTGCGCGGCGCCGAGCCCCTGCCCTTCGACCTGCTCTACTGGAACTCCGATTCGACCCGGGTGACGGCCGCCAGCCACTCTTTTTATCTGCGCAATTGTTACCTCGAGAACAATCTCGCCCGCGGGCTGATGCGGGTCGCCGGCAAGCGGATCAATCTCGGCGACATCAAAATCCCCGTCTATGATCTCGCCACCCGCGACGACCATATCGCCCCGGCGAAATCGGTCTTCACCGGTGCCGCCCTGTTCGGCGGACCGGTGGAATTCGTGCTCGGCGCTTCCGGCCACATAGCCGGCGTCATCAATCCGCCGCAGCTTGAAAAATACCAATATTGGACAGGCCCATCACCGGCCGGCGACTTCGACGGCTGGCAGGCCGCCACCACCCCGCATAAGGGCTCCTGGTGGGTGCACTGGCAGAACTGGATCGAAAGCCAGGATGGCGAGAAGGTAAAGGCGCGAAAACCGGAGGACGGCAAGCGCCCCGTGCTCGGCGATGCGCCGGGAACCTACGTCCTCTCCTGACCAGTTCCATCATCTAACATCTTTCAGGCCACATGCTCTTCACGCCCCCGCTTACTCCCGCCACGCTGATCGCCCGCTACAAGCGCTTCCTGTTCGACGCCATTCTGGAAGACGGCACCGCGATCACCGGCTCCTGCCCCAATACCGGCTCCATGCGCGGGCTCACGGCTCCGGGCTCCCGCATATGGCTGTCGGAACATGACAGCCCCACCCGCAAGTACCGGCACATGCTGGAAATGGTCGAGGCCGATGGCACCACGGTCGGCATCAATACCGGCATGCCGAACCGGCTGGCGGAAGAAGCGATCCTGAACGGCCGTATTCCGGAACTCGGCGGCTATTCGACGATCCGGCGCGAACAGAAATATGGCCGCAACTCCCGCATCGATTTCCTGCTGTCCGAGCCCGGCCGGCCGGACGCCTATGTGGAAGTGAAGAACGTGCATTTCATGCGCGAACAAGGCCTCGCCGAATTTCCCGATACCGCCACCAAACGCGGTGCGAAACATCTGGAGGAACTGGGTGACGCTGCGGAAGCAGGTTACCGTTCGGTGATGCTCTATCTCATCCAGCGCGACGATTGCGAAAGGATGCGCATCTGCGACGATCTCGATCCTGTCTATGCGCTGGCGTTTCAGCGGGCGATGGCGCGCGGCGTGGAGGCCTACGCGGTGAAATGCACGGTCTCCCCGGCACAAATTTCGGTCAGCGGAACGGTTAAGATGGACGAATGGCGTCCGGCTGTTTTATGAACAGGGACGTAAAGAGACAGAAAGCACCAAGATGGTCACCTATATCGACGCAGCCTCCGCCCCCCTCAAGAATACCGGCGTCATCCGCCTCTATACCCCTGAGGACTTCGACGGGATGCGCAAGGCGTGCCAGCTGACGGCGCGTTGCCTCGATGAACTCGCCGCAATCGTCAAGCCGGGCGTGACGACCGACGCCATCGATCGTTTCGTCTTCGAATTCGGCGCCGACCACGGCGCGCTGCCGGCGACGCTGAATTATCGCGGTTATACCAAATCCGTCTGCACCTCGATCAACCACGTCGTCTGCCACGGCATTCCGGATGAAAAGCCGCTGCGCGAAGGCGATATCGTCAATATCGACGTGACCTATGTGCTTGACGGATGGCATGGCGATTCGAGCCGCATGTATCCGGTCGGCCAGATCAAGCGCGCCGCCGAGCGGCTGATGGAAGTGACCTATGAATGCCTGCTGCGCGGCATCGCGGCGGTGAAGCCCGGCGCGCGCACCGGCGCAATCGGCGCGGCGATCCAGGCCTATGCGGAAGCGGAGCGCTGCTCGGTGGTGCGCGATTTCTGCGGCCATGGCGTCGGACGCCTGTTCCACGACACGCCGAACATCCTGCATTACGGCCGCCCGGACGAAGGGCCGGAAATCCGCGAAGGCATGATCTTCACCATCGAGCCGATGATCAATCTCGGCAAACCGCATGTGAAGGTGCTTTCCGACGGCTGGACGGCGGTAACGCGCGACCGGTCGCTCTCCGCACAATATGAACATGCCGTCGGCGTCACGGCCACGGGCTGCGAGATCTTCACACTGTCGCCCGGCGGCTTCGACCGTCCGGGCCTGCCGCCGCTTCCCCCCGCATAAGGCCAGACCCGCCTATGGCAAAACGCCCCGCCCCGCCTTCCGCCGATCTTTCCAAAACTCCCGGCTTTCAGGCGGGCGAAGGCGATCTGTTCAACGGAGCGGATGAGCGCGGCTTTTTTGCCGAATCGCGAAGCGGTACGAAAAGGCCGGCAGCCGTGGTCGAACAGGAAACGGATGCCGCCCATTATCACGGACATCGCGACCGGCTGCGGGCGCGTTATCGCGATGGCGGCGACGCGGCGCTCGCCGATTACGAATTGCTGGAGCTTCTTCTCTTCCGGCTGATCCCGCGGCGCGATACCAAACCCATCGCCAAGGCCCTGATCGCCCGTTTCGGAACGCTTGGCAGCGTGCTTGGCGCGCCCTTGCCGCTGTTGCAGGAGGTGAAGGGCGTGGGCGAAACCGTGGCGCTCGATCTGAAGCTCGTCGCCTCCGTTTCCCAGCGCATGTTGAAAAGCGAGATCCGCAACAAGCAGGTGCTCGGCTCCTGGTCCTCGGTCATCGACTATTGCCATGCCGCCATGGCCCATGAAACGCGCGAACAGTTCCGCGTCCTGTTCCTCGACAAGCGCAACGTCCTGATCGCCGATGAGGTGCAGGGTCAGGGAACCGTGGATCACACGCCGGTCTACCCGCGCGAAGTCGTGCGCCGCGCCCTTGAACTTTCATCTACCGCCTTGATTTTAATCAGCAATCATCCAAGTGGAGACCCAACACCTTCGCGCGCCGATATCGAGATGACCAAGACCATCATCGATACGGCAAAGCCGCTCGGCATCGCCGTCCACGACCACATCATCATCGGCAAGGACGGCCACGCCAGTTTCAAAGGCCTCCGGCTGATCTGAAGTAAACGCGAAAGTTTAAGAAGAGCTGCAACCCATAGGAGCGGCATCAACACAAAATTAACACCTATAAATTAGCATTTCCGAAAATAATAAATCAAGGCATCGAACCTTGATGCCTGAAGGAACGGGGGTGCTTTATGTTTAATGGAGTGCGTTTCTTTCGCGATAGATCTGGCTCGTCTGCTGTCGAGTTCGCCATCGTCGCACCGATATTCTTTCTCGTCCTGCTCACCATGATCGCCTACGGCATTTATCTGATGGCGGCCTATTCGGTGCAGCAGATCGCCGCCGACGCGGCGCGGACGGCGGTTGCCGGCCTCAATACGACCGAGCGCCAGCAGCTTGCCCGGGATTTCGTCACCAAAAGCGACCTAAGCTACGCCTTCATGGACAAGAGCCGCTTCACCGTCGATGTCGCGACGGATCCCGCCAATGCCAACCAGTTCACGGTGAAGGTCGAATATGACGCCCGCGATCTGCCGATCTGGAGCCTCTACAGCTACACCCTGCCCGAGCCGGTCATCCGGCGTTTTTCCACCATCCGGATCGGAGGAGCATGACATGCGAGATTTTCATTCCCTGCTTCCCCGCTTCCTCAAGGATAAAACGGGCAACATCGCCATTTCGGCGGGGCTCACCGCACCGCTCTTCATCGGCATATTGGCGCTCGGCGTCGATTACGGTTATCTGACATTGCAGAAACGGCAATTGCAGCAGACCGCCGATCTCGCGGCCATATCAGCGGCAGCCAACGCCACGGACGCCGAAAAGGCGGTTCAGCAATATTTCGCCCTCAATGGTATGGATCTCGGTGTCAGGACGGCCCAGGGACTTTTGACCGAAAAGGGCCTGCAACCCTTCGACCCGCTGAATGAATTCGCCAACAGCAAGGGTTATGCCGAGGTCATCAAGGGTCATTACGAGCCGGATGCGACAGTCCCGGTCGGCCAGCGTTTCGTCGATAACGCCCTGCCCACCAATGCGATAAAGGTGAACATCGTTGAACAGGGCCAGATATTCTTCGCTTCCGCCTTCACCAAGCCGCCAAAGGTCTCGGCGGTCGGAACGGCCTCGTCCCAAAGGATCGCGGCATTTTCGGTGGGATCGCGCCTCGCCAGCCTCGATGAGGGAATTCTCAACAGCCTGCTCGGCGGTCTGCTCGGCACCACGGTTTCATTGAAACTCATGGATTATCAGGCGCTTCTCGCCGCCGATGTCAATGCGCTCAAGATCGTCGAGGCGCTGGCCATCGATCTCAACCTCACCGCCGGCACCTATAAGGATGTTCTGAAAACGGAAATCAGCTACGGCAAATTCCTCGACGTGCTGACGAAAACCACGGGGTTGCAGCCGGCGGTCGTCAACATTTTGAATACGCTGCAAAAAACCGTCAACAAGAGCAACGTCAAGATCAAGCTCGAGGAGATACTCAATCTCGGCCCGTTCTCGGACAAGCTGATCGGTACGGGCGAAAACCTCAAGGTCACCGCCGGCGTCTTCGATCTCATCAATGCCGCCGCCGTGGCGGGCAATGGCGGCAACCAGCTGGGGCTTAATATCAACGCCAATCTTCTCGGCCTCGCCTCGGTCAAAGCGACACTCGCCATCGGTGAACCGCCGGTCGAAACGCCGTCGCTCGCCGTCGGCGGTCAGGGCACCGTGGTGCGCACCGCACAGACCCGTCTTGCGGTCAGCGTCGTGGTGGACGGGCTTCAGGCCATTGCCGGCCTCAAGGTCAATCTCCCGCTTTATGTGGAAGTCGCCCATGCCGAAGCGCGGCTTGCCGATATTCGCTGCACGGGCGGCGGACAGGGCACCGTCGATGTCGAGGTCGTTCCCGGGATCGTCGAAATCGCCCTTGGCAATGTCGATACCACAGCCTTTGCCAATTTCGGCAGGGACCCGCGCGTCACCAAGGCCGCAATCGTGGACTCGGCGCTGCTCGCCATCAATGGCAGCGCCCTCATCAATGCCACCAATATGACCAAAACCAAACTGACCTTCACGCAGTCCGATATTACCCAGGCCAAGATCAAGAGTGTCTCCACCAAGGACACCGTCACCACTCTTGTCAGTTCACTGCTGAAGAACCTCAACCTGGATATCAGGCTTCTCTTCCTCAACCTGGATTTGGGAGGCCTGGCGGGCATTAGTCGGCGCTTGCCAACACGCTTGCGGCAGTCACCGCTCCGGTCGATCAGCTGCTCTACAACGTGCTTCTGGTTCTCGGCGTCAAGATCGGCGAAGCCGATGTGCGGGTCACGGATGTCCGCTGCCAGCAGCCGGCGCTGGTGCAATAATTCAGTACCGCGCATGAAAAAGCCGCCGGAGGGTCTCCCGGCGGCTTTTTTGTTTATGGTGTCAGATCAGGCGTTGGCGATTGCCAGACGCTTTTCATCGCGGCCGCTCTTCATGCGCTCGGACAGCAGGAACGCCAGTTCCAGCGCCTGATCGGCATTGAGGCGCGGATCGCAATGGGTGTGGTAACGGTCGGACAGCGAATCCGCCGTCACGGCGCGCGCGCCGCCCGTGCATTCCGTCACGTCCTTGCCGGTCATCTCGATATGGATGCCGCCCGGATGCGTGCCTTCGGCGCGGTGGATCTGGAAGAAGCTTTCGACTTCCGACAGGATGCGCTCGAAAGGACGCGTCTTGTAGTGGTTGAGCGTGATCGTGTTGCCATGCATCGGATCGCAGGACCAGACGACTTTGCGGCCTTCCTTCTCAACCGCACGGATGAGCTTCGGCAGGCTGTCCGCCACCTTGTCATGGCCGAAACGGCAAATCAGCGTCAGGCGTCCGGCCTCGTTCGCCGGGTTCAGCGCATCGATCAGCTCGATCAGATTGTCGGGCGTCAGCGACGGACCACATTTCAGGCCGATCGGGTTCTTGATGCCACGGAAATATTCCACATGCGCATGATCGAGCTGGCGCGTGCGGTCGCCGATCCAGATCATGTGGCCCGAGGTGGCGTACCAGTCGCCGGAGGTGGAATCGACGCGGGTAAGCGCCTCTTCGTAGCCGAGAAGCAGCGCCTCATGGCTGGTGAAGAAGTCGGTCTCGCGCAGGCTCGGATTGCTCTCCGCCGTGATCCCGATCGCCTTCATGAAATCCATGGTCTCGGAAATACGGTCGGCCAGCTTGCGGTAACGGTCCGCCTGCGGGCTGTCCTTGATGAAGCCGAGCATCCACTGGTGAACGTTTTCGAGGTTGGCGTAACCGCCCATCGCGAAAGCGCGGAGCAGGTTCAGCGTCGCCGCCGACTGGCGGTAGGCGTCAAGCTGCCGCTCCGGGTTCGGAATGCGCGAGGCCTCGTTGAATTCGATGCCATTAATGATGTCGCCGCGGTAAGACGGCAGCGTCACGCCATCCTGCGCTTCCACGTTGGAAGAACGCGGCTTGGCGAACTGACCGGCAATGCGGCCGACCTTCACGACGGGCAGCTGCGCGCCATAGGTCAGCACGACGGCCATCTGCAGGAAGGCGCGGAAGAAGTCGCGGATATTGTCCGCGCCATGTTCGGCGAAGCTTTCAGCGCAATCGCCGCCCTGCAGCAGAAAGGCGTTGCCTTCCGCCACGTTGGCAAGCTGTTTTTTCAAGCGGCGTGCTTCACCGGCAAAGACCAGGGGCGGATAGGTCGCAAGCGTGGCTTCCGTTGCCGCAAGCGCTGCCGCATCCGGATATTCGGGAACCTGCTGGATCGGTTTCTGCCGCCAGCTGCCGGGGGTCCAATTCTGTGCCATGTTCTCACCCTTTTCTCGCCCGCGCGACGTCGCGCGGCCGCCTCGAAAAATTGAGCGGCTTATAGCTCCAAGCATCGGCTTTGCATAGCCGATCCCTGAGCCATCCGGCTCATTCTGCCCGTTTTGCGCGCTCCAGACGCACAAAAGTCAATTCAAACGATTTAACAACCCCGCCGCCATTCGAAAACTTCGCTTTCAAAGGGCGGCAGGCTGATGTGGGCGACGATTATATCACGCCTGTACCGGCGTTACACACGCTCGCCATTCACGACGCGATAGCTCGGCGAATACATCGTCACCAGCTCTTCGGCGGCCGTCGGATGAACCGCCATGGTGCGGTCGAAATCATCCTTGGTGCAGCCGGCTTTCAGCGTGATGCCGAGAAGCTGCGCCATCTCGCCCGCCTCATGGCCGAGAATATGCGCGCCCACGACCTTGCGGTCGGCGGCATTGACGATCAGCTTCATGATCGTCTTTTCCTGACGGCCGGAAAGCGTCGCCTTCATCGGCCGGAACTGGGCGCGATAAACTTCCAGTTCCGGATATTTCTTGCCGGCTTCCTCTTCCGAAAGACCGACGGTTCCGATTTCCGGCTGCGAGAACACCGCCGTCGCGATCAGCTCATGATCCGGCTTGGTCGGGTTGTTCTTGTATTCGGTTTCGATGAAGCACATGGCCTCATGGATCGCCACCGGCGTCAGCTGTACCCGGTCAGTGACGTCGCCCAAAGCGAAGATATTCGGCACGTTGGTGCGCGAATAATCGTCGACGATGATCGCGCCGCGCGCATCGAGCTTCACACCGGCATTTTCGAGACCGAGACCTTTCGTGTTCGGATCGCGCCCGAGCGCCAGCATCACCGTCTCGACGGCAAGCGTGCCATGGTTCTTGGTGCGGGCCTGCAATACGCCCTCACCCTTCGTCACTTCTTCGATGACATCGCCGAGCAGGATCCTGATGCCCTTGGCCTCCATGGCCTCGTGCAGACCCTTGCGCATGTCCTGATCGAAACGCGACAGGATTTCCTTGCCGCGGTAGATCAGGGTCGTTTCAACGCCGAGTCCATGGAAGATATTGGCGAATTCGACCGCGATGTAACCGCCGCCGGCGATCAGGATCGACTTCGGCAGCTCTTCCAGGTCGAAGGCCTCGTTGGACGAGATCGTCAGCTCATGGCCGGGCAGCGCCTTGTGCTCGTTCGGCGTGCCGCCGACGGCAATCACGATACGCTCGGCGGTGAAGGTCTCGCCGGTTTTCGTCAGCTTCACGGTATGGGCGTCGACCAGTTCCGCCCGGCTGTCGAAAATATCAGCCTTGGCGTTTTCCAGACCCTTGCGGTAGAGCCCTTCGAGACGGGCGATTTCCTTGTCCTTGGCCGCGATCAGCTTCTTCCAGTCGAAGCTGCGCTCGCCGACGCTCCAGCCGAATCCTTCCGAATCCTCGAAATGCTCAGGGAATTGCGAGGCATAAACGAACAGCTTCTTCGGCACGCAGCCGCGGATGACGCAGGTTCCGCCATAGCGGTATTCCTCGGCGATTGCGACGCGCTTGCCGAGCGAGGCCGCCACGCGGCCGCTGCGCACGCCGCCGGAACCGCCACCGATGACGAAAAGATCGTAGTCATAAGCTGTCATAGTCAAAACCCCTGATCAAAACCGCCGCCGTCAGCCTCGAGACGGGCGGCGGCGCATTCACGGCACATATAGGTGCTGCGACGCACAAATGAAAAGCCCGGTCTTGCGGCCGGGCTTTGAATATTTCTGAAGGTAGGCCTTTTTGCCCGAGCGTCGGATTTTCCGGAAACCGCTTCACACGTTCCGGCCCGATGCTCTCCCTGTTCAATCAGGGCTTGGGAGCAGCCGGAGCGCCACCGGTGGCGTTCTGATCGGCCGGAAGCGGCTTCAGATCGGCGCCGGCAACCTTCTGCAGTTCCGACATGCTGGAAGCGTTGAGGTCGCGGTTGATGCCGGCTGCCCAGATGTCGGCGGCCTTCATCAGTTCGCGCGTGGCGATCGGGCCGTCCTTCAGGAGCTTCTTGCCGGCTTCGCTGCTGTAGAAGGTGGAAATGGCGTTCAGCTCTTCGACGGTGAAGGCGCGCGCATAGGTGAGCGCTGCTTCGCGCTCCAGATCGGCGCGGCGCGGCGCAAGCTCGAGCGCCTTGGCATCGACGGTCTCGGTGATTGCGTCCTGAACGTTCGGCGAAGCCTGAATGAGCTCGGCCTTCAGACGCTCCGCCAGACCCGGCAGAATGTCGTCGAAACGGTCGGTAACGCCAAGAGAGGTGATCGCCTGCCGTGCGGCAGCGATATGCGCTTCCGAAATTTCCTGAGCGCGTGCGGCAGTACCGAACACGATGCCGGAAATGAGGATCGAAGCAGCGGCAGCTTTGCCCAGTCCCGCTAGTTTGACCATGAAAATCTCGCTCCTGTTATACTGCCTGCATCACGCGGGCGCCTTCAGGACCCGCGATAATGGCAAGCGATGCCAAATTTATGAAAAGTCCGTGCTCGACGACACCGGGAATCGTGTTCAGCTCGCGTGCTAGCGCTTCTGCATCAGGAATACGGCCAAAAGATGCGTCGAGGATAAGGTGCCCGCCATCGGTCATGAAGGCGCCGTCGCCGGAAGAACGCATCGTCAGCGTGCCGGAAAGCCCGGAACGCGCCGCCAGTTTTTCGATGGCGATACGCGTCGCCACCTGGCCGAACGGGTTGATTTCGATGGGCAGCGGAAAGGCGCCCAGCGTCTCCACCACCTTGCTCTGGTCGGCGATCACGATCATGCGGGCGGATGCCGCCGCAACGATCTTTTCGCGCAGCAGCGCACCGCCGCCGCCCTTGACGAGACGCAGCGCATGATCGACTTCGTCAGCGCCGTCGATGGTCAGATCCAGCTCCGGCAATTCATCCAGCGATTTCAGCGGCACGCCAAGCTCGACGCACAGGCGCGCGGTGCGCTCGGATGTCGGCACGCCCTCGACCTTCAGACCGGCGGCGACCTTTTCGGCCAGAAGCCTGACGAATTCCTCGGCCGTCGAACCCGTGCCGATACCGAGCCGCATCCCATCCTGTACGTGGGACAATGCGGCCTCGGCGGCCTTGATCTTCATCTGGCGGGCATCCATGTGCCTGAAACTCCGGTAACTTTGTCGTCGCCGTGCTGTTTACACGGGTCGAAAGCCAAACGAAAGCCTTTTTCAAGCCAACGAACAGAACGTTGTGACGCGGTTGCAAAGACAGGCCCGTTTGCCTAGGCTTGGCGGGAATGAAAGCACCGATACATCAGTTACACGCATTCCCGAGAGGCCAGTTCCCGTGACATCCCGCCCGCTCTCCCCGCTCGCCATTTTCGATCTCGACGGCACGCTGGTCGATACCGCCGCCGATCTGGTCTCGAGCCTTAACCACACCATTGCCGCAGCCGGGCTTGCTCCCGTCACCTATGACGACCTGACCCACCTCGTCGGCCAGGGCGCGCGGGTGATGATCAAGCGGGCCTTCGCGCTTCGCGAGACGGAACTGCCGGAAGCCGAAATCGAGCCGCTCTATGAGCGCTTCATCACCCATTACCGTGCCGAAATGCCCGGCGAGAGCCGCCCCTATCCCGGCATCATCAATACGTTGGATGCGCTCTCGGAAGCCGGCATCACGCTTGCCGTCTGCACCAACAAGACTGAAATCCTCGCTCTGCCGCTGCTCGAAGAACTCGGTCTGACACGCTATTTCGCCGCCATCACCTGCGGCGACACCTTCTCCTTCCGCAAGCCGGATGCCCGCCATATTCTCGGCACCATCGAAAAAGCCGGCGGCGACATCCAGCGCTCCATCATGGTTGGCGACAGCATCAACGACATTCTCGCGGCAAAGAACGCCGCCGTGCCGTCGATCGGCGTGACCTTCGGTTATTCGGATGTGCCGATGGTTGAACTCGAACCGGATGTGGTGATCGACGATTTCACTGAATTGACGCCGGCGCTGTTCGAAGAACTGGTTGCGAAGGGTGCAGCGGCGGCCTGAGAGGCTGGACCAGACAAGTAAAGCGCCAGGGAACGGCGATTCCGACGTCAATGAGAGCTGAACAACCTCTCTTCCGTCATGCCGGACTAGATCCGGCATCCAGTCACGGCGCGTCTGCGCGGTGAAAAGACTCTTTTGCGATCAAGGACTTGATCGCGCTGGACCCCGGATCAATTCCGAGGTGACGGAGTACGGTGTTGCCGTTGACGCCAAATGTAAGGCGGACTCCAGCACCAAACAAATTGGACAGGCCTTTCCTTCAAACAAAAAAAGCGCCGTCTCCGGCGCTTTTTTTCTTGATGCTATTCTGATCAGATCGACGCGGCCCGCGCCTTCGTCGTCACGGCGAACGCCTTCTGCACATAGCTGTCGCGGTCATAAACATCGTCGAAGAACTGCACCTTGCCGTCCTTGTCCGGCCAGGCGGTGAAATAGGCCACATAGACCGGAACCTTCTCCGGCACCTGCACGGCGCGGTTCTTGCCGGATGCGATCTGCTCGCCGACCTTTTCGACACTGGTGCCGAGAACGGCGGCGGCCATGCGGCGCGGGTCGACCAGACGGATACAGCCATGGCTCAGCGCCCGCATGTCGCGGTTGAAGAAGCTCTTGGCAGGCGTGTCATGCATGTAGATGGCATGCGCATTGGGAAACAGGATTTTCAGGTCGCCCAGCGCATTGTCGCTGCTCGGCGGCTGGCGCACGGAAACGGCGTTGGTGGAGCCATACCAGTTGACGCTGGTGGAGGAGACGGCACGACCGCCCACTTGCACTTCGTAACCCAGCCGGTCGAGATAGGACGGATCGCGGCGCAGCTTCGGCAGCATTTCGTTGACGATGATCGACTGCGGCACGCCCCAATAGGGGTTGAACTCGACGGTCTGGATTTCATCCTGGAAGAAATAGGTCTGGTTGGCCTTGGAGCCGACGACCACCTTCATGCCGAACTGTTCTTTACCCTCATTGTGGTAATAGGCCATGAAAGCGGGCTGGTTGATGAAGACGTAACGCTGGCCGAGATCGGCCGGCAGCCAGCGGACCTGCTCCATGGCCACCTGCACCTTGGCGATCTTCGCGTCATTGCTTTCGCCGACCATGGCGCGCACGGTGGCGCGGCCGATAACGCCATCGGGTTTCAGGCCGTTTTCGCTCTGGAACGCCTTCACCAGATCGACGAGATCGGGCGTATAATCAGGCGTCTGCTGATAAGCGGAAATGATCGCGGCGTGTTCGGCCTTGAAGGCGGGCGAAGCGCGATGTTCGATGGCCTTGACGACATTGGCCATATCCGCGCTGCTGTTGCCGGGCTTCAGCACCAGATCGGCGGGAACTCGGACGACATGCGCCGCATCGCCTTCGCCGCGCAGGCGGGCAAGCTCCGCCTTCAGCGCCAGATATTCGGCGCTCGACGGTTCGCGGCTGCGCAGATAGGCGGCGACATCGGGGCTCAGGCCCGCAAGCTTCAGCACCGGTGCGAGGTTCACCGTCTTGCGCTTGAAATCGTGATAGCCGGAGAGCCGGTTCGGATCGACACGGCCACGGGCCGTATCCTGCACATAGGCGAGAACCTTGGCGGAAAGCGCCAGCTCGAACTGCATCTGCGCCCGCTGATAGGCGTCGGACACGGGCGCCGAGGCCGTCTCCACCGGCGTACCGGGCGCAGCCGCACCGGAAGCGTTGCTGATGCTGGCCGTCACATCCTTTGCCGGTGGCGAAATGCTATAATCGGCCGGATCGAGGCCGCTTTCACCGACCGTCTCGAGAAAGGCGATGACAGCATTGGCGCGCGCGGTCAGCTCGCCTTCCGAAACCCAGAGCGTCTTGCCGCCGGCGCCGTAATAGGCTTCCAGCGCCTTGGCGATCTCGGGGGTGGCGCTGAATTTCAGATTGGCAAGGCCTTCACCGAAATTCGCCGTGTTCACCGCACGGGCCGTATCCGCCTTGTAGTCGTAATAGCGCGGACCGGAAACACGCGGCAGCGGCTCGGGATCGGAAGCATCCGCGCTTTGGCCGGCGCTCGATCCGGGGGGCGAGGTGACGATGCCGGCCGGCGGCAACTCACCGCGATCGCGCGCGATCTTGCCAGGGCCGCCGCGCAGGAGGTCCATCAGCGTTACCGCACCGGCGCTGCCGGGAAGAGCGGTGGAAACGGAAAGACCGAGAGCCAGCACCAGTGCTGCCGATGTTTTTCCAGATGTGACTTGCAATTTGATCCTCGTAGCACCCAGCACCGCCAGCGAAAGGGCGGGCATCAGTTTCATGCCTGTCTAGCCGATCGACGGCCCGTTGAAAAGAAAACGCGAAAAAGCCCACAACCGTGCCGAAATGAACCTTACGATACAGCCAAAGCCGTAAAAACGTAATTTCCAGAATTGGCGAGAATGGTTAAATTTCCATTTATTTCATTCACTTTGCCCTGCCCCGCCAGACCTTCCGGGCGCCCCGGAAAGCCCGGTTTTCCGGCCATTTCGCGTCGTAGTAAAAATGACACGCCGGCGCCTTTTTCACCCCGCGCCGCGCCATACGGCGAAATCGCTTTTGCGCGGCGGGAAATATCTGCCTCCGCTGCATTGCAGCGCTTTCATTGCCGGCGCGATGATTCTATATATCGGCCGCGCAAGGCGGGCGAAGGCGCCGTTTTGGCGGAGGAAAACGAGTAAAAAGGCAAGATTGATGACAGCCACACGGACGGAAACCGATACATTTGGACCCATTGAAGTTCAGGCCGATCGCTATTGGGGCGCGCAGGCGCAGCGCTCGCTCGGCAACTTCAAGATCGGCTGGGAAAAGCAGCCCGCCTCTGTCGTTCGCGCGCTCGGCATCGTCAAGCAGGCCGCAGCCCGCGCCAACATGGCGCTTGCCGGCCTCGATCCCAAGGTCGGCGACGCCATCATCGCCGCCGCGCAGGAAGTCATCGACGGCAAGCTGACAGAGCATTTCCCGCTCGTCGTCTGGCAGACCGGCTCCGGCACCCAGTCCAACATGAACGCCAATGAGGTGATTTCAAACCGCGCAATCGAGATGCTCGGCGGCGAAATGGGCACCAAGAAGCCGGTTCATCCCAACGACCACGTCAATATGAGCCAGTCTTCGAACGACACCTATCCGACGGCGATGCACATCGCCTGCGTGGAAGAGATCGTTCATCACCTGTTGCCGAGCCTCAAGCACCTGCACAAGGCGCTGGAAGCCAAGGTCAAGCAGTTCGAAAAGATCATCAAGATCGGCCGCACCCACACGCAGGATGCAACGCCGCTGACACTCGGCCAAGAATTCTCCGGCTACGCCGCGCAGGTCGCCTCGGCCATCGCCAATATCGAAACCACCCTGCCCGCGCTCTCCAAGCTCGCCCAGGGCGGCACCGCCGTCGGCACGGGCCTCAACGCCCCCATCGGCTTCGCCGAGAAGGTCGCCGAGGAAATCTCCAAGATTACCGGCCTGCCCTTCGTGACCGCGCCGAACAAGTTCGAGGCGCTCGCCTCGCACGATTCCATGGTCTTCTCGCACGGTGCGATCAATGCGGCCGCTGCTGCGCTCTTCAAGATCGCCAACGACATCCGCTTCCTCGGCTCCGGCCCGCGCGCTGGTCTCGGCGAATTGTCGCTGCCGGAAAACGAACCCGGCTCGTCGATCATGCCCGGCAAGGTCAATCCGACCCAGTCGGAAGCACTGACGCAGGTGTGCGCCCATATCTTCGGCAACAATGCAGCACTGTCCTTCGCCGGTTCGCAGGGCCACTTCGAGCTCAACGTCTATAACCCGATGATGGCCTACAACTTCCTGCAGTCGGTCCAGCTTCTGGGCGATGCGGCCGTCTCCTTCACCGACAATTGCGTCGTCGGTATCGAGGCCCGCGAGGACAATATCAAGAAGGGCGTGGAAAATTCGCTGATGCTGGTGACGGCGCTGAACAGCAAGCTCGGCTACGACATCTGCGCCAAGATCGCCAAGACCGCGCACAAGAACGGCACGACGCTGCGCGAAGAAGCCGTCGGCGGCGGATACCTCACCAACGAGGAGTTCGACCAGTTTGTACGCCCGGAGAACATGATCGGGCCGAAGTAAGCCTGTTTGAATCGTGCTGAAATGAAAACAGGCCTTCGGGCCTGTTTTTTTTGGGGGGGCATGAGGGGTGCGACGATGGCGCTCAAACTCCACAGAACTTCAATCTGAGCGGGGATAACATTGAAATATACGGGCATTATCCTGATTGCCGTAATGGCTCTAGCGTCGTGCAATACACTTGGACCCTACAACACCCCAGAGATACGCCGCGTCGCGTCAACCGGGAGCGCATTAGGCAAATGCTTGCAGCGGACCGCAAAGTCGTTTCTTGTTTCAAACAAAAATCCGCAAAAAGTCGCTTCAATGCTTGATAACGCATGCATGTCGGAACGAAAGGCAGCGTTGGATGCCAAGCGTGCGGCAGGTTTGCCGGTGAGCTATTTCGATTATGGAAAAGGGCGACACGAAGTCTCATTATATTGGGCGCACAATGCACAGTGGATTCAAGAATAAGCGGACCACAACCAAAAACCTCTGTGTAAAGAGGTCAGTATCTGAAACTCATGGCGGCAATCTTTAATGCACAATAAAAAGGGCCGCTTTCGCGACCCTCTTCGTATTCTTCAAACCGTCAAACCAGCCGGCTCTGTTCCACCGCAGCTTCGATAAAGCTGGCGAAAAGCGGATGCGGATCAAGCGGGCGGCTCTTCAGTTCCGGGTGGTACTGAACGCCGATGAACCACGGGTGGTCAGGATATTCCACCGTTTCCGGCAGGACACCATCCGGAGACATGCCCGAGAAGACCAGGCCGCATTCTTCCAGCCGGTCCTTGTAGTCCACATTCACCTCATAGCGGTGACGGTGGCGCTCGGAAATATCCGTGGTGCCGTAGATTTCGGCGATCTTGGTGTCTTTCTTCAGCGCTGCCTTGTAGGCGCCGAGACGCATCGTGCCGCCGAGATCGCCCTTGGAGGAGCGCTTCTCCAGCTCGTTGCCCTTGACCCATTCGGTCATCAGGCCGACGACCGGCTCGGAGGTCGGGCCGAATTCGGTGGAGGAGGCATTTTCGATGCCGGCAAGGTGACGGGCCGCTTCCACGACCGCCATCTGCATGCCGAAGCAGATGCCGAAATAGGGCACGTTGCGCTCACGCGCGAACTGCGCCGCCATGATCTTGCCTTCCGAACCGCGCTCGCCGAAGCCGCCGGGCACCAGAATGCCGTTGACCTTTTCGAGATAAGGCGTCGGGTCTTCCTTTTCGAAGACTTCCGACTCGATCCATTCCAGCTTGACCTTGACCCGGTTGGCGAAGCCACCGTGATGCAGCGCCTCGATCAGCGACTTATAGGCATCCTTGAGGCCGGTATATTTGCCGACAATCGCAATCGTCACTTCGCCTTCCGGCGTGCGGATGCGGTTGCAGACCTCTTCCCAGGGCTCCAGACGCGGCTTCGGCGCCGGCTCGATGCCGAACGCGGCCAGCACTTCCGAATCGAGGCCTTCCTTGTGGTAGGCAATCGGAACGTCATAGATATTCGCCACATCCAGCGCCTGGATGACGGCGGAAGGACGCACATTGCAGAACAGCGAAAGCTTGCGGCGTTCCGCTTCCGGGATTTCCCGGTCGGCGCGCACCAGCAGAATGTCGGGGTGAATACCGAGCGCCTGCAGTTCCTTCACGGAATGCTGGGTCGGCTTGGTCTTCAATTCGCCGGCTGCCGGAATGTAGGGCATCAGCGTCAGGTGAAGATAGATCGCCGTACCGCGCGGCAGGTCGTTGCCGAGCTGACGGATCGCTTCCATGAACGGCATCGCCTCGATGTCACCCACCGTGCCGCCGATCTCGCAGATGACGAAGTCGTAATCGTCATTGCCTTCGATCACGAAATCCTTGATCTCGTTGGTGACATGCGGAATGACCTGAACGGTTGCGCCGAGATAGTCGCCGCGCCGTTCCTTGTCGATGATGTTCTTGTAGATGCGACCGGTGGTGATGTTGTCGGTCTTGGTTGCCGAACGCCCCGTGAAGCGCTCGTAATGGCCAAGGTCGAGGTCCGTCTCGGCACCGTCATCCGTCACGAACACTTCGCCGTGCTGTGTCGGGCTCATGGTGCCGGGATCGACGTTCAGATAGGGGTCGAGTTTACGAAGCCGCACCCGATAACCACGGGATTGCAACAAAGCTCCGAGTGCTGCCGCAGCGATGCCCTTGCCTAGAGAGGAGACCACGCCGCCTGTGATGAATACATATCGCGCCATGGGATTCACCGGATACCTTTTTACCTCTGATTCCGCCAGCCCAAATTTCATGCTTTCGAAAATTCGCTGTTGACGAATTTGCGATGGGTCAGGCCGGAATGCGAACAAAAGAAAACCGGCAGGCTTTTGGCCTGCCGGAGCGTTAAATCAAAACCGGGCTTATTGACCGGTCGGAACTGCGTTCGGATCGGCGGGCTGCGCCGGGGCCGGAGCGGCCGTGCCGGAAGCGGCCGGAGCCGGGGTCGTCTGAGCCGGTGCGGCTGCACCATTGGTCGGAACGCCATTCTCAGCCGGAGCGGGCGTCGACGGCGTCGTCGCCGGGCCGAGTGTATCGAGAATGCCGTTACCCTGGCCCTGCGTGGCCGGAATACGGTTCAGAATGTCGGTCGGGCGCGATTCGTAGCGCGTCAGGAGACCGAGGCCGAGCGAGGTCGCGAAGAACAGCGCGGCAAGGATCGCCGTGGTGCGCGTCAGCGCATTGGCCGTTCCGCGCGCGGACATGAAGCCCGAACCGCCGCCGATACCGAGGCCGCCGCCTTCGGAACGCTGGATCAGGACCACGCCGACAAGCGCCAGCACGATCATGAGGTGAATAACAATCAAAACGGTCTGCATGACAATCCATTCCATGCCCCGCGCGGAGCACTACAAAGAAGGTTTCGCGGCTCTTTACATGAGGCGAAGGCTTATTCCAAGCCCCTTTCCCGCCATCTGTAACAGGAAAACCTGTCTCAGGCCGTCAGTTGCTCGTATGCCGCATAGATGGACAGGAAGTCCGAGGCTTTCAAGCTCGCGCCGCCGATCAGCGCGCCATCCACGTTCTCGACACCCATCAGTTCCAGCGCATTGGCCGGCTTCACAGAGCCGCCATAGAGGATGCGCATGGTCTTGCCGGCGTCGCCGAAGCGCTTGACGAGTTCGTCGCGCATGAAGGCATGGGCCTCACGCACATCGTCCACGGTGGGCGTCAGACCCGTGCCGATCGCCCAGACGGGCTCATAGGCGATGACGGTATTTTCGGCGGTCGCCTCGTCCGGCAGCGAGCCGGCGAGCTGGCGCTTGAGGATATCGAGCGTCTGGCCCGCCTTGCGCTCATCCGCCGTCTCGCCGATGCAGACGATGGCAATAAGATCGGCTTGATGGGCGGCAACGGCCTTGGCGCGCACCAGATGATCGGTCTCGGCATGGTCGGTGCGGCGCTCGGAATGGCCGACGATGACATGGGTGCCGAAGCAGTCGGCGATCATCTCGGCGGAAATATCGCCGGTATGCGCGCCGGAGGCGTTCTGGTGGCAATCCTGCGCGCCGATCATCAGCGGGCTGTCATCGCACAGCGCCGTTGCCACGTAGAGCAATGTCGAGGGCGGGCAGATCAGCGCATCCACCTTTTCGGACAGCGCGCCCTTGACGCCCTCTGCCATGGCCTTGATCTGATCGAGCGAGGCACGGGTGCCGTTCATCTTCCAGTTTCCGGCAACAAGCGGTCGAACATTCGGCGTCATGCGTATCCCATTCCCTTTGTCTTGAGGCCGCCTGTGGCGGCGCCCCTTCCCTCAGCCGTATCACGGCCCATAATCGCGACAGAAACACTGCCGGAAATCCCGGGATATTCCTTTAACCTCAGCCGGCAACAAATGGTACAAAAAAGCGGCCTAAAGGTTCAAAACGACGGGCAATTTCTAAAAATTTGCCGTTGCTGACCCAAATCGAGGCCTCAGCGGCTCAAAATCCAGTTCAAAACCGCCCGCCAGTCGGTCATGCGCACCGGTGTGCCGTGGCTGCCGGTCTCATAGCGCGTGAACCGCGCCGGCTCGCCGGCCTTCAGCAAAGAGCGGAAGATGCTTGCCTGCTGATCCGCCGAATAGACCTTGTCGGCGCTGCCATGGGTGAACCAGACCGGCTTCTTCGCCCTGGCAAACGCGCTTTTCGGAAAATCCGGATCGACCGCACCGCCGAGGATCGCCATGCCCTTGAGATTGGCGACGGCAGCCTTGTCGCGGCTGATACCGTAACAGATGAAACTGCCCATCGAGGCGCAGGTCAACACGACAGGCTTGCCGCCCGATTTTTTGGCCGCATCGGCAATCAGCGCCGCGATATCGGCAACGCCGTTCTCATCGAAGGAACGCACGCTCGGCGCATAATAGGTGCCGCCATTGGCGACGGCGAGGTTTTTCAGCCGGTTGAAATTGCCGCCGAAGGTGTAGTCGTTCATTCCGAGCCGCCGGTCGCCGCCGCGTCCATGGATGAAGATGACCGTGAAGGCCTGCCCGCTCGCCGGCCCGACACGGCCGACCTCAAGCGCCCTGCCCTCAACGGAAACACTTTCCAGCGCCTGCGCCTTCTTCGGCGTCATATCGACATATTGCCGTTTCACCCGCCGCTCGGGCACCTCGTCGCGGCCGTTGATATCGCGCATCTCCTGATAGTCGACGACTTCTGAAGCGCCGCCATCGGCCGTGGAAAGCACCGTCTGGGCGGAAAACAGCTCATCCTTGAAGGGACGCAGCGGCCCATCGGAGGCCAAGGCCGCAACCGGCATGGCCGCAACAGTCAGGCTGAAAAGAGTACAAAACGTGAAATGAGCTGTGGACATGCCTTGGCTAACCGTTCATTCGTGGCTGCGAGACTTGCCATTGCAACCTCGCCAGCGCAATCCTCCTGTTGCGAAACCCTGACACAATCGTGGCATAGGATGCGCCGCATCTGCCAGACGGGCCCACTTCAAATCGGACGGGAACCGCGTTTGGCGTTATGATTGACGCTACTGGCATAATGATTCGCATGGCGAAATTCTGACACACGCTTTTGAACTTTGGACATGATGGACGACAGCAACGATCTCTTCTCCGGTCTTCCGGCAGCACGAAACAGCGATACGGAAACGAACGAGGACACCGCAAAGACGCCGGTGACCGCGGCCGCCAACGTGCCCGCCAACGCGAATGTGCAGCCGAAGCCCGCAGCCGTTGCGGCCGTGACGCCGCCCGCCCCCGTATCACCATCCGGTGACGACTACGGCGCGTCCTCGATCCGCGTGCTCGAAGGGCTGGAGCCGGTGCGCATGCGCCCCGGCATGTATATTGGCGGCACCGATGAGAAGGCGCTGCACCACCTGTTCGCCGAAGTCATCGACAACTCCATGGACGAGGCCGTCGCCGGCCACGCCAATTTCATCGAGGTCCATCTCGATGCCGAAGGTTTCCTGACGGTCACCGACAATGGCCGCGGCATTCCGGTGGAAAACCACCCGCAGGTTCCCGGCAAGTCGACGCTCGAAGTCATCATGACCAAGCTGCATGCCGGCGGCAAGTTCGACGGCAAGGCCTATGAGACATCGGGCGGCCTGCACGGCGTCGGTGTTTCCGTGGTCAATGCGCTCTCCGATCTTCTCGAAGTGGAAGTGGCCCGTAACCGCAAGCTTTACCGCCAGCGTTTCTCGCGCGGCCTGCCGATCGGTCCGCTGGAAGAACTGGGCGACGTGCACAACCGTCGCGGCACCCGCGTGCGTTTCCATCCCGATCCGCAGATCTTCGGCGACCACGCGAAGTTCGAACCGGCCCGCATCTTCCGCATGGCCCGTTCCAAGGCCTATCTCTTCGGCGGCGTCGAAATCCGCTGGAGCTGCGATCCCGGCATGGTGCCGGCCGGCGGCGAAATCCCCGAAAAGGCCGTGTTTCATTTCCCCGGTGGCCTGAAGGACTATCTCGCCGCCACGCTCGGCAAGGAATTCACCGTCACCCGCGAGATTTTCTCGGGCCGCACGGAAAAGACCGGCGGCCACGGCGCGCTGGAATGGGCCGTCACCTGGTATGGCGGCGACACGCAGATCCATTCCTATTGCAACACCATTCCCACGCCGGAAGGCGGCACGCATGAGGCCGGTTTCCGCATTGCGCTCACCAAGGGCCTGAAGAACTACGCGGACCTGACGCAGAACAAGCGCGCCAAGGACATCACCACCGATGACGTGATGATCTCGGCCGCCGGCATGCTCTCCGTTTTCATCCGTGAGCCTGAATTCGTCGGCCAGACCAAGGACAAGCTCGCCACCGTCGAGGCTCAGCGCATCGTCGAAAACGCGCTGCGCGATCCCTTCGACCATTATCTTGCCGGCAATCCGGGCGAAGCGGCGAAGCTGCTCGACTGGGTGATCGAGCGCGCCGAAGAGCGCCTGCGCCGCCGCAAGGAAAAGGAAGTCAACCGCAAGACCGCCGTGCGCAAGCTGCGCCTGCCCGGCAAGCTGGCGGATTGCGCCCAGAACACGGCGGAAAATGCGGAACTTTTCATCGTCGAGGGTGACTCGGCGGGCGGCTCGGCCAAGCAGGCGCGCAACCGCGCCAACCAGGCCATCCTGCCGCTGCGCGGCAAAATCCTCAACGTCGGCAGCGCCAGCCGCGAAAAGCTCTCCGCCAACCAGCAGATCGCCGATCTCATTCAGGCGCTCGGCTGCGGCACGCGCACGAAATATCGCGAAGAGGATTTGCGGTATGAGCGCATCATCATCATGACCGATGCCGATGTCGACGGCGCCCATATCGCCTCGCTGCTCATCACCTTCTTCTATCAGGAAATGCCGGAACTCATTCGCGGCAGCCATCTCTATCTCGCCGTGCCGCCGCTTTATGTCATCCGCCAGGGTGCCAAGAGCGCCTATGCCCGCGACGACACCCACCGTGCCGAGCTGATGGAAACCGTCTTCAAGGGCAAGAAGGTCGAAATCGGCCGCTTCAAAGGCCTCGGTGAAATGATGGCCCAGCAGCTGAAGGAAACCACCATGGATCCCGAAAAGCGCACCCTGCTGCGCGTCGAGATCGACGATGTGGATTTCGAAGGCACCCGCGAGGCCGTCGACAATCTGATGGGAACCAAGGCAGATGCCCGATTCCGTTTCATTCAGGAACGGGCGGCGTTCGCGGATAATCTGGATATTTGATCGTCCGGATGACACCTTGAAAGGCAACGCATGGCGCTGCCTTTTGTGTTGATGTGGAGGCAACATCATGCGGATAGTGCTGACGGGCAGCTCCGGTCGGGTCGGCCGCGCGATTTTCAGTGCCCTTGCCGGCAGGCACAATATCACCGGCATGGATCGCTCCCCCTTTTCCACCACCCATATCGTCGGCGATTTTGCGGACGAGGCGCTCCTGCGCTCCGCTTTCGAACGGGCGGATGCGGTGATCCATACGGCAGCACTCCACGCTCCGCATGTCGGCATTGTCCCGGACACGGAATTCCAGCGTATCAATGTCGACGGAACCCGCATGGTGGCGCAAGCGGCAATGGCGGCGGGCGTGCCGCGGCTGGTCTTCACCAGCACCACGGCGCTTTACGGACACGCGGTGTCTGCAGGGTCCTGCACCTTCATCAATGAAGAGACGCCGCCCCGACCGAAGAGCATCTATCACCGCACCAAACTTGAAGCCGAGCAGATGCTGGAGGGAATGGCAGGCCCGCATCTTGCCGTGCGCGTGTTTCGCATGTCCAGAAGTTTCCCGGAGCCCGCCCACGTGATGGCGGCCTACAGGCTGCATCGCGGCGTCGATATTCGCGATGTCGCCGATGCCCATGTGCTGGCGCTGACCAATGCGGGAGACGATTTCCAGCGCTATATCATATCGGCAACCACCCCGTTTTCCGCCGATGACTGCGACAGCCTCGCCAAGGATGCCGCTTCCGTTCTCCGGCAGCGGACCCCGGCCCTCGCCGACGCATTCGCGCAAAGGGGATGGGCGCTGCCGGCAACTATTGACCGGATCTATTCGCCCGCCCGCGCCACAGAGGGTCTGGGCTGGACATCCCGCTTCGGTTTCGGCGAGGTACTTGCACAATTGGACCGGCGCAGTCTGGAGGTCCTGCCTATGGGCGCCAATATCAGCAGGAAATCCGAATAAGCGTCCGGCCTTATGCCGCGACATCCTCACGAACGCCCAGAATGCGATCGATCAGGCCCCATTCCAGAGCTTGCTCCGCCGTCATGAAAAAATCCCGGTCCATGGCCGCTTCGAATTTTTCATAGCTGTGTTTGCAATGCTCGGAATAAAGCCGCGTCATGCGGTGCTTGGTCAGCCGCATCTCTTCGGCATGGATCAGCATGTCCGACGCCTGCCCCTGGAAACCGCCCAGCGGTTGATGAATGTGGATGCTGGCATTGGGAAGGGCGCTCCGCTCGCCCGGTTCACCCGCCATCAGCAGAAACGACCCCATGGAGCGGGCCGTTCCCATGCAGAGCGTATGAACCGGTGCGCGGATATAATGCATGGTGTCATACATGGCGAGACCGCTGGTCACCACACCGCCCGGCGAATTGATATAGAGATGGATCGGTTTCTTCGGGTTTTCCGCCTCGAGAAACAGCAATTGCGCGCAGACCAGCGCCGAAACCGCATCGTTCACCTCGCCGTTGAGGAAGATGATCCTTTCCCGCAACAGGCGGGAATAGATATCGAAAGACCTTTCTCCCCTTGACGATTGTTCGACTACCATAGGGACGAGTTGCATCGCTTCGCGCATCGGCGAACTCCTGTCGTTGAAATGTCGGGGGACGTTCCGGATCAGGCGGCGAGCTTGATCGGCGAACCGTTATGGTTTGCAGCGGCCTTTATCATCCGGTCGGTATTGACGGGCAGGTCATGAATGATGCGCAGGCTGGTGCCGCCATGGGCATTCGCCGCGATCCTGAAGGTGACGGTGCTTTCCAGAAATGGCGGATTATCCTCACGCAGCCGGTAGCGAACCTCCTCGCCGGGTTTGATATCGATCGCATCGGGTTCCGCCAAAGCCTCATTCGGCAGCCAGTTTTCACGAAACGCCGGAATGCTGATGGCGCGCCAGACCTTTTGCGGCGGCTCGTCCAGATCATATTCAAGCTCGATGCCGTTCTTCGGCGCTTCCGGTGTCTGCCTGTTCATTGGTCCATATCCTTCAGCAGGAGTTTGAGAGCCTCAATGCGCTGCGGCCAGTAGGCGCGATATTTGCCGAGCCAGGCCGCAATGCGCGTCAGCCCGTCCGGATCCACTTCATAATTAACGAAACGGCCCTGCCGCTTCTCGACCACCAGCCCTGCCCCGCGCAACACTGAAAGATGCTGCGACATGGCCGGCTGGCTGATCTCGATCCCCTCACGCAGGGCGGAAGCGTTCATGGCGCCATCCGCCAGCTTTTCGAAAATGGCGCGGCGCGTCGGATCGGCCAGCGCCCGGAAAATATCGTTCTCTGTCATGACAACACATAAGCACACACTTATGTGATTCACAAGCCCTTTCGGCGCGTGGAAAACGCGTCTTTTTCACGCCGATGGCACAAGATGCCGTGAACGCTTTATCCCCTCGCGCGTTTTCATCCCGGCTGATACTCTTCGGGCCGGGAGCGATCAAAACAAGTGACTGCATTTACGGTCTTCATCGTCATTCTTCTTATGGTCATCGGGCCGAGCCTGTTTGTCGTCATCGGCAAACAGCGGGAAAAGGCCATTCCAAAGCGTCCTTCCACCGCCCTGCCCCTTGCCGAAGACGCAACGACGCTGGACCGGCACTGGCAATCGATAAGAAACGGCTGGAACGAGAAAAATGCGCTCTGCCTGCTGCATTCCAACCTCGATGCCTTTGCGGTGCGCGTGGCGGCGGCGCGTGCCGCCGGGCGCAGCCTCGATCTGATGTATTACATGTGGAATGCCGACCTGACCGGACGGCTGATGATGCGCGAAGTCATCGCCGCCGCCGATCGCGGCGTGCGCGTGCGCCTGCTGCTCGACGATCTCGGCGTCTCCATCTCCGACCGCATCTTCCACGCCATCGACAGCCATCCGAATATCGAGTTGCGACTGTTCAACCCCACCCGGGCGCGGGAAAACATTCTGCATCGAAGCATCGAGCTGGTGCTGCGCTTCCGAAGCGTCAACCGGCGCATGCACAACAAGGCCTGGATTGCCGATGGCCGGGCCGTGATCGTCGGCGGGCGCAACATTGGCGACGCCTATTTCGACGCTGCCGAGCGGGCAAATTTCCACGATTTCGATATCCTCGGCTTCGGCAGGATCGTCGCCGACGCCACGGAAATCTTCGACGATTACTGGAACAGCGCCGTTTCCGTGCCCGTCCGCTCGCTATTGGCACGCAGGCCGAGCAAACTCGCAAGGCTGCGGCGCGAGCTGGACGCCCTGCCGAAAAGCGAAGCGGCAAAACCCTATCTGGAGCGCGTCGAAAGCCAGTATGGCCGCGACCATTTCCTGATGTCGGACCGTCTGCACTGGGTCGAGGCGGCGGATATCCTCGCCGACCCACCGGAAAAAGCGGCAGGCAAACGCCGCAAGGGTCATAACTTCCTGATGGAAAGCCTGCTGCC
The DNA here is from genome assembly GCF_001526585.1 of Agrobacterium sp. LY4. NCBI lineage: Bacteria > Pseudomonadati > Pseudomonadota > Alphaproteobacteria > Hyphomicrobiales > Rhizobiaceae > Agrobacterium > Agrobacterium sp. LY4. The sequence goes on along the minus strand of NZ_ASYA01000054.1, from coordinate 45,302 downwards.
GCTGATGCAGGCGGCAAGCGACAGCCTGCACATCACCTCCCCCTATTTCATTCCCGGCAAACAGGGCGTGGGGATATTTCTACAACTCGCCGAGAACGGCGTGTCGGTCGCCATCCTCACCAATTCGCTGGCCGCGACGGATGTGGCCGCCGTGCACGCCGGTTATGCCCGCTATCGAAAACCGCTTCTCTCCGGCGGGGTGCGCCTGCACGAGCTGCGCGCGCAGGCAGATCAGTCCAACTTCACCCTGCGCGGCTCGGGACAGGCGAGCCTGCACACCAAGGCTTTCACACGTGACGGCAGGACCGGCTATATCGGTTCACTCAATTTCGATCCGCGTTCCGCCTCGCTGAATACGGAAATGGGCGTCGTCTTCAACTCGGCCCCGCTGGTTGCCCGCATGGACGAGATATTCGCGGGCGAAATCCGTCGCACCATGAGTTTCGAGCTGGAAATCGACAAAGGCAGGCACATCGTCTGGATGACGGAAGAACAGGGGCGCACAAGGACATACCGGCGCGAACCCGACGCCACCATCAGCCGCCGCATCGTTGCCGGTATCATGCGCTTCCTGCCGCTGGAATCGCAGCTTTAACGGGGAAAGCCTGGGCTCAGGCCGCCGGCCTTACCCCCGCTTTCGCCAGCTGTATCTGCACCAGCGTATCGAGGTTCTGGTTGACCCGGCAATAAAACTCCTCGTCGATGAAGGGGCGCAGCATGAAATCGTTGCCGCCCGCCTTCAGGAACCGCGCCGAAAGCAGCCGGTTGGTGGAGGACGACACCCCGATGATGCGCAGCTCGTGCGACCCACGGACGGTGCGGATGCGCCGCGTCAGTTCGAAGCCGTCAATATCGGGCATGTTGTAATCGGTCACCACGAGGCCGATATCGGGATTGGCCTTCAGAATCTCGAGCGCCTTCGCACCGCTGTCGGCCAGGCTGACGCGGAAATTATAACGCTTGAGACGGCTCGAAAGCAGCGCCCGCGCCGTCGGGCTGTCATCGACGATCAGCACGTGATGGCGGTGGTTGGTGAGAAAGCGGCAGACGGATTCCGTCAGCATATCCACGGCGAAAATATTGTCCTTCAGGATGTAATCGACCACATCCTTGGCGATCAGCGTTTCGCGCGTCGCCTCATGAAAAGTGCTGGTGAAAACGATGGTCGGGATCGAAAGATCGATCAGATATTCCAGCGCCTCGCCCTTTTCCGCCCCCGGCAGGTTGATGTTGGAAATCGCCAGCGTCACCGGTTCGGGAGAATGTTCGTAACAGGCCTGCAATTCCTCGAAATTGCGGCACACTTCCACGGTAACGCCCAGCAGTTCTTTCAGGCGCATGCTCACCATCTGGGTGAACACATTGGTATCTTCCGCCAGCAAGATGCGGCTGTTGGTAAAAGGCACGCCAGAATATTGCATGCCCGTAATGCCTAGAAAATTCATTCTGCCCCGATCCCCCATCGTATGTCAGGGAAAGATAGCAGGCTCATTTTTCAGAATCATTAATAACACTTTTGCCGGAAAGCCAGTTGAGCACATGCTTACCTAAACGGAAATACGGCCCACGAGGGGCCGTATTCCGACTTTGGGAGGGGATATTTTGTCTCAGGCGCGCAGAAGCGCATTGTCCGTGTCGAACGGGCTTTCTTCCACCACTTCGGCATCATAGGACGTACCGAGAATGCGGATCTTGAGCTTGGTGCCCACGGCCGCATATTCCGGTTTGAGCATGGCGAGCGCGATGGATTTGCCGAGACGCCAGCCGAAGCCGCCGCTCGTCGCGCGGCCCGCAAGCGCGCCGCTTTCATCGAAGATCGCTTCCGAACCGCGCGCATCGACATCCGTATTGCCAGATACGGTGAGCGTCGAGAACACCCATTTCACCCCGGCTTCCTTGTAGGCCACCAGCGCATCGCGGCCGATGAAGCTCTTCTCCGGGCGCAGGAAGCGGTCGAGACCCGATTCATAGGCGTTATATTCGACCGACAGTTCACGCCCCATGTTGCGATAGGATTTTTCGAGCGACATCGAGACCATGGCGCGGATACCGAAGGGCTTGATACCGAATTCGGCGCCCGCTTCCATTAGCCGGTCGAAGATGTAGTTTTGCATCTCGATCGGGTGGTGCAGTTCCCAGCCAAGCTCGCCCACAAAGTTGACGCGCAGCGCATGCGCCGTCGCCACGCCGACGGAAATCTGCCTGCCGGTGAGCCAGGGGAAATCCTTGTTCTCAAGGCTGGTGCGGGTCAGCTTCTTCAGGAGATCGCGCGACTTCGGACCGGCAAGCACCAGCACGCCGTATTTCTGCGTGATCGGCTGCAGCACAACCGAACCATCGGTGGGCGCAAGGCGGCGCAGCACGTCATGGTCATGCGCTTCGAGACCACCGGCCGAAACCATGTAGAAGCGGCCCGGCGCCCATTCATAGACCGTGAATTCCGCCTTCACGCCGCCATTCGGCGTCAGAAGATGGGTGAGCGCGATACGGCCGCGCTTCTTTGGCACCGCATTGGCGAGAATGCTGTCGAGCCATGCCCGCGCACCGGGGCCGGAAACCTCCATCTTGGCGAAGGCCGACATATCGAGCACGCCGACATTCTGGTGAACATTCTTCACCTCGTTGCCGACATGTTCGAAATAATTCGAGCGGCGGAACGACCATTTCTCGACAATACGGCCGTCATCCAAGGCCGGCGCATGGTTGTGGCTGGTGATGACATCGGCACCCACGCCGAGATCTTCTTCGCGCAGCGCATAACCTTCCGGCGCATACCAGTTGGCACGCTCCCAGCCATAGACCGAGCCGAACACGCCGCCGAGCTTCTTCAGGCGGTCATAAACCGGCGTCGTCTTCAGCGGACGGGCGGCGGAGCGCTCCTCATCCGGATAATGCATGGTGAAGACGTTGGCATAGGCTTCCTCGTTCTTGGCGATGAGGTAACCTTCCGTTGCGTAAGGGCCGAAGCGGCGCGGGTCTACACCCATCAGGTCGAGCGTCGGCTCGCCGTCGACGATCCACTCGGCCAGCTGCCAGCCAGCGCCACCGGCAGCGGTGATGCCGAAGGAATGGCCTTCGTTCAGCCAGAAATTCTTCAGGCCCGGTGCGGGGCCGACAATCGGGTTGCCGTCAGGCGTATAGGCGATAGCGCCGTTATAGACTTTCTTGATGCCCACTTCGCCGAAGGCCGGAACGCGCACCATGGCGGTTTCGATATGCGGCATCAGGCGGTCGAGTTCCTCCTGGAACAGCTCATATTCGCTGTCGTCGGAGGGACCGTCGACATAACAGACCGGTGCGCCGATTTCATAAGGACCGAGGATCAGGCCGCCCGCTTCCTCGCGCATATACCAGGCGGAGTCGGATTCGCGCAGCACGCCCATTTCCGGCAGGCCCTGGCGACGGCGCTCCTGAATGGCCGGGTGCGGCTCGGTGACGATATATTGATGTTCGACCGGAATGACCGGAATGTTGATGCCGACCATCTCGCCGGTCTTGCGGGCGAAGGAGCCCGTGCAGGAGATGATATGCTCGGCGACGATCTCACCCTTGTCGGTCGTCACCTTCCAGTGACCGTCTTCCAGCTGCTCGATGGCGGTGACGGTGGTGTTGCGATAGATCGTGGCGCCACGATCACGCGCGCCCTTGGCGAGCGCCTGCGTCAGATCGGCGGGCTGAATATAACCGTCGTCGGGATGCTGGATGGCGCCGAGCAGACCGTCCGTCTCGCAGAGCGGCCAGATTTCCTTCACCTGCTCCGGCGTCAGCATGTTGACGCGCACGCCGATGGTCTCGGCGATGCCGGCATAATACATATATTCGTCCCAGCGATCCTTGGTGCGGGCGAGACGGATATTCGAGACTTTGGAGAAGCCGACATTCATGCCGGTCTCTTCCTGAAGCTCCTCATAGAACTTCACGGAATATTTGTGAATCTGGCCAACGGAATAGCTCATGTTGAACAGCGGCAGGAGCCCGGCCGCATGCCAGGTGGAACCCGAGGTCAGCTCCTTGCGCTCGATGAGAACGCTGTCGCTCCAGCCCTTCTTGGCAAGATGATAAAGCGTCGAAACGCCAACGACGCCGCCACCGATCACCACCGCCCGTGCATGTGTCTTCATTTACAGAACCCCTGAAAAGCGCCGGCCTTGCCTTATTCCGCCGACATTGGATGGGAGGAATATGAAGCGCTTGCGGGTTGTTCAGCCGCCTGATTGCGACATGGCCATAGGGTGCTGCGACAGGGAAGAAATTGCCGCCATCGGGGTGGGCTTTGGCGCGACTGCCGCCGCCCCTGTGGAAACGGCGACACAGGCTGGAGAGTATCGATCCGGTATCAGGGAGACCGATTCTGAAGCTGCTTCTGCATCTCAAGCATCTTGGGCTGATCCAGTTTGAATTCTTCGAGCATGTTATTACCCGGAATAATTATCGTTTCCTTGAAAACGGGGGCTCCGGGCAGATTGTGAATGCCTCCTCCGCCTGCTGCCGGTGGTGGAGAGACCGGAGGCTTACCTGGAACACTGACGATTGGAGTTTCGCAAGGCGGAATCTCAAATTGGCAATCGGCGTTGATCGGGGAAACATCGCCACCAACAGGCTGCGAGAGGGCATTTTGAGTACTGGCGAGAAAGAAGCAGAACAGTCCGAACAAAATCGATGCGTTTTTCATTTCTGCACCTCCGTCGATGTCGCGCATGCCAGCGTCGTGCCTTTTACTTTCTTATCGGCGGCTGCCTTTGCCAGATCGTCCCTCCAAGCAGGCGTACTGCCACGCATACCCAGCGAAACGGAATTGAAGCCAATAACGAGGGGTCGGGCAAAACGACGTTCGGAGAACAGGCCAGAACTATTGGCGCTGCGGATGGCATTTTCAGCAGCGAGCTTTTCCTTCACGGCAGCGTCAGCCGGGGTTTCCTTGGGCCGGTCGGTTGCCGCCGAATTCACGGCATCCTGCAATTGCTTCATGTCCGGCTTGCTACCGGCCAGATCGGCCGCAATCAACCGGCCACGGCCGTTGGTGACCTTCACGCCACGCGTCAGGAATGCCTGGCGCACCACAAGCAGCCGGATGTCGTAGATGTAGCGCAGACCGCAATCTTTGGTTTCCGCACTCCTCAAAATGTCGCGGCCGAGAATATAGGAGAGCTTCTCGCGCAGATATTCATCGTTACAAAGGAGCTGCGTCTTCTCGCCGGCACAAAACTGAATCAATGCGTATTGAGCGTGAAAAGGATTGATGGCGTAGGTCTGGACGTTCTGAAGCTCGATTTCCTCGACATCAGCACGCGCGCCGCCGAAACCGATAGTGTTCCAGAGCCCGGCCATGCCTTCCCTGCGCTCGATCTTGATAACCGGGAAAAGCACATCCTTCACCTCAAGACCCGAGGTCGTGCCATTATTCTGGACTTCGCTGCGCGGCTGCGAAAGGGCAAGCTTTTCCTCACCCTGCTGCCAGGTATTGTCACCGAAATAAGGGGCTTCCGATTTCAGGGAAAGGTATTGTCGAAGATGCGGTATCTGCGTCACCTTGACGTAGCGGCCAATGAAGGATTCGCTCTGGAGATCGTCCGGCAGCGATTTGAATTTATGGCCTGAATCTACGACTTCGGCGATGATATCGCCGACATAAATGTCCTCCTGGGGCGGATAGACCGGCGTTATGCCCAGCCTTCGGATGGATTCGTTCCAGCGCTTCGGCAGGTAATCGTCGGTCACATCCGTCTCACCCATCAGGAAAAACAGACCCGCCGAGCCGATAACGACCCCCGCCGTCAGAAGGGACAGCCGGGCTGCATGGGGCTGCGTCCACGCCCAAAGCCCCTTCAGCTTCTCCCGAAGAGATGTTTTTGCAGGAACCGGGCCCGGAGGCTGGGCAGGCTGGGCAGGCTGGGCAGGCTGGGCAGGCTGGGCAGGCTGGGCAGGCTGGGCAGGCTGGGCATTCTCATCGACTGGATCCGGCATTTGAACCCCGACAGGAAAGAAATAAACTAAATAATAACCATAATGTATCAACTTACAGTTTACATAACAATACAGTCATTGCGGGTATTTCGATTATTTTTTCATGACGGCGGCCGGGCATATCCGACCTCCATCAAAGTAAAAAGCTGTCCCGGGAAGTACCCATCATTCACAGCAACGCAGCCGGGTGCGAGACATGGTCGCGCACCCACCTGAACCGATACCGGCGGCCCATTGATCGACATCGGCCGCAGCCGCTCAATTGTCCTTGCCGACCACCTTCGCCGCCGTCGGCTGTTCCGCAACGGCCTTGTCGCCCGTCTTATCACCTGCCTTGCCCGCATCCTTTTCCGGCACAGTGCCGGCAACGGGCGATGCCGCGCCCGTATGGGCCACCACCGCCTTGTCGCCCTCCTCCGAAAGCAGCGCCGCCAGCATCTGCGGGTTGGCGTCGCCTTCCACGTGGATGTTGAGGTTGCGCTGCGGGAACGGGATGTCGATCCCCTCCTCCCGGAAGCGCTGGAGGATTGCGATACGGAGCGCGTTTTTCACACCAAGACCGTTGGAGAGATCGGCAAGGTGGAAACGCAGTTCGAAATCCAGCGAAAAATCGCCGAAGCGCAGGAACTCCACATGCGGCTCGGGATTGCGCAGCACCGGCGGCTGGGCGCGCACGAGTTCCAGCAGAATATCCATCACCTTCTGCGGATCGGAATCGTAAGAGACGGAAACGGGAATTTCCGCACGCATGATGCGGTTGCGGTGAGTCCAGTTGCCGACCGAGGAATTGATGAATTCCGAATTCGGCACGATGATCGACTGGCCGCGGAAGGTTTCGATTTCGGTGGCGCGCACGGAAAGCCGCTTGACGGTGCCTTCCGTCGTGCCTGTCACCACCCAGTCCCCCACCTTGAAGGGGCGTTCGACCAGCAGGATGAGGCCGGAGACGAAGTTGGAGACGATGTTCTGCAGGCCGAAACCGATACCGACCGAAAGGGCCGACGCCACCAGCGCCAGGCTGGAGAGGTTGAGACCGGCCGAAGACACGCCGAAGATGGCCGCCACTGCGATACCGAGATAACCGATACCGGTCTTGACCGAGTTGCGCACCCCGGCATCCACCTGGCCGCGCGCCATGACGTTATTGTCCAGCCACTTCTGGAACCAGCGGGTGATGATGTAACCGATGGCGAAGACGAGGACGCCGCCGAAAAGGCCGATCAGCGAAATGGAGGCATTGCCGACGGTGATGCCGGTCAACAGGCGATAGGCCCAGCTTTCGATGTCGCCCGGCTGGAAGCCCCAGGAAAACAGGATGAGCGGCACGCCGAAGGCAAGCGCGACGGCATAGATGCCAAGCCCCGCGGCAAGACCGGCCTGATCGAGCGCCACCACGCCGAGACCGAAACGCCGCGCGAGATAACGGCCGGCAAGCGATTCCGCAAAGGCGCCCTGTCGCGAAATCGCCTTGCCCGAAAGAATGCCGATATACATCGTCGCCAGCACCGCGCCGGTGGCGACGATCTGCGTGGCAAGGAAGCGCGCAAGCCCGACATAACCCGTCAGGCAGGCGCCGATGAGAATGAGGCCGCCCACCCGCAGCAGGATGACGAGCCAGCGCGGCAGGCGCTGGTTGCCGGTCTCGTAATCCTGCCCCTCGCCGATCACCGGCCGCAGGAACGATACGGTGAGCAGGATAAGGCCGATGATGATCGAGGCGAGGAAACTTTTGGCAACCGTGACGATCAGCGGTGAATAAAGCGTCTCGCTGATCGTGCCGAGCAGGTAGTCGAGCCCGTTGACGAGCGCCATCAGCAGCACCGCCGAGGACAGCGTGTGCGCGCCCTTGTTGGACACCTTCAGAAGGCGCCATTCCGGCTGCGTCGGCGCAAAGATCGCATAGCTCAGCCGCGAGACGAAATAAACGAAACCGGTGATCGCCATCGCCCCGAACAGGATCGGCGCAATGTCTGACCGCAGCACGTTGAAATTATCGAGGAAGAAGGCGGAGGTGACGAGAAACAGGAACAGCGACAGCGACTGCACCATCGTCGACCAGAAGGCCACCGAAAGCCGTCTCAGATAGGAAGGCTCGCCCGTAAAGGCCCGCCGGTCCATGCGGCTGCCGAAAAAGCGGTAACCGCCCACGAGAAACAGCAGGGCGGCCATGATCGACAGCGTCACCGCCCCGAACATCGGCAGGCGCTTGTAATTCCAGACGAAACTCGCCCAACTGCTGAAAGCGTTGTTGAGGTTGGTCAATTCGGTCAGAAAGGCGGAGGAGGCATCGCCCAGCGTCTGCGCTGAAACTTCCGTGCGCTTGAACAGCGTGGCGGCGAAAAGCGCCCGGCGGACGGCAGTGATGTTATTGGAAATCTGCGCGGCATTGGTGGCCGTGCTCTCCACCTCCCCGGCAATCGCGTTCACCTCGGCCCGTTCCGCCGTCAGCCGGTTTCGCTCCTCCGTCACCATGCTCGCTTCCGGCGGCTGGTCGTCCGCAGGCGCCGCACCCAGCGCATCCAGCCGGGTCTTGATCTGGTCGAGACGGGTGCGCAGCTTGGTGTTGGCGGCAGCGGCATCGGCGGCGATGGTGTCGGCGCGGCCCTTCAGGTCCACAAGCTGCACATCGTCGCTGCCGCCCGCTTCCACCTGTTTGGCGATGGCCGCGACATCGGCCTTCCATTTCTCCAGCTCCGCCCTCGCCTGTTCGACGGTCGAGGCCTGGATCGCCACCGGGGCGGGCGATGTTGTTTCCCCCTGCGCCGCCGCCGGCATTGCCGACAAGAGACCGCCAGCCAGAAAAAGCACCATGGCCATTATCGCCGCCATGGCGCTCCTTTGCCGCCGATCCGGCGCCAGGCCGTCGAACATCCTTCTGCCGTCCATCAATCCGCCGATCATCAACCGCACATCCATGCCTTTCGTCTCTTTGCGCCGCATCAGGCTTTTTAGCGCCTGCCGCGCGGAAAACCACCCGCATAAAGCGAGGTTTTCAGGAGTTTGCCTTGCTTTTCACCACGAGAATCATCACCTTTGATGATGCAGCAACATGGGAGGAAATCATGGAATCTGCTGGCATTGGCTGGATCGCAGCCATCATCATCGGTGGTGTCGCCGGGTGGCTCGCCGAACAATTCATGAAAAGCAATATGGGTGTTTTCATGAACATCCTTCTCGGAATCGTCGGCGCGATCGTCGCCAACGCCATCCTTTCGGTATTTGGAATCGTTTTGACGGGTTGGCTCGGTTATCTCATCGCCGGCTTCATCGGCGCCTGCATCCTCATCCTTATCGGCCGGGCTTTCAGGCGCGGATGAATAAAAGGAAAAATCCGTAAAACCCCGGATTTCCAGACTTTTCCAGCGCGACTGAAATTTTTTCGTCACAAAAATCGAAGAAATTTCATTTCCGCGCTGGACAAGCCCAAACTTCCCCTTTATACGCCCCCTCACACCGCCACACGGTGCCGGTCGGGTGATTAGCTCAGTTGGTAGAGCAGCTGACTCTTAATCAGCGGGTCGTAGGTTCGAGCCCTACATCACCCACCAAATTCTTCCTTAAATGACAAGACGTTGCGATGCTAACTTAAAGCATCGCATAAGCGCGCCGGGCGCTCGCCAAGGCGTTCTTTTTCGATAATGTTTCGATAGTGGTTGCGCATAGAGCCGCCCTCGTCACCTGCAACGCGCGTCTGCGCCAACGGGTCGGGCCGGTGTCAACGCCTATAATTCCGTTTCCGGCGCCTTGATGTCTGCCCCGACAAAACGCGGCGCCAGCGGCCGCCCCGCGATACGGCTTCCAAATTGCTCGGTGAAAGGTACAGGTGCCGCCCGTTTGACCGCCTCGATGGCGGAATCGATGAAGGCCTTGCGCCTCGGGCTGTCTTCCTGTGGGCGCGCGGCGGTGACCACCACCTTGCCCCTTATCTGTCCGTCCTTGTGCAGAATGAACTGCAATGTCACGACAAGCCCCGCAGTGTCTTCCGGCGGCACCCAGCAGGCATAGATCGCATCGAACATTTCATCGATATTGCCGGCCGGCGTGGGATCGTTGCAGACCCGCGACTGGCCTGAGGCCTGCGTCGAAAAACCGGCGGACAACAGGACCAGCGCCGCGAGGCCTGACAGCCTGAACGCGCTGGCGAATGGAAACCAATACGGGATCAAATCAATACCCTCTACCGAAGCCAGATCCGCCTGCCTGGACAGACCGACAGTCACCGTTTCTTGAAATCAATTTCGTCAATAAGAATTAAGCGCAGCATTGCCGGGCTTCGCCCGCTCTTAAGTTTCACGATCGCAGCAAGCCTAAACATATCAATAAAAACCAAAAGTAAAACAACTTTAAATTAAAATAAATTACAGAATAAAGAAAATTATTACGATTTACATCAAAATCATCAAGCAAATCCGAATTTAGAAACATAAAATACAGAGATATACAAATAAACGACACCACAAACACGGAGATATATAATGCCGTCAGCTCTCCGCGTGAGGTGAACCGCCGGTCTGGACATATACACCCCACGCCCTGGCAATCACGACCCTCCCCGTAAGAGCGCAGGCTCAACTGCGGCAACCGGCTTTCCATGTGGCCGCCGAAAAGATGATTATTGGCGTTGCGGCACCGCCCGTTTCCCCAAAGCTGTCTCAATCGTCCTTATGATCGGGACCATGAGATTGCTCATCAACATATTGCTTTTCATTCTCGGCGCGGTCGGGAGCGGGATATGTGCGTTTTTATTATCGGCCGCACTTGCCGATTCCGGATTTCTCGGCTCCTGTTTTGAGGGAAATTGCGCTTATGCGGCGCTTTTCATGGTACTGCCCGTCACATGGTTCGTGCTTTTTGCGCTTTATGTGATGGCGCTGCTGATCTGGCGGCGAAAGCCTTTCCGGAACGGAAGGCTCTGAAAACGAAGATGGCGACGTCATCGCCGCCGCGCACGCGTTGACAGCGATCAAGACTTGCCGCTAACGTCCGCCTGCTGGGGGATTCGCTGCCAGTGATATGCGGGCCTCATGAGCATACCCGATATCACCGGCCTCTGAATGTGCATGTTCCGATTTGCGTCTCGCGTATGTGGACATGACGAAAAACAGGGAGACCAAAGGATGCGGGCCGCAATCAATTCCCCGTCGCTTTCGATCGACACCATGGACTATCAGGCCGAGTGCCAGTTCGCGCTGGAACCTTCCATTCACGGGCTGATCGAAAAAGCGGAACATGCCGGCTGGAACCGCCAGCAGGCCGCCCTTGCCATCGTCGCGCTCGCCAGCGAGCATCTCACCGATCTATTGTCCGCCGGCGGCGCTCCCGCGCCGGATCAACGCCCCCTCTCCTGATACCCTCCTCAAGCCGGCGGATCAGCGCCGGCGTCATCGAAACATCATCCCAAAAATCAACACAGCAGGTCCGGAGTGTCCCTGTCGACACTGCCGGAACAGGTTCGTGCTGTGAAAGGTCGACGTGTGGGCAAAGCCGATCCCTCGCGCACCCGACGCAGCCTGTTGCGCGCCCGTCCGTTCATTGTGCCGGGCGCCAAACCGCCTGCCGGCAACCCTGCCATAGTGTTGACACAAGCCACCAATAATGAGAACATAAAGTGAACATTATGGAGGTCAGCGATGAACACAGCAGACGCAGCCATAGAAAATGCCCTCTCCGTTGTCGCCCGCTCCCGCGATATGCGCGAACGCGCGCTCGAGCGGCGGCGCGAGCTGCAACGGCGAACGGAAGTCATCATCACCCGGCCGCTTTACGTGCTCAAAAAGAACGAAGGGCCAAAACAGCTATCGCTGAAACTCGATAGCTAGAACACGCCCGGTTTGAACGGAATCGGTGAAGTACTCTACCTCTTTGTTTTTACGCATTTTCCGGACGTAAAACCGCTTCGCACTTTTACTGGAAATGCTCTAGTCGCTGATGCAAAGAACCGGCAAGCGAGGCGCTGTGAAAGCGAAGGTTGCCCGCCTTCCTCCTGAAAGCAAAATCCCGTGCGGATCACCTCACGCACGGGATTTTTAGAATGAAGAGGTTGTTGTTCCTGTTTATTGCATGCGTTGCATTGCGGCTTCTGGTTCACCGGTCGTCGCAACCGTCGCAGGAAGGCGGTCGGTCTTTTTCAGGATGACGACTGGCTTTTCCACCGGATCTGTCGGCGGAACGATGCTTGCGGTTTTGAATTCACGGTCTACGGCAGGAACGGAAGCGTTGATCTGTTGATGACCTGCGCATTCCGCAAGCGCTGCACTGGCGGAAAAACCAAAGACAGCGGCGATAATGAGAACTGATTTCATGTCATTCTCCCTTCGCTCTGGTGGCGATCTCCAGTCTAGGTGGAGACGGGCCGGATTGAAAATCACACTTTAGAGACATCTAAAGCTCATCATCATTTCGGCAGTCGTCGTCATCGATGTGCGGGGGCAGGCAACAGGCAAATGCATTAGCCCTTATTTCTTCCGCACATCCAGCGGATTTCGGCAAAGCGGTCTGCGAAATATCATCGCCACATAACTTCCCTTAAGGGAAATGAGGCTTGGCGTGTAAGTCGAAACCTTCGCCGTGTTGGCGGCCTTATCGTTCTCCCCTCAGAGAAATTCTGCTGCATGGCACGCCTCCTTCCATAAGCAATAACGAAAATGCGCCGGTCTTGTTCCGTGCTCACGCGAAACAACGGTCAAGCGAGAAGACAAGGTGCTGCCGCGTGTTTCTTCTCCCCGCCGGGGAGAAGGTGGCCCGAAGGGTCGGATGAGGGGGCAAGCGCAGAGATATGCGGAGAACGTGCCCCCTCATCCCGCTGCCGCGGACTTCTCCCCGGCGGGGAGAAGAAACAAGTGGCGCCCTCCCCGTGACATCGACTGTCCTCAACGCCCGCGCTTGAAAAATTCGCCCAAAATCTCTATATGCCTCAGCGCGAGGACGACCTCGGCCACATCGGCGACAGCATGCGGGACGGCCCGGTCACATACCGGAGAATGAAATGCGTTCCCTGCAAGATCGTATCCGCCACGCCCTCAGCTTCGAAATCATCGGCCTCCTGCTCATCATTCCGCTCGGTGCGCTGCTGTTTGGCATGCCGATGGAAGATATCGGCATTGTCGGCATCGTCAGCGCCACGCTGGCGACGGTCTGGAACTATGTCTACAATCTCGGTTTCGACCACGTCATGCAGCGGCTGAAAGGCACGACGCTGAAGACGCCCGCCCTTCGGGTCGCCCATGCCGTGCTGTTCGAACTCGGTCTGCTGATCGTGCTGATGCCCTTCATCGCCTGGTATCTGAATATCAGCCTTGCCCACGCGCTGGTGATGGATATCTCGTTTGCGCTGTTTTACGTGGTCTATGCTTTCGTCTTCAACTGGAGCTACGACCGGGTTTTCCCCCTGCCGGAATGGAAGTCGCAGCAGGACGCCGCCTGACCGGCGCGGAAAGGAAAAACGTCAGCGCAGCGACGCCTTGAAGAAGCTGACCACCTCGGCGTTGAAGCTGCGGTGAAACCCCGCCCGGTCGAAACCCGCCGCATCGCTGCAAATCTGGGGCACGGCCTTTTCCATCTCGGCGGGGCAAGGGGCGATAAAGGAAAAGTGCCCCGCCCCTTTTACCATCCGATAATCCGGCTTCACCGGCAGATCGTCGCGCAGCCTTGCAACATCCTGCGGCGCGACACCATCACCGCCGCGTTCCGAACTCCAGAGCTGGACGGGGATCGTGATATTCTTCAGGTCGCCAGCGCCGGGAAAGGCATTCAACGGGTCGGCGGCAACCACGGCCTTTATCCGCGCATCCTGACCGCCATGCTGCGGCAATGTCGTCTTCTGCCGCATCTGCGTGCAAATCGGCGCCTGCGGGTCGGGACAGGGCAGCCCGGCATTGGCAAAATCAGGCGTGCCGCCGGCAAGTACCAGCGCGGTATAACCGCCGCGCGAAAATCCGAAGACGCCGATCCGTCCGGCATCGATGGAACCGGCTTCGCTAAAACCTTCAAGCAGATGATCGAGCAACCGGGCAATATCCGCCGGACGGCCCGTCAGCGCGGAAAGCTCTCCGGCCTTCTTCATTTCAAGCGCATTGTCTCCGGGGTGATTGATCGCCGCAACAATGAAGCCGGCATCCGCCAGCGCCGCCGCCGTGTCCCGATGGCTGAAATAGGTGCCGCCAAAGCCATGGGAGATGACGATGAGCGGATATTTCCCTTCAGGAACAGGGCAATCGCGCACGGCCGGCAAAAGGAAGGGACCGATCCTGACCTCTTCCGGCGCGGCCGCGCAGGGCGACCAAACCGCAGCCTTCATGGCAGCTTTGCCATTCGCGGCTGGAATGTCGATCAGCCGGAGACCGGCCGCCATGGCGGCGCCCGTTCCAGACAGGGCGGAAAAGATAAGGCAAAGCAGCAGCAGAAATCGCATCACCAACTCACGGATCGGGCTCACGGATCGGGACCATTATGCATAGGCCGATCGGTGACCGGCGCTACGCGAACATAAAGCGGTTTCCTGTGACGGCAATAACGCCGAACGCTTAAAGCGATTTCAGCGTCCAGGCCACGATGTCGCGCGTGGCGGCGGCAAAGGCCTGATCCAGCGCCTTCACGAAATTCGCGTTGCCGGAACCGCTGACGCGGGCGCTGGCGCGGAACACGTCCTGCGCCTTCACCGTGCCGTTGCGGTCATTCAGCAGTTTCACCGACATCTCGATATTGGCGATATTCTTCACCGTATCGATTTCGAAGGCGCGAATATCGGTCACGACCTGATAGTCGATTGCCAGCCCCTGCCCCGGCCGGCCGACGCCGCCGAGCTTGCCGGTATCCTCGAAGGCTTCCACCAGCTTGGATTGCACCATGCGCGGCAGGCGGTCGCTCCATTGCGAGTTGCCGAGATATTGCACCTCCGAGCCGGAAAGGCGCACCACGATGTTTTCGCTGTCGAGCGCCTTCAGGGCGGTCGGATCGGCGATCAGCAATTGCCGGCTTTTCAGCGAAGGTCCTTGCGCCACCGCCGCCGAAGAGACGGAGAGATCGAAAGTATCGTTCTTCGGCGCACCCGCGCAGCCCGCCATCAAGGTGGCAAACAGCGGAGCCAGAATGAGGGCGCGGCGCTGACGGCCGTTCATCAATCGTGTCATTGGCCCATACCCCTCTTAGCGCCTTGTTCTGCCATCATATTGTTTCACGGTTTCGCCGCCGAAAATCAACCGCTGCGGATCGCGGTCGATATTGGTGATGGCATTGTTGAGATTGTCGACCGTGACCCGCGTGCTGCCGATCAGCGCCTGGAAATCCTTCAGGCCCGAGCTGGAGAAACGGGTCAGATTGTCGGCAATCGGCCCGATACGGGCATTGAGATTGTCGGCCACCGCCTTGAAGGAGGTCAGCGTTTCACGCGCCTTGGCAAACAGCGAATTGGCGTCATCGGTGCCGAGCATGCCGTCCACCTTGGCGAGAATACCGTCGACGCGGCTGGAGGCAAGGTTCAGCTTGCGGCCCATTTCTGTGAAGTCGGAAACCGCCTGGTCTATATCGGCGCGACGGGCGCCGACATCGTCGGCGATGCGTTTGAAGTTCGCCACGGCATCGCGCGCATCGGCGGTCGCAGAGGAAACGTCATCAACCACGGTGCCCACCTTGGCGGGATCGACGGAGGCGAGAAGCTCATCCGCGCGCTTCACCACGGTCTGCACTTCCGTGCTCGCCGCTTCGAAATTGCGCGCCGTGCTCTGCACCGTCTCCATGATGCCCTGAATGTCGCTGGAAGCGGAAGCGACATCCTTCGTCACCTTGTCGACATTCGACAGGATGGAATCGATCTTGCCAGCATCCACCGCCTTCACCAGATCCTCGATGGCGGTCAGCGTGCCGTCGAGACGGACCGAGACCGACTGCACCGTGGTGGAAAGCGAGCTGAGGCTGGCGATGAAATTCTTGATGCCGTCGGAATTGGCCGCCAGCGCATCGGAGAATTTCTCGGCATTGCGCACCGTCTGCGTCAGCGGGCCACGCGCATCCTGCACGAAACCCTGCAATTCACCGATGGCGCCATCGGCGCGTTTCAGGATTTTATCGGCCGTGGCGAGCAGGTTAGTGACGCTGGAAAGATCGGCCGTCAGTTCGGCCGGAACCCCGCTTTCGACAGCCTTCTGCAGAATGCGCTCGCCATCCTTGTTGCCACCGGAAAGCTCGATATAGGCAGCACCCGTCAGGCCCTGAATTTCAAGCACGGCGCGGGTGGACGGGAAAACCGGGGCATCGGCCTGCACTTCGGTAAAGGCGATGGAATAGGCCGGATCATCGCGGTCAATGGCAAGGCCGCGCACGGTGCCGACCGGAATACCGTTGAAACGCACGGGAGAACCGACGGAAAGACCGTTCGCGGAGCCGGGAATACGCACGACGAGCTGGGCCGTCGGGCCGCCACGACCGAATTCCGCCATCCAGTAAACGAAGCCGAATGCGGCGGCGATCACGATCAGCGTGAAAATTCCGACTATGGTGTAGTTCGCCTTGGTTTCCATGCTTCTTGTTACTCCACCGGATTTTCGTGTCTGCCGTCCGGAAGAACGACAGAGCGCGCCCGTTTGCCGCGGAAATAGGACTGCACCCATGGGTCGTCGCAGGCGAACATGTCCTGCAATGTCCCTTCCACCAGCACTTTCTTCTGGCCCAGCACCGCAATGCGGTCACAGACGGAGAAGAGGCTGTCGAGGTCGTGCGTCACCATATAAACGGTCAGGCCGAGCGAATCGCGCAAGCGCGCAATCAGCATATCAAATTCCGCCGCCCCGATGGGATCGAGGCCGGACGTCGGCTCATCGAGGAAGACGAGGTCGGGATCGAGCGACAGCGCGCGGGCAAGCGCTGCGCGCTTGATCATGCCGCCGGAAAGCTCGGAAGGATACTTGTCGCCCGCATCGGGCTTCAGCCCCACCATCTCGATTTTCAGATAGGCAAGCTCGTCCATCAACTTCTTCGGCAGGTCGAGATATTCGCGCATCGGCAGCTGGATGTTTTCCTTCACCGTCAGGCCGGAAAACAGCGCCCCCTGCTGGAACAGCACGCCAAGCCGCTGGTCGAGCATCATGCGGTCGTCTTCGCTCGCCTTGTCGTAATCGGTGCCGAGAATGCGGATCGCGCCTGCCTGCCGCGGCAGGAGCCGCAAGATCGCGCGCATCAACACGGATTTGCCGGCACCGGAGGGGCCGATGAAACCGAGGATTTCACCGCGATAGACATCGAGATCGAGATTTTCGAGTACGTTGCGGCCGTTAAAACCGACGGTCACGCCCTCGACGGAAAGCACCACCTCGCGGCCGTCTTTACCGGTTCTGGTCTCCTGCGGTTTCTGATCCAGTTTCTCCAACGCGCCCTCCCTAAAAATCGATGGCTGCGTAGAAGATGGCGAAAAGGCCATCCACCAGAATGACGACGAAGATCGACTTCACCACCGAGGAGGTGACGTGCTGGCCGAGCGATTCGGCCGAGCCGCCCACCTTCATGCCCTCTACTGCCGCGACGATGCCGATGATGAGCGCCATGAACGGCGCCTTGATCATGCCGGCGGCAATGGTCGATTCCTCGACAGCGCCATGCAGGCGCGACAGGAACACCTCAAACGTGATGCCGGAATAAAGCAGCGCCACGATGGCCGCACCGAAAAGTGCTGCGAAATTGGCGAGAATGGTCAAAAGCGGCAGCGCGATGGTGAGCGCCACCAGCCGCGGAAACACCAAAACACCCACGGGGTTGAGGCCGATCACCTTCAGCGCGTCGATTTCCTCGCGCATCTTCATGGAGCCGATTTCCGCCGTGATCGCACTGCCGGAACGGCCGGCGATCATGATCGCGGTCAGAAGCACACCAATTTCGCGCAATTGCAGAATGCCGACGAGATCGACAACGAAGACTTCCGCACCGAAATAACGGAGCTGGAACGCGCCCTGCTGCGCGATGATCGCACCGATCAGGAACGACATCAGCATGATGATCGGCACGGCGCGCACGCCCATATGGTCGATCTGGTTGACGATCGCCGCCGGCGAGACGCCGCGCCCGCGCCCGAGCTTCATCTGCGCGCCGCGCACGGCCGAGCCGAGAATATACATGCCCGCCAGGAAATCCGCGCCGTTCTGGATGACGGCCTTGCCGATGGGCGCAAAAATACGTTCGGCGAGCCCCGCCTTCGCAGCGGCTTCGCCCTCCATCTCCACCTTTTCGGGCAATTGGCCGATGACCTCTTCGATACGGTCATTGCCCGTCACGGTGACGGTGGCGCCATTTGCCTCGAGGTCCTTGCGCAGGCGCTGGATGATCCATGCGCCGGTCGTATCGATGGCCTCGACGGAAGAAAGATCGATCTCCACCGGGCCGGCGGATTTGCTCTTTTCGATCTTTTCAAGACTGGGGAAAACACCGGCGAGATTGCTGTTGCGCCAGGAACCGCTCATGACAAAACGCAAGCCGCCGCCGGAGACGTTATCGTCTTCGGTGATTGCGGCCGGGTTCGCCTGTTGCCGTGTGTCCTGTTCTTGCATAATGCTCCGAGCGAGTGCAGCCGTCACGAGATTCTTAAAGGTTTCATAACGTTTTGGCCTCCGGCAAGCCACAGTGACGGCCGACAATTCGTGATAAATTTGGCGTCATGTGTCTTTTGCCGCCCAATCGGAAGTGAAAAAACATGCCCCGTTACCTTCAAGCCACAACAGAACGTTTTCCCGTCGCCGGCAGCTTCACCATTTCACGCGGCACCCGCACGCATGCGGATGTCGTAACGTGCACCATCCGCGATGGTTCCTTTACCGGCATTGGCGAATGTGTGCCCTATCCGCGTTATGGCGAAAGCATCGAAGGCGTCATCGCCGATATCGAGGCGATGGCGCAGCAGATCGCCGGCGGCGTGACACGGCAGGAACTGCAGCAGGCGATGCAACCCGGCGCCGCCCGCAATGCGGTCGATTGCGCGCTGTGGGACCTCGAAGCCAAGATCAGCGGCAAAACCGTTGCCGAGCGCATCCTCGGACAGGCGGCAAAGCCGCTCGTCACAGCCTACACCATCTCACTTGCCGATCCCGAGACCATGGCCGCAAAGACGGCGGAAAACGCAGGCCGCCCGCTGCTGAAAATCAAGACCGGCACGGCGGACGACGAAGCGCGTCTAAGGGCCGTGCGCGCCGCCGCACCTGAAGCGCGCATCATCATCGACGCCAATGAGGGCTGGAACGATTATAATATCGAATATTATCTGAGACTTGCGGCAGAGCTGAAGATATCGCTGATCGAGCAGCCGCTACCCGCCGGCAAGGATGACATCCTCGCCCGCATCGACCATCCGGTGCTGATCTGCGCCGATGAAAGCGTGCATTCCACCCGCGACCTCGCCGCCCTGCGCGACCGTTACGATGCGATCAACATCAAGCTCGACAAGACCGGTGGCCTGACCGAAGCGCTCATCATGAAGGCCGAGGCCGAAAGGCTCGGCTTCACCATCATGGTCGGCTGCATGCTCGGCACCTCGCTCGGCATGGCGCCGGCCGTGCTGGCGGCGCAGGGTACAGCCTTTGCCGATCTCGACGGACCGCTGTTGTTGGCGCAGGATCGTGAGCCGGGACTGGTTTATGAGGGTTCGCTGGTTTATCCGGCGCGGCCGGAACTGTGGGGGTAAGTCGCTGGTATTGGAAGCAGTGAGACAAAGTGATCCACAACGTCGCCCCTTGTTTCTTCTCCCCGCCGGGGAGAAGGTGGCCCGAAGGGTCGGATGAGGGGGAGAGGTCAACGATGGGCCGAGAGCTTGCCCCCTCATCCCGCTGCCGCGACCTTCTCCCCGGCGGGGAGAAGGCGAAAAAACGCACCCGCTCGCCTTAAATGACGGAAGGGCTCGTCTATGAGGAAGGCGTGGTTATCCGGCCCCGCCGGAATTGCAGAAGTCTCGCTCAGGCACCGCGCGCCAAGGCGGTATCTTCCGCATGCCTTACTCAAAGAGTCACAGGGAAGATTTTAGAACCTCTCCTCCGTCATGCCGGACCTGATCCGGCATCCAGCCACGGCGCGTCTGCGCGGTGAGAAGAGTCTTACGCGATCAAAGACTTGATCGCGCTGGATCCCGGCTCAAGGCCGGGATGACGGTGTGCGGATATTGCCACTCATCGAATGCGGCATTCCATACGAGCCTATCGTCAGCGCCCGTCAAACGCCCCAATTCAGGCCGCGTGCTTCCCGATCAGCCCCGGAATATCCACCGGCTCCATCTCGTCCGATGCCTGCTCGGCGGTAACGTCGCTCGTCTGCATCCAGGTGATCAGCTCGAAGCTGCCATCGGCGTTTTCGGCAATCGCCGTGCAGCTTTCCACCCAGTCGCCGGTGTTGATGTAGCGGATGCCGTCCATGTCTTCCATCACCGCATGGTGAATGTGGCCACAGATGACGCCGTCGACATTGTTGCGGCGCGCCTCTTCGGCCACCACGCGCTGGAATTCGCCGATGAAGTTGACGGCGTGCTTGACCTGAAGCTTGGCCCAGGCCGAAAACGACCAGTAAGGCAGGCCGATGCGGCGGCGCACGGCGGCGATGGCGATGTTGAGCGCAATCGCCGCATCATAGGCCCAGTCGCCGAGATAGGCGAGCAGGCGGGCGTTGCGCACCACCACGTCGAACTCGTCGCCATGGATGATGAGATACTTCTTGCCGTCGGCCGCCTCATGGATCATGCGTTCGGCCACTTCGATGCCGCCGAAATGCATGCCGGGAAATTCCCGCAGGAATTCATCGTGATTGCCGGGAATATAGACGATGCGCGTTCCCTTGCGGGCCTTGCGCAGAAGCTTCTGCACCACGTCGTTGCAGCCCTGCGGCCAGTACCAGCTGCGGCGCAGACGCCAGCCGTCGACGATGTCGCCGACGAGAATGATCGTCTCGGCCTCGTGATGTTTCAGGAAGTCGAGCAGATAGTCCGTCTTGGCCGCCTTGGAGCCAAGATGAACATCCGAAATGAAAAGCGTTCTGAACTGTCTGGTTTCGATTTGACCGGCCACGGATTTCATCCCCCTGTTCGGTTGCGTCCCTGCGGCTTTCTTACCTCTCAGAACCAGACTCGTGTTTCAGCAACATGACAGACGTCGGTTTTTATAGGGAATATGACGAAAGCCTTCACGAAAACGCGAATAAGCCATGGCCGCATTTGCATAAGGTGCGGTCAAATAACGGCTGTACCACGGGGAAGTTTGTTGTATTCAGGGGTCCGGAATTGAACCAGACATGACGGTGGAAGAATGACCTCTCACGATAAGAACAACACGCCCGCCAACACGGCAAAGGCCGACATCGAGGAACAGGCGCTCTTTTTCCACCGCTATCCGCGCCCCGGCAAGCTGGAAATCCAGGCCACCAAACCGCTCGGCAACCAGCGCGATCTGGCGCTGGCCTATTCGCCGGGTGTTGCCGCCCCCTGCCTCGCCATCCATGAAAATCCGGAAACGGCGGCGGAATATACCGCCCGCGCAAACCTTGTCGCCGTCATTTCCAACGGCACGGCGGTGCTCGGCCTCGGCAATATCGGCCCGCTCGCTTCCAAGCCGGTGATGGAAGGCAAGGCCGTTCTCTTCAAGAAATTCGCCGGCATTGACGTCTTCGATATCGAAATCGATGCGCCCGGCATCAACGACATGGTCTCCACCATCGCAGCGCTGGAGCCCACCTTCGGCGGCATCAACCTTGAGGACATCAAGGCGCCGGAATGTTTCGAGGTGGAACGTCAGCTGCGCGAAAAGATGAATATCCCGGTCTTCCACGATGACCAGCACGGCACCGCGATCATCGTCGCCGCCGCCGTCACCAATGCGTTGGAACTCGCCGGAAAATCGCTCTCGAGCGTCAAGATCGTCGCCTCGGGTGCAGGTGCGGCGGCGCTTGCCTGCCTCAACCTCCTCGTCGCCATGGGCGCGAAGAAAGAAAACATCTGGGTCCACGACATCGAAGGCCTCGTTTATGACGGCCGCAACACGCTGATGGACGAGTGGAAGGAAGTTTACGCCCAGAAGACCGACAAGCGCGTCCTGGCCGAAACCATCGACGGCGCCGACGTCTTCCTCGGCCTTTCCGCCGCCGGCGTGCTGAAGCCGGAACTCTTGGAGCGCATGGCGGAAAACCCGCTGATCCTGGCGCTTGCCAACCCCAATCCGGAAATCATGCCGGAGGCGGCGCGTGCGGCCCGTCCGGATGCGATGATCTGCACCGGCCGCTCGGATTTCCCGAACCAGGTCAACAACGTTCTCTGCTTCCCCTATATCTTCCGCGGCGCGCTCGATTGCGGCGCGACCACGATCAACGAGGAAATGAAGATGGCCGCCGTGCAGGCCATCGCCGAACTCGCGCGGGAGGAAGTCTCCGAAGTGGCCGCAAAGGCCTATAGCGGCGAAACGCCGGTCTTCGGCCCGAACTACCTCATCCCCTCGCCTTTCGATCCGCGCCTCATCCTGCGCATTGCGCCGGCGGTTGCCCGCGCTGCCGCCGCAAGCGGCGTCGCCGCCCGGCCGATCACCGATTTCGAAGCCTATCTCGATCAGCTCAACCGTTTCGTCTGGCGCTCGGGCTTCATCATGAAGCCGGTCTTCAATGCCGCGAAAGCCGCCGAAAAGAAGCGCATCATCTTTGCCGAAGGCGAAGACGAGCGCGTGCTGCGCGCCGCCCAGGTGCTGCTGGAAGAAGGCACCGGCATCCCGATCCTCATCGGCCGTCCGCAGATTATCGAAACGCGCCTGAAGCGCTTCGGCCTGCGCATCCGCCCGCATACGGATTTCGCCGTGGTCAACCCGGAAGACGATCCGCGCTACCGCGACTATGTCGATGACTATTTCGCCCTTGTCGGCCGCGTCGGCATCAACCCGGAAGCAGCCCGCACCATCGTACGCACCAACACGACCGTCATCGGCGCGCTGTCGGTGAAGCGCGGCGAAGCGGATGCGCTGATCTGCGGCCTCGAAGGCCG
The DNA here is from genome assembly GCF_001526585.1 of Agrobacterium sp. LY4. Taxonomy (NCBI): domain Bacteria; kingdom Pseudomonadati; phylum Pseudomonadota; class Alphaproteobacteria; order Hyphomicrobiales; family Rhizobiaceae; genus Agrobacterium; species Agrobacterium sp. LY4. The sequence continues at coordinate 22,363 of NZ_ASYA01000054.1, read as the reverse complement.
TTACGACCGCCATCTGCGCGACGTGAACCAGATCATCGGCAAGCAGGAAGGCGTGCGTTCCTTCGCCGGCCTCAGCCTGCTCATCACCCAGCAGGGCGCGCTGTTCCTGACCGACACTTTCGTGAATTACGACCCGACCTCCGAGGAAGTGGCGGAAATGGCCATTCTCGCGGCCAAGGAAATCCGCCGCTTCGGCATCACGCCGAAGATCGCCCTCGCCAGCCATTCCAATTTCGGTTCGCGCGATTCCGAAAGCGCCCGCAAGATGCGCCGCGCCCTGAAGATCGTGCAGGAAGCCGCACCGGAACTGGAAGTGGATGGCGAAATGCAGGGCGGTTCGGCCCTTTCGGAAGCGCTGCGCAAGCGCGCCATGCCGAACAGTGTGCTGACCGGCGAAGCAAACCTGCTGGTCTTCCCGAACCTCGATGCCGCCAACATCACGCTCGGTGTCACCCGCACCTTGACGGAAGGCCTGCATGTCGGCCCGATCCTGCTCGGCACGGCCCTGCCCGCCCATATCCTGTCGCCCAGCGTCACCTCGCGCGGCGTCGTCAACATGGCGGCCTTTGCCGTCGTGCAGGCCTCGCATCCTTCGGTGTGATAGAGGCCCTATTAACGCAATTTTGAACAGGCTGTTGCCGCCTTGCGGCAACAGCTTATGTTATCTTCCCGAAACACGGATTTCGTGAAGTATAACGCCCCTGCCACCGGCCGGGGACATCGAACGGATCGAACAATTGACCCGCCGCAGCCGCATCATCGGCCTCCTGCTTCCCCTTGTTTTCGTCGCCCCGGCCGCCGCTTTCGCGGATCAGGTCTGCGATATGCTTTATGCGCAATTGCGCGAGCCGCCCCGCGTCATCGGCAATACGGCCGAGGTGCGGCGTTACGCCAATGCGCTCGCCCGCCAGAATATCGTCATCCGCAAGATCAGGAACGACTTGCGCGGCTATGGCTGCTCATCCGGCAGCGTCATCGTCTACGGCAATCCCAATGCCGGTATCTGCGCCGAAATCGGCGATGCGCTGGCGGAAGCAGAAAGCGAGCGCGACGCCATCATCCGTGACCGCGACGACGCCATGGCGGCAGCGCGTAGCGACGACGGCGACATCAGGCGTCAGCGCATTCTTGCCGCCCTCGATGCCAATGGCTGCAACACCCTGCCGCAAACGGAAACGCAATTGCCGCCGCCTCCGGATGTAACGCGTTATCCCGACGCTTTTCGGCAGAATGGCCCGCAGAACGGCGACGAGCCGGGACAGGCGGGGCTTTCGCCCTACCCCAACGCCGCCGAGGGCGGGCTTCGCACACTCTGCGTGCGCACCTGCGACGGCTCGTTTTTCCCCATCGCTTCCAATGCCTCGCCGCTCGATTTCCGCGCCCAGGCGGAGCAGTGCGAGAAAATGTGTCCGGGCACCGAGACGGAGCTTTATTTCCACTCCATGACGGATCAGGAAACCGCCGATATGGTTTCGGCGGAAACAGGCAAACCCTACAGAGAGCTGCCAACCGCCTTCGCTTACAGGAACGCCACAGCAAAAGCGCCGGGCTGCGCCTGCAACATGGCCGCCTATCACAATGAAATGCAAAAGCAGGAAGAGGCCGCCCGGCCGCAGCCCGAAAAACCCTATTCCGGCATCACCACCATTCCATCACCGCAAGGTGACAAGGCTGAAAAACCCACCGAACAGCAACAGGCTGCCAAGCCGCCGGAACAGCCCGTTCCCGAACGCGACTATGACCCGAACGATAGCCGCGTCCGCGTCATAGGCCCGAAATTCCTGCCCGACCAGACGGGCCGGATCGACCTGAAGAACCCGGCATTGAAGGGTATACAGCCGCAGCAGTGACATACATCGCGGAGCGAGCGCGCTCCCCTTGCTTCTTCTCCCCGAGGGGGAGAAGTCCGCGGCAGCGGGATGAGGGGGCGGCGTCAGCGATATTCGGAGAGCTTGCCCCCTCATCCGACCCTTCGGGCCACCTTCTCTCCGGCGGGGAGAAGAAACACGCGGCAACGTCCCGCTTTGTTCACAGGCCTCCGCTTCTACACCCCGCCCCAGCGGTTACGGAACACCAGTTCCTCCAGCGGCACGCGCTGTCGCCAGCCCTTCACCGCCAGTTCCGGCTCGTTATAGAGCGCATCGACACGGCCGAGGCAAAGCCAGGCGACGATTTCGATATGGTCGGGAATATCGAGAATGGTGCGAATGTCGCTATCGTGGAAAATGCTGACCCAGCCGACGCCGATGCCTTCGGCGCGCGCCGCGAGCCAGAGATTCTGGATGGCGCAGACGGTGGAATAGACATCCGTGCGCGGATTGTGGGTGCGGCCCAGCACCACCTTGCCGCCGCGCGTCGGATCGCAGGTGACGCAGATGCTGAGCGGCGCCTTGCGGATGCCTTCAAGCTTGAGACTGCGATAAAGCGCCTGCTGCTCGCCCGTAAACATTGCCGCCGCCTCCTCATTGGCGCGGCTGAAGGCCACGAAGGCCGCCTGACGGATCGCGCCATCGGTGACGAGGGTGAAATTCCACGGCTGCATGAAACCGACCGAGGGCGCGGAATGGGCCGCCTTCAAAAGACGCTCCACCAGATCGTCCGGCAGCGGGTCCGGCAGGAACTGGTCGCGCACGTCGCGACGGGTCTCGATGGCTCGGTAAATCGCCTCGCGTTCCTCACAGGAAAACGGGCGGGCGGGCGAGAGCGCATGATCGAACGAACTGGCGCCGGGCTGATTGCTTACGGACGAATCGGCTGGCATCGTTTATCCCCAACAATGCGAAGGCCGGGCGCAAATGCGCACCCCGCCTCGACAACAACCTGCCGCCGTCCGCGCGGTTCGGTCTATCCCGTCAGGCCGGTCTTCTGACTTGGCTTCATCCGCCCTTTTCGCCTTCCCGAATTGCTTCAGTGGCTTAAAAAAAGAACGTCCGCCTCACAGCGCTGGGCACGTTCCGGTCTTTCACCGGATTCCCGATTCTCCCGCCGCAACGGCAGGCACCTGACAGGCAAGCTATGCGCAAAAAAGTTTGCGAATGCAAGCATCCTGCCGGTGGTGCGGCAATGTGGCCTGCCTCACCCCCATCATTCCACCGGGAAATACCTCACATAAGCGAACTCATCCCCATCCGGTGACCAGTTGGGCGAATTCATCGTGCCCTGCCCGCCGAAAAGTTCGAACAGCGTCTCGGCATTGCCGCCATCCATGTCCATCAGCCGCACCCGCACATCGAGATCGCGCGGATGATCGAAGACATCGCCGTCATAGGAAACGAACACCACCTTGTCACCTTTCGGGGACGGATGCGGAAACCAGTCGCCATAGGAACTGTCGGTGATGCGCTCGACGGCGGAGCCATCCACCCGCACACGCCAGATCTGCATTCGCCCGGTGCGGCTGGAATTGAAATAGATCCACTCACCGTCAGGCGAATAATCCGGCCCGTCATTGCGGCCTTCACCATGGGTCAGCCGCATCTCGACGCCGCTTGTTATATCCATCGAATAGATATCGAAGACCTGATCGCGAATGCCGCAATAGGCAAAGCCCTTCCCATCTGGCGACCAGCCATGCCAGTAAGAAGGAAGATCTTTCGTCATCAGCCGTGGCGCGCCGCCCGTCGAAGGCATGAGATAGATGGCGCTCTTGCCGAATTCCACCTTGTCGGAAATGGCGTAAAGCGAACCATCCGGCGAAATACCGTGATCGTTGTTGCAGAGCGTGGCAAAGCCAGTGTCGACCTTCTCCGGCGACGCATCACCGGCAAGGGACAGGCGGTAAAGCAGCCCTTCGCTGTTCAGCAGCAGATATTTTCCATCCGGCGACCAGTTCGGCGCTTCGAATAGATCGGGCGTCTGCCACACCACCCGCATCTGCCGGGTGCGGATGTTGAAGATTTCGATGGAGCTGCGCATTCTGCCTCCCGGGCGTGTCCGTGTCTCGTTCAAAGCGCCCGGTGCAGACATTCCGTTTGCATCCGCCATCGCCTCGATTATGATCCTAGGGCGGCAGGCACCGTCCTGCAAATTCAAACCGGAAAAAACGCCAGCGCTCCGGCACCGTCCGTGACCCTTGCCGTTTCTCCCAGATCCGAGGTTCCGCGATGAATACCATCGCCGATCACGGCATCCGCTTCGGCCGGATCGCCGCAATGCTTCCTGTCAAAAACATCGAAAAAGCCCATGATTTTTATGTCGGTGTTCTAGGCTTTGAAAAGACCTTCGAAAACGGCACCCCCGTCGGCTTCATGATCCTCAAACAGGGCAACGCCGAACTGCATCTGACATTGCAGCCCACCCACAAGGCAGCACCCTTCAATGTGGCGCATATGATGGTGAGCGATGTGGACGCGCTGCACGCGCTCTGCAAGAGCCAGGGCTTGCGCATCATCAAGGGCCTGCAGGATAAGGATTACGGCCTGCGCGCCTTTGTGTTTGAAGACCCGGATGGCAACCGCATCGATGTGGGGCAGGTTATTTGAGATGAGCGAACGGCGCGGGGCTTTCTCCGCGCCGCTTGCTTAAACACGAAGGCTTGTTGTGGAACGAGCGCACCCCCCTTGTTTCTTCTCCCCGCCGGGGAGAAGTCTGCGGCAGCGGGATAAAGGGGCAAGGGTCGAGATATTCGGCAACGTTGCCCCCTCATCCGACCCTTCGGGCCACCTTCTCCCCGGCGGGGAGAAGAAACGAGCGGCAACGCCGAGCAAAGCATCCGCTACCCGCGCCTTCCTTCAATCATCGATCCCGGAACCGGTTGGTGATCGGATAACGCCTGTCACGCCCAAAGTTCTTCTTGGTGATCTTCACACCCGGCGCCGATTGCCGGCGCTTGTATTCGGCGAGATAGAGCAGATGCTCCACCCGGTGCACCGTCGCCACATCATGGCCGCGCGCGAGAATCTCCTCGACCGACATTTCCTTCTCGACGAGGCATTCCAGAATATCGTCCAGCACCGGATAGGGCGGCAGCGAATCCTGGTCGGTCTGGTTGGGGCGCAATTCGGCCGAGGGCGCCTTGGAAATGATATTGGCCGGGATCACCTCGCCGGAAGGACCGAGCGCGCCCGGCGGCACATGGGCGTTGCGCCAGCTGGAAATGGCGTAGACCTGCATCTTGTAGAGGTCCTTGATGGGGTTGAAACCGCCATTCATGTCGCCATAAAGCGTGGCGTAACCCACCGACATTTCCGACTTGTTGCCCGTCGTCACCACCATGGAGCCGAACTTGTTCGAGACGGCCATCAAAATGGTGCCGCGCGTACGGCTCTGCAGGTTTTCCTCGGTAATGCCCTCTTCCGTGCCCTCGAAGAGATCGGAAAGCGCCGAGAGGAAACCCTCCACCGGCTCTGAAATCGGCACGATATCGTAACGGCAGCCCAGCGCCTTGGCGCAATCGGCCGCGTCCTTCAGCGATTCTTCCGAGGTATAACGGTAAGGCAGCATGATGCAGCGCACCCGCTCCTCGCCAAGTGCGTCGACGGCAAGGGCGGCACAGATCGCCGAATCGATACCGCCGGAAAGGCCGAGAACCACGCTCTTGAAGCCGTTCTTGTTGACGTAATCGCGAAAGCCCAGCATGCAGGCGCGGTAATCCGCCTCCTCGCCTTCGGGAATCTTCGAAAAAGGCCCGCTGTCGCAATGCCAGCCGTCTGCCGTGCGTTTCCAGTCGGTGACGGCAAGTGTGGCCTCGAACTGGCTCATCTGGAAGGCAAGCGTCTTGTCGGCATTAAAGCCGAAGCTTGCGCCATCGAACACCAGTTCATCCTGCCCGCCCAGCTGGTTGGCGAAGACGAGCGGCAGGCCGCTTTCGATAACCTGCCTGAGCGCCACCTGATGGCGCACATCCAGCTTGCCGCGATAATAGGGCGAACCATTCGGCACCAGCAGGATTTCCGCCCCGCTTTCGGCGAGCGTTTCGCAGACACCCATATCGTTCCAGATTTCCTCGCAGATCGGAATGCCGATCCGCACACCCCGGAAATTATAGGGACCGGAAATCGACCCTTCGGCGAAAACCCGCTTCTCGTCGAACTCGCCGTAATTCGGAAGATCTATCTTGTCGCGCAGCGCGATGATCTTGCCGCCATCCAGAAGCGCTACGGAATTGTGCCTGCCCGTCTCGCCCTGTCGCGGAAAACCGATAACGACGCCCGGCCCGCCATCGGCAGTTTCCGCCGCCAGCTCTTCCACGGCTTTCAGGCATGCTTTCAGGAAAGCCGGCTTCAGCACCAGATCTTCCGGCGGATAGCCGGATATGAACAGCTCGGTCAGAAGCAGAAGATCGGCACCCTGCGTCGCCGCATCGGCCCTTGCCTCTCGCGCCCTGGCGAGATTGCCCGCCACGTCGCCAACGGTGGGATTGAACTGCCCGACGGCAATCCGGAGATGGTTCTGGATATCGTGTCTGTCGCTCATGGCTTTTCAATACCGCGCCCGTGGCCGCTCCGCAACGCGGCAATTGCATGGCGGCGTCCGTTACGCTTCGGCCGCGCGCGTTCACGCTAAGGTTATCGCCGCGCCGGCCAGACTCTTCAAAGTTCATGTCGCGTTCATCGCGCTTATGTGACAGTTACATGACACTTTTGCGACACCCGATTCACCTCCCCGGATCGGCCGTGCCGCCTGCAATACCGGAGTATGGGTTTGAGAGATTCGGCGCCAAAAACAACGGCTTCCGAAAAGGCTGGTTTCGTCTTTTCGCCTGCATGGACAAGGAGCCTTTCCAAGCTTTCGGGCATCGCCTATCCGCTTGCCAATCTGACGGTCGCGTCCGTCGTGCTGGTCGTGGCGCTGGAGTGGATCGCCCGCGGTTCGCTGAACGATGTCGGCGCTTTCCTCACCTCCTCCGCCCGCCCCGGCATGACCACCATTGCCGCCGTGCTCGCCCTTCTCGTGGCGCTGGATGCACTTCTTGGCAGGCGCTACCTGTCGCTGATCGCGCTTGCGCCGCTCTGCGCGCTGACGGGGCTGATTTCGGCACAGAAACAGACCTATCTTTCCGATCCGCTTTATCCATCCGACCTGCTGTTCGGCCGGCAGATCCTCGAGCTTCTGCCGACCATGCTGAAGGCCCAGCCGATGACGGCAGCCCTCGTCGCCCTTGGCATCTTCGCCACGATTGCGGCACTTACGGGCCTCTGGCTGCTGGCGCGCCGCCATTCACCGGGCTTGAGCTGGCGAGAACGCGCCGCCGGTCTCGCGCTGGCGCTGCCGCTTCTTGCCGGTCTCGCCTCGCTTATGGACTATTCGCATTATTCCTGGGTGCGCGATCGCCTCAACATCATTCCCATGATGTGGGACCAGCAGGAAAATTACCGCCATAACGGCTTCCTGATGGCCTTCGCCTTCAATATTCCGATGGCCAATGTCTCGGCGCCGCAGGGTTACGGCGAAAATACCATTGCCGACCTGACCTCCGAGCCCGCCGCCTTCGCCGCCAACAAGGGCGATTACCCCGATGTCATCATGCTGATGAGCGAATCGCTGTGGGATCCGACGCGGCTGGAAAATGTGAAGCTCTCCGCCGATCCCATGCCGACGATCCGCGCCAAACAGTCCGGCAATGTCTTTTCCCCGGAATTCGGCGGCATGACGGCGAATGTGGAATTCGAGGCGCTGACCGGCTTTTCCAACGCCTTCCTGCCCTATGGCAGCATTCCCTATCAGCAATATATCCGCCGCCCGGTGCCCTCGCTCGCCAGCTTCTTCCGCGGCGAAGGTTATTCCGCCATCGCCATGCATCCGTTCCAGGAATGGTTCTGGAACCGCAAGCAGGTCTACAGGAATTTCGGCTTCGAGGAATTCCGCTCCGAAGAGACGCTGCCGGCCATGGAAAAACGCGGCAACTTCGCCTCCGACGATGCGCTGATGGACGAGATCATGGCGACGGCCGAAAAGGCGCAGAACCCGCTCTTCCTCTTCGCCGTCACCCTTCAGGGACATGGTCCCTACGAGGCGACCCGTTACGCCGAAAACACCATCGGCGTCGAAGGCGATCTATCCGCCTCGGCCTCGCAGGCGCTCGCCACCTATTCTCAAGGGGTGGCGGAGGCTGACGAAGCGCTGCTGAAACTGATGCGCTGGGCAAAGAAGCGCGACCGTGAAACCATCGTCGTCCTTTTCGGCGACCATCTGCCGCCGCTCGGCCAGACCTTCGTGGAAAGCGGCTACATGCCGGGCATGGTGGCCAGCCGCCGCGCGCCGCTGGAGGTGATGAAGAAGGAACACGAGACGCCGCTCGTCGTCTGGTCCTCAAAGAAGGGCGTGCGCAAGAATATCGGCACCATCAGCCCGGCGCTTTTGCCCTATCACGTGCTGAAGACGGCGGGCTTCTCCGATCCCTTCTATACCGGCACGCTTGGCGAAGTGCAGCAGGCCTTTTCCGTCATCGACCGGCATATGCTGGTGACGACCGACGGCAAGGCCCTGCCCGACTGGTCGATCGCACCCAATGCCGTTCCCGACGTGGTGCGCGATTACCGCCTGCTGCAATTCGACATGATGTTCGGCCAGCAATATGGCCGCGAGCGCTTCTTCCCCGGTTTCAACTGGCTGCACGAGGGCGCGCCATCGGTCTGATGTTTTTCGGCGGGGACGCCTGAACCGCATGGCGGTGGAAATCGTTTGAATTCCACCGCCATGCGGGTTTATCTCGGGATAACATCCGCATCGCTCCATCAGAACCGGAGACACACCGTGTCAGATATCTCCGACTATATCGTTTCGCATTTCAAGCGTTCCTCTCGCGAAATCGGCGAAGTGGAGCGGCGCATTCTGGAACTGTCGCACCAGAAGAAGCTGGTTTCGAGCGACACCAATGCTGAATTTTCCGCTGGTGCGAGTTTCGGCGACAGACTGGCCGACAATATCGCCAAGGTCGGCGGCTCCTGGGGTTTCATCCTCGGTTTCTGCTTTTTCCTGATTTTCTGGGCTATCATCAACACCATCATCCTGACGACCGGCGCTTTCGATCCCTACCCCTTCATCTTCCTCAACCTGCTGCTTTCCATGCTGGCGGCCATTCAGGCGCCGATCATCATGATGTCGCAGAACCGTCAGGCCGCCCGCGACCGTTTCGAGGCCGCCAAGGACTACGAGGTGAACCTGAAGGCCGAGCTTGAGGTTCTGTCCCTGCATGAAAAGATCGATGTGAAAGTGCTGGCCGAACTGGCCGCGCTCCGGCAGGACCTTGCAGCCCTTCACCGCCATGTCACCCGCAAGGAAGACTGACGCCGGAAAATTCATCCCCGCTTTTCCCCACCCCGCGACGCGCTGTTAGATTAAACGCAGTCCCGCCGGGTGGACGCCAGACGTGGCGGAAACCGAGGGACGGTCCTGGTGGTGGAACGCTGGCAACGTTCGTGGAAAGGACCATTTCGCAAAAGGCGGTGCACCGCCGCTTGCGAAATACGGCATAGCGAAAGACCCGGCTGCGCAACGCATCCGACCCACACCAACCCCAACCGAAGCGCAGCCGGGCAATCGCCCGACGCACGCTGAGTATCCCCGACCGGTAACGCCGGGCGGGATGAAGCTGTTGGGGGTTTAGGGCGTTTTCAGGAAAGGTGGGCCTAGGTGCGTGGGGCTTACCCCCCTCTGCCCTGCCGGGCATCTCCCCCACAAGGGGAGAGATCGATCTGCGGCGCGGTCTCGTCCGACACAAAGCTGGAGATTGAAGCGATAAAGATGCGTCTTGCCGATCTCCCCCCTTGTGGGGGAGATGCCCGGCAGGGCAGAGGGGGGTAAGCCCCGCGCTCCTTAGCTAAGCCGAAATTCACCCCCAGTTACGAATCCGTCAGATTCTTACGCTACAGATTGACGCAGGCGTTTGTTGCATTGCACTCTTGCGGGCAAGGCTGAAGGGGAATCACTCCCCATCGTCAAAATGGCATCACGACCATTTCGCGGCGACGCCATGCCGGATGCGACATCCGGTCATCGCAATAATTCTGTTCCGGGGTTTTTCATGCACCAGTTCGATCTGATTGTTGTCGGCAGCGGTCCGGCGGGAAGACGGGCCGCCATTCAGGCCGCCAAGCTCGAAAAGAGGGTTCTGGTCATCGAGAAGGGCAGCCGCGTCGGCGGCGTTTCCGTGCACACCGGCACCATTCCATCGAAGACCCTGCGCGAGACGGCGCTCAACCTCACCGGCTGGCGCGAGCGCGGTTTTTACGGCCGCGCCTATCGCGTCAAGCAGGAGATCGATGCGGAAGACCTGCGCCGCCGCCTGCTCATCACGCTGGATCACGAAGTGGAAGTGCTGGAACACCAGTTCGCCCGCAACCGCGTGCAGCACATTCGCGGCACGGCGAGCTTCATCGACGCCAACACCATGAAGGTGGTGAAGAGCGACGGCGAGATCATGACCGTGACGGGTACCTCCATCCTGCTGACCATCGGCACCCGACCCTATCGACCGCCGCATATTCCCTTCGACGGCCAGGCCGTGCTCGATTCGGATGAGATTCTCGAGATCAAGGAACTGCCGCGCTCCATGGTCGTGGTCGGCGCCGGCGTCATCGGCATCGAATATGCCACCATCTTCAGCGCGCTCGATACGCAGGTGACGGTGGTGGAGCCGCGCGAAACCATGCTGGAATTCATCGACAAGGAAATCGTCGAGGACTTCACCTATCAGCTGCGCGACCGCAACATGAAGCTGATCTTCGGCCAGAAGGCGGAAAAGGTGGAGCGCGACGAAAGCGGCAAATGCCTCGTCTCACTCGGCAATGGCCGCGTGCTGAAGGCCGAGACGGTGCTGTTCGCCGCCGGCCGCGTCGGCGCCACCGATACGCTCAATCTTTCGGCCTGCGGGCTGGAGGCCGACAGCCGTGGCCGCCTGAAGGTCGATCCCGAAACCTTCCAGACCTCGGTGCCGAACATCTATGCCGCCGGCGACATCATCGGTTTCCCGAGCCTTGCCTCCACGTCCATGGAACAGGGCCGCATCGCCGCCCGCCACGCCGTCGGCGCACCGGCCGGCGAACCGCCGCAATTCTTCCCCTATGGCATCTATGCCGTCCCGGAAATCTCCACCTGCGGCCTGACGGAAGAAGAAGTCATCGAACGCGGCATTCCCTATGAATGCGGCATCGCCCATTTCCGCGAAACCTCGCGCGGCCACATCATGGGTCTCGACAGCGGCCTCTTGAAGATGATCTTCTCGCTCAAAACCCGCCGCCTGCTCGGCGTCCACATCGTCGGCGAAGGCGCGACCGAACTGGTGCATATCGGCCAGGCGGTGCTGAACCTGAAAGGCACGGTGGAATATTTCGTCGAGAATACGTTCAACTATCCGACGCTTGCCGAAGCCTACAAGATTGCGGGACTCGATGCGTGGAACCGCATGGGTGAGATCAAGAAGGATTGAGCGAGTATTCAGCGGGACGGCACAACGCCATGCGGGCGCTTGTGGTAAGGTCGTAGCCTCCTCTCCCCGTCACCCCGGACTTGATCCGGGGGCCAGCCAGCCCAAGTCCTTGGGCTGAAAAGGCTCACCTCACTGCGCAGACGCGCCGTGGCTGGATGCCGGATCAGATCCGGCATGACGGAAGAGAGACATTCATCTGCACCCCACTTATCTAGAGACGACCCCGGCGCAGCCAGCCCGCCCCCTCACCACCGAATACTATACCGCGCACTCACCCCCGGCCGGAAATGATCCGCATAGCCCTGATCGAGCGTCCCCCGCACAGTCAGGTGATCGCCCAGTTTCTGCTCCACCGCCACGCCGCTGCTGAACTCGTTGAAACTGTTGCGGCTTGCCCCCGTCAGCACAAAGGCCGTGCCAGTTTCCGAGCGGGAAAGGCGCAGCGACTGCGACACATCCAGCCCGTTCCATTGCTGCGCCGTGCCGTCATAACGCACGGTGAAATTGCGGTTCGCCTCGATATCCAGCTCCGGCGTAACGATGCGCTTCTGCTGCGAGGTCACGGAAACGCTGCTCGATCCCGTCAGCGCATTGAAGATGACGCCGACATCACGGGCCAGGGAAACGCCGGGCAACTGTTCGGCCAGCAGCGTGACATTACCCCATACCCGCACCGGCGTATCCACCACCTGCCCCGTTTTGGAAGCGCTCATGCCCATTTCCAGCCCCGCGCGAATGGGCGTATCGACCGGCAGTTTCGCGCCGATACGCGCCGTATAGGAACGGTCGGAATTCTTCACCGGCTTCCAGATCAGCCCGGCCTCATCGGCGTGTGCCGCGGTGCCAGCGGCGGTGAAAAGAGACAACAGAAGGGTAAAACCCATTCGTGGCGACATACTTGTCCCCTGGCAAATTAAGGGCGCACCGGGAGAACCTGGCAGGCACGGTAAAAGCTTAAGGCCAATGGTTTGGCAGCGATAAGGCCGCACGAGAGCGACACACAATGCCCGAACGACCGCATGCAGCGGCCGGGGCAAATCATGCTGCGCAGGGTGACAGATGAACGGGAGATGAACAAGAGCAGATGCAGCAAAAAATCATGCTGCACTGCATTGTGATCGAAACGAAGGTACGGGAGCCCGCGCGCTGCAAGTTTCAGGCTGAATCAACGCAGCGCACCAGAATATCATCTACCACCATGTCCAAGGACCTTGATGAATCAATGACCGTTGCATCTGCGGGAAGGTCTTCTTTCGTCGCATGGAGTTGCAGGACGAATTCACGTTCGGCCGGTTTTCCACCGAACTCATCCTCGGGCCTCTCCGTCAGCCGTCTTCGCAGGGTCGCGACGTCGACATCCAGAACGAAAACCCGATCGAAGAGCTCTATGAAACGCCGAAAGTTCCTAGAGCCACCGCAGAAGAACGTATTTGCGTGACGCCGATCTGTGACAAGCGCCTGAACCTTTTCGACATCCCAAATATGACGCCGATGGCGGTAGACCATATCCCTGTCGCCCTGAAACAGGGAGAGATCGACCGGTTCACCGGTTTCAGGGTCGCCCTTGTAGGCAAGTTCACGGTCGCCGTGGATGACGTGATAGCCACGCCGCTGGAGTTCCGTTGCCACGGAAGTTTTACCGGTGCCGGAAACACCCTCGATCAAGTAGTTTCTGACACCCATGGCACGACCCTTCAACATTCATCCGCCTCGCGGCGATGTGTCTACACCTTCGGTTCTGCTGCCACGATCTCTAATTATAGCGATCCAGAATAACGCAGCGATGTCAAACGTCCGAAACCGGGTGGGCAATACCGCCCAGAAACCGGACGCCCAAAACAAAAAAGGCCGCAGCTTTCGCTACGGCCCTTTGTTCAATCAGCTTGCACTGAAGAAGATTATTCGGCGTCGCCTTCAGCGGCCTTCTTCTTGGCCGGAGCCTTCTTCTTCGGAGCTGCTTCTTCGCCTTCAGCGGCGTCGTCAGCCTTGGCGGCAGCCTTTTTCTTGGCCGGCGCCTTCTTCTTGGTTTCCGTTGCTTCTTCGCCGTCGTCAGCCAGAAGCTCTTCCTTGGAAACGGTCTTGTCCGTTACCGAGATTTCGGAGAGCAGCTTGTCGATGACCTTTTCTTCGAAGATCGGAGCGCGCAGCGAAGCGGAAGCGCCGGGGGTGTTGCGGAAGAAATCGAGGATTTCCTTCTGCTGGCCCGGGAACTGCTGCAGCTGCTGGAACAGCGCGCGCTGCATCTCTTCTTCGGTCACTTCAACGCCGGCCTTTTCGCCGATTTCGGAGAGAACGAGGCCGAGACGGACGCGGCGTTCAGCAAGCTTGCGATATTCTTCGCGGGCTTCTTCTTCGGTCGTGTCTTCGTCAGCGAAGGTCTTGCCCGACTGGGCAAGATCGGTGTTGATCTGGCGCCAGATGTTGTCGAACTCGGCGTCGACGAGACCGGCCGGCGTGTCGAACTTGTACATCTCGTCCAGCTGGTCGAGGATCTGACGCTTGACCTTCTGGCGTGTGATGTTGCCGTACTGGCTTTCGATCTGGCCCTTGACGATTTCCTTCAGCTTTTCAGCCGATTCGAGACCGAGCTTGGTGGCCAGTTCGTCGTTGATTTCAACAGCAGCGGCAGCGGCAACTTCCTTGACGGTGATGTCGAAGTTGGCGTCCTTGCCAGCAAGGTTCGCAGCCGGGTAATCGGCAGGGAAGGTCACGGTGATGGTCTTTTCATCGCCAGCCTTGACGCCGACCAGCTGCTCTTCGAAGCCGGGGATGAAGCGGCCCGAACCGAGAACCAGTTCGGCATCTTCGGCAGCGCCGCCATCAAAGGCAACGCCGTCAACCTTGCCGAGATAGTTCATGGTGACGCGGTCGCCATCGGCGGCCTTGCCCTTCTTGGTCTCGTAGGTGCGGGCGCTTTCAGCGATCTTGAGGATCTGCTCGTTGATTTCGTCTTCGGAGACTTCAACGACTTCGCGGGTAACCTTGATGCCGTCATTGGCCTTCAGTTCGATGGCCGGAATGATTTCGTAGGCAACGGTGAATTCGAAATCGGATTCGGCCGACAGGATCTTTTCGGCTTCCTGCTCGTCTTCGGTCATGGAGATGGCCGGCTGCGTCGCAGATTTTTCGCCGCGGCTGGAGAGGATTTCGGTCGGCTTTTCACGAACCAGCTCGTTGACGAGGTCGGCCATGATGGACTTGCCGTACATCTTCTTCAGGTGGCCCATCGGCACCTTGCCGGGACGGAAACCGTTGATGCGAACCTTGTCCTTGGCGTCAACCAGGCGCTCGTCCAGACGGGCCTTCATGTCGGCGGCCGGAATAACGACCTTGAGTTCGCGCTTCAGCCCTTCAGCGAGCGTTTCGATAACCTGCATTTTCCTAACCTTCACATCATGGCGGCGGTGCTCAGACAGCCGTTGGTTTACTTTCGAGCACTGCGCCGGAAACATCGTTCCCCGGCCGTGGCTTCCCTTACTTCTTTACACAAGCGCCTGCCGGACACCATTTAGCCTGCACCGGAGAAAAGACCAAAGGGGAGAAATGAACCCCGAAGCTCCCCGCATCTTATAAAGATGCACTCTGGCGCAAGCGTGGCGCAGCCATGCCTTGCTTGTGGTGCGGGTAGAGAGACTCGAACTCCCACGCCGAAGCGTTGGTACCTAAAACCAATGCGTCTACCAATTCCGCCATACCCGCACGTTGGGCGGCGGTATGTCACAATGTTCAGAAAGGGTCAAGCACGCCGTTCCCCCCGCCTTTCGTTTCCTCCGGACTTTTCTTGCCGTCCGCGCCGGTGGCAAGAGATGGCCGCCCTCTCCGCTTATTCGCCGCCCGCGCCGGGGGACAGCGCGCAACAGCCGGACAGAGGCGTTTTGGGAGAAAAAACGGCAAGCCGAACCACATCCGCCTCCATCGCCTTCCCGACCCACCTCGCCCGGCACATCGCATGCAGGCAGGCGCGGAAAGCAGGCAATATTTATGCGGCTACATTGACATTATATATAGCCTGCCCCGCAGCCCAAGTTGCCGGATTGCTGGCCGTTGCTCCAAACCGGCGATTCAGGGCTTCCGCACCCTGCCCCGCCCCTTATCCGTTCATCTTACACGCCTTCGCACTGCCAAACCTCCAGGCGATCACCAAAAGCACACAAATTGGTCACAAATTATGCATGAATCGCCGCAATCGGCCTGTTTTACCGGCTTGCATTGCAATGCGTGCATAGGTGACATCTTGCTTTGTCTGTTTTTGTTTTGATTAAACCGATTATATTCATGGTCATACAGAGATCGAGTTCAGCCCCGGACCAAAGCCTCCCAAGACTGGCCGCAGAGACTGAACAGCACGAAGAGGAAGATGAAAATGAACATTGCACGCTCGCTCACCAACTGGCGCAAGTATCGTCAGACCGTAACCGAACTCGGCCGCATGACCGACCGCGAACTGAGTGACCTCGGCATTGGCCGTCAGGACATCCGCCGCGTCGCCAAGACCGCCGTCGGCTTCTGATTATACGCCCCGCCGCTTCTTGCGGCGGATGCGAGACGACCTACCCAAAAAGGCCTGAGGCTCCCGCCTCCGGCCTTTTTTCTTTTTCGGCGGTTCTCCGGGTCGAAGCGGCACTGCCTTAGCCGCCCGCAGTGTCAGCCGATGAAAAATGCATCGATGGCCGACCGTTCACGCCGCGCCCGGATAGCGTCCGAGCCCCTCCCGACACCCCTTTTCACGCCGCAAAACCCCTTTAGCGCCGCGAAAGGCTGCCATATCAGTCAAAATCGCCTGAAACACAGGCATTTCCGCTCATATTTTGCTCAGATGATATTCAAAGCCGCAAATTTAGCCGACATACTGCACAAATGCATGGCAGTAGCCTAAATTCTGCACTGCACAACATGGCTCAATGTCTATATATAAACCTCAACAGCCGAGAGCACAGAGAAACGCTGAGCCGGCAGACGAAATCAACAGAGATAGATTGAGGAAACGACCATGAACCCCATCCGCATCGCAAAGAACTGGATCTCCTACCGCCGCACGATCAACGAACTTGGCAGCCTTTCCAACCAGGCTCTGAGCGACATCGGCCTGACCCGTTACGACATCCGTAACGTAGCAGCCCGTTCGTTCCGCTAAGGCGTAAACGATCGTCCCGCTGCCCGACCTCCAGGGCGCGACGATTGAGCGACAGGTAAAAAAAGCGGCGCCTCTGGCGCCGTTTTTGATTCTGGGGTTTGGCTGGAGGAACTGGCCTTTGGAAAGGCGCCCGGCATCGCGGCATATTTCTTCTCCCCGCCGGGGAGAAGGTGGCCCGAAGGGTCGGATGAGGGGGCAACGCCAGCGATAGACCGCACCCTAGCCCCCTCATCCCGCTGCCGCGACCTTCTCCCCGGCGGGGAGAAGAAACAAGCGGCACCCGCTCGCTCCAAAATGCGCGTCTGCTCCTCGAGCCCGCCGGGAGCTTGGCAGCCCCCTAGCCTCCATCCCTCAAAAACATTTGGCTGCCCCGGCCATGCATGCTAGTGCATCCGCAAACAATGCCGCGTCCTTAGGGACCCGTGCGGAACAATCACTCGAAAGACAGCCGCCGGACGGGAGCCTTTGCCCCGCGGCCGCCCATGGACGCCAGCATGCAAGACAAGAGCACTTCTCCCATTCACGTCGTGGGCGGCGGACTGGCCGGTTCGGAAGCCGCGTGGCAGATCGCGCAGAGCGGTGTGCCCGTCATCCTGCATGAAATGCGCGGCGTGCGCGGCACGGATGCGCATAAGGGCGATACGCTGGCGGAACTGGTCTGCTCCAACTCCT
Source organism: Agrobacterium sp. LY4 (assembly GCF_001526585.1). Taxonomy (NCBI): domain Bacteria; kingdom Pseudomonadati; phylum Pseudomonadota; class Alphaproteobacteria; order Hyphomicrobiales; family Rhizobiaceae; genus Agrobacterium; species Agrobacterium sp. LY4. Next base: position 5,189 of record NZ_ASYA01000054.1, on the reverse strand, counting down.
TCCGCTCCGACGATGCGACCGCCAATGCGGTCGGCGTTATCCACGCTGAAATGCGGCTTGCCGGTTCTCTCATCATGGCCTGCGCCGACAGACACCAGGTGCCGGCCGGCGGCGCGCTCGCCGTCGATCGCGACGGGTTCTCCGAGGCCGTGACGAAAAAGCTGGAAAGTCACCCATTGGTGACGATCGTGCGCGAAGAGGTGAATGGCCTGCCGCCGAAGGAATGGGGCAACTCGATCATCGCCACCGGCCCGCTGACCTCGCCGGATCTTGCTGCCGCCATTCAGGCAGAGACGGGTGAGGATGCGCTCGCCTTCTTCGACGCCATCGCCCCCATCGTGCACCGCGACAGCATCAATATGGATATCTGCTGGTACCAGTCGCGTTACGACAAGGTCGGTCCCGGCGGCACCGGCAAGGATTACATCAACTGCCCGCTGAACGAGGAGCAGTACAACGCCTTCATCGACGCGCTGATTGCCGGCGACACGGTCGGTTTCAAGGAATGGGAAGGCACGCCCTATTTCGACGGCTGCCTGCCTATCGAGATCATGGCCGAGCGCGGCCGCGAGACGCTGCGCCACGGCCCGATGAAGCCGATGGGACTGACCAACGCCCATAACCCCACCGTCAAGGCCTATGCCGTCGTGCAGCTGCGACAGGACAATGCGCTCGGCACGCTATACAACATGGTCGGTTTCCAGACCAAGCTGAAATACGGTGTGCAGGCGGATGTATTCCGCATGATACCCGGCCTCGAAAATGCGGAATTCGCGCGCCTCGGCGGCCTGCACCGCAACACCTATATCGATTCCCCGATCCTGCTCGACCGCTCGCTGAAACTGAAATCGCGGCCGGACCTGCGTTTCGCCGGCCAGATCACCGGCTGCGAAGGTTATGTGGAAAGCGCCTCCGTCGGCCTTCTCGCCGGCCGCTTCGCCGCCGCCGAACAGAAGGGCGAGTCCCCAAGCCTGCCGCCGGCCACCACCGCGCTCGGCTCGCTCCTCAACCACATCACCGGCGGCCACCTTTCCTCCGATGATGAGCCGGGCAAACGCTCCTTCCAGCCGATGAACATCAATTTCGGCCTCTTCCCGGAACTGGCGCCGGGCTCCATCGTCAAGCCGGAAGGCGTCAAGCGTTTTCGCGGCAAGGACAAGACGATCATGAAACGCCAGCTTATTGCAGCGCGGGCGTTGCGGGATTGCGCGGCGTGGCTCGGCGAAAGCCAGGCCGAGACAGAGGCTGTCTGAGGCCGATCAGTTTGCTTTGAATGGCGAGCGCTTGAGGTTCCATTTTGCGAAATCCGATTTGCCGCTCTGGTAAGGATATCGCTGGGAAAAGAACGGGTTGACGGCCGCAACATATTCGAATTTGAGCGTGATATCGGCCAGGACCGAGATCAGCGGCCGATAGCTGTAGCGACCGGAGACGACGATGATAGCTTCCTGAGCAACGAAACCGTTGGCAATCACGGTTTTCTCCCATGGCACATCTTCGGCAGATCCCAGAAAATTGTGGGCGGGAAATTGCAGCCGGGCGACCTTATCCACCAGTTTGACGCTTCTCAGCGTCAGGTCGAGTTTGCCCGTCTGGAGAATGCCGCTGCCGGAAAGGACAACGAAGCTCGGAACCCCCGTGCGCACCCGTTCCTCGAATTCGGGGAATCTTGCCGCCCAGCGCGCTGAATTGTCGACTATCGTCATGAACCGGTCATAGCTCAGCCAACCCCGCCCGACCTCAATGATCACTGCAAGCATAAGGACAAGCAGAGGCGCCAAAAGCCCCATTTCCACCGCCGCAGCACCAGAACGGCAACGGCCGAAACCAGCAAGACGCAAAAACCATGTCGCCTTTTTCATTCCGTCACCCGCACGGCAGTGATCGCCAGGGAAATGTTGCGCAATTGATGAATGCCGCCCGTGTCCGGCACGAGGAAACGCGTCGTCGGCATCAAAAAATTCCAGTTGTAACCGATGGCCAGAATGTACTGCCCGGCGGTATCGGCGGGCGGGCGAAAATCGTTCACGATTGGTATGGGCACTTTGGCTTCGGCAATATCGTCGTCGGGGATCGGCAAAAGGGCAATCTTGAGATTGGTTTCGTCAGTCCCTCCAATGAAATGGGAGGCGATTGCCTTGCGCAACGCAATCTCGGTCGCCGGTTTACCGTCCGCCGCCGCCTTGCGGAGATATTCGATACCCGCATTCGATGCGAACGAGAGATAAAGATAATAGAGCATCAGCAGGCCGATTTCGAGCGTCCCGAAAATCAGCGCAAAAAACAGCGGCAACAGCAGCGCCGTCTCGACCGCCGTTGCTGCCTTTCGGTCGCCAAATAGCCGGTAACAGGCGGCATGCGCGAACAGGCATCTGCGCGGGCGACCACGGCTTTTATCCTGACACGGGAAAAGTAAGGACTTCATCTCAGCCCTCTTCCATTCGATCCACGTAGATGAGCTGGAAACCGGTGATGATGCCACCGAAGCTGTCGCTCAGGCCGGTTGCCTCAATCGTCACCCGATAGATGGAGTAGGCCTTGACCCTGAAACTGTAGTCCCTCGGCGTCCAGGCAATACTGTTTTTATCCTGGGTCAACTCCCACACCCGCTGCTGGGGTTGCAGGTCAGGAAGGAGCTGTTGGAGCGAGATCTTGATTCCGTTTGTTTTTTCCACGTCCTCGACGGCCCGGCGCCCATTATACCAAACCATGATCTTATATATTCCGGGATGAAGCTCGACATCCTTGTAGATCGAACTATTGGCTTCGATATTTTTTTTCTTGCCGGGCTTAGGCGGGCCCCAGTCGCTGTCGAGCTCCATGACATAACGGGTTGGCAATGAGAGCTCGGTGCCCGCCTTCTTGTCGATTTCGATCTTGTCGGTGGTCTTTGCCTTATCGACCTCCTTCAAAGTGCAGGCTTTGTCGTTGGCGGTAGGGGCCTCGTTGAGTTTCTTGCTCTGCATTCCCGCCGGATAGCCCTCCCAATTGTGGTTGCGGCGGCAGCAGGGGCTGCTCCAGTCCTGCAACTCGACGCCGGGGCCGGTCCCGCCATCCCATCCGATTTCCGAATAGGGATAGACACCCCAGCAACCGCCGGGGGTTTCCTTGGTAACGCCGTTTTTCAAAACCCGCTCGACGCCGAGAGCGTTGCTCTCGAACATATTGTCAATGATAACCGCATCGTCCTCGGGATAGGGCGGGATACCTTCGCAGGACTCATCAAGGCGATATTTCAGCTTCTCGAGATTGAACATCTCCGAGAAAATCAGCCCGTAACTGAACTCGGCATTGATTTTTGTCTCAGTCCATTTCACTTGCACGTCTCGCGAGAGGACCTTCTGCTTGGTGGATTGAATCATCGCATCGAAGGCCCCGGCCACATTGGCGCGCCGCACTTCATCGGACAATGTGAAGGTGCGAGTCGGCTTGGTGGCTCTTTCGCATGCCATCGCCATGACCCGCTTTGACTGGTTGTAATAGGCCAGCGCCCTGCCACCCTCAAAAAGCAGCCCCAGCAAAATGATAAAGACCGGCAGCAGCAGCGCGGTCATGATGGCGAAGGTACCCGCGCGATCCCTGAGGAGCGATGAAAATAGGCTCCATTTCCATGCCGCTTTTTTTATCCGCCTGCTCGTCATCAAAACACCGTCTCATGTCGCTCATCGCCATGGGAAAGGCGCGCTGTGAAAAGCGACAGGCCTGGCTTTCTGCGACGCTAAAAAATGTCCGGCTCACGCCGGTCGCTCGAAAATTGCTCGTTGGTCGCCGGCGGCGCTGCTTTTCGAGCAACTTCGCCTGACCACTGAAATACAGGGGTCAATTAACACACAAACCGTAAATCAAAGCTCAATCGGAATCTAAAAATATGAAGCAAATTCATATGCTTAGTTTATTTATTAGTAAATTAGAGCCAGCCAATAAAATCGTATGACCGCGTGACGGCAGTGTGGGGTTTGCATTCACGGTTTCTTCCGAAAACACAAACTTGGGCTCGCCCCTTGTCCCTCCAGCCAAGCTCGGGCAAAACAGCCCTGTTCAATCACAAGACAATGCCAGGAGATAAGATATGGACGTTCGCGCCGCAGTTGCCATTCAGGCCGGAAAGCCGCTTGAGGTCATGACCGTTCAACTCGAAGGCCCGCGCGCCGGCGAAGTGCTGGTTGAGGTCAAGGCGACCGGCATCTGCCATACAGACGATTTCACCCTGTCGGGCGCCGATCCGGAAGGCCTGTTCCCGGCCATTCTCGGCCATGAGGGCGCGGGCGTCGTCGTCGATGTCGGACCGGGCGTCACCTCGGTCAAGAAGGGCGACCATGTCATTCCGCTCTACACGCCGGAATGCCGCGAATGCTATTCCTGCACCTCGCGCAAGACCAATCTCTGCACCTCCATCCGCGCCACCCAGGGCCAGGGCGTGATGCCGGACGGCACGTCGCGCTTCTCCATCGGCAAGGACAAGATCCATCATTATATGGGCTGCTCGACCTTCTCGAACTATACGGTTCTGCCGGAGATCGCGCTTGCCAAGATCAACCCCGACGCGCCCTTCGACAAGGTTTGTTACATCGGCTGCGGCGTCACCACCGGCATCGGTGCGGTCATCAACACCGCCAAGGTCGAGATCGGTTCCACCGCAATTGTCTTCGGTCTCGGCGGCATCGGCCTCAACGTGCTGCAGGGCCTGCGCCTTGCCGGCGCGGACATGATCATCGGCGTGGATATCAACCCCGACCGCAAGGCCTGGGGCGAGAAGTTCGGCATGACCCACTTCGTCAACCCCAAGGAAGTCGGCGACGACATCGTGCCCTATCTCGTCAACATGACGAAGCGCAATGGCGACCTGATCGGCGGCGCGGATTATACATTCGATTGCACCGGCAATACCAAGGTCATGCGTCAGGCGCTGGAAGCCTCGCATCGCGGCTGGGGCAAGTCGGTCATCATCGGCGTTGCCGGCGCCGGCCAGGAAATCTCCACGCGCCCGTTCCAGCTGGTCACCGGCCGCAACTGGATGGGCACCGCCTTCGGTGGCGCACGCGGCCGCACGGATGTGCCGAAGATTGTCGACTGGTACATGGAAGGCAAGATCCAGATCGACCCGATGATCACCCACACCATGCCGCTCGAAGACATCAACAAGGGCTTCGACCTGATGCACAAGGGCGAAAGCATTCGCGGCGTCGTGG
>NZ_ASYA01000053.1:0-140309 GCF_001526585.1 Agrobacterium sp. LY4 | reverse complement strand
GTAACCGCGCGCGCCCGCCATTCATGCAAATGTGATCGCCTCCAACCCGCTGCAGCCATTGCGATTAACGGGACGGTAAATCTATCGTCGTAAGCCGATACTACGCGGTGGAGTTGAAAATCCCTCCCCGCCCAGAACGACGCCAGACCTGCGGAGAGCGACCCTGAAAATCGTACCGATCGACAACGGAAACCGCGTCGCCGCCGTCGCTCTTCTGGCGAAAGGCTTCCCGGAAAAAAGCGAGGCCTTCTGGTCGCGCGGTTTGTCGCTCGTCAGCGAACATCACGAGCGGCGCGAACTCGGCGCTATCGGGCAATTGCTGATGAAGGGCGACGATGCCGCAGGTGTGCTGCTGACGATCAAAAGCCGCCTGCCGGAGACCGGCAGGATCGTCGTCAACCTGTCCAGCTGGTATGTGGAGCCTTCCTGCCGCTGGTTCGCCCCGCGCATGTTGCAGATGGCCTCCTCCAATGAGGACGAAATCTTCACCGATCTCACGCCCTCTCCCGAAGCCTGCAAGCTGAATGAGAGGCTGGGCTTTGCGACGGTGACCGATTGCACGCTTTTTTATCCGCTGCCCGTCACGGCGCTTCGCCCGGCAGGCGCACGGCTGCGCCCGCCAGGCGAGATAAAACCGGAAATACTCTCCGCCGAAATGCGCGACATGCTGGAAGACCACGCCCGTCTCGGCTGCATCGTGGCCGTGATGGAGGCGGAGAACCGCCATTACCCGCTGGTCTTCCTGAAAACCACGACCAAAAGATTGCCATCCGCGCGCCTCATCCATTGCGAAGACCGGCAGGTCGCGCAAAGGCACATATCCGCAATTGCCCGCCACCTTCTTGGCCATGGCCGGCTTGCGTTGACCATGGCGGCAATGGGCGCAGAGCGAAAGGCCGGCGGGCTTGCCGCACATAAATCTGCACCGATACAAGTAAAAGGCGCATGGAACCCACGATTTATTAACGAAGCATACTCAGAGTTGGTGTTATTGCCACCGTAGGTATTTTAGTGAGTCGTGCGCGACTTGACGGAATCTTGGCCTTTAAAGAAAAAGCGCCGTTCCGGGCAGGTCATTGGGAAACACGCGGGAAATCGGAGAACGAGCATGCTTGCAGCGAAAAAGAGTGAAATCGACGTTGCCGATACCATCTATTCCTATCTCTCCAACCGTTTTCCCGCCTATGCCCCCTTTTCCGCCGATACGTTGCTTCTCGAAGGCGGCGTGATCGATTCGCTCGGCTTTCTGGAACTGATGATCTTCCTCGGCGAGGGTTTCGGCATCATTCTCGATGACGAACATTTCACGCCTGAAAATCTCGGCACGCCGGCCGATCTCATCGCCTTCGTCCTCAGGGAACGGAGGAGATGACACCCCATTTCCTGCTGCACCACCTGCTTACCGCCCGCGCGGCGAGCGACGATCAGGCCCTCGTCCATAAGGACCGATCGCTGAATTATCGCGAATTTTCCGCAGCGGCGGCCCGTTGCGCGGCGGCATTGCAGGAAGCCGGAGCGCAACGCGGAGACCGCGTCGTCATCTATCTGCCGCGCGGCATCGAGGAATGCTGGTCGATCTTTGGCGTGAGCATGGCGTCCGGCGTCTTCGTGCCGGTGAACGCATTGCTGAAGGCGCAGCAGATTCGCCATATCGTCACGGATTGCGGCGCAAAAATCGTCATCAGCGACGCCGCGATGATGGATGAGCTGAAAGCGGCACTGGAAGACCTTCCCGACGTCACGGTGCTACTGGCGGAAGAGATGGAGGCCCGCGCCGACACACTCGCCCGGCCTTCAGCGGCAACCGGCGAAGACCTGGCCGCCATTCTTTATACCTCCGGCTCCACCGGCTCGCCCAAGGGCGTGATGCTGTCGCACCGCAATCTTCTGGCCGGCGCGCGCATCGTGCGCACCTATCTGGACATCACCGGCAGCGACCGCATTCTGTCCCTGCTGCCCTTCAGCTTCGATTATGGCCTGAACCAGTTGCTGACGGCGGTGGAACAGGGCGCGGCCACGATCATCTCCACCTTCCGACTGGGCGATGAGATCGTCCGCGATCTGCGTGACCATGCCATCACGGGTCTCGCCGGTGTGCCGACGATCTGGGCGATCCTGACGAAAGCGGCCCCGTCGCTCACAAAGACGCCTCTGCCGCATCTGCGTTACATCACCAATTCCGGCGGGCGCGTGCCGCAGGAAACCGTGAAAGCGCTACGCGAGAAGCTGCCGGACACGAAAATCTACCTGATGTATGGCCTCACGGAAGCCTTCCGCTCCACCTTCCTGCCGCCCGATGAAATCGACCGCCGCCCGACCTCCATCGGCAAGGCCATTCCCGAATGCGAAATCTTCATCGTCACCGCCGAGGGACAGAGGGCGAAGCCGGGTGAGCCTGGCATTCTCGTGCATCGCGGCCCGACCGTCTCGCTGGGTTACTGGAACCGGCCGGAGGATACGGCAAAGGTGCTGCGCCCTCACCCCTTCATTCCGGCGGCGATGGGCGGCGAGACCGTGTGTTATTCCGGCGATCTGGCGGTGGAGGACGAGGATGGTTTCTTCAGCTTCGTCGCCCGCAACGATGCGATGATCAAATCGTCGGGCTATCGCATCAGCCCGACCGAGGTTGAGGAAAGCCTGATGTCGACAGGCCTTTTCCAGCAGGTCGCCGTCATCGGCCTGCCGGACCCCTTTGCGGGCGAAAAGGTGCATGCCGTCGCAACTGCCGCCAACCAGAATATCGATGTGACGGCGGCTCTGAAGAAGGCGGCCGAAATGCTCGCCCCCTTCATGATCCCGCGCGCCATCGAACTGGTGGAACGACTGCCGGTCACGGCCAATGGCAAGGTGGATTACCGCGCGCTGGTGCGCGAACGGACGGACAATGGCGCCAACGGATAAACCCCAGAGCCACGGCCCGGCTTTTGCAGCCGCGTTATTCGACACAAGCCAGAACGATCTGATGATCGGCGGACTTCCCGTGCGCGATATTGTCGCCGGGACCGGAACGCCTTGCTTCCTCTATGACGCCGCCGCCATGCGCCGCGCCTATCGCGATCTCGAAACCGCGCTCGGCGGTTTTGCCGATATCTATTATTCGGTGAAAGCCAATCCCCTGCCCGCCATCGTCTCGCTTTTCCGGCAGGAAGGTGCGGGTGCGGAAATCGCTTCCGTCGGTGAATACCGCGCCGCCATCAAGGCCGGTGTCGCAGCGCAAAACATCATCTTCGCCGGCCCCGGCAAAGGCATGGCCGAGCTGCGCGAAGTGATCGAGGGCGGCATCGGCGAAATCCACATCGAAAGCGCCGAGGAAATCACCCGCATCGAGGCAGTCGGCAAGCCGGTCAAGGCTTCGATCCGCATCAATCCGGTGCCGGATGCACAGGCCGGCGCGATGCGCATGGGCGGCAAGGCCACCGCTTTCGGTTTCGACGAGGAAGAGCTGGAAAATGTCCTGCCGCTCTTCAAGGACGCCCGATATATCGATCTCGTCGGCGTCCATATTTACGGCGGTACGCAGATCCTCGATGCCGACATGCTTGTCTCCCAATGGAGACACGGCATTTCCCTTGCCGCGCGCATGGCCGAGATGCTCGGCAGGCCGCTCGAAACCATCGATCTCGGCGGCGGTCTCGGCATTCCCTATTTCGCAGGCGAAACGCCGCTCGATCTTGAAAAAGTCAGCGCCGCCATTGCCGATCTCAAGGCGCTCCTGAAGGCGCATCCGTTGATAACCGACGCCCATGTCATCATCGAACCCGGCCGTTTCCTCGCCGGTCCCGGCGGCGTTTATGTGGCGGAGGTGAATTCGGTAAAGACCTCGCGCGGCACCACCTTTGTGGTGATGGATGGCGGCATGCACCACCACCTCGCCGCCTCCGGCAATCTCGGCCAGATCGTCAAGCGCAATTATCCCATCGTCGCACCGGCCATGATGCTGGCGGAGCATGAGGAAACGGCAACCATCGTCGGCCCGCTCTGCACGCCGCTCGATACGCTTGCCCGCAATGCGGCGCTACCCAAGCTCAAGGCCGGCGATCTCCTCGCCATCCTGCAATCGGGCGCCTATGGCGCCAGCGCCAGCCCAGCGGGTTTTCTGAGCCATGCGGCGGCGAAGGAAGTGCTGGTGGAAAATGGGGTGTTTGAGGTGATCGGGCGCTGACGACGTTTGGTAGCGAAAACCGTAGCCGGCTTTCCTAAGGGCACACATTTGGCTGCTTACCCCGGAGCTTCCTCCAACCTCCCTCATTCCTGTGCTTGTCACAGGAATCCAGTCGACGCGCGTTTGCGCGACGGGAAGACTCCTTTCAGCCCAAGGACTTGGGCTGGCTGGATTCCTGTGACAAGCACAGGAATGAGGGAGGCGACTAACCCCGAAGCAACCTGTCCCCCACCGCGAATTTCGATTTCAGCAGACACTCGTCATACTCCGCCTCGGCAACGGAATCGAATACGATACCGCCGCCGACATTGAAGACGGCACGGCCGTCGTCAAACAGGCTGAGCGTGCGGATCGCCACGGAGAAGCGCATATCACCACTTGGAGACATGAAGCCGATTGCGCCGCAATAGGCGTCGCGCGGAGTCGCTTCCAGCTCGCGCAGGATTTTCATCGCCCACATTTTCGGTGCGCCGGTAACGGAGCCGCAGGGAAACAGGGCGGCGAAGATATCTTCCACCGCCATGTCAGGCAGAAGTTTCGCCCGCACATGGCTGACCATCTGGTGCACGGTCGGATAGGTCTCGATATCGAACAGCCGCGGCACATCAAGGCTGCCGACTTCGGTGATGCGGGAAATATCGTTGCGCAGCAGATCGACGATCATGCGGTTTTCGGCGAGCGTCTTTTCGTCCGCCAGCATTGCGGCGATAATCGCCCGGTCTTCTTCCGCATCGGCTCCGCGCGGCGTCGTTCCCTTCATCGGATGGGTTTCGATGAAACCTTCCCCGTCGACCGAGAAGAACAGTTCCGGTGAGCGCGACAGGATGACCGGGCCGCCGAGATCGACCAGCGCGCCATATTTCACCGGCTGCCGTTCGATCAGCGACCAGAAGGCCGTCAGCGGATCGCCGCTCCAGCGGGCATGAACGGGCATGGTCAGATTGCCCTGGTAACAGTCGCCGCGACGCAGATGCCCGTGCAGCCGCTCGAAACGCTGGCAATAGTCTTGAATGGTCCATGCGGGCACGGGATCGGACAGAAACGCATCCGCATCCGGCAGATTTGCCGGCCGCGCAAACCGTCCCTCATCCGGCTGCGGACCGGAAAAGACGCCGAAATTGAGAAACGGCACGTTGCGAGGCTCGTCCGCGAAAGGCGCAAGCTTCGGCTCGAACAGGAAACCCGCTTCGTAGGACATATAGCCGGCGAGGTATTTCCCGGCCCGGCGCAGCTGTTCCATGCGCTTGAGCGCAGCAAAAAACGACGCCGGTTCATCCGCGACGATGATGTCTTCCGGCTCGGTGAAGGCTGTCACCGTGCCGGTCGTATCATCCCGGAAAAGAACGTAAGGCGCGTGTGCCAAGGAAAGCGTCCGAAACAGGAGAAAAACTCGGGAAGAGTCAGATGGGGTCTATATCGCCCCGCGCCCACATTTCGATGGTTTCCGCATAAAAATCGGCGAAACGGCCTTCCTCGATAGACTTGCGGATACCCTGCATCAGCTCCTGATAATAGGCAAGATTGTGCCAGGAGAGCAGCATGCCGCCCAGCGCCTCGTTGGCGCGGGTGAGATGGTGCAGATAGGCGCGGGAATAATCGCGCGAGGCCGGGCAGTTGGACTGCTCGTCGAGCGGGCGCATATCCTCGGCATGGCGGGCATTGCGGATATTGACCTTGCCGCGACGGGTAAAGGCAAGCCCGTGGCGGCCGGAGCGGGTCGGCATCACGCAGTCGAACATGTCGATACCGCGCGCCACCGATTTCAGGATATCATCGGGCGTGCCGACGCCCATCAGGTAACGCGGTTTTTCGGTGGGCAGCACCGGCAGGGTGATATCGAGCATGCCGAGCATCACATCCTGCGGCTCTCCGACGGCAAGGCCGCCGACCGCATAACCCTTGAGATCGAGCTGCTTCAGTCCCTCTGCGGAACGGATGCGCAGATCCGGCTGGTCGCCGCCCTGCACGATGCCGAACATGGCCTTGCCGGGTTGCTCGCCAAAGGCGACGCGGCAGCGCTCGGCCCAGCGCAGCGACATTTCCATGGCGCGCTCGATTTCCTTGCGCTCGGCCGGCAGCGCGATGCATTCATCGAGCTGCATCTGGATATCCGAATCGAGCATGCCCTGAATTTCGATGGAGCGTTCCGGCGACATGTGGTGCAGAGAACCGTCCACATGGCTCTTGAAGGTCACGCCCTGCTCGTCCAGCTTGCGCAGGCCGGAAAGCGACATCACCTGAAAACCGCCGCTATCGGTGAGGATCGGATGCGGCCAGCGGATCAGCTCATGCAGGCCGCCGAGGCGGGCAACACGCTCCGGACCCGGCCGCAGCATCAGGTGATAGGTATTGCCGAGAATGATATCGGCCCCCAACTCCCGCACCTGATCGAGATACATGGCCTTGACGGTGCCGACCGTGCCGACAGGCATGAAGGCAGGCGTGCGGATCACGCCGCGCGGCATGGCGACTTCGCCGAGGCGCGCGCCGCCGCTCGTGGCTTTCAGGGTGAAGGTGAATTTGTCGTGCATCAGTTTTTCCGGAACAACAGGCTGGAATCGCCATAGGAATAAAAGCGGTATCCGGTTTCGATGGCGTGCTTATAAGCGTCACGCATCGTTTCGAGACCGCAGAAAGCCGAAACCAGCATGAACAGCGTCGATTTCGGCAGGTGGAAATTCGTCATCAGAATATCGACCGCGCGGAAGCGATATCCCGGCGTGATGAAGATGCCAGTGGCATCGGACCATGGGTGGATAACGCCATTCTCGTCGGCCGCACTTTCGATCAGGCGCAGCGAGGTGGTGCCGACGCAAACGATCCGTCCGCCGCGCGCCTTGACGGCATTCAGCCGGTCGGCGGTTTCCTGCGACACATGGCCGATCTCGAAATGCATCTTGTGATCGTCGGTATCGTCGGACTTGACCGGAAGGAAGGTGCCTGCCCCAACGTGAAGCGTCACGAAATGCCGCTCGATGCCCACCTTGTCCAGCGCGGCAAACAGATCGGGCGTGAAATGCAGCCCGGCGGTGGGAGCGGCAACGGCTCCCTTTTCGCGGGCATAGATGGTCTGGTAGTCGGTCTGATCCTGTGCATCTTCCGGACGTTTCGCGGCGATATAGGGCGGCAAGGGAATATGGCCGACGGAGGCGATTGCCTCGTCCAGCACCGGGCCGGAGACGTCGAACAGCAGCGTGATCTCGCCCTCCTCGCCCTTTTCCTCGACGGTGGCTTCCAGATGGGCAAGGCCGCAGGCATTGTCGCGCTCGTAACCGAAACGGATGCGGTCACCCTGCTTGATGCGCTTGCCGGGGCGCGCGAAGGCCTTCCAGCGAGATTGATCGGCGCGCATGTGCAGCGTGGCCGAAACCGCCGTCTCCGGCGCGCCTTCGCGCAGCCGTACACCTTCGAGCTGGGCGGGAATGACGCGGGTATCGTTGAACACCAGCGCATCGCCGGGCTTCAGGAAGGACGGCAGGTCGAAGACGCGATGGTCTTCCATACGGTTCTCATTCGGATCGACCACCAACAGGCGCGCGCTATCGCGCGGGTTCGCCGGGCGCAGGGCGATATTCTCCTCGGGCAGATCGAAATCGAACAGGTCTACACGCATGAAAGGGTCTTCCAGAAATCCAATTTGACACGGCACGGTGTTTTGCGGCCCGACGCATCCGCACCCCTCACCCCTCATTCCTGTGCTCGTCACAGGAATCCAGTCGGCGCGCGTCTGCGCGGCGGGAGGAGTCCTTTCAGCCCAGGGACTTGGGCTGGCTGGATTCCTGTGACAAGCACAGGAATGAGGGAAGAAGAGAACGGCGCGACGGATGGCAAGCGTCAAAACTGCCGCGTCCATCCTTAAAATCACGTACCGTCAATAAACGTCAAAACCCGCCTCGCATAGACTGCGAGACGGGTCGAACTGCAATTTCCAAAAAATCAGGCCGCAGAAGCGAGCTTGATGGAAACGATCGAATCCGGGTCCTTCACCGGCTCGCCGCGCTTGACCTTGTCGATGGCTTCCATGCCTTCGATGACCTGGCCCCAGACGGTGTACTGCTTGTTGAGCCACGGCGAATCCGTGAAGCAGATGAAGAACTGCGAGTTGGCGGAGTTCGGGTTCTGCGAACGGGCCATGGAGCAGGTGCCGCGCACATGCGGAATGGCGGAGAACTCGGCCTTCAGGTCCGGCTTGTCGGAGCCGCCCATGCCGGCGCGGGCCGGGTTGAAGCTTTCCGCACCCTTCTTGCCGAACTTCACGTCGCCCGTCTGGGCCATGAAGTCTTCGATGACGCGGTGGAAAACGACGCCATCGTAAGCGCCTTCCGATACGAGTTCCTTGATGCGGGCGACGTGGCCCGGAGCAACTTCCGGCAGCAGCTGGATCACGACCTTGCCGGTCGTCGTTTCCATGATGATGGTGTTTTCCGGATCCTTGATCTCGGCCATGACTATTCTCCTCTGTTCGGGCTCCATTGCCCTTACCTTACTTTTTGCCGACGGTGACCTTGATCATCCGGTCGGGGTTGGAAACTTCGCCGTTGCCGCCGGCGCCGCGCTTGATCTTGTCCACGGCTTCCATGCCGGACACGACCTTGCCGACCACGGTATATTGGCCGTTCAGGAACGGACCGTCGGCAAACATGATGAAGAACTGCGAATTAGCGGAATTCGGATCCTGCGAGCGGGCCATGCCGACCACGCCGCGCGTGAACGGAACCTTGGAGAATTCGGCCGGAATATCCGGCAGGTCGGAACCGCCGGTGCCCGCGCGCTGGGCGCTGAAGCCCTTCTCCATGTTGCCATACTGCACGTCGCCGGTCTGCGCCATGAAGCCGTCGATGACGCGGTGGAAGGCGACATTGTCATAAGCGCCCTTCTTGGCCAGCGCCTCGATCTGCGCCACGTGCTTGGGCGCGACATCCGGCATCAGTTCGATGACAACGGGGCCGTCCTTCAGCTGCACGGTCAGGAGTTCGGCGGCGGAAGCGAAGGTGCTGGCTGCGAGCGCGCCTGCAAACATGGCGCCGGCAAAGGCAAATCGAACGAGTTTCATCGGATTGGCTCCAGAATGTGGGGCTGAAGTCAGCGCTTCAGCTTGGCGTTGAGGGCTTAAGCACGGCTTTCGGCACGAAGGCGTCGACATTGCCGCCCATGGCGGCGATCTGCCGGACCAATGTGGCTGTAATGGGTCGCGACGAGGTGCCGGCGGGCAGGAATACGGTCTGGATATCGGGCGCCATCTGGCGGTTCATCCCGGCCATCTGCATTTCATAATCGAGATCGGTGCCGTCGCGCAGGCCGCGCAGCAGAAGGCGCGCACCGTGCTCTCGGGCGGCATCGACGACCAGATTATCGAAGGAGACGACTTCCATGCGCGCCGCTTCGCCCGGCAGATGTTCGGCAAGCGCCCGCTTTATCAGCCCTGCCCGCTCCTCGAAGCTGAACAGCGGCGCTTTTCCGGGATGAATGCCGACCGCAACGATAACTTTCGACGCCACGTTCAGCGCCTGAATAAGCACATCCAGATGTCCGTTGGTCATCGGATCGAAGGATCCTGGATAAAAGGCAATCGTCATATCGCTCTCAGGTGGTGGGCGCGTCTCGACGCTTCAGCATATGTGCCGCCTTTTGTCATGGAGAGGCACGCGGCGCAAGACTTTATAACCACCCCTCACAAGCGCGGCTGCGGCGTGAACCGCGGATGAATGGGCCGTTCAGTGCGGTTTCACAGCTATTTTGTCTAAATGCACGGCATCGGGAAACCGAAACGCCCCTCACTCGTTAAGCATCCGGAGAATTGAAAATGCTGGCCTTCATGATCGTCCTTTCGATCATCGCTTCATTCGCTGCCGAGTATCTTTTTCTCGAATGACGACATCAGCCAGTTTCCTGAACGCCAGATGAACGAGCCATTCAAGGAAGTTTCACAGGCGCGATGCTAATCGATTTTTACGGTTGACGCGGAACATGTCGAGACATGGCGCGTTAAGAAAGAACCAAAGGAACGGACAGATGTTTATAAGAGAAAAACAGTCTACTTCGGCGAAAATCAGCGTCATCAGCACAGCCTGGACAGTACTGGTTATCGCAATGGTAGCAACGACGTTTAGCCTTTATGAACAGAAGCCTGAAAAGCTGGGCCCGGACTATCCGCAGCTGACCGCCCGTTATCAGTATATGAATTACTACTGATAACGGAGAGAATTTTCTCGAAACTCCCGGAGACGATATCATGTTCACATTTCTGACAATGCTTCTTGCCCTGATCAGCGTTATGTTCGTGACATCGATGGTCTCCGTGGTCGCCGAGATGCGACGTGAAGACGAGGAATTCAAGGCGATGATCCGGCGCGACCGCGCCTTCTGAGCGCGACGGGCCGGACAGACGGCCGCTTAAAAGTGATTCTTTTCAACCGCCTGGACCTTCCGGGCGGTTTTATTTTGCGCCTCGCAGGGGGCAACGCGGCGAAGACGATGGCGGAAAATCCCGCCTCCAATCACACAAGCGTTTTCAAAACCCCGTTTTTCCAAGGCAAATTCCCTTCAATTTCCGTTTGGATTGATTTAAGGAACGCCGATACGTTGCGGGCCGGACAGCCGGCGACCGCGATGACGTTCCTGTGAGGTTTGCATAACGATGCTCGATTCCCTGAGAAATGCTTCTCGAACCATGGCAGCCAAGCTGCTGCTTCTCCTGCTTGTTGTCTCTTTTGGCATCTGGGGCGTTTCCGCATCGCTTGTCACCGCCAATTCCCACGCCGTCATGACGGTGGGCGACCAGACGGTCAGCCCGGAGGAATTCCGCCTCGCCTATCAGCGCCAGATTTCCGATCTCAGCCGCCAGTTCGGCACAAGGCTGACGACCGAGCAGGCCAAGGCCTTCGGCATCGACCGTCAGGTCTTCAGCCAGCTTGCGGCCGGTGCAGCGCTTGACGAGCTCGCGTCCAGAATGAATCTCGGCCTTTCGGAAAACCGCCTCGCCAATCTCATTGCCGAAGACCCGGCCTTCAAGGCGGTGAACGGCCAGTTCGACCGCAATCTCTTCAGCGAGCGCCTGCGCAATTCCGGTTTCCGCGAGGATGACTATATCAAGGAACGCAGCAAGGTCGCCGTCCGCAGCCAGATCGTCGAAGCTGTCTCCGACGGTTTTGCCGCGCCGCAGGTGCTGGTGGATGCGCTGAAGCAATATCGCAACGAGCAGCGCGCCGTCGACTACGTCATTCTTTCGAACGCCGTCATTCCGCCGGTCAAGGCGCCCGGCGACGACGTGCTTGCCCCCTGGTTCGAAACCAACAAGACGAAATATCGCGCGCCCGAGTTCCGCAAGTTTACCTATGTGAAGCTTGAGCCGTCCGATATCGCCGATCAGGCCGCCGTCACCGACGCCCAGATCGCCGATTATTATAACAGCCATAAGGACAGCTTCCGCACCGCCGGCCGTCGCACGGTGGAGCAGCTGACCTTCCCTGAAAAGGAAATGGCGGAGGCCGCCGCTGAGCAGATCCGCCTCGGCAACACCACCTATGACCAGGTGGTGAAGGATCAGGGCAAGACCGCTTCCGACGTCACGCTCGGCGAATTCACCAAGGATACCATCCCCGACCAGTCGATTGCCGACGCGGCTTTCGCCATCCAGAAGGACGGCGGTGTGTCGCCGGTGGTCCAGGGTTCCTTCGGCCCGGTTCTCCTGCGCGTCACCGGCATCAAGCCGGAAACGACCCGCACGCTGGAAGAGGCGAAGGAAGATATCCGCAAGGACCTCGCCACCGCCGCCGCTGCGGAAGAAATCACCAATGTTCACGACCGTTACGAGGATCTGCGCGCCGGCGGTTCTTCGCTCGCCGATGCGGCAACGCAGCTGAACCTGAAACCCGTCACCATCGCCGCCATCGACGCTTCCGGCCTCGATGAAAAGGGTGATGCGGTTCAGGGCCTGCCTTCCCCGCAGCTCGCGCAGGAGGTCTTCAAGACCGAACCCGGCACGGAAGCGCTGCCGATCAATCTCGGCCGTGAAGGCTACATCTGGTTCGATGTCGACCAGATCATCGCCGCCCGCGACCGCACGCTTGCCGAAGTTCGCGACGATGTCGTGGCCGACTGGACGGCGGAGCAGCAACGCAACGCGCTCGCCGCCAAGGCCGAGGAACTGAAGGCGCGCGTCGAAAAGGGCGACACGCTGGAAGCCGTGGCCGGTGAGCTGAGCCTTGCCGTCGAACAGAAATCCGGCCTGCGCCGCAACAGCGAAGACGCTATTTTCGGTCAGCAGACGATCGCGGCGGTCTTCTCCGGCGCGGAGGGCAAGGTGGGCACGGCGGCCGATGCCGACGGTTCCAGCCGTATCCTCTTCAAGGTCACCTCGGTCGACACCAATGCGCCTGCCGACGCGCTCGCCAATGACGACCAGCAGTTCGCCGCCATTGCCCGCGCGGCCGGCGACGACATGCTGGACCAGATGGTCAACCGCCTGCAGAATGACTATGGTGTCACCATCAATCAGGCCCTCGCCGATCAGGCGATGGTCGGCTTCTAACCCGGGGGGCGACAAGATGGCCGAACTGAAGCCGCTGATCGCCAAGGTCGCCAATGGAGAAAGCCTGAACCGCGAGGAATCGCGGGCGGCTTTCGACATTCTGATGTCGGGCGAAGCCACGCCGTCGCAGATCGGCGGTTTCCTGATGGCGCTGCGCGTGCGCGGCGAGACGGTGGACGAAATCGTCGGCGCCGTCTCCTCCATGCGTGCCCGGATGCTGCCGGTTTCGGCCCCCGCCAATGCCATCGATATCGTCGGCACCGGCGGTGACGGCATCGGCACCTATAATATCTCGACGCTCGCCTCGATCATCGTCGCCGGCACCGGCCTGCCGGTCGCCAAGCACGGCAACCGGGCTCTGAGCTCCAAATCCGGCACGGCGGATGCGCTCTCGGCGCTCGGCGTGAAGCTCGATATCGGTCCGGAACTCATCGCCCGCTGCATCAGCGAGGCGGGTCTCGGTTTCATGTTCGCGCAGCTGCACCATTCGGCCATGCGGCATGTCGGCCCGAGCCGCGTCGAACTCGGCACGCGCACCATCTTCAACCTGCTCGGGCCCCTCTCCAACCCGGCCGGCGCCAAACGGCAACTGCTCGGCGTCTTTTCGCCGCGCTGGCTGGTGCCGCTTGCCGAAGTGCTGCGCGATCTGGGTTCGGAAAGCATCTGGGTCGTGCATGGCGACGGCATGGACGAGGTGACGACCACGGGCGTTACCCATGTCGCGGCACTGGAAAATGGCAAGATCCGCACCTTCGACCTGACGCCGAAGGATTTCGGTGTCGAGCCCGCTTCCATGGAAGATCTGAAGGGCGGAGACGGGATTGCCAATGCGGCGGCGCTGCGCGAGGTCCTGTCCGGCAAGCGCAACGCCTATCGCGACGTATCGCTGTGCAACGCGGCCGCAGCGCTGGTTATCGCCGGCAAGGCGGAGACACTGTCTCAGGCGATGGCGATCGTCAGCGAGGCGCTGGACAGCGGCAAGGCCGCAGCCGCGCTCGACCGTCTGGTTGCCGTGTCCAACGAGGATCAGGAATGAGAGCGAGACCATGAGCGACATTCTGAAAAAGATCGAAATTTACAAGCGCGAGGAAATCGCCGCCGCCAAGGCGAAGGTTTCGCTGGCCGACCTGAAGGCCATGGCCGCAGGCCAGAGCGCACCGCGCGGTTTCTACAGGGCGCTCCGGGCAAAGCAGGCCGAAGGCAAGTTCGGCCTGATCGCCGAAATCAAGAAGGCCAGCCCCTCCAAGGGCCTCATCCGTCCGGATTTCGATCCGCCGGCGCTGGCCGCCGCCTATGAAGCCGGTGGCGCCGCCTGTCTTTCGGTGCTGACGGATAGCCCAAGCTTTCAGGGCGCCCCGGAATTCCTGACCGCCGCCCGCAATGCCTGCGCCCTGCCGGCGCTGCGCAAGGATTTCATGTTCGAGACCTATCAGGTGCATGAGGCGCGCGCCTGGGGCGCGGACTGCATTCTCCTCATCATGGCCTCGCTGTCCGACGACGAGGCGAAACGCCTTGAAGACGAGGCTTTCGCGCTCGGCATGGATGTGCTGGTGGAAGTGCATGACGAGGAAGAAACGGAACGGGCGCTGAAGCTTTCCTCGCCGCTTCTCGGCATCAACAACCGCAACCTGCGCACCTTCGAGGTCAGCCTCGAAACCAGCGAGAAACTGGCGGGCCTCGTGCCGGCCGAAAAGCTGCTGGTCGGCGAAAGCGGCATCTTCACCTTCGAGGATTGTAAGCGTCTCGAAAAAAGCGGCATCGGCACCTTCCTCGTCGGCGAAAGCCTGATGCGCAAGGACGATGTGACAGCGGCCACCAAAGCCCTGCTGACCGGCCAATCCGGCATTCTGGCCGCGGAATAATGCACCGATGAGCGAGGCGGGAAAGCTCACCCATATCGATGCCGGCGGCGAAGCGCATATGGTCGATGTCGGCGACAAGGCCGAGACCGTCCGTGTTGCCGTCGCCGAAGGCTTCGTGAAGATGAAGCCGGAAACGCTGGCGCTCATCCGCGAGGGCAACGCCAAGAAGGGCGATGTCATCGGCACCGCACGCCTCGCCGGCATCATGGCCGCCAAGCAGACGGCAAACCTCATCCCGCTCTGCCATCCGCTGATGCTGACCAAGGTGGCGGTGGACATTGCCGAAGACGCCGCCCTGCCCGGCCTGCGGGTCGAAGCGCTGGTGAAACTGTCCGGCAAGACCGGCGTGGAGATGGAAGCGCTGACCGCCGTATCCATCGCCTGCCTGACGATCTACGACATGGCCAAGGCCGCCGACAAGGCGATGGAAATCGTCAATATCCGCCTTCTGGAAAAGAGCGGCGGCAAATCCGGCGATTTCCGGCGACAGGAGACTTGAATGAAACCGCTGCTGCCCGTGGATGAGGCCATGAGACGCCTTCTGGAAGCAGCGGTTCCGGTGACCGAAAGCGAAACCCTGCCGCTCGCCGAATGCGATGGCCGGGTTCTCTCGGCCGATCTCACCGCACGCCTCACCCAGCCCCCCTTCGATGCCTCGGCCATGGACGGTTATGCGCTGCGCAGCGCCGATGCGGCGGAGATCGGCTCGGTCCTCACCGTCATCGGTCAGGCCGCCGCCGGCCATGCTTTTACCGGCACGGTGGGTGACGGCCAGGCCGTGCGCATCTTCACCGGCGCGCCCGTGCCGCAGGATGCGGACACCATTCTCATTCAGGAAGATGCCGAAGTGCTGGAGGGCGGAAAAATCCGCACCGCCTTCGACGTCACCGCCGGGCGACATATCCGCCCGCGCGGACAGGATTTTACCGAAGGCGAAGCAGCCCTGAAGGCCGGGCGGGAACTCGGTTTCACCGACCTGACACTGGCGGCGGCGATGAACCATGCCGCGCTCACCGTCTATCGCAGGCCACGCGTCGCCATCCTCGCCACCGGCGATGAGTTGCTGCCGCCGGGAAGCGCGCCGCAGCCCGCCCAGATCATCGCCTCCAACACCTTCGGCGTCGCCGCCCTCGCCCGGCAGGCCGGTGCCGAGGTTCTCGATCTCGGCATCATCGCCGATGATGACAGGCTGATCCGCGCCGCCATCGGCAAGGCGGTCGCGGCGAAGGTCGATGTGCTGGTGACGCTCGGCGGCGCCTCCGTCGGCGACCACGACCTCGTGCAGGCCGCCTTGAAGGCGGAGGGCATGCAGCTGGATTTCTGGCGCATCGCCATGCGTCCGGGGAAACCGCTGATGGTCGGATCCATCGGCGCCATGCAGGTTCTGGGCCTGCCCGGAAACCCGGTTGCAAGCCTCGTCTGCGGCCTGCTGTTCCTCGAACCGCTGCTCCGCAGCATCGCCCGCCGCGCGCCGCTGCAACGCACGACGACCGCCCGCACCGCGACGCCATTGAAAGCGAATGATCACCGGCAGGATTATCTGCGCGCCCGTTTCAGCACGGACGAAAACGGCCTGCTGGTGGCGGAAGCCCATGCGAAGCAGGATTCATCGATGATGAAGATATTGGCCCATTCCGACGGCTTGATCGTGCGCCCGCCAAATGCGCCGGCGGCGGCGGCCGGAACGGAATGCCCGGTCATCCGGCTGAGATCCTGACACGCAGGCGATAAGGCCGGACCTGCGGCCGGCAGCATAACTGGCCTCTTCCTGAACCTTACCGAATGGTTACCGCACCGTTACAAAACGGCACTGACGCGTGCCGCATGGCACAGAAACCGAAGATAAGACTGTAACATTCCTGTATCCCGACACGAATGATAAAAAAAACCGCCTATAGGCGGGATCTCCACGAATTCAAAAACCACCGTGCCTTTCCGCCCCGGGATTATTTCTCCATATTGTTGTGCCAAAATAAATCACACGAATCCCGTTATTGGGATTGACAGAATAAATGCGATGCTGTCACCAAGGCGAATAGTAGAGGGAAAAAGTTCCGGAATTCTTCAAAATGAAAATTACTTATATTTATCAATTAAATAAAATAAAAAGTGACGAAAATGAAGTTTCCGGGCACAAAAATTAGTTTCCCATAAATTAAGCTTTCCAAAACGAGCTTCATAATAATAATCATAGTCGATAAGCAGACTCACTGGAGTTTCTTGATGAACACGGCATCCACGCCCAAAACCACGGGGCCCGACATTGCCGGGCAGATTGCCTATGCCATGCGGAGCATGGGTGTTTCGCCGATCCCGCGTAACTACAGCCTCTTTTACGAAGCCTATATCGGTTCGAACCCTGCCCTGACGAAGGATCTGGCAGCGCTTGGAAACCGGGTCACGCAGGAGGATCTGGACGAGCTGTCCTCACGTTACGGGGAAGGCAATCCCGCCCGGTCCATCGACGATGCGCATGAGAAGCTCAGGCGCGAACTGGAGGGCCTTCTGGGCACGCTGAGGCGCGAACAATCCTCCATCGAAAACTACAACAGGATTCTCGGCGAAACGCGCCAGCGCATCGATGACAAGAATGCCGCCAGCAGCAATATTCTGAGGAATGCGATTTCGCTGCTGGCCGAGGCCACCGGCTCGAAGATCATCGACGGCGAAAAGGCCTTCAACGATGTCAACCGCCATGCCGAGGAGATGCATCAGGTGCGTCTGGAGCTGGATGAGTACAAGCGCATCGCCAATACGGATTCGCTGACGCGCCTCTCCAACCGGCGCGCCTTCGACGACCGGCTGGCATCTGTCTATGACAGCTCCATCGGCCTGCAATATACCACGCTCGTCCTGCTCGATATCGATCATTTCAAGCGGATCAACGACACTTTCGGCCATCCGGTCGGCGACAAGATTCTCGCCACCGTCGCCTCGGTCATCCGCGCCAATGTCCGCAAGGATGGTTTTGTCGCCAGAAGCGGCGGCGAGGAATTCGCCATCATTCTGGACGGCAATACGCCGGAAGAGGTGATGGTGATGTGCGAGCGCATCCGCCTGTCGCTGGAAAGCACGCCCTTCCGCAATTCGAGATCGGGCGCCGACTACGGCACGGTGACGATCTCCCTCGGCTTCGCTTCCGCCGCACAGGCCACCAACCCGAGCGAGCTTTACGGCCATGCCGACACCGCGCTCTACCATGCCAAGGAAACCGGCCGGAACCGCTCCGTCTATTACGAGGACGGCATGCAGAAGAACTATACCGGCAAGAACTGGCTGATCTATCGGACGTGAAGAGCGACACTGGTAGGTAGCATCGAATGCAGCGCCCTCTCTCCCTCATTCCTGTGCTTGTCACAGGAATCCAGTCGACGCGCGTCTGCGCGG
The DNA here is from genome assembly GCF_001526585.1 of Agrobacterium sp. LY4. NCBI lineage: Bacteria > Pseudomonadati > Pseudomonadota > Alphaproteobacteria > Hyphomicrobiales > Rhizobiaceae > Agrobacterium > Agrobacterium sp. LY4. The sequence continues at coordinate 122,368 of NZ_ASYA01000053.1, read as the reverse complement.
CGGGAGAGTCCCTTCAGCCCAATGACTTGGGCTGGCTGGATTCCTGTGACAAGCACAGGAATGAGGGCGGTTTGATATAAGCGGCGCACGCCCTGTTAAGTGCGCAACCTGTTACTGCGGCAAATGACGCCTCACCACATGGTCTTCGCCGCCCGCGCCGCCCATTCCCGGTCATAGGTCTCCTGATCGAATTCCGCCTTGGCCGCCTTGAGCAGAAGACCGGGTGTCGGAAGCGAGGCCGGGTCAACGAAATTATCGGGGTTCCACAGTTCCGAGCGCATCAGCGCCCGGGCGCACTGGAAATAGACTTCATCGATTGTCACAACGATGACGGTGCGCGGATGTTTGCCATCCATCTCGAAGCTTTCCAGCACGTCGGGATCGACGGAGACCACGGCGCGGCCGTTGATGCGCATCGTCGTATTCGAGCCGGGTATCAGGAACATCAGCGCCACGCGCGGATCGCGTACGATGTTCAGAAGCGAATCCACACGGTTATTGCCGCGCCAGTCCGGCAGAAGCACGGTCCTCTCATCGGCCACCCGGACCACGCCGCCCTTGTCGCCGCGCGGCGAACAGTCCATGCCTTCCGGCCCGACCGTCGCCAGCGCCAGGAAGGGCGAAGTCTCGATCATCAGCCGGTATTCGGCCGTCAGCGTGGCTGTCACCTTGGCGATCGATGCCTCGCTCGTGCTGTCATAGATGGCCTTCAATTCCTCAACCGTGCGAATGATCGTCATGTCTGTTCCTATCCCTGCCAATTCCCTCTGTCGCCGCCGAAAGACCGGGGCGTCCTATTCCTCTGCCGCTTCCGCCTTTTCCCGCTCGGCCCGCTCGCGCGCAGTGCGGGCGGCAACGAGATCGGCCGGCTGGGCATTGCCGCGGATCAGCGAACGGCCGGCATAGATGCCGCCGACGACTTCCATGGCGAAACGTTCCTCGTCGCGGTCGCGGAATTCTTCCACCAGACGCGCGGCGTCTTCCCGCTCCTCGCCCATGGCGCCCAGCACTTCCTCGCTGAAATTCAGCGCCGATTCCAGCGTTTCGCGGATCTGGTAGTCGACGCCAGCCTTCAGCAGATCGATGGCATGGCCACGGTCGTAAGCACGGGCGAGAACCGGAACCAGCGGGAATTCGTGCTTGACGATCTCCGCGATCCTGACGGCCGCCTCCTTGTCGTCGACGCAGATGAGAACCGCGCGCGACGTGCCCGCACCGGCGGCATGCAGGATTTCCGCCCGCGAGCCGTCGCCATAATAGACCTTGAAGCCGAATTCCGCCGCTTCACGCACGAAGTCGGCATCCTTGTCGATCAGCGACAGCGTGTAGCCCCGCGCCAGAAGCGGCTGGCTGACGATCTGGCCGAAACGCCCGAAGCCGATGAGGAGAATGCTGCCCTCGACATTTTCAGGCAGGTCGAGATCGTCGGTATTCGGAACCGCCGCCGGCACCAGCCGGTCATGCAGGATGACCATCAATGGCGTCAGCACCATGGAGATGATGATGGTCGCCGTCAGGATGGCGTTCGCCTCCCGGTCGAGAATACCGGCGCTGACGGCGGCCGAATAGAGCACGAAGGCGAATTCGCCGCCCTGCGCCATCAGCACCGCCCGTTCCAGGCTTTCGCGCCGGGTGGTGCCCAGCGCCCGCGCCACGCCATAGATCAGGAAGGCCTTGAGCAACATGTAGCCCGCAACGCTGATGACCACGAGCTGCCAGTTGGAGGCGATGACGGCAAGATCGATCGCCATGCCGACGCCGAGGAAAAACAGGCCGAGCAGGATGCCGCGAAACGGCTCGATATCCGCCTCGAGTTGATGGCGGAAGGAGGATTCCGACAGCAGCACGCCGGCGAGAAAGGCGCCCATGGCCATGGAAAGGCCGCTGACCTGCATCAGAAGCGCCGAACCCAGCACCACCAGCAGCGCCGCGGCCGTCATCACCTCCCGCGCGCCGGAAGCCGCCAGCAGGCGAAAGAACGGGTTGAGAAGATAACGCCCGGCAAGGATGAGCGCACCGACGGCGGCAAGCGCGATGCCGACGGAAGCCCAGCGCTCCGACGCCGTGACATGTTCGCCGCCCGAACCGAGGAAGGCGACAAGCGCGAGCAGCGGCACGATGGCCAGATCCTCGAACAGCAGGATGGCGATGATGCGCTGGCCTTTCAGGCTCGACATGCTGTTGCGCTCCTGCAGCATCTGCATGACGATGGCCGTCGATGTCAGCACGAAACCGGTGCCGGCGACGAAGGACATGATGACGGGAAAGCCGAGACCGACGCCGATCAATGTCAGGCCCGCCATGCAGACCAGCACCTGCAGCGCCCCCAGCCCGAAAATATCCTGCCGCATAGACCACAGCCGCGACGGCTGCATTTCAAGGCCGATGATGAACAGAAACATCACCACGCCGAGTTCCGCTATATGCAGAATGGCCTGCGAATCGGAGAAAAAACCGAGACCGTAAGGCCCGATCACCAGACCGGCGGCCAGATAACCGAGCACCGAACCGAGGCCGATGCGCTTGAAGATCGGCGCGGCGACAACGCCTGCCGCCAGCAACACGACCACTTGGGCCAGATCATTTCCGTTCGCTTCTACAGCCACACGCCACCCCGCTGAAAATCGATAAGACGAGGGTGTTCCCTCCCTCACTTCCTAGCGCATCGGCGTGAAAAGCGAAAACGATTTTACTGAAGGACGATGCGCAGATTCAACGGGTTATTTGTCCATCAGGCATGCGGGCCTCGGATGCCGCTGTCCTCCTCCCCCTCTTTCCTGTGCTTGTCACAGGAATCCAGTCGACGCGCGTCGGCGCGGCGGGAGGAGTCTTTTTCAGCCCAAGGACTTGGGCTGGCTGGATTCCTGTGACAAGCACAGGAATGAGGGTGGGAGGGTCCGAAGGCCTTGCGTCCGCCTACCGGTATCGCGGCTCCCTGCTCAAGCCCTTTTCGGCGAGCTGCCGCTCATAATCCGCAAACAGCGCATCGCCGGTCTCACCCAGTTCCTTCAGATATTTCCAGGTGTAGATGCCGCTATCGTGGCCATCGTCGAAAACGATGCGAACCGCATAATTGCCGGTGGCAACCATGGAGCGGATGGTAACATCGCGTTTGCCGGGCACCGTGACCTTTTGTCCCGGCCCATGGCCCTGCACCTCGGCAGAGGGCGAAAGCACGCGCAGCATCTCGGCTTGAAGCCGGTAAACGCTTCCATCGTTGAAGGAAACGGTCAATTCGCGCCGGTCTTTCGACACAAGCAGCTCGGTCGGCCAGGCATCGCTCATTTTTCACTTCCGCAAGCTCGTCATATGCGTCAGAATTACGGACTTGCCTCACGATAGGCAAGCCACTACATCACCTGATAGAGCACACATTCAGCGTGTGTGCCCGGCGCAAGGCGCATTGAGGATGGAGACGTGAACGGTTTCTCCGGCTCGCTTGAAAAAGCGAAAACCCTGACGGAAAACAGCACACCGATGGTGGACCCTTTCGGCCGCGCCATCACCTATCTACGCGTTTCCGTCACCGACCGCTGCGATTTCCGCTGCACCTATTGCATGTCCGAACACATGACCTTCCTGCCGAAGAAGGACCTTCTGACGCTCGAAGAACTCGACCGGCTCTGTTCCGTCTTCATAACGCGCGGCGTGCGCAAGCTGAGGCTGACCGGCGGCGAGCCGCTGGTGCGCAAGAACATCATGTCGCTGGTGAAGAACCTCGGCCGGCATGTGCGCACAGGCGCCCTCACCGAGCTGACGCTGACCACCAACGGCTCGCAGCTTGCGAAATTCGCCGCGGAACTCGCCGATTGCGGCGTGCGCCGCATCAACGTGTCGCTCGATACGCTCGACCGCGATAAGTTCCGCCACATCACCCGCTGGGGCGATCTCGACCGCGTCATGGAGGGGCTCGACGCCGCCCAGGCCGCGGGCATCAAGGTCAAGCTCAACGCGGTGGCGCTGAAGGACTTCAACGACGCCGAGATTCCCGATCTCATGCGTTTCGCCCACGGTCGCGGCATGGACCTGACGGTGATCGAAACCATGCCGATGGGCGAGATCGAGGAAGACCGGACCGACCGCTACCTGCCGCTTTCGAAACTGCGCGCCGATCTCGAAAAGAGCTTCACGCTCATCGACAGCGATTACCAGACCGGCGGCCCCGCCCGTTACGTGACGGTGAAGGAAACCGGAGGCCGGCTCGGCTTCATCACGCCGATGACGCATAATTTCTGCGAAAGCTGCAACCGCGTCCGCCTCACCTGCACCGGCACGCTTTATATGTGCCTGGGCCAGGATGACGCCGCCGATCTGCGCACCGCGCTGCGCGCCTCCGACAGCGACGCCTATCTTTCCAGCGCCATCGATGAAGCCCTTCTGCGCAAGCCGAAGGGGCATGATTTCATCATCGACCGCACCCACAACCGGCCTGCCGTCTCCCGCCATATGAGCGTGACCGGCGGCTGAGCGACGGCTGAAACTGTTTCTCGTCCACCCACCCATATAAACGGTTGAAATGCCGGCTGTGCCGTGCCACGTCTCTTTACATGGAGGAATGCGCGGTCACGCCGGAAAGGCGGCCCAAATCGCCCCGAAAGGGCGGGCGGGAAAACCGCGCATGGTCTGGGATATTTTGGAATGGCATTGACGGACAATACGCGCGGCGCCCTGTTGATGGCGCTCGCCATGGCAAGCTTCACGGCCAACGACGCTCTGACGAAATCCGTCACCCCCTATATCAACACCGGCCAGATCATGTTCGTCCGCGGCATCATGACGGTGGTGCTGATCTACATCGCCGCCCGCCATTTCGGCGCGCTCCGGCCGCTGAAAACCCTCATGCGCCCCATCATCATCCTGCGCTGTCTCTGCGAGGTGACTGCAGCCGTGCTCTATCTGACGGCGCTCGGCCTCATCGAATTTTCCAATGCCTCGGCCATATTGCAGTCCCTGCCCCTGGTGGTGACGCTGGGTGCGGCGCTGTTCCTGCGCGAACCCGTGGGCTGGCGGCGCTGGGTAGCGATCATCGTCGGCTTTATCGGCGTGCTCGTCATCATCAGACCCGGCCCGGAAGGCTTCACGCCGGGTGCGCTTCTGGTCGTCGCATCGCTCGCCGTCACTGCTGCGCGCGATCTGCTGACCCGGAAAATGTATGCCGATGTGCCCTCGCTCGCCATCACCGTCATCACCGCCTTCGTCAACATGGCGGTGGGCGGCCTGCTGATCGTGCCCTTCGGCGGCTGGCAACCGATGAACTTCATGATCGTATCGCATCTGGCCGCTTCGGCCATTCTGGTGCTGGTCGGCTATCAGGCGATCATACTGTCGATGAGATCAGGCGAAATCTCCTTCGTCGCGCCGTTCCGTTATACCGGCCTGCTCTGGGGTTTCATGATCGGCGTGTTCTTCTTCAACGAAAAGATCGACAATTACACCATCATCGGCGCCATGATCGTCATCGGCTCGGGCCTTTATACCTTCTACCGCGAAAGCCTGCGCAAGCGCTCGCAGATGGCCAAGCGCGCAGCCGCCACACCCACCGCCGCGACCACGGTACGGCCGGCTTCCGTAACGAAAACTGCCGTTACGGAAGAGGCGGGAGAATGACATGAACAGCGGCCGTTTTCTGGACAGAACCACCCCGCCCCACATCATCACGCTGGTCGTCATCGCCGGCGTTGCGGCGCTGTGCATGAATGTGTTCCTGCCCTCGCTTGCGGCCATGGCGGTTTATTTCGAGACCGACTACGCGGTGATGCAATTTGCCGTTTCGGGTTATCTTGCCGCCACCGCCTGCCTGCAGCTCATCATCGGCCCGCTTTCCGATCTCTTCGGACGCCGCCCGGTCATGCTGGCCAGCATCGCCATCATGATCGTCGCAACGCTCGTCTGCATGCTGGCGCCCAACATCACCGTCTTCATGATCGGGCGCGTTGCGCAGGCGGCCGTCGTTTCCGGCTTCGTGCTGGCGCGCGCCATCGTGCGCGACATGGTGCCGATGGAACAGGCGGCCTCGATGATCGGCTACGTGACCATGGGCATGTCCGTGGTGCCGATGGTGGGGCCGACGGTTGGCGGCCTGCTTAACGACATATCCGGCTGGCAATCGAGCTTCGCCCTCCTCTCCCTGCTCGGCGTCGGCATTCTGGTGCTCGCCTGGTTCGATCTCGGCGAAACCAACCACAATAAGTCGGCTAGTTTTTCACAGCAGTTCCACGCCTGGCCGGAACTGCTGCGCTCGCCGCTGTTCTGGGGTTATGCGCTGACCTCGACCTTCTCATCGGGCATGTTCTTCTCCTTCCTCGGCGGTGCGCCTTTCGTCGGCAGCGTGCTTTACGGGCTTGCGCCGGCCATGCTCGGCCTGCAATTCTTCTTCATGGCCAGCGGTTACATGCTCGGCAACTTCATCTCCGGCCGTTATGCCAGCGAAATCGGCATTACCCGCATGATGCTGTCGGGCAATGTCATCGCCATTGCGGGCATCGCCACGACCATGATGCTGATCTCCGCCGGGGCGGAAAGCGCCTATGCGTTTTTCGTGCCGCTCGCCTTGATCGGCGTCGGCAACGGCGTGACACTGCCAAGCGCCAATGCCGGCATGGTCAGCGTCCAACCGCATCTGGCCGGCTCCGCCTCCGGCCTCGGCGGCGCGATGACCATCGGCGGCGGCGCAGCGCTCTCGGTGCTCGCCTCCTCGGTCCTGTCCAGGGAGGACGGAACCTGGCCGCTTCTTCTGGTGATGCTGGCGACCGGCCTTGTCGCCCTCCTCACCACCTATGTCGTAAGGCTGCAGGAAAAGCGGGAATGACGGCCCCTTTCGAAATACCCGGTCTCGTGCTCGCCGGCGGGCTTTCGCGGCGCATGGGCAGCAACAAGGCGATGGTTCAATTGGGCGATGCGCCCCTCATCTCCCATGTCATCAGCCGCATCACGCCGCAGGTCTCAGATGTCACCATCAACGCGGCCAATGGCTGGGCGGAGAGTTTCGGCCTGCCGCTGCTGCCCGATACGCTGAACGGCCATGCCGGGCCGCTCGCGGGTATTTTGGCCGGCATGCGCCATTTCCAGCACCGCGGGGATGCGGCGAGCCACTTCCTGACGGCGCCCGCCGACAGCCCGTTTTTCCCGGACGATCTCGTGGCGCGGCTTTGCGAACACCTGTCGGACAATGCGATCGTCATCGCCGCCTCCAGCGGCCAGCTTCACCCGGTTTTTGCGCTGTGGCCGCTGGCGCTGGCCGACGATCTCGAGGCGTGGCTGAAGAACGATGCGAACCGGCGCATCCGCGCCTATCTCGCCCGGCATGTCACCATCGGCGTGGCCTTCCCGCCGCTGGAAACGGCAAAGGGCAGCCTCGATCCGTTCTTCAACATCAACACGCCGGATGAACTGGCGCTGGCGCGCAGCTATCTGGAGAACCTGCAATCATGACGGAACAAAAGGTCTTCGGCATCGCCGGTTGGAAGAACTCGGGCAAGACCGGCCTTGCGGTCCGTATCGTCACCGAGCTGACGGCGCGCGGCTACCGCGTCTCCACCATCAAGCACGCCCATCATGATTTCGATATCGACAAGGTCGGCGCGGATAGCTGGCGTCACCGGCAGGCCGGCGCACATGAGGTCACCATCGTTTCCGGCACCCGCTTCGCCATCATGCATGAATTGCGCGGCGAACCGGAACCCTCCTTCGAGGATATTCTCGCCCGCCTCGCCCCCTGCGATCTGGTGCTGATCGAAGGCTACAAATACGAGCCGGTGCCGAAGATCGAAGCACGCCGGCTGGAGGCCGCCAAGACCGAACCGCTTGCGCCGCTCGATCCGCATATCGTCGCCATTGCCGCCGATCACGCGGTGACGGACACGGCGCTGCCGGTTTTCGATCTCGACGATACCGGCGCCATTGCCGATTTCATCGAGAGGACGGTTGGGTTAGCGAGGGCGTAAACAGGCGTCGGAACGGAGCGGCTCGGCGCCCAGGCCGCCTCCCCACTTCCGTCATACCGGCCCTGAGCCGGTATCCAGCCAGCCCAAGTCCTTGGGCTGAAAGGACCCTCTCGCCGCGCCGACGCGCGTCGGCTGGATGCCGGATCAGGTCCGGCATGACGGAGGAGATGTGCCATGAAACCGAAACCCAAAACGCCTGCCGCAACGACGACGCAATCTCCCGTGATCCCCACCCCAAAAATGAAAAAGCCGGGCTCTTCACCCGGCTTCATCATTCCTTGAGACGCAATACCTATTCAAGGAAACTGGAGGGGTTCACCGGCGTCGCATCCTTGCGAACTTCGAAGTGAACCTGCGGACGCTTGGCGCTGCCGGTCATGCCCGATGTGGCGATGGTCTGGCCGCGCTGCACCTTCTGGCCGCGCTGCACGTCGAGATTGGCGGCATTGCCGTAAACGGTGACCTTACCGTCGTCATGGCGGACGAGAACCGTGTTGCCAAGCTGCTTCAGGCCGTTACCCGCATAGATGACCACGCCGTTTTCAGCAGCCTTGATCGGCGTGCCCTCGGGAACGGAGATGTTGATGCCATCGTTGCGGCTGCCTTCGACATTGTCGCCGAAATTGTTGATGACCGCACCGCGAACCGGCCAGCGATATTTGCCGATGCCCGTGGATTCCGGTGCGACGGAAGCCATGTCGGACTTTTTCTCGATGTCGCTGACACTGGCGGTGGCCGGTGTGGCAGGCGCAGTCGGGGCCGCGGCAGCAGCCGGCGCCTTGTAGGGCTCAGGCTTGGCCGATGCGGTTTCGACCGGCTTGGCCGCTTCCTTGGCGGGAACGGAAGCCGTCTTGATCGCATCCGTCGAAGCGCCCGGCATGTTGAGCGTCTGGCCGACGCGGATGCTTTCGTTGCTGAGACCGTTTGCCGCCTTGAGGGCAGCGACCGACACGCCGTTTTCGCGGGCGATCTTCGCCAGACTGTCGCCCGGCTGAACCTTGTAGCCACCGGTCGGCGGCAGCGGCTTGCCGCCGGGAGGCGTCAGCTTGCCGGTCTCGGAGGAAACCTTGTCACGGGCGGCGGCCTGCGACGGCAGCACGGCCACGTTCCCTTGACTACGCAGCGGTGTCGGCTGGTCGCCATTGCGGTTGAGGGCGATATCGCCGGCCGCGTCCTTGGCGGCATTGCGGACCTGACCGAACTTCGGAATGAGGATCGACTGGCCGGCTTGCGCCGAGGATGCGGTCTTCAGACCGTTAACGCGCAGCAGTTCCTTTTCCGGAACGCCGTAGCGGTTGGAGAGGGTCGCGATGCTTTCGCCGGGACGCAGGGTCACGGAGGAAGCGCCATCTGTGTGCCAGCCGTTCTTGTCGGAACGAACGGTTGCGGTCGTCAGATTGTCGGTAACGGGAGCGGCAGCCTGCCGGGCGGGCGCTGCAAGAGACGGCGCGGCCTTGGGCTGAGCGGACGGGAAAGGCTGGGCCATGGCTTCGTTGCGGGTCGACGGATCGCGGCTTGCCACCGCCGTCGGTGCCGACAGCTCGGAACGCTGCACCGGAGAGGCCGAAGCCGAGCGGGCCGTGGAAGGCTGAACGCCGCCATAACCACCCGATTGCGGGTAGGAATTGCCCGCCATGTTCTGGTTGGCATAACCGCCCTGCGGTGCGGCAGAGGCGTAACCGCCATTCATGTCGCCCTGCGGAACCGGGGCCTGCCCGTAAGCACCGCCGCCCTGACGGGCAGGAATTGACGCCGTGGTCATCTGATCCGGTCCACTGGAAAAGAGGCCGCTGAACCGCGTTGCATCCGAGCTACAGCCCGTTGCGACGCTTGCCAGCAATGCCGCTGCGAACATTTTTGCGACTGATTTTCCGATTTTAGACGAATGTCTCATACGCATGACTCGATCTACACTGACGCCAACCCGCCGCATCGAGACCGATCCGGCACAAATTTCACTTCTTGCAAGGCCCATTTCCCGAGGTGGGGAAAACCATGCGTCGATGTTTATGATTAAAGCGCGTTAGTGTTACCACGCCGTTAAAACGTTAAGCCGTTCAGCGCTTTTTTGACACTTCGATAACCATGACGAAAACCGGGTGCGTCATGTTGATACAATAATGATATTGAAAATCAGATAGTTGCGGCAATTCAGAACATTAGGAGACAAAAATAGAATGTCGCCAAAATTTTCATTTTGTCACAAATGACGCGCAATATGAGTGCTGAGCGGCAGGTAAGGCGCCTCGAACAGCTCTTCCTTCTCGAAGCGGCTGCCGGTCTTGGAGAAGCGTGTCATCACGCAACGCTCGTCTTCGAGAATGATCGGCGCGATCATCATGCCGCCCGAAACGATCTGCTCGGCAAAGAAGCGTGGCATGGTGGTGAAGGCGGCGGTGGAGACGATGCGGTCGAAGGTGCCCTCGCCCACCAGGCCGTTGCTGCCATCCGCTTGACGGATGACGACGTTGCGAATGGAGAGATCGTCGAGACAGTTCTGCGCCTGCTGCACCAGCGTCTTGTAACGCTCCAGCGAAAAGACGCGCTCCACCCGGCGCGCGATGATCGCGGTCATGAAACCGCTGCCCGTGCCGATTTCCAGCACACGCTGGCCGGGTTTCAGTTGCAGCCGGGCAAGGATCTTCACCGCCATGTCGGCGCCTTCCATGAAGGCGCCGCAGTCGATCGGGATCGTGCGGCTGGAATAGGCGTCCGCCGCAAATTGCGGCGGCACGAATTTGGAGCGTGGCGTCTGCTCGACCGCCGTCAGAAGGTCGAGATCGGAAATCCCCTCGCCCCTTAAGCGGAGAACGAGAGCGGCAAAACCTTCCTTTTCGACCATTGCGGATTTCAATCGGCGACTCCGAATCCAAGTGCTTGCGCAACCCGATCCTTCACCGTGTAGTCCGTCAGGTCAAGCTTAAGCGGTGTGACGGAAATCTTGCCATGTTTCAAAGCGTGGATATCGGTGCCTTCGCGGAAGGTGCCGAGACGCTCGCCGAAGCGCAGCCAGTAATAGGGAAAACCGCGGCCATCCTGACGCTCTTCCACCGTCAGGCCGAAATCGAGCTTGCCCTGTCCGGTCACGGAAACGCCCTGCACATCCTTGGGCGCGCAATTGGGGAAATTCAGATTGAGGAACGTGCCATCGGGCAGATCGACATTCATCAGCTTGCGCAGAAGATCCGGCGCATAGGTTTCTGCGACTTCCCAGGGCACGACACGGCCGTCGGCGTGGCTGAAGGCCTGGCTGAGTGCGAAGGAGCGCACGCCCTGCAGCGTGCCTTCGATGGCGCCGGCAATGGTGCCGGAATAGGTCACGTCATCGGCCATGTTGGCGCCGGCATTGACACCGGAAAGCACGAGATCCGGCTTTTCCGGCAGGACTTCGCGAATGCCCATGATGACGCAATCGGTAGGCGTGCCGCGCAGCGCGAAATGCTTGTCGGAAACTTTTCGCAGACGCAGCGGTTCGGACAAGGTCAGCGAGTGCGCGAGACCGCTCTGGTCGGTCTCCGGCGCGACGATCCAGACATCGTCGGACAGCGTGCGGGCGATACGCTCCAGCACGGCCAGACCTTCGGCGTGGATACCGTCGTCATTCGTCAGCAAAATCCGCATGTTTTCCTCCGCTGCTGTATCCCACTATGAGGACACAATGATTTCTCTCACAGAAGCACCCCCACGACCGTCATTCCGGCCTTGAGCCGGAATCCAGTCGACGCGCGTCTGCGCGGCGGGAAGAGTCTTTTTCAGCCCAAGGACTTGGGCTGGCTGGATTCCGGCTCAAGGCCGGAATGACGGCCGCGTCTTTAGCAGACGAACAATCAGGCCGCCTTCTCGATGCGCTTCAGACCGCCCATATAGGGCAGCAGCACGTCTGGAATTGTGACGGAACCGTCCTCGTTCAGATAATTTTCGAGAACCGCGATCAGGCAGCGGCCGACGGCCGTGCCGGAGCCGTTCAGCGTGTGCACGAACTTCGTCGCCTTGTCGTCCTTGCCGCGATAGCGCGCATTCATGCGCCGCGCCTGGAAATCGCCGCAGACCGAGCAGGACGAAATTTCGCGATAGGTATTCTGCCCGGGCAGCCACACTTCCAGATCGTAGGTCTTGCGGGCGCTGAAGCCCATATCGCCGGTGCAGAGCGTCATGGTGCGGAAATGCAGGCCAAGGCGCTTCAGCACCTCTTCGGCGCAGGCCGTCATGCGCTCATGTTCGGCGACAGCGCTTTCCGCATCGGTAATGGAGACAAGCTCGCACTTCCAGAACTGGTGCTGGCGCAACATGCCGCGCGTGTCGCGGCCGGCCGAGCCCGCTTCCGAACGGAAGGACGGCGTCAGCGCCGTGAAGCGCAGCGGCAGCTTCTCCTGGTCGAGAATTTCACCGGAGACGAGGTTGGTCAGCGTCACTTCCGCCGTCGGGATCAGCCAGCGGCCATCCGTGGTCCTGAACAGGTCCTCGGTGAATTTCGGCAATTGGCCGGTGCCGAACATCGCCTCGTCGCGCACCATCAGCGGCGAGGACACTTCGGTATAACCGTGTTCGCCGGTGTGGAGGTCGATCATGAATTGGCCGAGCGCCCGTTCCAGACGCGCGAGCTGGCTGGTCAGCACGGTGAAGCGCGAGCCGGAAAGCTTGGCGGCGCGCTCGAAATCCATATAGCCGAGCGCTTCACCGATATCGAAGTGTTCCCTGGCCTCATGGTTCCAGCCGGGCTTCTGGCCGACCACGCGGGCCACCACATTGTCATGCTCGTCATTGCCGTCGGGCACGTCATCGAAGGGCATGTTGGGCAGGCGCGACAGCGCATCGTTGAGCTCGGCGGTAACCTGACGGTCTTCCTCCTCCGCACGCGGCATGTTTTCCTTGAGATCGGCGACTTCCGCCTTGAGTTTTTCGGCAAGCTCCATGTTCTTCTGCGCCATGGCGGCGCCGATTTCCTTGGAGGCGGCGTTGCGGCGCGATTGCATGTCCTGCAGGGACTGGATGACGGAACGGCGCTTTTCATCGAGCGCGATCAGGCCGCTGGCGGCGGGCTCCGCGCCACGGCGTGCAAGCGCCGCATCGAAAGCTTCGGGGTTTTCGCGTATCCATTTAATGTCGTGCATCGTCGTTCCAGACCGTTGTTGCATCGTCGCGTTTTACAGCAAAACGCCGGGCATGAGCCCGGCGCGAGGAAATGTCGTGAGCGGCGAGACCTTCAAGAATGTCAGGTCTCCTCCAGCTCCGTGCTTTTGGATTCCGCCGCACGTTTCCTCTCCACGAGTCGAGCCATGTAGATGGAAATCTCGTAGAGAATGATCGCAGGCAGCGCAAGACCGATCTGGGACATGGGATCCGGCGGCGTCAGCACGGCGGCGACCACGAAGGCGAGGACGATCGCGAACTTGCGCTTTTCCCGCAGCCAGTCGCTGGTCAAAAGCCCAACGCGCGCCAGAAGCGTGGTGACGACAGGCAGCTGGAACACCAGACCGAAGGAGAGAACCAGCGTCATGATGAGGCTGAGATATTCCGACACCTTCGGCATCAGCGAAATCGCCACCTCGCCATCCTCGGGCAATTGCTGCATGGCGAGGAAGAACCACATGACCATGGGCGTGAAGAAGAAATAAACGAGCGCCGCACCGATCAGGAAAAGGATCGGCGAAGCGATGAGGAACGGCAGGAAGGCAGCCCGTTCGTTCTTGTAGAGACCGGGCGCCACGAATTTATAGAGCTGCGAGGCGACCACCGGAAACGAGATCACCATCGCGCCGAACATGGCGACCTTGATCTGCGTGAAGAAGAATTCCTGCGGCGCGGTATAAATCAGCGACGATTTCGTGACATCGAGGCCTGCCCACAGAACCGCCCATTTGTAAGGAATGACGAGCAGGTTGAACAGGTGCTTGGCAACGGCGAAACAGGCGATGAAGGCGACGAAGAACGCGCCGAGCGCCCAGATCAGCCGCGTGCGCAACTCCATGAGATGCTCGATAAGCGGCTGCGGCTTGTCCTCGATATCCCCGCTCATGCTTCATCCTTTTTGGGCTTTGCGGCCTTGGTTTTTGCCGTTTTCGCCGGCTTGGTCTCGGCCACGACCGCCTTATCTGCGGCAGACTTCCTGACGGCAGCCTTTTTGGCGACGGCCTTCACAGTGGGATTGGAAACGGCGGGCTTCGAAACGGTGGGCTCACTGGTTTTCGCGGCGGTTTTCGTCGCCGAAGCGGTTTCGGGCGTTGCCGCCGCGGCCTTGCTGCGGGCGGCGCGTTTGGGCTTGGCGGCAACCGCTTCGGCCTCCACGGTCGCAATCGATTTCGCCCGCGCGCGCTTCGGCTTCTCCTCCGCAGCGACGACTGCGGCAACCGGCGCGGCGACAGCAGGCGGCGCATCCGGCAGCTTCATCTCCGGCTCGGGCACGCTGACCAGTGGCGCAACCGGCTCGCTTGTGACAGGTGCTGGGGTGGAAGACAGGCCGTCCGGCGGGGTGGTCGCCTTCTGCAGATCGGACTTGATCTCGTTGCCAAGCTGGCGAAGCGGGTTCATCGCATCGCGCAGCGAATTGGTGGGGTTGAGATTGCGGACATCGGAGATGGTCTGGCGCACATCGTCCATGTCGGCCTCTTTGAGGGCCTCATCGAACTGGGTGCGGAAATCCCCCGCCATCTTGCGAAGGCCGGCCATCGTCTTGCCGAAAGCGCGGATCATGGGCGGCAAATCCTTCGGCCCGACGACCACGATCAATACGACCGCAATCACCAGAAGCTCGCTCCAGCCGATATCTAACATCAATATGCTCCCGAGACCCTAGCGCATCGGCCCGAAAAATCGGAATCGATTTTCGACCGGAACGATGCGCAACATACAAGTGGTAGAGCGTCCTTGTGCGTCCGAAAGAACGCACGGCGCTCTAGCGCCAGTCCCACACCAAGCGGCGACAGGCCGCTTACTTGATCTCGTCAGCCTTGTGGTCGACGGTCTTCGTGTTGGCATCGGCCGGCGGCGGCGTCTGGTCTTCGTCAGCCATGCCCTTCTTGAAGCTCTTGATGCCCTTTGCGACATCGCCCATCAATTCCGGGATCTTGCCGCGTCCGAAGAGGACGAGAACGATCACCAGCACGATGAGCCAATGCCACACACTAAAAGAACCCATAACTGAAACTCCTGAATTTCGCTTTCAGACGATGTAAGACGTTTGAAAGGCTTTTTCAAACGACAAATCGTCGCTTCAACAGCGAGTGCGCATAAAGTTTTCGTGGCCCCGCCAACAGGATGGCGATATCAGTCGTCGCCATCGCCGCCGCCCGGCGCAAGCAGGCCCAGTTCCTCGAGATCGAGCTGCGTGATCGGGTCTTCGTCTTCCCGCAATTCGTCGCTCATCATCGGCAGAGGAACGCCGAAATTGGAGGGAATACGGCCCGAAAGCAGCCCTGCCCCCTTAAGCTCCTCGAGGCCCGGCAGATCGCGCAATTCCTCAAGGCCGAAATGGTCGAGAAACTCCACCGTGGTGCCGATCGTCACCGGCCTGCCGGGGGTACGCCTGCGGCCACGGAACCTGACCCAGCCCGCCTCCATCAGCACATCGAGCGTGCCGCGCGAGGTCTGAACGCCGCGGATTTCCTCGATTTCGGCGCGTGTCACCGGTTGATGATATGCGATAATCGCCAGAACTTCCAGCGCCGCGCGCGACAGCTTCTTCGGCTCCTTTTCCTCGGCGCGGATGACGAAGGAGAGATCGCCAGCGGTGCGGAAGGCCCATTGCCCGCCCACCTGCACGAGATTGACGCCCCGCTCCGCATAAAGAACCTTGAGATGCTGGAGAATGGCGACGACATCCATGCCGCGCGGCAGGCGCTCGGCGATGAACCCCACGGAAACCGGCTCGGACGAGGCAAAGACCAGGGCCTCGGCGATCCGCTCGGCCTCCTTCAACTGGCGCTCGGAAAATACCGTGGGTTCGGGCTCGGCCCCTTCGGCCGCGATGGTGGCCTCGGCGGTCTCATCGTCATTCATCATTGTCAGTCCTTTCGGCATTCACCGCACGGTCGTCTCGTCCACCCTTACGCATATAAATGGGCTGGAAAGCGCCCTCCTGCCGGATTTGCAGCGAGCCCTCGCGCACCAGCTCCAGCGAAGCGGCAAAGGCGCTGGCAATCGCCGTCACCCGCATGGCGGGATCGGGCACATATTGCAGCAGATACTGATCGAGCACGGTCCATTCCCCGACATCGCCGAGAAGATGGGTCAGAAGCTCACGCGCCTCGACAAGCGACCAGACCTGCCGTTTTTCAATGGTGACCTGGGTAATCGCCTGCCGCTGCCGCAGATTGGCATAGGCGCTCAGGAGATCGTAGAGGTTCGCCTCATAGGCCGAGCGGTTGATATGCGGAATATGCTCCGGCGCGCCACGGGCAAAAACATCGCGGCCGAGCTGGGCGCGGTTGACGAGGCGTTCCGCCGCCTCGCGCATCGCTTCCAGGCGTTTCAGCCGGAAGGCGAGCGTCGCGGCCATTTCCTCGCCCGAGGGACCGTCATCCTTGGATTGCTGCGGAATGAGGAGCTTGGATTTGAGAAAGGCGAGCCACGCCGCCATGACGAGATAATCGGCGGCAAGCTCGATGCGCACGCGCCGTGCGCTTTCCACGAATTGCAGATATTGTTCGGCAAGCGCCAGCACCGAAATGCGCGACAGATCGACCTTCTGCGTGCGGGCAAGATGCAGCAGCAGATCGAGCGGGCCTTCGAAACCCGCGACATCGATGACCAGCCCGGCCTCGCCCGTCAGCCGCTCCGGCGTCACATCCTGCCAGAGCTTGTCCATCGGTGTCGAATTGCGAGACTTGTCTGCGGCCATTGTTCCATCCGCCGGGCGTCCGGCCTGTCGTCCCGAGTAACGGGCCGCCGCCCGACTGTCAGGAAACGGCCCACATGGCGTTGAATTCGGCTCTCAGCTCCGCTTCGTCGGAAGGGTCCGCAACGGGGAAACCCGCTTCCACGGCCCGCACCCGCTCCAGCGAACGGCCGGAAAGAACGGGAACCTCCTTCACGACCTCAAGCATTTCACCCATCACACCGTTGCAATGCAAGACTATATCGCAGCCGCCCGCAACAATATTCGCAGCTCTTTCACCGAGCGTGCCCTTCAGCGCATTCATGGAACTGTCGTCGGACATCAGCAGGCCGTCAAATCCGATCCGGCCGCGAATGATTTCTTCGATCACCTTCGGCGAGGTCGTCGCCGGCCGTTCGCGGTCGACGGCGTTGAACACCAGATGCGCGCTCATCGCCATCAATTCGCGGTTCAGCGCCCGGAACGGCACGAAATCATGAGCGTCCAGCTCATCGAGCGGCACATCGACGACCGGCAGTTCATGGTGCGAATCCACCATGCCGCGGCCATGGCCCGGCATATGTTTCATGACAGGCAGCATGCCGCCCGCCTTCAGCCCGTCGGCCGCCGCCTGCCCCATCTCGGCCACCATGGTCGGCGTGTAGCCATAGGCGCGGTTGCCGATGACATTGCTCGCGCCTTCCACCGGCACATCGAGCACCGGCAGGCAATCGACATTGATGCCGAATTTCATGAGGTCGAAAGCATGCAGGCGCGACATCAACCAGGCGGCGCGCAGACCCGCCCCCCGGTCGCGCTCATAGATTTCACCGAGAATGCGGGCGTTCGGATAGGCCTGCAAGATCGGCGGCTTGATACGCTGCACGCGCCCGCCCTCCTGATCGATAAGAACCGGCGCATCTGGCCGCCCGACGGCATCGCGCATGGCGGCGACGAGATCGGTGATCTGCTGCGGCTCGCCAATATTGCGCCCGAACAGGATGAAGCCCCAGGGCTGCTCATCGCGATAAAGGGCAATCTCGTCGGCAGTCAGCGAAAGCCCGCTGCATCCGAGGATCATAGCTTTGCAATCGGTCATGGTGTCACGCCTGTTACAGAATAGATGGGAAGAACTTTGCCTGCTCCTCGGCCAATGCCGGGGCGGCGACGTTTACCGTCCGTCACCCCGGCCTCCGAGCCGGGGTCCAGCGCGATCAAGTCCTTGATCGCGTAAGACTCGTTTCACGGCGCAGACGCGCCGTGGCTGGATGCCGGATCAAGTCCGGCATGACGGAGGTTAGGTGCTCCGTCACTGTCGTTAGACAACAGCGCCGGGGTACTACCCCCGGCGCGTCTCTATCACCGCGCCACGAGGCAGCTACCGCCGGCCGAGCGGAACTTTTCGCACAGCGCCACGGCTTCGTTCTTGTCACCCGCCGGGATGCGGACGCGGTAGAACGTGCCCTTGCCGGCGATTTCGGCGGCCTTGATGTCGACGCCGCGTCCACCGATGACCGAGCCGAACTTGGCCGACATGTTCTGGTAGGACTTCTGGGCTTCCGCCTGGCTCGGCAGCGAGGCGATCTGGATGTAGTAGCCACCGGCGGAAGGCGTGCTGGTCGCTGCAGGCGTCGCGGCTGCCGTCTGCTGCTGCGCGGCCTGCGGCTGCGCCGGAGCGGTCGCGGGGCGGACGTTACCCTGGTTGGTCACCGTTGCCACCACATTGGCGGGCTGCGAGGACGGACGCGCCGCAGGAAGCGGTGCTGCCGACTGCGCTGCCGGCTTGGCAGCGGCGGCAGGCGTATTTGCCTGCGGCTGAGCCTGTTCCGGCGCGACCGGAACCCGCGATGCGGCGATGACGGCGGGAGCGCCCTCACCCGGCTTTGCGGTCTGCGGTGCTGCAAGCTCCTCGACCTTGTCGGCCTTCGGCGGCTGGGCTGCCGGTACCTCGACTTCCTGGGCAACCAGCGTGCCGTCAGGCTTGACGATCATGGTGCGGACCTTGCGCGGCGAAACGCCGGTTGCAGCCGAACCTTCGGTCTGTGCGGCCTTTTCTTCCGGCGAAAGCAGGCGCGGATCCTCGGTTTCGCCAACCGGCGTGCCGGCGGCTTCCATATCCGCGTCGTTTTCGCCTTCCAGCGGCAACTGTTCGGGGATCAGCGTGCGCTGAACCACATCCACCGGCTGCTCGTTGCTGGAAATCAGCGCCGGCTGCTTCGGATCGGCAGCGCTGCCACCGGCCACGCGGTCATAAACCGCCTTGTCCTGGTTCGGCACAACGCGACCGCCCGGATTTTCCGGAACGACCTTCATCGGATCGTTGTCGGCGGAGATGATGACCGGTGCGCCATTGGAACCGGTGCTGGACGAACCGCCGGAGACCAGCGCGTAAACGCCGCCACCGATCAGCACCAGACCGATTGCGGCGGCAACCGGCATGATCCAGCGGCGACCGCCGCGTTCATCTTCCTCACGATAGGCCGCCTGATGGTCGACATAGGTGTTTTCGGCATCGCGCGGGGCGCTGCCACGGGAAGCCGCAGCCTCCTGCATGGAGCGGCGGAAATCCTCTTCCAGCGCCCGTTCGAATTCGTCGGCCTCTTCCGGAGCCTGCGCGGGACGCGCCTGGGCGGCGCCACGGTTTTCCGCATGCTTATGACGGTCGAGACCGCCGGCAACCGCAGGCGCAAACAGCGTCGCAAGCTCGGTATCGATATCGAGATCTTCCTCGTGACGGCGCGCGGCCGGCTTGGGTTCGAAAACACCGACCGGCAGTTCCGGCACGTCCATCTCGACGATGTTTTCCGGATGTTCTTCCGTTTCGCCGATCTGCGAAGGATCGAAAGGCAGGCTTTCCAGTGTCTGCGGCGCGGCCGGCTGCGCTGCTGCGGCGGCCGGACGCGGCTGAACCGCAGCAGCGGCCACTGGCGCCACGGCGGCAATGGGGCCCGGACGCGGCTGCGGCGCGGGCTGTTCCCTCACCGGCTGCGGCGCAACGGCAGCAGCGGCAACCGGAGCGGCCGGCGGCTGGCGAACGGGCTGCGGTGCGGGCGCAGGCGCAACTTCCGCCTCGGCGATTTCAGACAGGTCCAGATCAAGATCGAGATCGTCGAGCGCAAGCTCGAAATCATCGTCGTTGAAGCCGGCGAAATCCGTGAAATCAAGCTCCTCAGCGGGTGCTGCGGGCGCAGCAGCGACAATCGGCGCTGCCTTCACGGGCGCGGCGGCAACCACGGGCGGCTCCACCTTTGCAGCCTGCGCAGCGGGAACGTCCTGCACCAGCGGTGTTTCGCCGCGACCGGGAATGGAATATTTCGCGACGTCGTAAATCAGCTCGTCCATCGGCGAGAGATGTTTCGCTGCCGGCTTCTCGGCAGCCTCGAACGCCAGAGGCTCTGCGGCAGGCGCAAAGGTCTCGGCGACCGGAGGCGTAAAGGACGGCGCGGTCTCTTCCGCCTGCACGACGGCAGGCGCGGGAGCGGGAGCGACCTGCGGCTCGATACGGGCTGCGGCAGGCTGCTGTTCGGAACGCGGCTCGACCCGCTTCGGATCGGCGGCAGAAACATCCCGGCGCGCGCCGAAATTGGCGAGCGGCAGCCGCAGGCTGGAAAATTCCAGCGAGGAACGGCCGCCATGTGACGGCGGACGCACGGAAACCGGTGCGGGCGCTTCCTCGGCGACGGCTATTTCCACCTCATCGGCGAGATCGAAAGCCTGCGGCTCCGGCGCATAGGAATGACCATCGGCGTGAATGTTGCTCGAAACATCGGCCGGAAGCTCCGGCATCGTGTGCCATTCTGGCTCTACGGGTTCTGCGGCCTGCGGTTCTTCCCATGCCACCTGCTGGGCGGCGGGCTGGTAAACCATCGGCTCGGCGGGACGCGACTGGCGCGAATGCACATCGAAAACTTCCGCCACCGCGGAGGCATCGTCGCGGAAATCCGCGCGAATATCCTGCGTGGTCGTTTCGACGTAGTTGTGAATATAGGCCTGATCGACTTCCGGAAGCGGCTCTTCCCTCACCTCCGGTGCGGATGCGGCCACGGGCGCGGGTTCGTCCGCCGGTGCAAGCTCGGGCTCGCGACGGGCGAAAACCGATTCGACACGCTGCATGAAATCGTTGGGGTGGATGCCCGCACGAACATCGTTTGCCGGATCAAGAACGACCGGATCGGCGTGCGGTGAGTCGTAAACCTCGAATTCCCTCAGAAGCTCATCTTCGAGATTGAATTCGGGTTCGCGGCGGGTCACCGATGGCGCAGCCTCGGAACCCGCATGCGAAGGACGATCTTCGAAGCCGACGATACGCGCCAGTTCTGCCAGAGGATCGTTGTCAGCGAACCCTTCGGACCGGGCGTCCCGGTTATACGCGACATTTTTTTCGACCATTACGTGTTCCACCATCTACGCATTGCAGCTCTTGCCAGCGTATTGTGAGCAAATAATGGTGATATGTTATCGCATTTCAGCAGGTGCGTCCGCTCCTAAAAGCGTAAGGCCGGACCTCAAAACATTTGCGACAGCATTCACCAGCCCAAGTCTGGCAATGCTCAATTCTCGGTTTTTATCGTTAATAAAACGTAATTCCGGCTGGTCTTTACCCTTGTTCCAGTGTCCATGGAAGGAACTGGCGAGATCGTAGAGGTAAAAAGCAAGCCGGTGCGGCTCATGCGAAAGGGCCGCCGATTCGATCAGGCGCGGATATTCCGCAAGCTTTGCAACCAGCTGCAACTCATTGATATCGCTAATCAAAGCAACAGAGGCCGCCATCTCCTCCGCCGAAGGAGAAAGCCCCGGAAACGCTTCCTGCGCCTGCCGGAAGATCGACATGGAGCGGGCATGCGCATATTGCACGTAAAAAACCGGATTATCCTTCGATTGTTCGGTCACTTTCGCGAAATCGAAGTCCAGCGGCTCGGAATTCTTCCGATAAAGCATCATGAATCGCACCGGATCGCGACCCACTTCGTCGACAACATCGCGCAGCGTGACGAAGTCGCCGGAGCGCTTCGACATTTTCACCGGCTCGCCGTCACGGAACAGCTTGACGAGCTGGCACAGAAGCACCGTCAGTTTCGACTTGCCTTCGGAGACGGCGCGCGCAACCGCTTCCAGCCGCTTCACGTAACCGCCATGGTCGGCGCCGAGCACATAGATCATCTCGGAGAAACCACGGTCGAACTTGTTCTTGAAATAAGCGACGTCGGCGGCGAAATAGGTGTAGGAACCGTCCGACTTCATCAGCGCACGGTCCATGTCGTCGCCCACCTCGGTGGAGCGGAACAGCGTCTGCTCGCGATCTTCCCAGTCTTCCGGCAATTCGCCCTTCGGCGGCGGCAGGGTGCCCTTATAGACATGGCCCTTGAAGGTGAGATCGTTGATGGCCGAGAGGATCGGGCCGCCATTGCCCTCATGCAGCGTGCGCTCCGAGAAGAACACATCGTGCCGGACGTTGAGCAGCGCCAGATCCTCGCGGATCATCGCCATCATCGCGTCGATCGCCTTGTCCTTGACGATTGGCATCCACTTTTCCTCGGGCATGGCGCGCAGCTTGATGCCATATTCATCCGCCAGCGCCTGACCGACGGGAACGAGATAGTCGCCGGGATAAAGACCGGACGGAATGGTGCCGATATCTTCGCCGAGCGCCTCGCGGTAACGCAGGAACACCGAACGGGCCAGCACATCGATCTGCGAGCCGGCATCGTTGATGTAATATTCCTTGGTAACGCCGTAACCCGCAAAAGCGAGCAGGTTCGCCAGCGTGTCGCCGACGACGGCGCCACGGCAATGGCCGACATGCATCGGGCCTGTCGGATTGGCGGAAACATATTCGACGTTGATCTTCTGGCCGGCACCGATGGTGGATCGGCCGAAATCGACGCCCTGCCCGATCATGTCGGCAAGCAGACGCTGCCAGTAACCGACGGAAACCTTGAGATTGATGAAGCCTGGACCCGCGACATTGACGCTATCGACATCGCCATCGGCCTGAAGGGCGGGCACGATGAGTTCTGCCAGCGCGCGCGGATTGGTGCCGAGCGGCTTCGCCAGCACCATGGCGGCATTGGTTGCGACATCGCCGTGGCTGAGATCGCGCGGGGATTCGACGGTAATTCGACTGAAATCGACCTTTTCGCGGTTCTCTTTCACGAGATCGAGGGTCTCGAGCGCGTTTTTGATCCTGGTATCGAAATCGGCAAAAATGTTCATCGTTCCAACCTGCGCGAAGGGCTTCTGTTTATATCCGGCCTTTTAACCGGGTCGGCTTCGCGATCGCCCGCTGCCCTATCGCAAATCGGGGGTGCGGTCAAACAGCCGCTGGTGGGCGCGCAGTGCATAACTGTCGGTCATGCCGGCCAGATAGTCGCCCACATGCCGGGCTTTTGCGGCCACGCTCATGCCGGAAATGCTGTCCACCCAGTAGTGGCTCTGCATTTCCGCCGGCGTCTCCATATAACGGTGGAAAAGATCGGTGACGATCTGTGTCGCGCCGGCGCGGATGCGCATGATTTCCGGATGCCGGTAGATGTGGCCGAACAGCAGTTTCTTGATCTGCCGGTCGGTCTCGGCCATCTCGGGCGAGAAGGTCGCGACAGTAAAATCGGCAGCGCGGATATCCGCCGCACTCTTCGGCTTCAGACGGGCCAGGTTTTGCTGCGCAACCCCGATCACATCCTCCACCATATGGGTGATCTGCCGACGCATGATCTCATTGGCGAAACGCTCCTTGTCGAGCACGGGATATTTCGCCCGCACCTCGGCCATCAGGCCGCCGAGGAACGGCACTTCCTCCAGCATCTCGAAGGTGAGATAACCGGCGCGCAACCCGTCATCGATGTCGTGGGTATTATAGGCGATGTCATCGGCAATCGCCGCCACCTGCGCCTCGAGGCTGGCATAGCTGCCGATTTCCAGATCCTGCAGCTCGCAATATTCGAGAATGGGCAGAGGAACCGGTCCCTTGATCCCCTCGCCCTTCGCATTCACCAGCGGTCCATTGTGCTTGACCAGCCCTTCGAGCGTCTCCCAGGTCAGGTTGATGCCGTCATATTCGGCATAACGGCGCTCCAGCTTGGTGACGATGCGCAGCGACTGCGCATTGTGGTCGAAGCCGCCATAGGGCAGCAGCACCGCATCCAGCGCATCCTCGCCGGTATGGCCGAAGGGCGTGTGGCCGAAATCATGCACCAGCGCCACGCCTTCGGCCAGATCCTCATCGAGCTTCAGCGCGCGGGCGAGCGCCCGGGCGATCTGCGCCACCTCGATGGTGTGGGTGAGACGCGTGCGATAATGGTCGCCGTCAGGGCTGATGAACACCTGCGTCTTGTGCTTCGGCGGCGAAAGGCTGTCGTGTGGACGATGCGGTCGCGGTCGCGCTGGAACTCCGAGCGCGTCAGGCTTCCGGTTTCGGGAAAAAGACGCCCGCGCGTGGTCCATGGATCCGAGGCGAAAACCGCCCTCTCGCCGCTTCCGAAACCCAATGCGCGCTGGTCTATGATCATGCATCCACCTGTTGTCTTCTCCAGCCGGGACTTCCTTTTGGTCTCGGCCATTGACCTTTTCATTCACCCTTCATACCTATCGCAGAGGTCGGCGCAAAGCATCATCGCCGTGTTGACCGCCTTCACACAGGCTATAGACCGTTAATTTGACCGGTTTATAATGGTGACAACGAGATTATTGCTCTCCGGTTCTTGACCCCGGCAGGAGAAACGACATGGAAAACAGCGACATTACCCTTTCTGAAGCTGCGGCGAAGCGAATCGCCCAGATCGTCGCGGCCGAAGCCGGCAAACAGGCGCTGCGCGTCTCGGTGGAAGGCGGCGGCTGCTCGGGCTTCTCCTACAAGTTCGATCTGGCCGAAGACAAAGCCGATGACGACATCGTGATTGCCCGCGGCGACGCCAAGGTGCTGATCGACAGCCTCTCGGTCGTCTATATGGCCGGCTCCGAAATCGACTTCGTCGACAATCTGCTCGGCCAGTCCTTCCAGATCAAGAACCCGAATGCGGTGGCAAGCTGCGGCTGTGGCACCAGCTTTTCTATTTGAGTGGGAAATACCGGCGTGCAATCCGCACGCCAGTCACCAAGCTTTGAAGTAACTCGCATCTCTCTTCTCTCCTCATTCCTGTGCTTGTCACAGGAATCCAGTCGACGCGCGTCTGCGCGGCGGGAAGAGTCCTTTCAGCCCAAAGACTTGGGCTGGCTGGATTCCTGTGACAAGCACAGGAATGAGGGAGGAAAAACGCAGCGACCCTGCCCGTCCGGCGTCTTTCCACCACATCCGCACCATCAATTTCCAAAAACGGTGGCAATCGCTTTTGCATCGGGTAAAAGTACCCTCGCAAAAGGGAAACTCCGATGAAGATTGCCACCTGGAACATCAACGGCGTCAAGGCGCGTATCGAAAACCTCTGCCAGTGGCTGAAGGATTCATCGCCCGATATCGTCTGCCTTCAGGAAATCAAATCGGTCGACGAGGGTTTTCCCCGGCTGGAGCTGGAGGCGCTCGGCTATCATGTCGAGACCCATGGCCAGAAGGGCTTCAACGGTGTCGCCCTGCTCTCGAAGGTCAAGCCCGACGAGGTCAATCGCGGCCTGCCGGGTGACGATGCCGATGAACAGGCGCGTTTCATCGAAGGCGTGTTTTCCGTCGATGGCGGCGCGATCCGCGTCTGCTCGCTTTACCTGCCGAACGGCAATCCGCCGGACGATCCAGTGAAATATCCCTACAAGCTTGCCTGGATGGAACGGCTGCGGCATTTTGCCGAAGATCGCCTCGCGCTCGAGGAGCCGCTGATCCTTGCGGGCGACTATAACGTCATTCCCGAACCCTTCGATTGCCACGACCCCCGTGTCTGGGAGGGCGACGCCCTGTTCCTGCCGAAAACACGCGCAGCCTTCCGCAGGCTGGAGAATCTGGGTTTCACCGATGCCGCGCGTGCGACGACGGATGAAGCAGGACTTTATTCCTTCTGGGATTATCAGGCCGGGGCATGGCCGAAAAACAATGGCATCCGCATCGATCATCTGATGCTGTCTGCCGAAGCTGCCGACAGGCTGCAATCCGTCAGCATCGAAAAACATGTGCGGGCCTGGGAAAAACCGTCCGACCATGTGCCGGTCTGCGGTTATTTCGATTTCAGTCCGATCGGCTGACAGACACCCTTCAGGCGGAAGAAGCCGCCTCGATCGCCATTCTCAATCCGGCCCATTCTCAATCCGGCCCGTTCTCAGTCCGGCCCGTTCTCAATCCGGATCGTTGAATTGCATGTTCTGCGCCATGGCGATGGCGGCGCGGCGATCGTTCTCACCGGCAAGCGAAAAAGCCTGTTCCTGCAGGTTCTGTATCCAGGTGCAGTCCGCCGCCGTGCATTTGTCGAGCGCCGCGGTCATGAAGGCCAGCCCCTGCGTCGTCTGGCCTTCCTGGAAGATCAGGTTGCCGAAAATCGACATGGCGCCGGCATGGCCGTGCTTGCGGGCCTGGTTGAGCCACTTCTTGGCCTGCTGCACATCGGCGCGGCCGCCCTCGCCGGCGAGAATCATCTCCGCCAGACGGAACTGCGCCTCAGCGACGCCAAAGGTGGAAGCAACCTGGAAATAAAGCTGGCGAGCCTGCGACAGGTCCATCTTTACCGGGCTGCCGGGAATGCCGTGACGGTAATAATCGGCAAGGGAAAGCAGCGCATTGACGAAAAAGCCGGTATCTTCCGAACCCGGCTCCACGCCCTGATTGGCGATTTCGCTGTAGATCTTGAAAGCTTCGAAGTCGTTCTTGGCGACGCCATCGCCATAGGCATACATATTGGCAAGCGCCCAGCGCGAGCCGGTATGGCCCTTTTCAGCCGCGTAGCGATAGGCCTCGACGGCTTCGCCCTTGTTGCCGTTCTTGTAGGCCTTGAAGCCGAACTTGAACAGGTCGAAGGGGCCGGATTCCTTGGTCACGCCCGCATTGATGTCAAAAGCCGCAGCAGGCATTGCGAGCGACGCAAGCAACATGCCCATGAGGAGCGGCTTTAAAACGTTGGCTTCACATTTCAGCATTTCAGCGAACTTCTCTTAACTCTTCCCGGCATATAGCCAATACTTGCGGAATACTGCAAAGCCGAACCCCGCCGGGTCGCGATTTTTCGAACACACTGCGTCTTTCCGGCAGCACTTTCCAGCGCACCACCGGTGGTCTTTTGCGGCAATTGCCCTAATTTTCCAGTGAGACAGATATAGGCATAATTTCCGGCAATATAACGGCATTTCGCCATCCACCGGTCAGCGCCAAACAAGAAAGCCGGATGAAACTCCCGTATTACTTGCTTAAACCCTGAATCCAAACCCGTTTTCACTTTCCGGCCTTGCGCACCACCACATCAAACGCCTGCATGTTCTTCCATTCCCGCGTCCCTAAACATAAGCCAAGCACCCTGTTTGTGGCGGGAAATGGACAGATATGCTCACATTCCAACGCGACCACACGCTTGCAGAAAAGTGTTGCCAAATCGTCACAAAACTTTCGGGCTAGAAAATTTTATCGAGCAGGAATCATAGTCGCGCATGAAAAAAGGCCCGGTTGGTAAACCGGACCTTTATTTTAGCATCTACGGAAGGATGATGTCAGAACTTGACCTTCACGCCGGTCGAGATGGCTGCGACGAGATCGTTACCGAAGTCGTAGCCCGCCTCATTGCCGCAGGTGAAGCCTGCGCCGCACGGTCCGCCATTGATGGAAGAGCTACCGGAGGTCAGGAGGCCGAGAGCGCCGGCAATCTTGAACTCGATGTTCTTGTTCGGGGAGTAGACGATCTGCGTGCCCAGCGTCCAGGTGTCGGTCTGGGTGCCAATGATAGTCGATGTACCGCGATCCCAGGTCAGGCTCACAGCACCGCTCCACTGCTCGTTGAACTTGTGACCGACGCCGCCCGAAATCGTCCAGCCGTCGCGATAAAACAGGTCAAGCGTGTTGAGCGTGTCAGCTCCGCTCGGAACGCACGGCGACGTGCCGACCGCGCAGAAAGGAATGACCTGAATCTGGCTCCAGTCCGTCCACTTCACCGAACCGAAAGCAAGCCAGTCCGGCGCTATGCCGGATTGCACCTTGAGTTCGATGCTGTCGGGCATGGAAACAGAGCCGTAGATCGGCACGAGCTTGCCACCGTATTTCGCAAGCGTCGGAGAAATGGACGGCGGCGTCTGCGGGATCGCCCTGACGTCGGCGAAACCCGTCAGGTCGTGATCGACGGCGCTGTTGTAAACGAGGCTCGCACGGAAGGCGATCTCGGGAATCTCATAGGCCATGCCGGCGCGCCAGCCCCAGCCGTCACCTTCCATCTCAAGTTTGCCAACGCCGCTGAAGCTGGACCAGGCCGGATTGAGGCCCAGAACGGCCGGCCCGAGAACCTGACGGTATTTATAACCGCTGAGTTCCTGATAGAAACCACCGCCGATGATCGAGAAGTCGCCTTTGCCAAGATCGAACTTCACCCGGCAGGTGGTGGCGTAATTGTGCGACTTGACCTTGGTTTCGATATTGTAGCTCGATCCCTGCCAGATGCCGGGATTGAGATGCGCGCCCCACGGTTGTGAGTAATCGAACATGCAGTCGCCGAAATCACCGATTGCCGCCTTGGCGCCGATGCGGGTCGACCAGAAATTTTCGGAATCATCTGCACTGGTGGACCAGGACGCAGGCAAAGGACCGCTTTTCAGCGGATTGTCCCGCGCATTCTCTACCTTGCGCTGCGGCGCGACGAAGGTTGCGGAACTATCGAGAACATAATCGGACGGATCGAACAGCAGGTCGATATTGTAACCGCCGCGCTCAAGGCCACCGGCCAGTGAGGGCGTTACCGCCGCGATGCTGACTGCGAAACATACCGCGCCGCGAAAAATTGCAGTTTTTGCCATCTCTCTCCCCAATCAAGGCAATGTGATCATCAAAAGAGTGAAGCGCTTCGCAGCAAATGACAATCTGCCGCACTCTGGCACAGTTCTGCGACACTTCTCCATTTTTTACGTAAGAATTTCATGCCGATCCCCTTGCATAATCATTTTAGGTTATTTTTCTAATCCAATTGAAGCAATCAGACATAAAATGAAACAAATTCCCACTTGAGACAGGAATTGTCGCCAAATAACCACACTCACGAGTTTCCCGAGGAAACGCGCTTATCAGGCCGTTTTTGTTGGATTTTTTGACTGTTTCAGAGATTTTTGGCCGGGCGTGGCGTGAAATAATCGCTCTTTCAGACGCCCATGATTCGCCATTGCAGTGCAGCAATCAATCGAGACGAATTGTTACACCAAAATAAAAACGCCCCGTTTCGGACGGGGCGTTTTTGTTTCCATAAAAGAGCCGGAAGCAGCTATTACCCCGCTTCGCTGACCCGCGTGAGCGCCGTTCTCAGGCTTGCAAGCTGCACTTCCAGCTCCGCCTTGCGCTCGCGCTCGGCGGCGACCACTTCCGGATCGGCATTGGCCACGAATTTTTCGTTCGACAGCTTCTTGTCGATACGTTCCATTTCCGCATCCACCTTGCCGATCGCCTTTTCGAGACGGGCTTCCTCGGCGGCCAGATCGATGAGCTTGCCGAGCGGCAGGCAGACCGTGGCCTCACCGACGATGATCTGCGCGGAGCCCTTCGGCGCGACATCGGCGGCGCGGATTTCATCCGCCCGCGCCAGGCGCCGGATGGCGGCGGCGTGGCGGTCGAGCCGCGCTTCGGTGGAGGTATTGGCGCCGACAACCACCAGCGAAGCGGTGGCGCCCGGCGGCACATTCATCTCGGCGCGCGCGGAGCGAATGCCGGAGACGAGATCGATCAGCCAGTTGATTTCGGCCGCCGCGGCATCGTCGCGGAATTCCGGCACCGGCCAGTCGGTCAGGCAAAGCAGATTATCCCGCTCCTCGCCCTCGCCCGCCGTATGCGCCCACAGCTCTTCCGTCATGAAGGGCATGAAGGGATGCAGGAGCTTGTAGATCTCGTCCAGAACATAGGCCGCACAGGCCTGCGATTCCCTCTTGGCCTTTTCGTCTTCGCCGCTGAAGACGGGCTTCAGCAGTTCCAGATACCAGTCGCAGAACTGGTTCCAGACGAAACGGTAGAGAATGCCGGAGGCATCGTTGAAGCGGAAGTTCTCGAGCGCCGCCGTCACGTCGCGCGCCGTATTGGCAAGCTCGGTCAGGATCCAGCGGTTGATGGTCAGCGACGCGGTTTCGGCGAGGAAATGCGGATCGCGCTTCACGCCGTTCATCTCGGCAAAACGCGTCGCATTCCAGAGCTTGGTGCCGAAGTTGCGATAACCGGCGATACGCGCCGGGTCGAGCTTCACGTCACGGCCCTGCGCCGCCATGATGGCGAGCGTGAAACGCAGCGCATCCGCACCATATTCGTCGATCAGTTCCAGCGGATCGATGACGTTGCCCTTGGACTTCGACATCTTCTGGCCGTTCTTGTCACGAACCAACGCATGGATATAGACCGTGCTGAAAGGCTCGACCGGGTTGCCGGCATCGTCCTTCATGAAATGCAGGCCCATCTGCATCATCCGCACCACCCAGAACGGGATGATGTCGAAACCGGTCACCAGCACGTTGGTCGGATAATAGCGCGCCAGTTCCGGTGTCTGCTCGGGCCAGCCGAGCGTCGAGAACGGCCACAGCGCCGACGAGAACCAGGTGTCGAGCACATCTTCGTCGCGGATCAGGATTTCGCCCGGCTTGAAGTTCTCAAGCTTCTCCTCGACCCAGGCCTTCCACGGACCTTCATGGGCGATATAATGCTGGATGGCCGCCTGAAGCGCCTCTTCTTCGGTCTTCTCAACGAAGACCTGTCCGTCCGGACCATACCAAGCGGGGATCTGGTGACCCCACCACAATTGCCGCGAGATACACCAGGGCTGGATGTTCTCCATCCACTGGAAGTACGTGTTTTCCCAGTTCTTCGGCACGAAATTGGTGCGGCCTTCGCGAACCGAGGCAATCGCCGGCTGGGCCAGCGTCTTGTTGTCCACCCACCACTGGTCGGTCAGGCGCGGTTCGATCGGCACGCCGCCACGGTCGCCATGCGGCACGACATGCTTGTGCGGCTCGATCTTGTCGAGCAGGCCGGCTTCCTCGAAGATTTCGACGATAACCTTGCGGGCGAAGAAGCGATCCTGTCCTTCCAGACGATCCCATGCGCCATGCAGCGCCGCGGGATGGCTGAGACCCTCGAGGAAATCCTCGTTCTCCTTGATGGAGATCGTGCCGTCGATATTCATGATGTTGATGGCGCGCAGGCCGCAGCGCTTGCCGACTTCGAAATCGTTGAAGTCATGCGCAGGCGTGATCTTAACCGCGCCCGTGCCGGCCGTCGGATCGGCATAGTCATCGGCGACGATCGGAATCTTGCGGCCGACGATGGGCAGGATGACATGCTTGCCGATGATGCCCTTGTAACGTTCATCCTTCGGGTTCACCGCAACGCCGGTATCGCCGAGCATGGTTTCGGGCCGCGTCGTGGCGACGACGATATAGTCGCGCGTTTCGAACTCGGTGGGCTTGCCCTCCTCGTCGAAAGCGATCGGATATTGATAGGTGACACCCTTTTCCAGCAGATAACGGAAATGCCAAAGGTTGCCCTTCACCTCGATCTGTTCGACTTCCATGTCGGAAATCGCGGTCTGCAGCTTCGGGTCCCAGTTGACGAGGCGCTTGTCCTTGTAAATCAGGTTCTGCTTGTAAAGGGTGACGAAGACCTCGAGAACGGCCTCGGAAAGCCCCTCATCCATGGTGAAGCGCTCACGCGACCAGTCGCAGGAGGCGCCAAGACGTTTCAGCTGGTTGAAGATCAGACCGCCGGATTCGGCCTTCCATTCCCAGACCTTCTCCACGAAGGCCTCGCGGCCCATCTCGCGGCGGCCCGGAAGCTGCTGCTCCATCAGCTTGCGCTCGACGACCATCTGCGTGGCGATGCCGGCATGGTCCATGCCCGGCTGCCACAGCACGTCCTTGCCGCGCATGCGCTCAAAGCGGACCAGAATATCCTGCAGCGTGTTGTTGAGCGCGTGGCCCATATGCAGGGAGCCGGTCACATTCGGCGGCGGGATGACGATGGTGAAGGTTTCCGCGCCCGGCTTGGCGTTGGCGCCGGCACGAAAAGCGTTAGCCTCGTCCCAGGCTTTGGCGATCTTCGGTTCGACGGATGCGGAATCGTAGGTCTTTTCGAGCATTTCCTGACCTGAATTTTAGAGTTCTTGTGTGGATTTTTTTAAATAAGGATGGACGGGAGAGAGTCAACAGAAACCCGCCCGCGAGCCAACCATTGAGCGGACCCACGGGTGACTATGACCCCATAACACCTTCATCTTCAACAAAAAAGCCGCCCCGATGCCGGAGCGGCCCCTGTTTCGTCGCATCCCGCCGCAATCGCACATGCGGCCAAAGCGGAACTTAGCGGCGCGAACCGCGCGCCACGCGCTCGATTTCCTCGCGCACCAGACGCTCCACGAGCGTCGGCAGATTGTCCTCCAGCCAGTCCTGCAGCATCGGGCGCAGCATTTCGGCGGCCATATCTTCGATCGAGCGCCGCTCGACGCCGTCGAAAACCTCTGCAAGCTCGCTGAACGAACGGGCGATCTGTGCACCGGCAGCAGCAGAAAGAAGATTGAGCGACAGACCGCCCTCGACACCCGCCTCGTCTTTTGCCTGTGGCTCGGCCAGATCGAATGCCGGTTTGCCAACGGCAGGTTCCAGCACCGCTATGTCGAAACGCTCCGCTGTCAGCGGCGTTTCGAGGGCGCCGCGCAGCGAAAGCTGATCGAAGCGGTTTTCGGCCGAAGACGCGCTTTCGATGGCGGCAGCGGCGGCGCGATCCTCAGCGGCAAAAGATACCGGCTGCTCGTTCACGCTGGATGCCGGCTGCTCGCTCACGCTCGCGGCGGCCGCAGCCGCCATCAGCGGCCGAACATCCGTCGGGCGCTGCGGTGCGGCGCGTTCGGAAGACGATACGGACAAAGGCTGCGATACGGTCGGGGCAGCAGCCGACGGCACGGTCTCGGCCACGCCACGCTGGGCCTGCGCGGCGAAAGCCTGCGGCCCCATGGCGGCGTTACGGTCTGCGGCGGCACGCACACGGGCGGCAACATCTGCAAGCGACATGGTCTTTTCGGCAGAGCTTTCCTGCCGTTCAGCCATGGGTCCTTCAGAAATCGGCGAGAAATCCTGCGCAGGCCGTGCGCCAAAAGCCTGGTTTGCGGCGGGGGGAACGCGCGCCGGCGGGCTGATGGGCTCCGCCACGAAGGCCGCTTCGCTCGCAGCCTCGTCTTCATCGTCATAGACCGGCGGCAACTGCCCGGAAAACGCACCGGCAGGTCCGGTCTCGTTGCTTTCGATGATCCGGCGGATAGACGCCAGAATCTCTTCCATGGACGGTTCACGCGCTACGCTTGGCTGAGCCATATCAATCCCCGGTTTCCACTCTTCGAGCACCCTTGCCGCATCCCTCGGACACCGGATGAGCGCTCCTTGACCTGTTCAATTTTCACATCGCGTTTTCGACAACCGAAATCGATCGTCACACCGATGCTCTGAAACATGGCCGGCCAAGCGCCTGAGCATTTCGCCGTCCCTGTCGCAGGATCATGCGGGGCAGAAATACGCACACCCCGAATCACCCTTAGTTTAGGTCAGCATAGCGAGGAACTAAATCACTGATTCGACAAGTTTCGTGATGATGCACAGCTTTGTGAGAATGGCCCGAAAGGACGCGCCGCGCCGGCAAACCGAACATAAAAACGCCGGGGCGGAAACTCCACCCCGGCGTCAGAAAGAAGAGGATCGTTTGCCGATCAGAAAACGAATTCGGCCGCCTTGGCAAAACCCGGCAGCGGCTTGACCGAAGCATTGAAGAAAGTGGCAGCCGATGTGCTGTTGCCATCGCGGCGATAGACGGTGGCCTTCGCGGCGCCGCCATATCCGACGACGACAACCAGACGGCCGCCGTCGCGCAGCTGGTCGGTCAGTGCCGCCGGCACTTCCTCCACCGAGCCGTTGATGAAAACGAGGTCATAGGGTGCTTCGCCCGCATAGCCCTTTTCGAGATCGCCGGTCACGACGGCGACATTGTCATATCCAAGCGAAGCGAGCGTCTCGGTCGCCTGTGCGGCCAGCGCCTCATCGCTTTCAAGGGAAACCACCGAACCGGCAAGCTGCGAAAGGATGGCGGCCGCATAACCTGCGCCGCCGCCCACTTCCAGCACCACGTCCTCCTTCGACACGGCCGAAAGCTGCAGCAGCTTCGCCAGCGGCGAGGTCTTCATGACATAACGGGCCGGACGGCCATCGCGGGCGGGACAGATCTGCAGGTCCTCGTCCACATAGGCAATCTGCCGCACGCCCGCCGGCACGAATGCCTCGCGCGGCACGCTCAAAAACGCCTTCAGCACGGAATGCGACGTCACGTCGGTCGTGCGCAACTGGCTGTCGACCATATTGGCGCGTGCGGTTTCGAAATCCATCATATCGTATCGCCTCAATTTCACGGATGCCGGTCGGGAAGCCTCGGCTCCAAAAGCTCAAAACGGCAGGGGCTCACCCTCGCCTTTGGATAATCTCATAATTGCCAAGGCGCGCGCTTTCAAGCGCGCTAAGCCGGATGTGTGGGAAAAAGCGACAGGATATCACGCCCATGAAGGAGACTTTTTATCGTAACGATCTGTCTTCGTGCGCAGAAACTAAAAAACAAGCGCATTCGAAATTAGGGCCTTGCACCCTAAATGGATTCGTTCTAAATGCCCGCCATCGCTCAAGACGACGAGCGGTTGAGGCCTCGTGGCGGAGTGGTGACGCAGAGGACTGCAAATCCTTGTACCCCGGTTCAATTCCGGGCGAGGCCTCCATATCTTACATCACACCCAATTTCGGTATGAACTGAGCAGCGCCACACAGGCGCTTGAGTTCAACTCGCCTGTCATCATGCGAGCGACGCTGCCCCTTTTCGCATGATCAGATCCGCCCAAGCAGAACCAGGATCAGGACGATCACCAGAACCAGTCCGAGACCGCCTGACGGGCCATAGCCATAATTATGGTAACCCCAGCTTGGCAGTGCGCCGATCAGGAAAAGAATGAGCAGGATGACGAGGATGGTGCCGAGCATGTGTAACCCTCCACTATTGGCATGTGTCCTGCCTGTTTGAATGATGAAACGCGCAAAAAGTTCCCTTTCCTGTATAGCCGGCAGCATAATGGTAGAAAGGCATCCTCTTCCGTTTCAACGGGTTACACCGGAAATTCGGGAATGCGGCCTTGCCTGCTCCCGTCTCGGAAAATAATTCTCTGGCTAATTATATCGCCGCAAAAAGCCCTGAAGGCCTGCGGCGGGCCGGCCTTCACCGGGATCGATGAAAGCAGCGATTTATTCGAGGTAATTTCTCGGCCTATGTCTATCGGCAGTTGTCCGTCATATTAGCGCCAGTCCCCCGTACCCTGAAACTGGCGGGAGACGGAGAGATCTGGCATCACTGGCAGTGCGCCAGATCTCTCCCGCCCCTCCCCACGCTCCTCGAATTCTCCTTTGCAGGCACACGGATATTTTACCGACTGTGTTCTCGTTTCCCTTGCCTTGCCGGTTTCACTCCGGCTAGACCCCGGACCGGGAGGGAGAAACGAGAATCATATGTCCGGTTTTGCGAACCTCATCCCGCTTTTCATCTTCGGCCTCCTCGTCTACTTTTTCTTTCGCTGGGTCGCGCGCGACATTCAGAATCCGAAGAGCAAATAGTCGGGGAAATCGTCTCCGGCCCCCTGCCCGCCGGGAACCGCCGCGCCTCGACATCGTTTTCACGGACGCACTTCGGAGGACAGGATGAAAACGCTCGTATCGTCGGCCGCTATCGCGCTTACACTGGCGCTTGCCGGATGCACCACGGCCGGACCGGCCGCCTATGTCGGCCCCGCGCCCTATGTCGAACCCATCCCTGGCAGCATCATCTACAGGGGCCAG
Organism: Agrobacterium sp. LY4; assembly: GCF_001526585.1. NCBI lineage: Bacteria > Pseudomonadati > Pseudomonadota > Alphaproteobacteria > Hyphomicrobiales > Rhizobiaceae > Agrobacterium > Agrobacterium sp. LY4. The sequence continues at coordinate 86,635 of NZ_ASYA01000053.1, read as the reverse complement.
CCGCGCACCAAACTGACGAAATCGCCGATCGGCAGTACCTTCACCCATGAATTCCGCATCGACGCCAGCACGCGGGCGGTGGAAACCTACCGCATCGCGCCGGACCGCTCGCTGGAACTCATCGACCGCCGCATCATCCGCGAATGGCTGTTCGGGCGCGACGACTGACCGCACCGCAACCGCGCGAAACGGGCCGGGAACGGGATTGCGCATCCTGACCGCTTGGTTTAGAGCCGGGCGCAACAACCACTATGGATAGGCGATGAATACGCGCTGGCAAAAACCCGTCCTGATCGCGTTCGAAACGCCGGGCGACTATACGAGCATCGACACCACGCAGGCGGCCTCCTGGGCGCTGATCGAGGATTGGCCGATCGAAGACGGGGATGCGCTGGACAAGGCGCTGCTGATCTGCGCCGCCGTCGATGCCGGCAGGAAAAAGCCTGAGGATGCGCGCAAGGCCTTCATCGCAGCCGCAATCGAAGCCGGCCTCGATATCAAGGCCTGATGGCGGAGTGACTGCCGGCCGTCGACTAGAAATGCCGCCTGCGGCGTCAGCTTTTCAGAATAAGACGTTGGATGGATCGCAACAGATGGAAGCTTCCGGAAACATGAAAAAAGCCCTGTTCATTTTTCTCCTCTCCTGCCTGGCGATCGGCCTTCTCGGCCACCTCGTGGTGGCCTTCGTCGTCACCGGCTGAAGCGGAAAAATCCCCTCCGCCGGAAGACGGGACGAGTGGACATTAGAATTTCCTGAATTTCATTCTTTCGTTATGGAACCGCGATAAACTCTGGCCGTTCTCTTTTCATCCAACAGGAGGAGGATTGGAATGCGTGACGGATTGAACGGTTTTCTCGAAATCTCGATGCTCGGCTTCGTGGTCGCAAGCTGCCTTTTCATGGTCAACCTACCGATCTGACCCACGGCAAAAATTCTTCTTCGACAGGACCGGCGACGTGACGTTCCGGCATTAAAAAATGCGGCCTTGTGGGCCGCATTTTTTTTGGACAAATCATCCAATCAGGCCGAAAGCTTGGCAGCCAGTTTGGCGACATGCGCGCCCTGATAACGAGCGGCTTCCAGTTCGATTTCCGAAGGCTGGCGCGAGCCGTCGCCATCGGTGATGGTGGAGGCGCCATAGGGCGAGCCGCCCTTGATTTCATCGACGCCCATCTGGCCCTGGAAAGCATAGGGCAGACCGACGACCGCCATGCCATGGTGCAGGAAGGTGGGGATGAAACCGAGGATGGTCGATTCCTGGCCGCCATGCTGGGTGGCGGAAGAGGTGAAGGCCGAACCGACCTTGCCGACCAGCTTGCCGCTGAACCACAGGCCGCCGGTCTGGTCCCAGAAATTGCGCATCTGCGAGGCGACCGTGCCGAAACGCGTGCCGGCGCCGACGATGATGGCGTCGTAATCCGCCAGTTCGTCCACCGTCGCCACCGGGGCCGGCTGATCCAGCTTGAAATGGGAAGACTTTGCAACTTCTTCCGGAACGAGTTCGGGAACGCGCTTCACCACGGCTTCCGCGCCGGTGGACTTCACGCCCTCGGCAACGGCATAGGCCATTTTCTCGATATGGCCGTAAGAGGAGTAATAAAGTACCAGAACCTTCGTCATTCTCTTCGTTTCCTTTGCTGGAACTGTTTCCGGCGTACCGGCGACAAGCTTCTTTAAAAACTCAATGATCATCGGCTTTGACCTGTAAAAGCGTATGACAAAAAGGTAGCGGACGGATCGGTCTGCCGCCAGCCGGGGATTGGCATACGCACTGTTCACGATGAGTGAACGCTCGGAGCCATCGTCAACCAATCCCCCTTTTGCGTTTCTTCAAAACCGCTTTGCATTCGCGCTGGCGCGGCGTTAACGTCGGGTGAAACAGATGACGAGTGCAACCATGTCCAATCCCTCCTCTGCCCAATCCGTCGTGACCGCCGCCATGCTTGCCATTGGCGACGAACTGCTTTCGGGCCGCACCAAGGACAAGAATATCGGCCACCTCGCGGATGTCCTCACCATGTCCGGCATCGACCTGAAGGAAGTGCGCATCGTCGCCGACGAGGAGGAAGCGATCGTGGAAGCGCTGAACGCGCTGCGCGGCCGCTATGATTATGTCTTCACATCAGGCGGCATCGGCCCGACCCATGACGACATCACCGCGGATGCGGTCTCTGCGGCGTTCGGCCTGCCCTGCGAGCACGATGCCGAGGCGCTGCGCCTGCTGGGTGACATGTATCGCGTCCGCGAGATGGAGTTCACCGAGGCGCGCAAGCGCATGGCGCGCATGCCGAGAGGAGCCGCCCACATCGCAAATCCCGTTTCCGTCGCCCCCGGCTTCGTCATCGGCAATGTTTACGTCATGGCCGGCGTGCCGCAGGTGTTTCAGGCCATGCTGGACAATGTCATGCCGACGCTGCGCACCGGCGCAAAAGTCATGTCGCAGGCGGTGCGGTCGCCCTATGGCGAGGGCGATATCGGCACGCCGCTGACAGCCATCCAGAAAGCCCATCCCGAAACGAGCATCGGCTCGTATCCCAAATATGACGGGCAGCGCTTTTCGACGGAAATCGTGGTGCGCGCCCGCGACGCCGGCGTCCTGAAGGCGGCAGCAGACGCGGTTGCCGCCATGATCGAGACCATCGGCCATGAAAAAAGACTGGCAGCCAGCAAGGGCGATGCAACCGCCTAAGGCAGAAAAGGCTTGAGACAGAAGAGGCTTGAGACCGGGAAGCTTTGACCAAAATCAAGGTGGCGGCCTGTAAAGGCGGCCACTCTCCCCCTGAGCATTTCCAGGAAAAGCGGAACAGCTTTTCCGTCCGGACAATGCATAAAACAGAGACTTGGATCGTTCTGGCGATTCGAAGAAAAGCCAGAACGATCTGAAAACGACATGTCACCGAGGAGAGAGAAATGGGTTACAAGACGATATTGGCAGTGGTCGACAATGTTTCGAACACGCAAAAGCTCGGCGAATTCGTGGTAAGCCTTGCCGATCAGTTTTCCTCGCATGTGATCGGCCTGCATATGGAAACGCTGGCCGCCGTTCCCCTCGTCGCACCGATGGAAATTCCCGATCCCGCCACCGTGCAGGCGCTGCAGGATGTGGCGCATAAGGAAACCACCGACGTCGGAACCATCTTCGAGCGTACGCTGTCCGCCAACGGCATCTCGCATGAATGGCGCAGCTTCGTCACATCGGTGGGTTACGCCTCCGCATCCGCCATCGACAGCGCCCGTTGCGCCGATCTCATCGTCGCCCGCCAGAGCAACTCCTCCGCACTTTCCGACAGCCGTTCGGATATTGACGGTTTCCTTTATGAAAGCGGCCGCCCCGTTCTTCTCGTGCCGCATGTGCTGACCGTTGCGAAACCGATCAAGCGCGTCCTGATCGCCTGGAATGGCTCGCGCGAGGCGACCCGTGCCACCTTCGACGCCCTGCCCTTCCTCAAGGCGGCCGATAGCGTCGAGATTTTCTCCGTCGATCAGGCCGAGAGCGAAACGCAGTCTTCCGGCCTCGCCGGTGCGGAACTGGCCGCCACGCTCGCCCGCCACGGCGTCAACGTCACCGTGACCTCGCAGGAAAAGATCGCCGGCGTCTCGCCGCAGGCCGCCATCGAAAACCGGCTGTCCGATAACAGCATCGACCTTCTTGTCATGGGCGCTTACGGCCATTCCCGCTGGTGGGAACTGCTGTTCGGCGGTGTCACCCGCACCCTGCTCGATTCCATGACGGCGCTGACGCTGCTGTCGCGTTAAAATCGGTGGAAGTGGATTGAGCCACAAGACCGTGCGGAAAGCTTGCCTTTTTGCCGGTCTTGCGGCTATTAGCCAAAGCCATCGACAATTTTGACCAGATGGTAGACGACATGTCCCTTCCCGATAAAGCCTTTCCCGTCTCCTGGGACCAGTTCCACCGCGATGCCCGTGCGCTTGCCTGGCGTCTTGCCGGTCTCGACAAAGAGTTCCGCGCGATCGTCTGTATCACCCGCGGCGGCCTCGTGCCGGCGGCGATCATTTCCCGCGAACTGAATATCCGCCTGATCGACACGGTCTGCATCGCCACCCGCCATGATTACGTCAATCAGGGCGAAACGGTTCTGCTGAAGGGTGTCGCCCCGGAACTTTCAGCGGATGGCGGCGAAGGCGTGCTGGTGCTGGACGACCTGACCGATACCGGCAAGACGGCGCTCGAAGTGCGCGAAATGCTGCCCAAGGCGCATTTCGCCTGTGTTTACGCCAAGCCGAAGGGCGTGCCGACCATCGATACCTTCGTCACCGAAGTCAGCCAGGACACCTGGATTTATTTCCCCTGGGACATGGGCTTCACCTATCAGGAGCCGATTGCCAAGGGATCGCGCGGCTGACCAGCACCGCAGGGGGAAATCACGCTTTGAAACCGCCCCATCGGGGCGGTTTTTTGTCGGGAAACGCCTTTATGGCGACAGCTAAAAAACACGGAAAAACCGCAGTGTCGCCTTTATGCCTCACCCCGAAAATGCGGGGTTTTGCCTTTCCCTTGCGGAAACCAGCCTCGCGCAAGCTTCAAACTTTCCCGCCAAGTCACTGATTTTTCTAAGAGCTTTTCCTATCCCCGTTTTCCACAGGCACTCCACACAATATCTTGTGGTTAAAAATGGGTTTCAATCTATGGCTTGACGAATCTGTGCCGCGAGAGGAAAGTGACAATTATGTTGCGGCGGCAACGGACCGGAAAGTAACGAGGCCGGTTCCTCTCCATCTTCAGCGCGCATGTCCAAAGCGGCGTCCCGGCCATGAGGGGGCGGTTCGCCGCAGGCTTTTGCGCGCCTTTGGGAACCGCCAAAAACATGACGCGGGGACTGGCGGCAGGAAGCTGTTGATACTATATTTAGTATTCCATGACATGCTTGCAGCCGAATAAGCCACGAGATACAGGGATGACATCCAAGGATGAACATCCCTTTCAGATCGGCAACAACCGGCTGCGCGAAGGCATCGCACGGCTGGACCGGATTTTTGCGCCCTTTACCGGGCGCCCAATGGACGAGGACAGAAACCATGCGCATTGAACGCCGCTTCACGAAGCCCGGCCAATCGCCTTATGCGGAAATCGACTTCCGCAAGGCCGTCAGTGAAATCAAGAACCCGGATGGATCGATCGTGTTCCGTCTGGCGGATATCGACGTTCCCGCGCAGTTCAGCCAGGTTGCCACCGACGTTCTGGCGCAGAAATATTTCCGCAAGGCCGGCGTACCGAAGTTCCTTAAGAAGGTTGAGGAAAACGACGTTCCTTCCTTCCTGTGGCGCTCGGTGCCCGATGAAAAGGCGCTGAAGGATGTGCCCGAAGCCGAGCGTTTCGGCTCCGAGACCGATGCGCGTCAGGTTTTCGACCGTCTGGCCGGCACCTGGGCCTATTGGGGCTGGAAGGGCAAATATTTCTCGTCCGAAGAAGATGCGCTGGCCTTCCGCGATGAGCTTGCCTATATGCTCGCCACCCAGCGCGTTGCGCCGAATTCCCCGCAATGGTTCAACACGGGCCTGCACTGGGCCTATGGCATCGATGGCCCCGGCCAGGGCCACTTCTATGTCGATCCCTTCACGGCTAAGCTGACCAAGTCCAAGTCCGCTTACGAACATCCGCAGCCGCATGCCTGCTTCATCCAGTCCGTTGAGGACGACCTCGTCAATGAAGGCGGCATCATGGATCTGTGGGTGCGTGAAGCGCGCCTGTTCAAATACGGCTCCGGCACCGGCTCCAACTTCTCCTACCTGCGTGGCGAAGGCGAGAAGCTTTCGGGCGGCGGCAAGTCCTCCGGCCTGATGAGCTTCCTCAAGATCGGCGACCGCGCAGCCGGCGCCATCAAGTCCGGCGGCACCACCCGCCGTGCGGCGAAGATGGTCGTCGTTGATGCCGACCATCCTGACATCGAAGCCTATATCGACTGGAAGGTGAACGAAGAGCAGAAGGTTGCCGCGCTGGTTACCGGTTCCAAGATCGTCGCCAAGCACCTGAAGGCGATCATGAAAGCCTGCGTCAATTGCGAGGCTGACAATGGTGACTGCTTCGACCCGGCCAAGAACCCTGCCCTGAAGCGCGAAATCCGCGCTGCCAAGAAGGACATGGTGCCGGAAAACTACATCAAGCGCGTCATCCAGTTCGCCGAACAGGGTTACAAGGACATCCAGTTCAAGACCTACGACACGGATTGGGATTCGGAAGCCTACCTCACGGTTTCGGGCCAGAACTCCAACAACTCCGTCTCGCTGAAGGATGACTTCCTGCGCGCTGTCGAAAATGACGGCGACTGGAACCTCACCGCCCGCAAGGACGGCAAGGTCATGAAGACGCTGAAGGCCCGCGATCTCTGGGAAAAGATTTCCCATGCCGCCTGGGCATCTGCTGACCCGGGACTGCACTTCAACACCACCATGAACGACTGGCACACCTCGCCGGCCGAAGGCCCGATCCGCGCTTCCAACCCGTGCTCGGAATATATGTTCCTTGACGACACGGCCTGCAACCTTGCCTCGCTGAACCTCTTGCAGTTCAAGGATGCCAAGACGAAGCGCATAGATATCGCCGATTACGAACATGCCGTGCGCCTGTGGACCGTCGTGCTCGAAGTCTCCGTGATGATGGCGCAGTTCCCGTCGCGCCAGATCGCCGAGCGCTCTTATGAATACCGCACGCTCGGCCTCGGTTACGCCAATATCGGCGGCCTGCTGATGTCGTCTGGCATTCCCTATGACAGCGATGAGGGCCGCGCCATTGCCGGTGCGCTGACCGCCATCATGACCGGTGTTTCCTATGCCACTTCGGCTGAAATGGCCGGCGAGCTTGGCCCCTTCCCGAGCTTTGCACCGAACCGCGACAACATGTTGCGCGTCATCCGCAACCACCGCCGCGCCGCCCATGGCCTGTCGGATGGTTATGAGGGCCTGTCGGTCAACCCTGTGGCGCTCATCCATGCCGATTGCACCGATCCGGACCTCATCGCCCACGCAACAGCCGCCTGGGACAAGGCGCTGGCGCTTGGCGAACAGCACGGCTACCGCAACGCCCAGACCACCGTCATCGCGCCGACAGGCACGATTGGCCTCGTGATGGATTGCGACACGACCGGCATCGAGCCCGACTTCGCGCTGGTGAAGTTCAAGAAGCTTGCCGGCGGCGGCTACTTCAAGATCATCAACCGCGCGGTTCCCGATGCGCTGCGTTCGCTTGGGTATTCCGAAAGCCAGATCGCCGAAATCGAAGCCTATGCCGTCGGCCATGGCAATCTCAACCAGGCGCCGGCCATCAACCCCTCGACGCTGAAGGCCAAGGGCTTCACCGATGAGAAGATCGAAGCCGTCAACGCCGCGCTGAAAAGCGCCTTCGACATCAAGTTCGTCTTCAACCAGTGGACGCTCGGCGCCGACTTCCTCAAGGAAACGCTGAAGGTTTCCGACGAGCAGCTCTCTGACATGAGCTTCAACCTGCTCGAGCATCTCGGCTTCGGCAAGAAGGACATCGAAGCAGCAAACGTGCACGTCTGCGGCGCGATGACGCTGGAAGGCGCACCGTTCCTGAAGGACGAACACCTGCCCGTCTTCGATTGCGCAAACCCCTGCGGCAAGATCGGCAAGCGTTATCTCTCGGTCGAATCGCATATCCGCATGATGGCGGCGGCACAGCCCTTCATCTCGGGTGCGATCTCCAAGACGATCAACATGCCGAATGATGCGACGGTGGAAGATTGCGGCGCGGCCTACATGCTCTCCTGGAAGCTGGCGCTGAAGGCAAACGCCCTTTACCGCGATGGTTCCAAGCTTTCCCAGCCGCTCAACGCTTCGCTGGTGGAAGATGACGACGAAGAGGATTTCGTCGAGGAGCTGATCCAGCAGCCGCTCGCCCAGCAGGCCGTGACGATCACCGAAAAGATCGTCGAACGCGTCATCGAGCGTGTCTCGCGCGAGCGTGAAAAGCTGCCGAACCGCCGTCAGGGTTATACCCAGAAGGCAACCGTTGGCGGTCACAAGGTCTATCTGCGCACCGGCGAATTCGGTGACGGCCGCATCGGTGAAATCTTCATCGACATGCACAAGGAAGGTGCCGCCTTCCGTGCGATGATGAACAACTTCGCCATCGCCATCTCGCTCGGCCTGCAATATGGCGTGCCGCTGGAAGAATATGTGGAGGCCTTCACCTTCACCAAGTTCGAACCGGCAGGCATGGTGCAGGGCAACGACGCGATCAAGAACGCCACGTCGATCCTCGACTACGTGTTCCGCGAACTCGCCGTCTCCTATCTCGGCCGCCACGATCTGGCCCATGTCGATACGTCGGATTTCTCCAACACGGCACTCGGCAAGGGCATCCAGGAAGGCAAGACCAACCTCGTTTCCACCGGCTGGACCCGCGGTTACAAGCCGACGCTGGTTTCCAGCAATGGCGGCGAACGTTCGTCTTCCGAGCCGAAGGGCTCGGCAACGGCCACCCCTGCCCGTGGCTCCGCCAACGTCACCTCCTTTGCCGGCTCCGCCGCCCGCAAGCTGGAACCGACCGTCTCCGTCGCGACCTCCGAAATCGTCTCCTTCAAGCGGGACTATGAGGAGCGCGCCAGGGAACTGGCCGAAGAAATCGCCGAGGAAGTCATCGACGACGTCGCCCAGGAATCCCAGCAGACGGCAACCGCCCTCTTCTCCGACAAGGCCGCCGCCGACGCTGCATCGGCCAAGACGGAAGCCAAGAAGGTGGAAAACGAACGCCGCATGCGCTCGATTGCTCAAGGGTATACCGGCAACATGTGCTCGGAATGCCAGAACTTCACGATGGTGCGGAACGGCACTTGCGAGAAGTGCGATACTTGCGGTGCGACGAGCGGTTGCAGCTAAGCGTTAGCTTAGGCACCAAAAAATGATTAGTCTTGAGGGCTCTTTCAGATATGAAAGAGCCCTTATTGTTTTGATGTTTTATTTATTGAAACTACTGGAAACCCGTAGTTCAGAATGTTATATTTCGAATGGAATGCGCATAAGGCGTCAGCCAATCTAGCCAAACATGGCGTCAGTTTTGAAACCGCCCGCAGGGTTTTTGACGATCCATTTGCCGTGGATATCGAGGATCGTTCAGCGAATTACGGTGAAGTCCGACGGCGTATAGTGGGGTTGGGCAACGGATTGGTTCTGACCGTGATCTATACCGAACGAAGCGAAGTGATCCGCATCATCTCCGCACGAAAGGCGACACGCGCAGAGCGCAAGGAATATGACGACAATGGCTGGTAAAACCGATCAAACCGACTGGGTCCGTCTTCACGCCATGACCGACGAGGAAGCAGAGGCCAATGCGCTGGCCGACCCTGATAATCTACCGCTTTCCGCCGAACAGCTCGCCGCAGCGCCCAGAATGCCCCGCATCAAGATCATCCGCCGGGCTCTGAAGCTGACGCAGGAAGAGTTTTCCGTGCGTTATCATATTCCGCTCGGCACCTTGCGTGATTGGGAACAGGGTCGAAGCGAGCCGGATCAACCGGCCCGCGCCTATCTAAAGGTCATCGCCGTCGATCCGGAGGGAACGGCGGCCGCGCTTCGTAAAGGCGCGGCCTGACCCATCTCACCCCATAAAATCCACCAGCAACTTCACATTCAACCCCGCAATCACCACCGCAATCAGCCACGCAAACGCCGAAAGCCAGAGCGGTGAGCGCAACTCGCCCATCTTGGCCTTATCGGCGGTGAACATCACGAGTGGGAAGACCGCGAAGGAGAGTTGCAGGCTGAGCACCACCTGCGTCAGGATCAGCAGTTCCGCCGTGCCGCTATCGCCATAGAAGATGGTGACGCCGGCGGCGGGGACGATGGCGATGGCGCGGGTGATGAGGCGGCGCAGCCAGGGGGCGAGCCGCATCTTGAGGAAACCCTCCATTACGATCTGGCCGGCAAGCGTTGCCGTGACGGTGGAATTGATGCCGCAGCATAAAAGCGCCACGCCGAACAGCGTCGGCGCAATGGCAAGGCCGAGCAGCGGTGCCAGCAGATTATGGGCTTCGCCGAGTTCGGCAACGGTCGTTTGCCCCGCCTTATTGAAGGTCGCCGCCGCTAGAATGAGGATTGAGGCGTTGATGGTGAGCGCGAACATCAGCGCGATGGTGGAATCGAGCGTGGCGAATTTCAGCGCCTCGCGTTTTTCGGCAATGGTCTCGCCGATTTCGCGGGTCTGCACGATGCCCGAATGCAGATAGAGATTATGCGGCATGACGGTGGCGCCGAGAATGCCAAGCGCCAGATAGAGCATGTCCGGATTGGTGACGATCTCGGTCGTCGGCGCAAAACCAAGGATCACCTGCCCCCAGTCAGGGTCGGCGAGCGCCACCTGAATGGCGAAACACACGGCGATGACGCCAAGCAGCGTGATGACCAGCGCCTCCACCCAGCGGAAGCCGAGCTTTTGCAGATAAAGGATCAGGAACACATCGAGCGCGGTGATGAGAACGCCGAGTTCGAGCGGAATGCCGAAAATGAGGTTGAGGCCGATGGCCGTGCCGATCACCTCGGCGATATCGGTGGTGATGATGGCGATTTCGGCCAGCAGCCACAGCACCATCGCCACCGGTTTCGGATAGGCATCGCGACAGGCCTGGGCGAGATCGCGGCCGGAGGCGATCGCAAGACGGGCGCAGAGCGATTGCAGCACGATCGCCATGATGTTCGAGACCAGCGCGACGGTCAGCAGCGTGTAGCCGAATCTGGAGCCGCCGGCGAGCGACGTCGCCCAGTTTCCGGGATCCATGTAACCGACCGCAACGAGATAGCCGGGGCCGAAAAAGGCCATCGCCCGGCGAAACGTGCCGGCATTCGGTTTGACCCGGATCGAGCTGTGAACGTCGGACAACGAGAGATCGTCGCCGTTCCGTCGCCATCCAAAGACTGGCTTGTCCATTTTCTGCGCTTTCAAAGGGGAGATTGAATTGGTGCAATTGCAAATCATTCGCATAAGCAGCAACGGCTGGCAAGGGGAGTTTTGCGGCCGGATATCGGCGTTCGATGCCGCAGGCGCGTGCCGGTTCGGGCGCGAACCGACACACCATCACGCGCTTACGGCTGACCCTCCTCTCCTTCCCGCCGTGGGCCGGCTGGATTCCGTCTAAGGCTGGGATGATGGAGGTCGGGGGAAAAGGGCGGCGGAGAATGCGGAGACGCTGTTATCTCGAGGGCCTCACGGCCTTGTCATCGCCCTGCCCCGTCGATTTCGGAACGGCCGCACACCCGCCTGCGTTGACCTTTCAGGAAGCAACCTATTGCGGGAAAGTTCATGCGACAGGGCCACAAATTCAGCCTGGTGAACCATCCGAGCCGATGGCCGAAATATATCATGGCGCACAGAAAACCGCGCGACTGGCTGATGACGATCAGCGGCATCGTGCTGCTGTTCATCGTCGCCGCCGCGGTCGCCATGGGTTATCTCGTCACCAGCCATCCCGGCAAGCCGGAGCCCAACCCCGGCATCGTGGAGGAACAGGCAGCCGAGAACGGCGGATAGATTGCGGCGTATAACGCGCCGCTTATCAGCTCAGGCCCGCAAGGTGCCCGCTGAACTGCGCCTCGTGCAGGCGGCTGTAATGGCCCTTGGCGGCCAGCAGCTCGGCATGGGCGCCGGTTTCGGCAATGCCGGTCTGGTCCACCACCACGATGCGCGAGGCGTCGCGGATCGTCGCCAGCCGGTGGGCGATGACGAGCGTGGTGCGGCCTTTGGCAAGCTCCGTCAGCGATTGCTGGATGGCGCGTTCGGTTTCCGTGTCGAGCGCGGAGGTCGCCTCATCGAGAATGAGGATCGGCGGGTTCTTGAGGAACATGCGGGCAATGGCGAGACGCTGTTTCTGGCCGCCGGAAAGCTTGACGCCGCGCTCGCCAATGACGGTATCGAGCCCGAGCGGCATGGCTTCGATGACGCCATCGAGACGGGCGCGCCGCGCCGCATCCATGATGTCCGCATCCGAGGCGCCGAGCCGGCCATATTCGATATTCTCACGGATCGTGCCGCCGAACAGGAAGACATCCTGCTGCACGATGCCGATCTGGTTGCGCAGCGAAGCAAGCTTCATCTTGCGGACATCGATGCCGTCAATGGTGATCGCGCCGCTGGTGACGTCGTAAAAACGCGGCAAAAGCGAGCAGAGCGTCGTCTTGCCCGCCCCCGAAGGACCGACAAAGGCCACCGTCTCGCCGGCGCTGATCTTCAGGTCGATATTGGTAAGAACCGTCTTGCCCTCGGCATAACCGAAACCGACATGGCGATATTCAATATTGCCGCGCAGCAGCGGCGCTTCCACCGCATCCGGCGCATCGACGATATCGGGCGCGGTATCCAGAAGTTCGGTGAAACGGCGGAAACCGGCAATGCCCTTCGGATAGGTCTCGATGACCGAATTGATCTTTTCCACCGGCCGGAAAAACACGCCCACCAGCAGCAGGAAGCCGACGAAGCCGCCTTCGGTCAGGCTGCCCGTCAGCACGAACCAGGCGCCGCAGATCATCACGATCATCTGCGTCAGACGCATGCTCATATAGCTGAGCGAGGTGCTGGCCGCCATGATCTTGTAGGCATCGAGCTTGGTGCGGCGGTATTTCTGGTTGTCCTTCTCGAACAGCGCGCGCTCGTGGTCCTCATTGGCGAAGGCCTGCACCACCCGCATGCCGCCGACATTTTCCTCGATACGGGCATTGAAATCCCCGACCCGGCCATAAAGCGCGCGAAAATTCTGCGTCATGCGGCCGCCGTAACGGCTGGTGACCCAGGCGGTAACGGGCACGACGGCGGCGGTGATGAGCGCCAGCGGCACATTGACCGAAAGCATCAAGAGGAACGCACCGATGAAGGTCATGATGGCGATGAACAGGTCTTCGGGGCCGTGGTGGGCCACCTCGCCGATCTCTTCCAGATCCTTGGTCAGCCGCCCGACCAGATGGCCGGTCTTCTGGTTGTCGAAATAACGGAAGGAAAGCTTCTGCAGATGATCGAAGGCCAGACGCCGCATGTCGGTCTCGATATTGATGCCGAGCATATGTCCCCAATAGGTGACTGTCGCCATCAGCCCGGTATTCAGCACATAGATAAGCAGCAGCCCCACCGAGGCGGCAAGGATGATGGCCCATTCACCGCCCGGCAGCAGCACATCCACGAAGGCCTTCACCGCCATCGGAAAACCGAGTTCGAGCACGCCCGACAACACCGCGCAGGAAAAATCGAGAATGAACAGACCGCGATAGGGGCGATAATAGGCGAAGAAACGGCGGAGCATGGCATGACCTGGAGATCGGGCGCGGCAACCTTACGCCGCAAGAAAAACGGAGTTCAATTCTCATATTTCGATGCGCGCGCCAAGACCGATGTTCTATTTTTACCAAAATCGTTCAATAGGTTCAGCAATAAACACACAACGGTAATGTGATCCGATTATATTGCACTTATATGTATCGGTGTGACAGAGTGAATGCACCCTTCGGGGAGAATGCGAGAAAGAGCCTGCCGTGAGTAACATTGACAGCCGTAAGCCCAGTGGCGAACCGAGATGGCTTGGTCCCGCCAGCCCGACGCGGATCGCCCTGATCCCGCCCATCTCGGCTGCGCGCTGGCTTCTCGTTCTCGTCGCCCTTGCCGGCATTTATTTCTTCCACGGCTTTCTCGTCCCCGTTCTCGCCGCTCTCGTCATCGGTTTCGCCAGCTGGCCGGTTTATACCCGGCTTCTGCGGCAGGTGGGCGGCAACACCACGCTCGGCGCCACCATCGCCATCATCCTCATCCTCGCCTTCCTCGTCGTGCCGATCTTCATCGCCGCCTCCTATACGGCAAGCGAAATCCGCGAATGGTTCGGCTGGGCGGTGCATGTCAACAAGACGGGCGCGCCCGTGCCGGACTGGATCGCCGCCCTTCCCGCCGTCGGCCCCTGGCTCGGCGAACAATGGGTGAAATATATCGGCACGCCGGGCGCCATCGGCGAACTCATCCAGCTCGTCAGCGGCGCCAATATCGGCAATATCTACCGGGCGATCCTTGCCGCCGGCAACGGCGCGTTCCACCTGGTGCTGACCCTGCTGTTCATGCTGATCGCGCTGTTCTTCGTCTACCGCAACGGCGCGGGCTTCACCCGGCAGGTCGATCTGGTCGGCGAACGCATCCTGCCGACGCGGTGGGAACGCATTTCCCGCGTCGTGCCCGCCACCATCAGCTCCACCGTCACAGGCATGACGCTGATCGCAATCGGTGAAGGCATCATCCTCGGCATCGCCTACTGGATCGCCGGCGTGCCCTCGCCCGTCACGCTCGGCGTGCTCACCGGCGTCATGGCGCTCATTCCGGGCGGTGCGCCGCTCTCGTTTACGCTGGTATCGATCTATCTGGTCGCCAGTGGCTCGCCCGCCCACGGGCTGGCGCTGTTCGTCTGGGGTTCGGTGGAACTCTTCATCGTCGACAAGACCATCCGTCCGAAACTCGTCGGCGGGCCGATCAAACTGCCCTTCCTGCCCACCTTTTTCGGCCTCGTCGGCGGCGTGAAGACCATGGGCTTCCTCGGCCTCTTCATCGGCCCGGTGCTGATGGCGCTCCTTGTCGCGATCTGGCGCGAATGGGTGCGTGAGGTGGAAATCTCCGCCGCCGCCAGCGCCGAGGCTCCGCCCCCACCGCCCACGCAGGAAGACGCCATCGATGAGGTTGCCGCGCTCGAAGACAATAGCGAGGAAACGACCGCTTTTCGGAAAGCGGCGTTTTGATCGGTGAAGCCTGCAGGCAGACGCCTCGACGCTGGTGCCTATAGATAATCCTTAAACCGCGCATCCGTCATGCTCGGGCCTGTCCCGAGCATCTGCCACCAATTGATTCTACGATACGTGATTAGATCCTCGGCACAGGGCCGAGGATGACGTGCAGGATACGGCAAACTCGCGCCGTAGGCCTAAAGCACCTTCTCCATGAACAGGCTGAGCGGATCCGGCTTATAAGGCGCAAAGGCCTCGATCTCGACAAACCCCGCCTTGCGATAAAGACCGATCGCCTCCGGCTGGCTGATGCCGGTTTCGAGCCGGATGGCGGAAAGGCCAAGCTCGGCGCCGCGCGCAACAAGCGTATCCATGATCAGCTTGCCGATTCGCAATCCCCGCGCCTCGGGATCGACGAACATGCGCTTCACCTCCGCCGTGCCGTCACCCGCCTCCACCAGCGCGCCGCAGCCGACCACGCGGCCATCGTGCCGGGCCACAAAAAACGAGACATTGTCTTGCTCGAGCGCGCCGATATCGACCAGGTGATTGCTCTCGGCGGGATAAAGCGAGGCCATATAGGCGTTGGAAAGGTCGATGAGGCGCAGAACCGCATCCTGCCGGGGTGTTTCAAGCTTGATTTCGGTGGCCAATGCGATGCCTGCCTTCTCTATAAAAATGCGTATTTCGTCGTAATGTCACTGCAATCGGGATAGATGAGTTTCTAGAGCATAATTCCCGACAGAGGCAACAGACACCATGAAAACAGCCCTCGTTCTCATGACCTTCCTTGGCTGCGACGACAGCGCCACCGATTGCCATTACCTCGCGACCTCGCAGCAGCGCTGGACGAGCATCGAACTGTGCGACGCCGTGTCGGAAAAGGAGCTGGAGCGTTACGCCAACGCACCTTACCCAGTAGTAGTAGCCGTGTGCCAGACACCGGGCGAACAGCCCCCGCAGACGGCCGGCACGCAACCTCCCGCCACGGCACCGGCCACTGCACCGCAGGCAACGGCAGCGGTGACGCCGAAGGAAGAGGAAAGCCTCACCAAACAGGCAATCAGCCGCGTCAGCCGTATCCTGCCTTCCACCGAAGGCATAAAGCATCTTTTGGGAACGCCGGTGAGGATGGTTGAAAACAGCTATTCGTGGATCGCCAAGCGGTTCGATAAGTGATTGCTGGGAACCGATCTTCCCTCATTCCTGTGCTTGTCACAGGAATCCAGTCGACGCGCGTCCGCGCGGCGGAAGGAGTCTTTTCGGCCAAAGGACTTGGGCTGGCTGGATTCCTGTGACAAGCACAGGAATGAGGGTGAAAGGATACACCCACGGAAACCCGGACCTCACGCCGCCTCGACCGTCAGCGCTTCCGCATAATACCGCGCCTTCTGCCGCTCTTCGGCGATGGCGAGCTTGCGCACGGCATGCAGCAATTCGAACAGCGTTTCGGAACCGTTGACGTCACGGAAATGCGCCAGCAGTTCCGCCGAGACGGAGGCCGCCACATCAGAAAGCTGCGAGCGGGCGGCACGGCGCCACATCAGCGTCGCCTCGATGAAGACGTCGACAACATCGCCGAAAAGACCGACCGACTGGAACAGCGCCTTCAATGCATGCGGCCGCCCCGTCGCCAGAATGGCGCGCACCTTGCGGTCATCGAGACCGGAGAGATTGACCATGGCCGCCGTGAAGAATTCCAGCCGACCCGAACAGACGGCATGGATCAGAAGCGCCGGCGTCAGTTCCAGCCGCTGGCGCAGATGCTCCACCAACGCCGGCAGCTCCGGCGAGGAAACGCTGGCGGCGATAAGGATGGTGGCGGAATCTTCCGCCTCGCGGAAAAGACTGTCGGCGCGGTTGCGCGCGATCATCGCGTGAACCAGCGCGGAGCCCGCGAGAGCTTCGCTGATGCGGCCCATCAACAGGTGACGCGCATCCGCGGGCAGCGCCTCACGGCGAAGCAGGAGGTCGCGAATATCGGCGTCCGAGCCATGGCGCTCGGCGATACGCCTGAGCGAAAACGGCGTGATGAAAGCATCGTCGTTTTCGAGCAGGATGATGGTTTCCGGCAGGTCGCCGACTTCGGCAAGCGCTGCGCAGACACCGCGCGGCAGGCCAGGCCGTGCGGCGATGAGAGCGCGCGTCAGGCTTTCGCCCCGCCCGGCGAGATCGACCAGATCGGCCTCGCCGAGAACCGGTGAGCGGGCAATGACAGTGCAGGCAATTTCCGGCTGGTCTTCGGCGAGTGAAACGAGAATGGCGCGCGGAGCGTCATGGGCATCCGCCAGCGCTTCGGCAAGCGCCAGTCGCACACGCGGCGAAGGATCGTCGAGCAGATAGGTCATCGCCATATAGGCGGCATCGCGGTTCTCGCGCGCCATGTCGGACTGAAGATAGGCACGGCCGAGAGCATTGGCGGCCTTCGCCCGCTCGGTCGAGCCAGCCTTTTCAGACCAGCGAAGAAATGCCTGTACGATCACCTGAGCCTCGAAAACATTCGCAACAATGGATGGCGGCATCATCGCCGCCACCATGTATAAAACTCTAGGCGCAAATGGTTTACGTTTGGTTCACCATAAAAATTAACCGTAGCCGAAGAAGGACTATATTTATGGCGCAGTAGAGGGGCGCTGCAGCTGGAATACATCGCTGCCGCCATCGCAGTAATCCATATAGCCCATGCGCGCCACGGGTCGCGACAGCCCCATATCGATGCACCCGTCGCGAATGATCGTTTCATCGATATGGATCGCCATGACCTGTCCGATCACCATCCACGAATCCGCCGGCTGGCCGTCAACGTCCTTAAGCTGCTGTATCTGGGTCACGCGGCACTCCAGAACCGCCAGCGCCTCGCCCACGAAAGGCGCATCCACCACCCGCCCGTCGACAGCGGTGAGACCGGCAAGGGCGAACTCGTCGACATCATAACCGACGGGTGCAGAAGACGCATTCATCCGGTCCACCAGATGGCGGCTGACGAGATTGGCGGTGAAGACGCCGGTTTCCTCGACATTGCGCAGACTGTCCTTCCTGCCGCTGGAGGAGAACATCACAAGCTTTGGCCGGTCCGAAATCGCATTGAAGAAGGAATAGGGCGAGAGGTTGCGGGAACCGTCCCTGCCCTTCGAGCCGATCCAGCCGATCGGACGCGGTGCGACGATGGCCTTGAACGGATCGTGCGGCAGGCCATGCTGGTTGGTGTCCGTGGTGTAGAACATCAAACGTCCCCGACCCAGGTGACGACGTCGGCAAGCTCCGGCCGCGGCCGCTCCACCGGCGGGAATGTCGTCGAGCCGATATGAATGAACCCGGCAACCTTCTCTTCCGCGCCGACCTCGATTTCCGCGAGGAATGCGGAATCGAAAGCAAACCATTCCGTCAGCCAGTTCGCCGCAAAACCGCTGGCATTGGCAGCGAAGATGAGGTTGAGGCACACAGCACCGGCGGACATGACCTGTTCCCATTCCGGAATCTTGAAATGCGGCTTTGCGGTGCTGATGACGGCGATAACGACGGGCGCGCGGGTGAAACGCGTACGTTCCGCTTCCTGCTGCTGCAGGTCCAGTTCCGGGTTCTTTTCAAGCGCGATCCTCAGCGCCGTCTCACCGAGACGCACACGCTCCTCGCCGCGATAGACGACGAAACGCCAGGGGGCGAGCTTGCCATGGTCAGGCACGCGCACGGCAAGGCGCAGGATGTCCTCGATTTCCGCCTTCGAAGGTCCCGGCTCGGCAAGTTGCAGGGCCGGCGTGGAGCGGCGAACCTTGAGATAATCGAGGAGCTTGATATCATTTGTCATGATCAAAAATCTTCCATTCTGCTGTCATCGCAAAAACATGGGCCTTGAAATAGCCACGGCATTGGTTTTGAAGTGATCCGGGAAAATCAAGAAGTCAATCGGTATCGAAAATGTCGGCAATCAAAATCACGGCACGTCTGACCATTGCATGTGCCGTGCTTGGCCTTTTATCGCAAGCCGCTTTTTCGCAGGACGCCTTCAAAGACTTCAAGCAGCTCGGCGGCACTCCTAAAATGCCGAAGCTGAACGCTTTCACCGCCCCTTCCGCACCCAACGCCCCGGAAAGCACCGCCCGCGATATCAGCATGGAAGCCAAGCTGACCAGCGAAGGCGAAGCGGTGAAGGAAGGCCTGTCCTGGCGCGTCTTCAGCCCCATTCCCGGCGCGGACGGCAAGTTGCCGATGCTGGCAAGTTCGGAAGGCGGCTCGGCGGAATTCCATCTGGTGCCGGGCGAATATTTCGTCAACGTCGCCTTCGGCCGTGCGGGCGTCACCAAGAAACTCAATGTCCCGACTTCCGGCAATGTGCAGAAACAGGTGCTGATTCTCGATGCCGGCGGCTTCGTGCTGAATGCGGTTGCGGGTTCCGACAAGCAGATTTCCGGCAACCAGCTCAAATTTTCCGTCTATTCGTCAGACGCCCGCCCCGATGGCGAGCGCGGCCTCGTCATGGCCGATATCAAGCCCAACACCATCGTGCGGCTGAATGCCGGCACCTATCACGTGGTTTCCGAATATGGCAACGTCAACGCGGTGGTGCGCGCCGACATCCAGGTGGAAGCCGGCAAGCTGACGGAAGCGACGCTCCAGCATCAGGCGGCGCAGATCACCCTCAAGCTCGTCTCCGAAGAAGGCGGCGAGGCCATTGCCGATACGGCCTGGTCGGTGCTGAACGGCGGCGGCGACGTGGTGAACGAAAGCGTTAGCGCCTTTTCGACCATGGTGCTGGCGGAAGGCGAATATACCGCCATCGCCCGCAACAAGGACAAGGTCTACCAGCGCAACTTCAAAGTGACCTCCGGCCGGGATTCGGACGTGGAAGTGCTGATGAAGGATCAGGCTCCGGAAGATATGACCGGGGATTTCGAGTAGGCGTCACCTACATCTCATCCGTCATGCCGGACTTGATCCGGCATCCAGCGACGGCGCGCCTGCGCCGTGAAGAGAGTCTTTCGCGATCAAGGACTTGATCGCGCTGGACCCCGGATTCAGTCCGGGGTGACGGAGGCGAATGCGTCGCCTTTGCCAGTGAAATTACCCGCACATACCCACAAACAAAAACGGCCCCCGAAGGGGCCGTTGTCATTTCTCACGCAACCTGCTTCTTCGCCGCGAGCTTGCGCTTCACATCCGGCGGCGTCGCCTCGTCCACGAGGCTCGTAATCGCATCTTCCAGCGACATCGGCGTCTGGTTCTGCGAACCGAGACGGCGGATGTTGACGGTGCGCTCTTCCGCCTCTTTCCGTCCGCAGACGATGATGACCGGAACCTTGGTCACCGAATGCTCGCGGATCTTGTAGTTGATCTTCTCGTTGCGGAAGTCGGTCTCGACCGCCATGCCCGCCTCGCGCAGCGCTTCGGCAACCTCACGGCCGTAATCATCGGCATCAGAGGTGATCGTCGCGACCACGACTTGAAGCGGCGCGAACCACAAAGGCATATGGCCGGCGAAGTTCTCAATGAGAATGCCGAGGAAACGCTCCATCGAGCCGCAGATGGCACGGTGGATCATCACCGGCTGCGTCTTTTCGGAGTTCTGGTCGATATAGAAGGCGCCGAAACGTTCCGGCAGGTTGAAGTCCACCTGCGTCGTGCCGCACTGCCATTCACGGCCGATGGCGTCCTTCAGCGTATATTCGAACTTCGGCCCGTAGAACGCGCCCTCGCCCGGCAGAATGCCGGTCTTGATACGGCCGCCGGACTGTTCCTCGATGGTCTTCAGAACATCCATCATCACGCTTTCGGCGCGATCCCAGAGATCGTCGGAACCGACGCGCTTTTCAGGGCGCGTGGAGAGCTTGACGACGACTTCGCTGAAACCGAAATCCTCGTAGACGGAGAGGATGAGATCGTTGATGCGCAGGCATTCCGCCGCCATCTGCTCTTCGGTGCAGAAGACATGCGCATCGTCCTGCGTGAAGCCGCGAACGCGCATCAGGCCGTGCAGCGCGCCGGAAGCCTCGTAACGATGCACGGTGCCGAATTCCGCAAGGCGGACGGGCATTTCGCGGTAAGACTTCAAGCCATGCTTGAAGATCTGAACGTGACCCGGGCAGTTCATCGGCTTCAGGGCAAAGACGCGCTGATCGGCTTCCTCGTCATCGGGATGGGTGAAGGCATGGGCGGATTTCACCGCGAACATGTTTTCCTGATACCAGCCCCAGTGACCGGAGGTTTCCCACAGCGACTTGTCGAGCACCTGCGGCGCGTTGACTTCCTGATAGGTATTGGCGAGCCGGCGGCGCATATAGGCCGTCAGCGTCTGGAACATGCGCCAGCCCTTGCCGTGCCAGAACACGACGCCCGGGCCTTCTTCCTGGAAATGGAACAGGTCCATTTCGCGGCCGAGACGGCGGTGGTCGCGCTTTTCGGCTTCGCCAGCACATGCAGATAATTGTCCAGCTCTTCCTGCGTCGCCCAGGCGGTGCCGTAGATGCGCGACAGCATCGCATTGTTGCTGTCACCGCGCCAATAGGCACCAGCTACCTTCATCAGCTTGAAGGCCGTGCCGATCTGCCCCGTGGAGGCCATATGCGGGCCACGGCAGAGATCGAACCAGTCGCCCTGATAATAGATCTTCAGGTCCTGACCTTCCGGAATGGCGTCGACCAGCTCGACCTTGTAGTTCTCGCCCTTGGCGGCAAAGACTTCCTTGGCCTTCTCGCGCGACCAGATTTCGCGGGTGAACGGCTTGTTGCGCAGAATGATTTCCTTCATGCGCTTTTCGATCTTCGGCAGATCTTCCGGCGTGAAAGGTTCGTTCTTGGCGAAGTCGTAATAAAAGCCGTTCTCGATCACCGGGCCGATCGTCACCTGCGTGCCGGGCCACAGTTCCTGCACGGCTTCGGCCATGACGTGAGCGGCATCGTGGCGGATGAGTTCCAGCGCACGCCCGTCTTCACGCGTGACGATCTCGATTTTGCCATCGGTGATGGTCTCGGACAAATCGCGCACGGTGCCGTCAAGCGCAATGGCGACGGCCTTCTTGGCAAGCGATTTGGAGATGGATTCGGCGACCTCACGGCCGGTCGTACCGGCGGGGTAGCTGCGCACGAATCCATCGGGAAATGTAAGGGAAACAGCTTCAGACATTGTCTAATCTCCTGTCCAGTCCCGCCAACGAATGCGGGTGGTGTTGGAATAATGATTTGCCCGCGACAAGCGAACAGGCAGGCTGATAAAGGCTTTTGCCATTGCAGTCAAAGGCGAAGGATCGCTCAGCGAAGCATTTGCGCGAGACCATTGACCGTATTGGCGTTGCGGGTCGTGCCGATACCGAGCCTTTTGGTGGTCAGCACGGACAGCAGCCTGCTCTCGCTCGGCTTGCCGCCAAAATCGATCCATAGATCGCCGCCGGCAAGCGCGATCTTTTCCCTCTCGCGGTATTTCTCCAGCAATTCGAGGACGCCGTTGTCCAGCGGCGCCCGCATCACCCGAACGCAGACATCCGGCGGATTGCCCTGGACGAAAGGATTGTCCGCCGCCAGTTTCAGCCAGTCGCCGCCCGAACGAACGAGAATATCGACATGTTTGCCGAAGCGGTCTTCGAAGGCGCGCTCCAGCCTGTCTTCAATCTCACGAACAGGTGTCGCCCCGGCGCGAAAAACCAGATTTCCAGTCGCGACCAGCGTTCTGCATTCGGCAAATCCCAGCTCTTCCGCCAATGCCCGCAGATCGGCCATGACGAGCCGCTTGCCCGCGCCGAGCACGATGCTGTGCAGCAGGGCCACATAGTCATTCATCGATGCAGGCTCCAGTAACGCCACGGCATCCACCAGCGCCTGCGGCCATCGATCACTTCCGGCACCGGGTCCAGGCCGCTGGTGCCGCCCGGCCCACAGCGCGCAACGCGAAACAGCGTCATCCAGCCGCCGGCCCACAGCCCGTGTCGGGCAATGGCTTCATAGCCATATTCGGAACAGGTGGGGATATGGCGGCAGGAATTCCCGATGAAGCCGGATAGCGTCAGCTGATAAAACCGGATGAAACCGACGCCCAGAAGCCGCCCCGGCGTTTTGGCAAAGCTGCCCGTCCAGTTGCGGGATCGGCCCGCTTTTTCCGCCGTCTGCTGGTGCCGGCAGCCCGGTTCGCCGCACATCGCCTAACCCGCGGCGTTGAGAGCCGGCCGCCCTTCGATCTGGTCGAGCGCATCGACCACCGCTTCGAAGGTCAGCATGGTGGAAGCGTGGCGCGCTTTGAAATCGCGGACAGGCTGAAGCACCCGCATATCCTCGAAACGGCCCGTCGGCCCCTTACCGTCCTGTTTCAGCATGGCGAGCATGTCTTCCCGCGCCTGCCGGATTTCGCCGCTGGAAGCCCCGATGATGTGGTGCGCCATGATGGAAGCGGAGGCCTGGCCGAGCGCGCAGGCGCGAACCTCATGCGAAAACGCCGTCACGATGCCGCCTTCGACCTTCAGATAGACCTTGAGCTTAGAGCCGCACAGCCTGGAGTGTTTCTCGGCGCTTGCGTCGGCATCCTCAAGAACGCCGATGAGCGGAATATTCCCGGCAAAGTCCAGAATGCGATTATTGTAGATATCGTCCATCGTCGGTGCCCGGCGCGCTCAAGATTGCCCAAAAACAGGACAGGTCAAATTTTTCAAACACAGCGTTTGTCGCAGTGAAGCTTTCCTGCCCTTCATTCTCATTATATGCTAACGAGCTTTCTGGACATCAAGCCGTGATGAAATTAACGGCTCCGATACCGAAATAACAGCATCGGTCTTGCCAAAATGCTGTAAAACAACCAGATAGCAGCAACTGCGAACAAGAGTTCGCGATGAAAAACGAATTCAGGTGCGGCCTTTACCCGCATCGGGAGAGACGGAATGGATGCGATCGTGAAGAATTTCCCCGGCGCTGGCGCAAAACCCGACGTGGCAGAAGCTCGCCCAAGCCAGGCCGAAGCGGAAGAAGCAGTGCGCGTTCTTCTGCGCTGGGCAGGAGAAAATCCCGCCCGCGAAGGACTTCTGGATACGCCGAAGCGCGTCGCCAAGGCCTATCGCGAGCTTTTTGCCGGTTATGAGCTGAACGTTCAGGACGTGCTCGGCACGACCTTCGAGGAAGTCGGCGGTTATGACGATGTTGTGCTGGTGCGCGACATCCCCTTCTTCTCCCATTGCGAACACCATATGGTGCCGATCGTCGGCAAGGCACATGTCGCCTATCTTCCGGCGGGCCGCGTGCTCGGCCTGTCGAAGATCGCCCGCGTCGTCGAAATCTTCGGCCGCCGCCTGCAGACGCAGGAAAACATGACCGCGCAGATCGCGAGATCCATCGAGGAAACCCTGAAACCGCGCGGCGTGGCCGTCATGATCGACGCCGAACATATGTGCATGTCCATGCGCGGCGTAAACAAGCAGGGGTCGACGACGCTGACCACCAGCTTTACCGGTGTGTTCAAGAACGATCCGGCCGAACAGGTGCGCTTCATGACCATGGTGCGGAACCGCTAAGCGCCGGACCGAAGGCCGTAACGCGGTTTTCGGAAAATCCGATGCGCAAGAAAATTCAGAGTGGCGGAAGCAGATCCGTTTATCCGCCGCTCCGATCGTTCCGCCAGTTGATTTTCCGGGGTTACCATGTCCATTCCCTTTCCATCCGCCCCTGCGGATAAGGAAGTGCTCGAAAACGCAGGTCTTTTTTCGCCGAAATTCGATGCTCACGGCCTCGTCACCGCCGTTGTCACCGATTCGCGTGACGGCGAGTTGCTGATGGTCGCCCATATGAATGCGGAAGCCCTGTCGCTGACGCTGGAGACCGGCATCGCCCACTATTACAGCCGTTCGCGCGACAAGATCTGGAAGAAGGGCGAAACGTCGGGCAATCTGCAGACGGTGAAGGAATTCCGCACCGATTGCGATCAGGACGCCGTGTGGCTGAAGGTCTCCGTCGCCGGCCATGACGCCACCTGCCACACCGGTCGCCGCTCCTGTTTTTATCGCACGGTCGAACTCTCCGACGGCCAGGCGGTGACGAAGATCACCGACGATACCCGCCATTTCGATCCGGCGACCACCTATTCCGCAACTTGAACGGCCACCTTCCATCGGCCGCACCAATTTGCTACCAATATAGCGGGTTCCGGGGATAGGACGGAGCCTGAAGGAACTGGCAGGGAGTGCGGTCATGTTGGGATGGGGAAATCGTCACAATCAACTTTCGGCTGGCAATCCCGAAGCCTTCGGCAACGAACCGCCGGTCACCCAGATCGTCGATACGCGCAGGATAGCGCTCGCCCTTGGCGGCGGGGCTGCACGCGGCTGGGCCCATATCGGCGTCCTGCGGGCGCTGGATGAGGCCGGGGTGAAGATCGGCATGATCGCCGGCACCTCTATCGGCGCGCTGGTCGGCGGTTGTTATCTCGCCGGCAAGCTCGATGAGCTGGAAGAATTCGCCCGCTCGCTGACGATGCGCCGCATTGCCGGCCTGCTCGATCTCACCATCGGCGGCGGCGGGCTCTTCGGCGGCATGCGGCTGACCAAGCGCATGCAGGAACATCTGGAAGGCCTGCGCGTCGAAAACCTCGACCATCCCTTCATCGCCGTCGCGACGGAACTGCGCACCGGCCACGAGGTCTGGATTCACCAGGGCGATCTCGTCACCGCGCTGCGCTCTTCCTACGCGCTGCCGGGCATTTTCGAACCCGTGCAGTGCAACGGCCGCACCCTGATAGACGGTGCGCTCGTCAACCCCGTGCCGGTTTCGGTCTGCCGGGCCTATGAGCAAGCGCTGGTCGTCGCGGTCAATCTGAATTACGACCTCTTCGGCCGCTCCGCCGTGGTCAAGCACGCCGCCTCGCCATCGCATGGGGGCGTCGCACCGGCGGTGGAAAGCCCGCCGCGTCCCGGCCTGCCGGGCGTCATGGTGCAGGCTTTCAACATCATTCAGGACAGGATTTCACGCTCGCGCCTGGCGGGCGACCCGCCCGACCTCATGCTTCACCCCCGCATCAACGATATCGGCCTCTCGGAATTCCATCGCGCCAGCGAAGCCATCGACCGGGGATATGAGGAAACGCGCTCCCGCATTCCGGAGCTCGAGCGCATGCAGCAGGCTTTCCGGCGCTAGCGCCCTGCTTTAAGCACGAAACGAATAGATGAAACGCCCAGCCGTGGTGAGACCATGTATTGGTATATCTCAGTCCTGCCCCCGACCGACGAAAACACACTGTGCGACACGAATCGATTGGTCGGGTTTCTGGAAGAACAACCTGAACTCAAACGGACTAACGATGTCAGCTTTGCGTCGGCGGAGGGTCAGCCCTGGATCGACATCACCATTGTGAAAGGAACGGCCGATGGCAACTGGTCAAGCAGCGGCAAATTCATTTCACAGTTCAATCGGGTTGAAATCGTCTGCGCCGATTGTCCACAGCGAGACTTCTACGTGGACATGTCCACCAAAATAGCCGACTTTCTTCAATGGCGATACGTGACGGAAGGCGATATATGAGTCCCGGCCCGAGACTGAAGCTTTTCCAGCTGTCTGACGCCGGGACGCAAGATCATCCGGCAATATAGGCCTTGATGTGCTCCGCTTCGGCTTCGATCTCGCCAATCCGCGCCTTCACCACGTCACCGATGGAAATGATGCCGGCAAGGCGGCCATTCTCTTCAACCGGCACATGCCTGAAGCGCCCGCCCGTCATGATTTCCATCAACTCATCGGTGGTGGAATTGTGATGACAGCGAATGACATTCTTGGTCATGGCCACCGACACGGATTGCTGGAGGGAAGCGGCACCCTGGCCCGCCACGGCCTTTACGAGATCGCGCTCCGTGAAGATGCCGAGAACGACGCCATCGGCGTCGGTCACGACGACGGAACCGATCTTATGCGCGTGCAGCGTTCCCGCCGCTTCGCCAATGCTGACCTCCGGACCGACAGTCACGACGTCCCGGCCCTTGCGGTCGAGAAGATCCTTTACGAATGTTGGCATGCCTTCCTCCTCTTTTCAGCGATACGCAGCGCCGCAGTCTCCCCCGGCGGTTGCAAATCATGGGATATGGTGCGCTGAGGTCCGCATGAATGCAATCCCGGATGGGACGCGCGAAAGCAAATTTGCGCCACGGCCGACAAGGAGCGTGATCGGCTCAGGCCAGTCGTCGATCGAAAAGCCCGAAGAACAGGAAGCCGAGCAGAAAGCCGAAGACATGCGCGTCCCAGGCGATTTCACCGCCGACATCGCCGAACAGCGGCACGCCGACCGCAATCAGCACATTGCCGAACAGCCACATCAGCGTGAAGATCAGCACGGTGCGGTTGGAGAGCGCACCAAGAATGCTCTGCCGCGGCATCAGATGGCCGAAGGAGGCGCTATATCCGCCACGTGCCGGGAAAGCGAAGCGGCAGGCCGCCCCCATCAGCGCCGAAACCACACCGGACGCCCCGATCAGGACCGTCACATCGCCCCAGTTCAGCGCCGCATGGCCGAAGGCGGAAACGGCGGCGGAAATGCACCATAACAGCACGAAGCGCACTGTTCCGATCCGGCGCAGAACGGGCGCTCCGAAGGCCATCAGCCACAATCCGTTAAAGAGAATGTGCTCGATGCCGCCATGCAGGAAAGAATAGGTCACCGGCGTCCAGAGCCATTCCAGCCCCTGCTGGGAAAACGGCACCGCATAACGCAGCGGAATGAAGCCGAAGGTGAAGATGAACCAGCCATTGCCTTCCTCCGACAGAAGATAGGCGGGAACGACATAGGCGAGGATCAGCGCGGCCAGGATGCCCACCAGCAGCGATGGCAGGTTGAAGACGGGATTGTTCGTGTCGTCTTTCGGCTCCGGCGTTTCCGAAACCGGCGGCTGTTCGCCGTCCCCGTAGGACATGATCCCATCCCTGTCTTGGTCGAATTTTGCGTTCCCCGAGCAATATAGGAAGCCCGAACGAAAAAAAAGCCGTCCCGCCTTCGAAGCGCTCGACGCCCAAACCGCTGTCGGCAAGGACGCCGGGCCGCGGGCGGTCCGGCTTGCGGGCCCGCCTTAAAATAACAGGCGACGCCATCGAATTGTGCTGACGGAGCTTCCCCGACATGGCCGCTCCGATGCCACGACTATCGCCATCGGGCAATATCAACCCTTTGTTAACCTTAATAAATCCGTTTGGCACGAAAATCGCTACACCTCCAGATACAGACGTTCGGATGGACATGATGTCCCAAAAACGAACATGGAGAGATGCTATGAAGAGCATGGCCGGACTGGACATATATGCCTATTGGGATGAACTGCGTGGCAAGCGATCGGCCCCGCGACGCGAGGACATCGACCCCGCAAAGCTGAAACATCACCTTGGTGATCTTTTTATCCTCACGGACAAGGGAGAGAACACTCCGTTCTTCCGCCTTGCCGGTACTCGTCTTTGCGATCTGTTCGGCCGGGAATTGCGGGATCGCCCGTTTTCGGAATTGTGGCAGCCGGCAAATGCCGTCTTCCCCTGCCGCGTCGCGCGCGGCATCCTTCACCACCAGTTGCCCGTGGTCTTCGATGTCGAGGCGGAGGACAGCTATGGCGCGGCACCGCTGGCATTCGAAATGCTGCTCCTGCCGCTGCGCACCGATCCCGACGCCGCCCCAAGGCTGCTCGGAGCGCTGCTTGCGGAGCGGCCGCGACACGAATTCGCCGCGCCCATCCAGTGCCTGTCCATGAAAAGCAGCCGCCTGCTGCGCCTGGACATCGCACCGGCAGGGTATCCGGTGAATAAGGGGGCCGAGGATACACCGCGCGCCGAAAGCTGCTGACGGACCTGTTCCAACGCTCCCCGCCCCTTCGGGAGAGGTCCGGCAGCACCGGAATCTCAAAAAAATACGTCAGAACTGTAACGATATTGCCGATCAGAAAAATTGTAGAGATTAAACAATACAGTCTGTTAACTCGCGCAGGGTAGAAACTTACCGTCATCATTCATTACAATTGCGCTGCCCATGTTTTCGTCCCGCTCGGTCAACACCGCCCAAATCCTGCGTCCGGTTGAGGAAGCTCATCTCGACGACGCCGTCCGTGTGTCCTTCACCGGCCGCCTGATGTTGCCCGATCATGAAGAATATGATTGCACCGCGACCGAGATGACCGCCGAAAGGGCGCAGTTCACCTGCTCGGGCATTGCCCGCCACGGTGACCGCGTCATCGCCTATCTCCAGCATATCGGCCGGATCGAAGGCACGGTGACATCGCTCACCGCATCGGGCTTCCTCATCGCCATCAACGCGCCGGAGCGCAAGCGGGAAAAACTCGCCGCACAGCTCGCCTGGATCGCCAAGCGTCAATTGCTCGGCCTGCCGGAAGACCGTCGCCACGACCGCCTGACGCCGCGCAATGCGAGAGCCCAGCTCGTTCTGGAAGACGGCGTGCTCGTCGCCTGCCGGCTGATCGACCTTTCCCTGTCGGGTGCGGCAATCGAGATCGAAAACCGGCCGCCGCTCGGAAGCCGGGTCCAGCTCGGCAAGAACATGAGCGGCAAGATCGTGCGCCACTTCATGGAAGGCGTCGCCGTCGAATTCGACCGCGTCCAGTCGCCCGACGCACTGATCGAATTTCTCTAAATAGTTCCACCCGGACACGGCAGGTTTTGCGCCCGTAAGAATGCGTGCGGCATTTTCGGCGCGTTTTGCGCTCGCCCCAATCGCATAATTGCGAAGATTCCCGGACGGCGCCTTGGCAGGCTATGCTCTGTCTTCGCCTATATCGGGCTCACCAGCCGCTCCTGGCGTCAGGCGCCTCATTCTCCATTTCTCGCTACCGAACTTCCATTTTCACGCCCTGACGCCTACGGCACGCGGCAGATCGGCCTGGATCCACCATAGTCGGTAAAAAGGATGAGCGCGGCGGAACATGTTGCGCCCTTGGCCAGATCATCAACGGCACGAAAATCGCTCCGCAAAACTTTTTTCCAGAAAAAATGCAGTTTTTTTGAAGTTTTTTTGTCGCTTTTTCCGGCCTGTCCCAGCCTGAAACAGCCATCCCAAAACGGGAAATCCACCTCTTCGCCACGCGCCGCAAGCCGGCCGCGCGCGACCAAGGAAACCGCGTGACGCCGAAAACCGCTGTCAATACAGTGGTCTAGATGGCTACCAAAAGCCTAAAGCCAGGATGCGTAAAATTGTAATAAAATTTGCTTCAAACACGCATAAAAACTAGTTCGAATACAGTTCAAAACAACGGCTAATTTGCTGAAATTTAAGCTCAAATTGCGCTTCGCAAATTTCCGCCGGGTCAAAATATACCTGCGAATGTCTCCTCACCACGGGGAGACAAGCAATGAACAAGAACAACCGTTTCGTTTTCACTCTGATCGCATTCATCGTCAGCGCCTTCGCGCATCAGGCAAGCGCCTCGCCGGCCGCCGTCATGCGCGTCATCGGAAAGGCCAATCCGCCGATCGGCCACTATGAATTCTGCCAGACCTATCAGAGCGAATGCCAGCCGACCTCGCTGGACAACGGCCCGATGAAGCTGACCGAAGAGCGCTGGAAGACGATGCTCGACGTCAACTACACCGTCAACACCACCATCACGCCGATGACCGACATGGAAATCTATGGCGTCGAAGAACGCTGGGCCTATCCCACCACGGTCGGCGATTGCGAAGACTTCGTGCTCCTGAAGCGCAAGATGCTGATGAACAAGGGCTTCTCCGCCTCCAACCTGTTGATCACCGTGGTTCTGCAGCCGAATGGCGAAGGCCACGCCGTTCTGACCGTCCGCACCGATCGTGGCGATTTCGTTCTCGACAACATGCGCAACAAGGTCATGAACTGGTCGGAAA
The DNA here is from genome assembly GCF_001526585.1 of Agrobacterium sp. LY4. NCBI lineage: Bacteria > Pseudomonadati > Pseudomonadota > Alphaproteobacteria > Hyphomicrobiales > Rhizobiaceae > Agrobacterium > Agrobacterium sp. LY4. The sequence goes on along the minus strand of NZ_ASYA01000053.1, from coordinate 56,125 downwards.
CCGAATATACCTACCTGAAGCGTCAGGACACCGCCAATCCCGGCCGCTGGGTCAAAATTCAGGATGGCCGCGCCACCAATGCGGTCGGCGGCATCAACTGACCGCACGACCGACCCGTCTCCCCCAATGAAAAAGCCGGCTCCGCAAGGATGCCGGCTTTTTCATTTTCAAATCCGTTAAGCGTCAGAGCAGCCCAAGCTCCGCCAGTTCCCGCCTGAGATCGGAAGGCATGTCCTCCCCGCCCGTGCCGCCGCCGAGATCGCGGGGCGCCTCGTCGTCCTTCAGGTAACGCCAACCCTGAAACGGGCGCTTCGGCGCAGGTGAGGTTTCGATAACCTCGGGGCCGAGAATGAGATCGCAGCGGGAAATGCCGTCTTCGCCCTTGAAGGAGCGGATATCGAGAAGTTTCTGCCGCGCCTGCACCTGCCCCTTGATGACCCAGTAGAGCGAACCGCCCTCGAGCAATTCCTCGACACGTTTCGGGATCATCCGGGTGGTGTGGACGCTGTGCGGCTCAAGGCCTGCGGCAATTGCGGTCAGCGCACGATGCGCGACCCAGTCTCTCAAGTCCTGGATTGAATCCGCGCCGACGCAAAGTTTGATGAGATGTAGAGGCATGGTTCTATCAATGCCTTTTTGCGGCGGGCGTCAAGCATGGCAACCATGCCTGACGCCCTGCCCGCTCAGCACTCCACAACGTTCACGGCAAGGCCGCCGGTGGAGGTTTCCTTGTATTTCTCGCTCATGTCGTTGCCGGTCTGGCGCATGGTCTCGATACAGGCATCAAGCGGCACGAAATGCTGGCCGTCGCCCTTCAGCGCCAGCGAGGCCGCCGTCACCGCTTTCACCGCGCCCATGGCGTTACGTTCGATGCACGGCACCTGCACAAGCCCGGCAATCGGATCGCAGGTCATGCCGAGATGATGCTCGAGCGCGATCTCGGCGGCATTTTCCACCTGTTCCGGCGATCCGCCCATGACCGCGGCAAGGCCCGCCGCCGCCATGGCGGAAGCCGAGCCCACTTCGCCCTGACAGCCCACTTCCGCGCCTGAAATCGAGGCATTGTGCTTGATGATGCCGCCGATGGCGGCCGCCGTCAGCAAAAAGTCGCGCACGTCATCGACGCTCGCATCCTCATGGAAATGCCGGAAATATCTGACGGTGGCCGGAACGACGCCTGCCGCACCGTTGGTCGGCGCGGTCACCACGCGGCCGCCGGCGGCGTTTTCCTCGTTCACGGCCATGGCGTAGACGCTCAGCCAGTCATTGGCCATGACCGGGTTCAGCCGGTTGCTGCGCCATTCCGCATTCAGCTTCTCGTAAATGGAGCGGGCGCGGCGGCGCACCTTCAGGCCGCCAGGCATGATGCCGTCCACTTTCAGACCGCGCTCGATGCAGCCGTTCATCGCTTCCCAGATCTGGTCGAGACGCTCGTTCAGCTCCTCGCGGGAAACCACCGTCTCCTCGTTGGCGCGCTTCATCTGGGCGATGGTGCGGCCGGAACGGGCCGCCATATCCAGCATTTCCCGCGCGGTGGCGAAGGGATAAGGCACGCGCGGACCATTATCGATGGTCTTGCCGCGCTGCTTGATCGCCTCCAGCTCCGTATCGGTCACGACGAAACCGCCGCCGACGGAATAATAGATGCGCTTGATAAGCAGCCTGCCCTGATTGTCGAAGGCGGAAAAGGTCATGCCGTTGGCGTGGCCGGGCAGCGGGTTCTTCTTGTCGAAGACCAGATCTTCGGCCGGGCGGAACACATAGGAAGGATGGCCGGGCGGCGTCACGGTGCCGGCCTTTTCCACCGTCTCGATAATGGCGTCCATCGCATCGGGATCGACAATATCCGGCCGTTCGCCGGTGAGGCCGAGAATGACGGCACGCCCGGTACCGTGGCCGATACCGGTAAAGGCGAGCGAGCCATGCAGGCTGACCTTCAGCTGCGCAACGGCCGCGCCTGCCGGCCGCGGCCACTCATCGCTGAGGATCAGCGCCAGAAAGCGGTTGGCTGCCGTCATCGGCCCCATCGTATGGGAGCTCGAAGGACCGATACCGATCTTGAAGACGTCAAAGACCGAAAGAAACATGAAGTTCGCCTTGAATAAGAATGGATTCCACCACCATCATATCCAAAGCCGAAACGGATCGCCACAAAAGAGCGTCAGCAGTTTGCGCAGCTGCGACATAATTGCCTTCAAACGAAAACAGCACGGTTTCCTAAGGAAAACCGCGCCGTTTCAAAACCCGTCATTCAGGAGAGATGCTTATGGGCTGCCAAAAATGTACGTCAATGCGAGAAAAGCGGCAAAGCCTGCAAGTGCGCGCAAGGTGACGCCCCAGCAGGATTTCTGAGCGGTTTCTTCCATGATTACTCCAGCTATTCACTCTCCGGGGGATCTTCAAGACCCGGCCCGTTGAGGCAAGCATTTATTAAAATCCGGCGGCGAAGGCAAATGCAAAAAGCGGCTAAATGAAGGCGTTTTTGACAGGCTGCCATTCGCCCCGTGCATAGGTATGTGAAAAAACAAGGTGTTAGCGTGAAGCCCGCATAAGCGCCATTTTGGCGATCGCCGCAATTTGGACTAAAGTGTAACTGTTATTTAAAGCTTATGCACAAACGCCTGTTGAAAACCCCGGCCGCCGGCACGTTACGGTCGAACTTCCTTGGCTGAAATACTGCGCCTTGAAAGGGCGTAACCTGTGCTTTATCGACGATGGCAACGGCAACGATGCGAGTCACCCCATGCAGCAGGCATCCTCCTTCCCTGATCGCGAAACGGTCGCATCGAAACTCACTTCGCTTGCAAGCGAGGATAAAGCCTGGGTGCTGCTGTTGATGGAAAACGCCCTGCAGGACGAAAACCTGCTGGCTGGCCTCGATCTTTATCTCGACCAGCAGACCAATGCCCGCTTCCTCAACAGCCTGAAGCTGGAAACGACCGGCGAATGGCTTGGCGGCAATGCCCCTGCCCGGCTGCAGATTCGCATCACGGAAACCGCAAGGGCGAGCCAGCACCCCGCTTTTCTCGCCTTCCGCAAGGGGCTAACGGCATCGGCCGGTCTCGAAAAAGCCTATCCCAAGGCGCCGATCTGATCGTTCAGGCTAATCCGGCACCCTGTCGACAACGGCGATGATCGGCCCCATCAGGAACAGCGAGTCCCGCCTTTTCATTGCGGGAATATCGACGCTGGATATGGTGCCGTCGAGATAGAGCGCATTCGGCGCGTCCAGCACATCCCTGAACAGCGTGGCGAAATCGTAAAAGCGCACGGTATTTTCCGAAATAGCGAAATGCACCATTCCGTCGCGGGAAACGCCGACACCATTGCGCCGCTTCAGACTGTCGCTATCGGGCAGAAAGCGCGGATGCAGCTTGCCATCGATGACGAGCATCGGCCCGGATTGCGTGGCGAAGTCCGGCTTGGGATCCGCTGCCAGATAGGCCTGCGTTTCCAGCACGCCTGCCGCGGCCCCCTTCAGATAAAACACGCCATTGGGCAGAAGATGAAAATTGCCCCAGCCGCCGCCGGTGCTGATCGGCGAGCGTTCGATGCCATTTTCGATAAAGAGCCCGACGGGGGAATAGTCCGAATGGTACATGCCGCCGTTCATGGCGAAGACGCTGAACATGTGCTGCCGCCACAGCGCCGACGAGAGAGCGGCAAAGGAACCGTATCCCTGGCCGGAAACATGATCGCGGTCGTAAATCCGGATGGTGCTTTTTGCCGGATCGAAACTGCAGACCGTATAACGACCGCCAGCATGATCCATGATCCTGCAGAAATCCGCCTGCCCGCCGGCCTGAGCCGAAAACGGCAAAAGCAAAGGCAACAGCAGCTTCGCAAGTCTTTTCATCGATCCGTTCATGCCCGCCCCGTGATTCTTGTCGGGGCACATTCGCAGGAAAATTCGGTCAAACAAAAGGCGTCACCCGTGTTTCAGGATGACGCCGGACCTTTAAGGGGAGATGTCGTCAGCGACGGGCGGCGCGGTCCACATTACGGCCGGCATCCTGCGTCGCGTCGACGGCGTTCGCCGTATCACGACCCATGCCGCGAATGGTGTTGCCGCAAGAGCTCAGGGTGACAACGGTCAACAAAGCCACGAAAACGGTCGAAAGAATGCGTGTGATCATGTGAAACTACTCCCCTATGACTTGCCGTCCAAAGGCAAGTACCGATGTGATATGCGTCACAATAACGTGAGTCCCAAAAATCCGTTCCAGCGGCATTTCAAAAAATCCTGTCGATGAAAATTAACATGGTTTTGAAGTTCACGCGTGAAACTCGGCGTCTGGATCATGGCTTAGGAAAATCCCGTGGGTGATATGACTGACATCAACAATCGGCTTCTGGTGATGACGGCGGGCGGGGTGAACCCCAATGTCATGATCAATGCGCTGGCGGCCCGATTTCCTGACATCCATGTTTTCATGGAGCAGCCGGAAAGCAAATCGGTCATTCTCAGGCGGCGCGCGCGCCGGCTCGGCTGGATAGTCGCTGCGGGCCAGATGGCGACGATGATCGCCTCGCGGCTCGGCAAACGCTTCACGCTTCGCAGAAGCGATGCGATCATCGCCGAACACGGCCTTTCTCCCGATCTCCATCACAGCCTCCCCGTCACCCAATTCGCCTCGCTCAACGATGAGGAATGCCGCAAGGCCGCCAATCTGCTGAAACCGGCGGCGATCTTCACCATTTCCTGTCGCCTGCTGACACCGACCACGCTTCAGGCCCTGCAATGCCCGGTCATCAATTTCCACGCCGGCATCAATCCCGCCTATCGCGGGCAGATGGGCGGATACTGGGCGCTTGTGGAAAAAGACCGCGGCAATTTCGGCGCGACCGTGCATCTGGTCGACAAGGGCGTGGATACCGGCGCCACGCTCTACGAGAAGCGGCTGAAACCATCCCCTTCCGACACGATTGCCACCTATCCGCTGCTTTTGACCGCCGCTTCGGTGGATATCGCCGTCAGCGCCATAGAAGACGCCCTTTCCGGCAGCCTTGCGCCGCAGCCGCCCGCACCCGGCAAATCGGTACTGCGCTTCCCGCCGACCATCTGGACATGGCTTTGGAATGGCCTGACGAAACGGATCTGGTGAAGCCGCGCGTCAGGGGATTGGGGCCGAGCTTCGTCGCAGATGCAAGCCTGTCTTGCCGCAACAGGCACAGACTTCGCCGTAAAATAGGTGCATGATAATAAAAAGGATCACGCACAAATTGCCCGATATTTCCACCGCTTCCATCATTCCCGCCTCCATCGAAGCCTCGCCCGCGCAGGTACTTGGCTCGACCGACCTTGCCGGTCTCTTTCCGCAGGGTGTGCGCGTCTATCTCACCGACACTGGAGCGGCCTCGCAGGAAAGGCTCGTCGAAGCCGCAGGACATTTGCGCGACCTCGGTTACGAGCCGGTGCCGCATCTTGCAGCGCGGCGCATCCCCTCCCGCGCAGCGTTTGAGGAACAGGTAAAACGGCTTGCCGAAGAAGCGGGCGTAACCGATGTTCTGGTTGTCGGCGGCGGCGTCGACCGCCCGGCCAGTCCCTTCGCATCCAGCATGGACATGCTGTCCACCGGCATTTTCGACCGTTGCGGCATAAGGCAGATCGCCATCGCCGGCCACCCCGAAGGCAGCCCCGATTTCAACGAGGAGACGGCGATGGCCGCACTCAGGCTGAAACGCGATTTTGCCGAAAGAAGCGATGCAGTCATGCGCATCGTCACCCAGTTCGGTTTCGATCCCGCGCGTTTCATCGCCTGGGCGGAAGGACTTGCGGCGTCAGGCATCGAGCTTCCGGTGCATATCGGCGTTTCCGGCCCGGCCAAGATCACGACGCTCTTGAAATATGCCGCGCTTTGCGGCGTCGGCAATTCCATCGCCTATCTCAAGAAGAACGCGCTTTCGCTGACAACGCTTGCCAAGGGCCATTCACCGGAAAGCATCGTCGGACCCATCGAGCGGCACTGGCAGGCAAATCCGCAAGGGCCGATCCGGCAAGTTCACGTCTTCCCCTTCGGCGGATTGCAGAATTCGGCCGACTGGCTGGTCAAGCGCGGAAGCTGGCAAACCGGCGCAGCGGACCGTTCGGCATCGCCGGATTCGATGGCGGGCTAAAAACCGCGTTTCTAACGGCGCGACGGGCCACGGCCGCCGCGCACTGCCAATATCTCAGGCCGCCTTGGCGACTTCGACAAAAGCGTTTCGAATGCTTTCAGCCACGGCAAGAACAGGGCGGGACGCCTTGTCACCCATGATCAGGCGGATATCGAAACAGCCGAGTTCCGGCAGGCCTTCCTTGTCGCCCAGAATGACCATGTCGTTCTGCACATAGGATCGCGGCAGCGGCGCGATGGCGAGATCGGCGGCAATCGCCGCGCGCTGCGCCATGGTATGGCCGCTGAGATAGGCCACGCGGAAATTGCGGCCGCGCTTTTCCAGCGAATGGATCGCTTCCGAGCGCCAGATGCAGCCCTCTTCCCAGATGGAAATCGGCAACGGATCGCGCAGATAGGCGGTGCCGCATTTTGCGCCCGCCCAGACCAGACGCTCGCGCATCAGCACCTCGCCCGTATCCCGAAGGGGATGGGAGGCACAGTTGACGAGGGCGAGATCGAGCCTTTGCTCATCCATGCGCTTATAAAGATTGGAGCTGGAATCGATGGTGACGTCGATCATGATGCCGGGGAAAGCCTCGGCAAAACGCTTGAGAATGCCCGGCAGCAGGCCACGCTCGCCAATATCCTCCGGTGCACCGAGCCGGACGACGCCGGAAAGCTCGGGCATGACGAAACGCGACACGGCCTCGTTGGACAGCGCGATCATGCGCCGCGCATAGGTCAGAAGCGTCTCCCCATGCGCCGTCAATGTCACCGAACGGGCATCGCGCAGGAAAAGCGTCGTTTTCAGCTGCTCTTCAAGCTTCTTGATCTGCATGGAAACGGCGGACGGCGTTCTGAACACCACTTCTGCGGCGGTGGAGAAATTTCCCGTTTCCGCGATGGCGACGAAGGTTCTCAATATGTCGTTATCCAGCAACGGCAGCGGTTGGCGGAAAGTCACGGTCATGGCACGCACCTTCAAATATTTTGATTTATAGATGGATATCATTTCGTTTGATTGAATGTCAACAAGCGTGCACCATCCGGGACATCGATTGACGGGGCGGATTTAGCCTCGTCGGCAAGCGCATACCGAAGTCGCAAACAGGATCGTGGTTCAGGAAAGGATCAAGACATGACCATGATACATTATCTCCCCGTGGCGAACCGTTCCTCGCACCGTCCGTCATCCAGCGGCTGGCTTCATCGCCTGTCCGACCATGTTGCCGCCCGTTACGCCGCATGGCGTCGCGAAAAAATGCTTCGCGCACTGGAAGCATTGCCGTCTGAAACATTGAAGGATATCGGATGGCCGACGACGGACAAAAGCCGCATAAACGTCATCCGCAGATGACATTCAACCGGTGGCTCGCAACGTTTCTGGACGTGCGAGCCATCCCTGCCCGCCCTTCGAATGGAAGGACAAGGGCGCAAAATAGCCTGCCTGTTTTACATGCGACACACCGCCTTTTTTAAAGGCTTGTCGCAAAATTTGCATATTTCAAAAGCGATTTTTTGACAGCCCCGATTCCACGGCGTATTTTTCGTTAAAGATGTCGTAAACAGGACATCCAGAAGACCAATTCCAAGGGAGGAATTGCGTATTCGCAACGGAGCACGGGCAAATGAGCAGAAATTCCCAGAAGAAACGCTCAATCGTCTTTTTTCTCATTCCGCAATTTACCATGCTGCCATTCGCCGCAGCGGTTGAAACGCTTCGCATCGCCAACCGAATGTTGGGCTATCAGGCCTATGAGTGGCGCCTCTCCTCGCTCGATGGCCAGAAGGTCATGTCGTCAAGCGGCATCTGTCTTGAGCCCGATACCTGTCTTGCCGATGAGCGGCGCTACGTCAGCGGCGAAAACCGCCCGGAAATGGCGATCATCTGTTCGGGCATCGATGTGGATCAACACATCAACAAATCCGTCAATGCCTGGCTGCGCGAAGCCTATAATCGCGGCATCGCCATCGGCAGCCTCTGTACCGCCGCCCATATTCTCGCGCAGGCGGGCCTTTTGAACGGCAAGCGCTGCGCGATCCACTGGGAAAACCTGCCCGGTTTTTCCGAGGCCTTCCCGCAGGTGGAAGTCTATGCCGATCTCTTCGAAGTCGACAGCAACATCTATACCTGCGCCGGCGGCACGGCCTCGCTCGACATGATGCTGAGCCTGATCGGCCAGGATTTCGGCGAAAACCTCGTCAACCGCGTCTGCGAACAGCAATTGACCGACCGGGTCCGCAGCCCCAATGACCGCCAGCGCCTGCCGCTGCGCGCCCGCCTCGGCGTGCAGAACAGCAAGGTCCTTTCGATCATCGAATTGATGGAAGGCAATCTCGCCGAACCGCTGTCGCTGCTCGATATCGCCGACGCCGCCGATCTGTCGCGCCGGCAGGTGGAGCGTCTCTTCCGCCAGGAAATGGGCCGCTCGCCCGCCCGCTATTATCTCGAAATCCGCCTCGACCGCGCCCGCCACCTGCTGGTGCAATCGGCCATGCCGGTGGTCGAAGTCGCCGTCGCCTGCGGTTTCGTCTCCGCCTCGCATTTTTCCAAGTGTTATCGCGAAATCTACAATCGCACGCCGCAGCAGGAGCGCGCCGAACGCAAACTCCTTATCAGCGCATCGCGAATGGCGATGGCGAGCCAGGCAGGCAAGGCTGCGCATTGAATGCGGGCTGAATGCCGCAAACGCGACGGACTTGCTTCAGGGATAAACCTCTCCTTCGTCATGCCGGACTAGATCCGGCATCCAGCCACGGCGCGTCTGCGCCGTAAGAAGAGTCTCCTGCGATCAAGGACTTGATCGCGCTGGACCCCGGATCCAGTCCGGGGTGACGAAGTGCGGATGATGGAACTGTGATAAGATCGCAGGTTAAGCGAACGGCCAGCAAAGACCCGGTTCGCAAGACTGCCCCAGCACAATCAGACCAAGTCACCCAAACGGCCGAATCGCATGGGCAAGGTCCTCCGCCGTCATGCCGTCGCCTGCCCGGTGGCCCGCCTCGCCATGCAGCCAGACCCCGGCCGCGGCCGCTTCGAAGGCGGGTGCTCCCTGCGCCAGCAGCGCGCCGATGATACCGGCCAGCACATCGCCTGACCCAGCCGTCGCAAGGCTCGCGGGAGCATTGGTGTTGACCAGCGCCCGGCCATCCGGCGCGGCAATCACCGTATCCGCGCCCTTGTAGACCAGCACGGCGCCGCTGCGCGCCGAGGCGACCTGCGCCTTCTCGATCTTGCTCAGCATCCTGTCGGCGGCAAGATCGGGAAACAGTCGTGCAAACTCGCCCTCATGCGGCGTCAGCACGAATTTGCCCGTGCCTGACGTGACATGCGCAAACAGGGCCTCCTTATGATCCCTGAAAGCCGTGATCGCATCGGCATCCAGCACCACAGCCCTGTCTCCAAGCAGGGACACGAATTGCCGCGCCTTTTCGAGGTCGCCGAAACCCGGGCCGAGAACGAAAGTGCCATGACGCCCATCGTCCAGCCACGACCGTAGATCGTCGGTATCGTCCACCGCTGCGTTCATCACCGCCGTCAGCGTGACGGAGAGCACGTCGAGCGCTTGCCTCGGCGCAGCGATGGTGACGATCCCCGCCCCCGCCTTCAGTGCCGAAAGCGCGGTCATGCGGCTTGCGCCCGTCGCATGGGCCGGGCCGGAAAAGACGGTCAGATGCCCGCGACGGAATTTATGGGTTTCCATATCGGCATGAGGCAAGGCATCCCGCCAGATCAGCGGGCTATTTTCCGCCACCGATCCCGCATGGGCATCAAGGATGCGGGACGGAATGCCGATATCGAACACCTCGAGCGTTCCACAAAGCTCCCGCCCCGGCATCAGTAGATGACCCGGCTTGCGCGCCATGAAGGTCACCGTCCGCTCGGCCCTGAACGATGCGCCGAGAGGCACGCCCCGCCTGCCGCAGAGGCCCGAGGGCAGGTCGACGGCGAGAACCGGCACCTTCGCCCGCGTGACCGCCTCGATCACCCGGATAAGCTCCCGCGGAACATCGCGGGACAATCCGGCCCCGAACACTGCATCGATCACCACGTCGCCGGCAAGAGGCGAATAGCCGTCAAGCGGCAGCGGCGTCACGCCACTCCGCTCGAACGCCGTGCGCGCATCGCCGCTGAGCGCGCCGACATCGCCGAGACGATGAACCGCGACGACCGCCCCGCTCTGCAAAAGCGCCCGCGCCGCCACATAACCATCGCCGCCATTGTTGCCGCCGCCGCAGAGCACGACGAAACGCTGCGCCTGCGGATAGTGACGCAGCACCGAGGCGGCAACCGCCTGCCCCGCCCGCTCCATCAGGTCATAAAGAGGAATGCCGGATTGCCCGGCCGCCGCATCGATGCGGGCCATGACAACAGGGTCGATCAGGAAGAGGCGCGGAAGGGATTTCATGTCCCGATCATCCCTTCAAAACGCCGGAAAGGCAATCGATACAAAAATAAGCAAATAGCCATGCCTAAATAATAGACAAATGCATAAAATATAAACAAACAGCCATTCCTCCGTTCGCACCTTTCCAAATATTCAAAAAAACTAAAATAATACAAATTCACAGAAATGCTGATGGATTTTTCGGGTTTCCGCGAGAAATTGGCTGGAAAAGCGCAAAAAGCGAATGCATTTTGTGTCGGAAAGCCGGGGGATCGAAGTTTTTTCTTCAAGCCCGCTTCCGATCTGGCACAATACGTGCATTCTTGTGGCAGAGCGGGAGTTACCTGCTTTAACGGGAGAAGCGGAGAGATATTTTCTCATGAAAAAGATCGAAGCGATCATTAAGCCTTTCAAGCTCGATGAAGTGAAGGAAGCCCTTCAGGAAGTCGGACTTCAGGGAATCACGGTCACGGAAGCAAAAGGCTTTGGTCGTCAGAAGGGCCACACGGAACTCTACCGCGGAGCAGAGTACGTCGTGGACTTTTTGCCGAAAGTGAAAGTCGAAGTCGTATTGGCGGATGAGAATGCGGAAGCCGTCATCGAGGCGATCCGCAATGCGGCGCAGACAGGACGTATCGGCGACGGAAAGATTTTCGTTTCCAATGTCGAGGAAGTCATCCGCATCCGTACCGGTGAAACAGGCGTGGACGCCATATAATCAAGAACGTCCCGAGCCGGGGAGGCTTGGGTTTTCACCTCGTCATCATCACACTCAAGGAAAACGTTTAAATGACGACCGCAAACGATATCTTGAAGCAGATCAAGGATAACGACATCAAGTTCGTGGACCTGCGCTTTACCGATCCCAAGGGCAAGCTGCAGCACGTCACCATGGATGTTGTCTGTGTGGACGAAGACATGTTCGCCGATGGCGTCATGTTCGACGGCTCCTCGATCGCCGGCTGGAAGGCCATCAACGAGTCCGACATGGTGCTGATGCCCGATCCGGCCACCGCCCACATCGACCCGTTCTTCGCCCAGTCCACCTTGGTCGTCCTTTGCGACATCCTCGACCCGGTTTCGGGCGAAGCCTATAACCGCGACCCGCGCGGCACCGCCAAGAAGGCCGAAGCCTACCTCAAGGCGTCGGGTATCGGCGACACCGTTTTCGTTGGCCCGGAGCCGGAATTCTTCGTCTTCGACGACGTGAAGTACAAGGCCGATCCCTATAACACCGGCTTCAAGCTGGATTCGTCCGAACTGCCGTCCAACGACGACACGGATTACGAGACCGGCAACCTCGGCCACCGCCCGCGCGTCAAGGGCGGTTATTTCCCGGTTCCGCCGATCGACAGCCTGCAGGACATGCGCTCCGAAATGCTGACGGTTCTGGCCGAAATGGGCGTGGTCGTCGAAAAGCACCACCACGAAGTGGCCGCCGCACAGCACGAGCTGGGTGTGAAGTTCGACACGCTGGTATCCAGCGCCGACAAGATGCAAATCTACAAGTACGTCGTGCACCAGGTCGCCAATGCCTATGGCAAGACGGCAACCTTCATGCCGAAGCCGATCTTCGGCGATAACGGCTCGGGCATGCACGTTCACCAGTCGATCTGGAAGGGCGGCAAGCCGACGTTTGCGGGCGACGAATATGCCGGCCTCTCCGAGACCTGCCTCTATTACATCGGCGGCATCATCAAGCACGCCAAGGCCATCAACGCCTTCACCAACCCCACCACCAACTCCTACAAGCGTCTGGTGCCGGGTTATGAAGCGCCGGTTCTGCTCGCCTACTCCGCGCGCAACCGTTCCGCATCGTGCCGTATTCCCTTCGGCTCCAACCCGAAGGCAAAGCGCGTCGAAGTCCGCTTCCCGGACCCGACCCAGAACCCCTATCTCGGTTTTGCGGCCATGCTGATGGCCGGCCTCGACGGCATCAAGAACAAGATCCACCCCGGCAAGCCGATGGACAAGGACCTTTACGACCTTCCCGCCAAGGAACTGAAAAAGATCCCGACCGTCTGCGGCTCGCTGCGCGAAGCGCTGGAAAGCCTCGACAAGGATCGCAAGTTCCTGACCGCCGGCGGCGTGTTCGACGACGACCAGATCGACTCGTTCATCGAGCTGAAGATGCAGGAAGTCATGCGTTTCGAAATGACCCCGCATCCGGTCGAATTCGACATGTACTACTCGGCCTGATCGGCCTTTGGAGCGCTCCCATCGGGGCGCTCCATCCATTCCGGCGGTTTTCCCTGGAAAGCCGCCGTTTTCTTTTGAAGCCCAGCCATCATTGCGAAGAATGTCGAACAAGCCAGCCTCTCAGCAAACCCGCCTTTCGGACTGGCTCATCTTTCTGGCGGTGCCGTTCTTTTTCTCCAGCAATGTCATTTTCGGCCGTGGCGTCGTCGGCGAAGTCTCGCCTTTCATCGCCGCCTTCATCCGCTGGATCGGCTCGACCCTCATCATCGCCCCCTTCATGATCGCCGACTGGCGCAACTGCCTTGCCTTCGTGCGGCGGAAAACGCTGCTCTGGCTCATCCTCGGCATTCTCGGCATGGGCATCTGCGGCGGCGTGGTCTATTGGGGGCTGACCATGACGACGGCCGCCAACGGCACGCTGATCTACACCACGTCCTCGCTGTTCATCATCCTGTTCCAGCGCGTCTTCCAGGGCCGCCCGATCCGGAAACTCGAAGTGGCGGGCATGGTCATCGCCTTTGCCGGCGTGGCGGCCATCGTGCTCAAGGGCGATATGTCCGCCCTCTGGCACCTGAATTTCAACATTGGCGATTTCGCGATCCTGACGGCGGCCATCGCCTTTGCGGTCTATTCGCTGCTGCTTCGCGATCCCGCCGCACGGCAGATGGCCTCTTTCAGCCTTTTCGGCCTGATCGCCTTTTCCGGCGCACTCGTGCTTCTGCCGCCGGCGGCGCTGGAACTGGCGCAGGGCGGCATGTTGCCCGCCACGCCAATGGCCTGGGCCAAGATCGGCGGCATCATCCTGTTCGCCTCACTATTGGCCTTTTATTGCTTCACCCATACGGTGCGCGTCTTCGGGCCCGCCACCGCTGGCATCACGCTTTACATGATGCCGCCGGTCTCGATCCTCATGGCCACGCTGTTCCTGGGGGAGACTTTCGAGACCTATCACGCCATCGGCATCGTGCTGGTCACCGGCGGCGTCATCATCGCCACCGCACCCATCGGCAGAAGGCGCTGAACGCGGACGGCAGACCGGCGCCCAAACCGCTAGGTCTTGATATTTCGCATTCCGATACCAACTAGTATTGGGAAAGGAAGTACATGCCATGAAACAAAGAAACGCAAAATTCACGCTTGGCGAAATCGTCCGCCACAAGGTGTTTCCGTTCCGCGGTGTGGTGATCGACGTGGACCCGGAATATGCCAATACCGAGGAATGGTGGAACGCCATCCCTGCGGAAATCAGGCCGGATCGCGACCAGCCCTTCTATCATCTTCTGGCTGAAAACGAGGAGACGGAATATGTCGCCTATGTTTCCGAACAGAACCTCGTCCACGACGAAAACGAGACGCCGCTTAGAAATCCCAATATCGGCCGCATCTTCGACAAGGCGCCGAACGGCGAATGGCGCCCGAAAATATCGACGGCGCATTGACGCCCGCCAACTTTCTCCCCTCCCTCCCAGGGGCATAAAAAAACCGGTCTGTCGCCAGACCGGTTTTCCTGTTTTTGGAGCTTAAGCTGCGATCAGGGCTTCGGCGCGCCCTTGGCAGCGTCCTGTGCGGCTTCCAGCTTCTTGCGAGCCTCTTCAGCCTTCTTCTGCATGCCTTCCTGCAGGCTGCGCTGGCTTTCGGCAAGCTGCGACTGGGTGATCGCCGGGCCGTCATAGGCGCCGGTGAAGCCGGAGAGCGCGATCTTGATGGGGTTCGGCGCGCGGCGGAAGTTGATGGACGTGAAGACCACCTCGCTACCCTTCTTCAGGGAAGCAATCATGGCGTCCGTCAGCGGCACTTCGGCCGTGCACTTATCGGGAAGGCAAACGGCGTAATCGAGCTTCTGGCCCTTGCCGCCGTCGATCTGCATCATCACGCCCGGAGGAACGAGACGCGCGGTCGGAACGGAGACCTGCAGCAGCTTGCGGTTGACCTTGCCTTCAACGGTGATGAGGCCGACGGCGGTGATCATCTGGCCGTTCTGGGCAAGGACCACGTTCTGCACGACGCAGACATCGTTGTCTTCCTGCTTGGAGCAGGTCTTGAACCAGCCGAGCGGCGGAGCGCCAGCGCCCTGAGCGGCGGGCGCGGCATCCTGCGCCTGCGAGATGGCCGGAGCGGACATTGCGCCGAGAGAAAGGACCAGAGCGGACAGAGCCGTCCGGGTGAATGTGTTTGCCTTGTGCATCATAAGAGTTCCGTCTCCTGAATGTCTGCCAGAACAGAACCGCAAGATCCTGTTCGCCGATGGCGGTATCCTTCTGCCCGTTCAACTGTCGTTTAAATGAGGCAAATGCGTGACCCGTCTCTTCCGGTCCCCCTGTTACATGCCGATCGCGGCGATATCCAGCACTTCTTTAACTTTTTCTTGAGCTGACCCAAGATTTCCCGCCGTTGCATGGGTCATGCAATGTCCGTGTGCTACATATCTGCCAGAATCATGACGATAAACCGGTCAGGTCCACATATCGGACTGACCGTTGAGACAGGATAGTGACATGCGCAACCTTGCGGCCCTCATCCCCGCATTGTTCCTTCTGGGATCATCCCTGCTTCCCGCCGGAACCGCCCTGGCACAGCCGCTTCACGGCATTTCCATGCATGGCACGCCCGCCCTGCCGGCAGATTTCCGCCACCTCCCTTACGTCAATCCGGACGTGAAGAAAGGCGGCCGCATCTCCTATGGCGTCGTCGGCACCTTCGACAGCCTCAATCCCTTCGTTCTCAAGGGAATGCGCACCACCGCACGCGGCGTCTGGGACCCGGAATTCGGCAATCTTCTTTACGAACCGCTGATGCTGCGCTCCAGCGACGAGCCTTTCAGCCTTTACGGCCTGCTGGCCGAAACCGCGGAGTGGGATGAGGAGCGCAGCTTCGTCCAGTTCAACCTCAACCCGAAGGCAAAATGGTCCGACGGCGAGCCGGTGACCGCAGATGACGTGATCTTCACCTTCAACCTCCTGAAGGAAAAAGGCCGCCCGCCCTTCAACACCCGTCTGGACGGCGTGGCGAAGCTGGAAAAAATCGGCGATCGCAGCGTGCGTTTCACCTTCAATGACAAGGCGAACCGCGAAACGCCGCTCATTCTCGCCTCCTCCACCCCGATCCTGCCGAAACATGCGATCGATCCGGAAAAATTCGAGCAGGCGGGCCTCGGCCCGGTCGTCGGCTCGGGTCCATACCGAATCAAAACCCTGCGGCCGGGCGAACGAATCATCTGGGAGCGGAACCCGAACTATTGGGGCAAGGATATTCCCGGCAAGGTCGGCTTCGACAATTACGACGAGATCAGCGTCACTTATTTCCTTCAGGTCACCACCATGTTCGAGGCCTTCAAGAAGGGCGATATCGACATTTACCCTGAAGGCGACGCCATCAACGGCACTTCCGATACCTCCCACTGGGGACAGGCTTACAATTTCCCGGCCGTCCATCGCGGCGATATCGTCAAGGACGTCTTCCAGCCGCGCCTGCCCACCGGCATGTTCGGCCTCGTTTTCAACACCCGCCGCGCCGTCTTCGCCGACGAAAAAGTGCGCGAAGGCCTGTCCTATGCGCTCGATTTCGAATGGATGAACAAGAACATCCTCGGCGGCTCCTTCAAGCGCACGCAGAGTTACTGGCAGAACTCCCCGCTCGGCGCCTATGGCAATGCCGCCGACGAGCGCGAGCTTGCCCTGCTTGGCGACGCGGCGAAAACCATGCCGCCGGAACTGCTGGCGGGAACCTATGCCATGCCGACCACCGACAGCACCGGCGCGGACCGCAAAGTTCTGAAAATGGCCGTCGACAAGCTGAAAGAGGCTGGCTACAGCATCAAGAACGGCAGGATGTCCGACGCCAACGGTCGTCAGCTTGCCTTCGAGATCATGACGCAGAACCCGGCGCAGGAGCGCATCGCGCTTGCCTATCAGCGTTCGCTCAACCTGATCGGCGTCGCCATGGGCATCCGCTCTGTCGATGACGGGCAATATCAGGCCCGCTCGAACAGCTTCGACTATGATATGATCATCCGCTCCCTGCCCTCCTCGCTCTCACCGGGGATGGAACAGCTCAACCGCTGGAGTTCGCTCTCGCGGGATGCGCAGGGCAGCTTCAACTATGCGGGTGCTGCAAATCCCGATATAGACCGCATGATCGAGGCCCTGCTGCAGGCAAGGTCGACGGAGGATTTTCAGGCGGCGGTGCGCGGTTACGACCGCCTTCTCGTTGCCGGCCACTATGTCATTCCGCTCTATTATATCGGCGCGCAATGGGTGGCCCGCTGGAAATATATCGACCGCCCGGATATGACGCCGATATCCGGCAATCAGAAACAGACCTGGTGGGATGCGCGGGCGCAATAAACCGCACCGCACCCATCCCCGGCAGAGAAAAGGGAAGATAAAGCCATGGAACGCATCGTTGTCGACGTCGTATCGGATATGGTCTGCCCGTGGTGTTATCTCGGCAAGGCAAGGCTCGATCTCGCCATTGCCGAGGTGCAGGACGAAATCAGCGTTGACGTGAACTGGCGTCCTTACCGCCTCAACCCGGATTATCCGCCTGAAGGCGTCGACCAGAAAGCCGCTCTCGAGGAAAAGCTCGGCAAGGAACGCCTGGAACAGGCGCATGCCACGCTGATACAGCTCGGCAGGGAAGTCGGCATCAATTACGATTTCGATGCGATCAAGATCGGCCCGAACACGCTCGACGCCCATCGGCTGTCGCTCTGGGCGCATTCCGAAGGCCGCGACGTTCAGGAAAAGGTCGTCACCGCCCTGTTCAAGGCCAATTTCGAGGAAGGGCGCAACATCGGCGATCACGCAGTGCTGACCGATGTGGCCGAAAAATCCGGCATGAACGCCAAGGTCGTAGCCCGGCTTCTGGCCTCGGACGCCGACAAGGATACGGTCATCGCCGAAATTGATGCGGCGCAGCAAATGGGCGTCGCCGGGGTGCCCTTCTTCATCATCGATCAGAAATACGCCATAAGCGGTGCACAAACGCCGGATGTATTGATTGCTGCACTGCGGGATATTGCAAAAATCAAGGCGGACGAGCATAGATCGATGAACTGACGGTCAAACCACCGGCGGTTTTCATCAACTCGATTTTTCGCCGGTGTTTCCGTGTCCGACCAGACCCTGAAAGGCATTCTGCTCGCCTTTGCCGCCTTCGCTGCCTACGCCTGGAGCGATGCAAGCGTTAAACTCATAGAAGGCCAGATTTCGCCGATCGAATCGGCCTTCTTCGGCGCCCTTTTTGGCTTTGCCGCCCTGCCCTTCATCCGCAAACGCAACGACCGCTGGGTGGATATCGTCAGAACGACGAACCGCCCTTTGTGGATCATCCGCTTTTTTGCCGCCGGCACCGGCGCAGTCGGCAGCGTGACCGCTTTCACCCATCTTTCCATGGCGGAAGCCTTCGCACTGATCTTCCTGCTCCCCTCGTTCGTCACCATCATGTCGGTGGTGTTCCTGAAGGAACAGGTGGGCATCAAGCGCTGGTCAGCCGTCATCATCGGTTTCCTCGGCGTGCTGGTCATCCTGCGGCCGGGCTTCCGCGAACTGGACATCGGCCATCTCGGCGCCATCATTGGCGGCTTCAGCGGTGCGCTCAGCATCGTCATCTTCCGCGCCATGGGCCCGTCGGAAAAGAACGTCTCGCTTTATGGTGCCGGTGTACTCGGCTGTCTCACCATAAGCGGCATCGCCATGGTGCCGACTTTCGTCATGCCAGCCGGCGAGCAATGGCTGCTGCTGGCGGGATATGGTCTGCTCAGCGCTCTTGGCAACGTACTGGTCATGTATGCCGCCCAATATGCGCCCGCCGCCATGATCGGCCCAACGCAATATAGCCAGATACTCTGGGCCATCCTGTTCGGTTACCTGATTTTCGGCGACCGTATCGACGGATGGATGCTGGTCGGCATCGCCCTCATCGTCGGCTCCGGCCTGCTGACGCTGATCCGCGAGAAGCAGAGAAAGGTGCCGCTGCCCGCTTCGATCGCCGCCACCGACCAGAACGTGGCCGTCGGCATCACGCCGGAAAACCCCTCATAAGGTTGCCCCTCATAAGCTTGAAACACGAGACCTGGCGGCTTGCACCATAAATATGGCGCGTTCCGCCACTGCGATGGCACGATCCACGACTTATGTTGGCCCTATCCAAGAGCAAAAGGTGCCGACATGAACATACGAACCCAACCGACCGCCCTCGTTACCGGCGCGTCATCCGGCATGGGCAAAAGCATCGCCAAACGCCTGATCGCCGATGGCTATCTCGTCTATGTCGCCGCGCGCAGCCTCGACAGGATGGCGGATCTGGAAAAGCTGGGCGCGGTTGCGCTGCGCATGGACATCTCAAGCGACGAAGACATCGTCGCCACCGTTGCCGCGATTACCGCACGATCCGGTGGCGTCGACGTGCTCGTGAACAATGCCGGCTATGGGCTCTACGGCCCCGTCGAGGAGGTTCCGCTCGACGAGGCGCGCTACCAGTTCGAGGTCAACGTTTTCGGCACCGCCCGTCTGACACAGCTCCTTATGCCGGCCATGCGCGCAAGGGGCAAAGGCACGATCATCAACATCACCTCGATGGGCGGTAAGATCTACACCGTTCTGGGTGCCTGGTATCATGCGACCAAACACGCGCTGGAAGGCTGGTCGGACAGTCTGCGGCTGGAAGCTGAGCCATTTGGCATCCGCGTCGTGGTGATCGAACCGGGCCTGATCGAGACCGGTTTCGGCGCGGCCGCAGCGCAGGGTCTCCTCGAACGCTCGGCAAACGGCCCTTATGCGAAGATGGCGCAGAGCGTTGCGGCTTCCATGGAGCGAAGCTACGGTAAGGGTATGGGCACCGATCCCGAGGTCATTGCCAACGTGGTGAGCAAGGCGGTCAGGTCCGCCCGCCCGAAGACACGTTATGCGGCCGGCAAATACGCCCGGCTGATGATCGGCGTGCGCAAATGGTTCGGCGACCGGGCCTTCGACAGGCTGATCAGAAGCCAGATGTAGAAAGAAGGCTGGAGGTCGGATCATGAGCAGGGATTTGAGTGACAGGTGCAGGCTGCCTCAGGCTTTCTGGCGGGCGTCAGAACGTATGGGGCTGCCCGCCCCAGCCCTGCTGCGGCAGGCGAAGCTTCCCGCAACGCTGCACATCGCCCCGGACGCATGGTTGACCACGGCGCAATATTTCGACCTGTGGCGGGCGGTCGAGGACCTGTCGCAGGATCCAGCCATCGGCCTCCGGATGACGGTCGAGACAGACACGGCGATGCATCCACCCGCCACCATGTCAGCCTTCTTCGCCCGCGACTATCGCGACGGGCTGCACCGGCTGGCCCGCTTCAAGCGGCTATGCACCCCGGAAGAGCTTTCGGTAACGGAAAGCGGCGGCGAAGCCCGGATCGCCGTAAGATGGTTACATACTGGCGAGGCCGAGCCGGATGCTGCGGCCGATGTCACTTTCGCCGCCCTTCTCGAACTGGGGCGGCGGGGCACCGGCAGACATGTCACCCCGGTTCGGGTGGAGATGATTCGCCGTGAACCTGTTTCCGACGTCCATCGGAGCTATTTCAACGCACCCATCTGCACCGGCTGTCCGCAGAATGCCATGGTGCTGAAACGCGACGATCTCGATCTTCCATTCGCCGGGCATAATCCTGAACTGCTGGCTATACTGGAGCCCGCGCTTGCAACCTCCATTGGAGAGATCGAGGCGCAATCCTCGCTGCCGGAGCAGGTCAAGATTCTGATCAAACGCCGCATCGCAAGCGGCAAGCCGGAGATTTCCGAGGTGGCGCGCGAACTCGGCATGAGCGAAAGAACCCTACAGCGTCGTATCACCGAACAGGGATCGAACTATCGAGCGCTCATTGAGCAGGCGCGGCAGGAACTCGGCCGCGACCTGCTTTCAGACAAACGCAATGGAATTGAAGAGATAGCCTTCCTGCTGGGTTTCCAGGACACCGGCTCGTTCTATCGGGCGTTTCGAACCTGGGAAGGCGTGACGCCAGCCCAATGGCGAGGGATGCACTGACATTGAACAGAGCGCCGCCAGCAGCTACCGGCCAAAGGCCGGAAGCTGCGTTTCGCTTTCCGCGTCGCGGATCATTGCGCCTGTTGCATTTCATGACCTAGTCGCAAACCCTGACCCGATACATGTCGCCCCAGCCATTCTGTCGCCAGACGACGTGGCAGCGCGGATAGGCCGGCTGATAGATCACCGGCGGGCCATAAACGGGCGGGCCGTAAAAAGGCTCTCCATAATAGGGGCCGCCATAGGAGTGCCGCGCCCCGGCGATGATGGCGCCGCCGATAATCGCTCCGGCGATACCTGCAGCAATGCCGCCGCCGCCATGCCCATGTCCAAAGTGGTTGCGTGCTTCCGCCTGATCGGTGGTGGCAATTGTGGTGCCCGCAATTGTCAAAGCAACCAGACCTGCGGAGACGAACCTGTTCATCCTGGTCCACATTGTCTTGCTCCTTCGTCTTCCCACTCGCGCGTTATATTGGGCGCAGTGCAGGAGATGGGAACAAGACTACGCCCGTCGAGGCTACCGGCGCATGTCCGTTTCGTTACATACCGGTAATGTTTGCAGAGCCTTGGGTGTTGGCTTTGCGGAGGTTGCCGATCCATAGCGGACCGATGCGCGTGGGGCTTACCCCCCCTCTGCCCTGCCGGGCATCTCCCCCTCAAGGGGGGAGATCGATCTGCGGCGATGTCTCGTCCATCTTGAAGCTTGAGAATGAAGCGACAAAAGGGCCTCTTGCCGATCTCCCCCCTTGAGGGGGAGATGCCCGGCAGGGCAGAGGGGGGTAAGCCCCACGCGCATCGGTCCGCTCTGGATCGGCAACCTCTCGAAAGCTTTAGGAACGCGCCAGCTCCGCAAGCTGTGTCATGACCATCGCCGCCCCTGCCAGCCGCTTCTCCGACGTCGGCAGGTCACGGGTCAGGAACAGGCTGTGATCGGGGCGGATTTTCGCCATCGTGCCCTGCTTGCCGATATAG
Source organism: Agrobacterium sp. LY4 (assembly GCF_001526585.1). Lineage (NCBI taxonomy): Bacteria > Pseudomonadati > Pseudomonadota > Alphaproteobacteria > Hyphomicrobiales > Rhizobiaceae > Agrobacterium > Agrobacterium sp. LY4. The sequence continues at coordinate 34,449 of NZ_ASYA01000053.1, read as the reverse complement.
GCGACAAGCGCTGCAGGGTTGGGGAATTCCTTGTTGCGGAACTGCACAACCACCCCCTTAGGCCCGGCATCCACCTTCTCGACATTGGCGGTGCGGCAGAGCGACTTGATGTAGACGATCTTGAGGAGGTGCTGCACCTCTTTCGGCAACGGGCCGAAACGGTCGATCATTTCCGCACCGAAACCATCGATCTCGCTTATATCCGCAAGCTCGCCGAGACGACGGTAAAGGCCCATGCGCAGATGCAGATCCGGAACATAGTCCTCCGGGATCATGACAGAGGTGCCGACCGAGATTTGCGGCGACCAGCCGCTATCCTGCACCTGCTCGTCGCCCTTCACCTCGGCAACCGCCTCTTCCAGCATCTGCTGGTAAAGCTCGAAGCCGACTTCCTTGATATGGCCGGACTGTTCCTCGCCAAGCAGATTGCCCGCGCCGCGAATATCGAGATCGTGGCTCGCCAGCTGGAAGCCGGCGCCCAGCGTATCGAGCGATTGCAGCACCTTCAGCCGCCGCTCGGCCATCGTCGTCAGCACCTTGTTGACCGGCAAAGTGAAGAGCGCGAAAGCGCGCACCTTGGAACGGCCAACACGGCCGCGCAGCTGGTAAAGCTGGGCCAGACCGAACATGTCGGCACGATGCACGATCAGCGTATTGGCGGTCGGCACGTCAAGGCCGGATTCAACGATGGTGGTCGACAGCAGCACATCATATTTGCCGTCGTAGAAGGCGTTCATGATGTCTTCCAGTTCGCCGGCCGGCATCTGCCCATGCGCCACCGCCACCTTCAGTTCCGGCACGTCCGATTGCAGGAACGCGTGAATGTCAGCAAGATCGGCAAGACGGGGGCAGACGTAAAAACTCTGGCCGCCGCGATAATGTTCGCGCATCAGCGTTTCGCGGATCACCAGCGGATCGAAGGGCGAAATGAAGGTACGAACCGCCATGCGATCGACAGGCGGCGTGGTGATGAGCGACAACTCGCGAACCCCGGTCATGGCCAGCTGCAGCGTGCGCGGAATGGGCGTCGCCGAGAGCGTCAGCACATGCACGTCGCTCTTCAATTCCTTCAGCCGCTCCTTGTGCTTCACACCGAAATGCTGCTCTTCGTCGATGATGAGCAGGCCGAGATTGGCGAAGCTGATGCCCGCGCCGAGCAGCGCATGGGTGCCGACGACGATATCCGTCTTGCCATCAGCCACTTCCTTTTTCGTCAGCGTCAATTCCTTGGAGCCCACGAGGCGCGACGCCTGCTGCACCCGGATCGGCAACCCACGGAAACGTTCAGAGAAGGTGCGGAAATGCTGGCGGGAAAGCAGCGTGGTCGGCACCACCACCGCCACCTGCACGCCGTTCATGGCGGCGAGGAACGCGGCGCGCAGCGCCACTTCGGTCTTGCCGAAACCGACATCGCCGCAGATCAGGCGATCCATCGGCCGGCCGGCACCGAGATCCTCGCGCACCGCCTCGATGGCGTTCAGCTGGTCCTCGGTCTCATCATAGGGGAAACGGGCGGCAAATTCGTCGTAAAGCCCGTCCGGCGCAACCAAGGCCGGCGCGTGGCGCACCAGGCGCGCAGCCGCAATGCGAATAAGCTCGTCGGCCATGTCCAGCAGGCGTTTCTTGAGCTTGGCCTTGCGCATCTGCCATGCGCCGCCGCCCAGCTTGTCCAGCTGCGCTTCCGCCGCATCGAGCCGTAACGGGACAGAAGATCGATATTTTCAACCGGCAGGAACAGCTTGGCGTCATCGGCATAATGCAGTTCCAGACAAGCGCGCGGCGCACCCGCCGCCTCGATGGTCCGCAGGCCGACGAAACGGCCGATGCCATGTTCGGCATGGACGACCAGCGAGCCCTCATCCAGCCCCGCCACTTCCGAGATGAAATCCGCGCCGCGCTTGCGGCGCTTGGAGCGGCGCACCATGCGGTCGCCGAGAATATCCTGCTCGCCGATAACGGCCAGCGTCCCGGTTTCGAACCCCGCCTCAAGGCTGAGAACCGCCGAGGCCGCCTCACCCTTGCCGAGCTTCTCCACCTCTTTCAGCGAGGTGACCGGCTTGATCTTCTCAAGCCCGTGTTCGTTCAGCACCTGCAACAGCCGGTCAAGCGAACCTTCCGACCAGCCGGTTATCAGCACCTTCCAGCCCTTGGCGCGGCGCTCGGCAATGTGTTTCACCGCCAGATCGAAAACATTGACCCGCTCTTCGCTCTCGCCTTCGGTTGGCGGACGCGCCCAGCGCGGCCCGACATGGGCGTCGAGCGTCGCGACCGGGCGACCTTCGCTGTCCTGTTCGTTGAAAGGGGTCAGACGCACGGCGTTAACGGCGGCGAGCGCGGCATCGAAGCTCTTGCCATCGAGATAAAGCTGGCCGGGCGAAACCGGCTTGTAGGGCGCACCCTGCGTCGAGCCCTTGGTTTCGCCGGAACTGCGGCGCGCATCGTAATAATCGAGCACCAGCTTGGAGCGCTCTTTCGCCGCCTCCCGCGCCGTGTGATCGGTGACGATGCGGAAATCCTTCAGATAGTCGAAAGCGGTCTCCAACTGCTCGTAAAACAGCGGCAGCCAGTGCTCCATGCCGGCATAACGGCGGCCTTCGGAGACGGCCTGATAAAGCGCATCGTCGCGGGTCGCCGCGCCGAACAGCGACAGGTAATTCTTGCGGAAACGGCTGATCGTATCCGGCGTCAGCGTCACTTCGCTCATCGGGTTCAAATCGAGCGAGCGCGCCTGGCCGATGGTGCGCTGGCTGGCCGGATCGAAGGTGCGGATGCTTTCCAGCGTATCGCCGAAGAAATCGAGCCGCACCGGCTCTTCCGTGCCCGGCACGAACACATCGAGAATACCGCCGCGCACGGCGAATTCACCCACTTCGCGCACCGTCGCCACCCGGTCGAAACCGTTGCGTTCCAGCCGCGCGGCAATCTCCTCCATGCGGATCTGGTTGCCGGGCTTCGCCGAAAAGCCGAGGCTTTCGATAATGTCGCGCGGCGCCATCTTCTGCAGCATGGCGTTGACGGTGACCAGCACGATGGCCGGATGCGGTTTCTTCGCATGGGCGATCAGACCGGAGAGCGCAGCCAGCCGGCGCGCCGAGGTGTCGGCGCTCGGTGACACGCGGTCATAGGGCAGGCAGTCCCAGGCGGGCAGCGTCATCACCGGAATGTCAGGCGCGACGAAACCGAGGATCTGCTCGAGATCGGCGACCCGCTGGCCATCCGACATCACATAGGCGACCGACGTGCCGGCCCGCGCCATATCGGCAAGCAAAAGGGCTTCCATGCCGGAAGGCACGTTTCCGATGGTCAGCGGCGTATCGGCCGACGACACCAGCTTTGCATCGAATCCGGCTATCATATTTTCAGGCTTTCAGGGTTTCGGCGGTGACGAGATCGAAATCGGGACGGTAGGAGGCGATCTTCTCAAACAGCGGGGTCTGGAATTTTTCCGGTATGGCAAGGGCGCCCGTCACCATCTTGACGAGGTCGTTATCCTCTTCCGCCATGATGATCTCAAGCTCGTCGAGCTGATCATCGGAAAGCCCGGCAATATTGTCTTCCGCGAATTGCCCGAGCACCAGATCCATCTCGCGAATGCCCCGATGCCAGCAGCGGTAAAGAATCCGCCGGCGTCTCGGATCGAGGTCGGCACTCGTGCGCACCAGTCCAGTCATCGCATTCACCTTTCGGTTGGCTATTCAACAGGATGTTGACTGCGACCTCCTATAGAACAGGAGGCGAACGCTTGGGAACCGGTTTTTATCGAAATAATGCCACGGCGGTGAAAATCTGCCGGTGATAACCCGTCTTTGTGGCCAGCGAAGTCTTGCATAAGCCGCCCCCTTCCCCGATTTTGCTGACCCATGCGCCCGGCCATTCTCGATCCGCTGTTTGCCTCCGTCTCCACCCTTGCCGGTGTGGGCCCGAAACTTGCCGATCTTCTGGCCAAGCTCCTGAGCCGGGAAAGCGCTGACGACACCCGCGTGATCGATCTTCTGTTCCACGCGCCATCCAACGTCATCGACCGCCGCAACCGCCCCGGCATTGCGCTGGCCAGCCCCGGCGCCATTGTCACCATTCAGGGACGCGTCGACCGCCACCAGCCGCCACCGCCGGGAAACCGCAACGCGCCTTATCGCGTCTTCCTGCATGACGAGACCGGTGAACTGGCGCTGACCTTCTTCCGCGCCAAGGGCGACTGGCTGTCCAAGGCCCTGCCAGTGGACGAAGAGGTTCTCGTCAGCGGCAAGGTGGACTGGTTCAACGGCCGCGCTTCCATGGTGCATCCGGATTTCATGGTGAAGCTTTCCGAGGCGGAAAACCTGCCTTTGGTGGAAGCGGTCTATCCCATGACCGCCGGTCTATCGCCCAAGGTGCTGCGGCGGGCAATCGAAGGCGGGTTGTCGAAGCTGCCGGTCTTTCCGGAATGGATCGATGAGACGCTCAAGACCCGGCAGGGTTTCGGCGATGTTGCCTCGAGCTTCCGCGAATTGCACGACCCGCGCGACAGCGCCGATATCGAGCCGCAGGCCCCGGCGCGCAGACGGCTCGCCTATGACGAATTCCTCGCCGGGCAGCTCTCACTGGCGCTGGTGCGCCAGCGGCTGCGCAAGGTGGCGGGCCAGCCGATCCGCGCCAAGGGTGACGTCGTCGCAAAAATCCTGTCGCAGCTGCCCTTCTCGCTGACGGCAAGCCAGAGCGCTGCGGTCAAGGATATCCTGACAGATATGGCCGGCGAAGACCGCATGTTGCGGCTGCTGCAGGGCGATGTCGGCGCGGGCAAGACGCTGGTGGCGCTGATGGCCATGGCAACGGCAGTGGAGGCCGGCGGACAGGCGGTGCTGATGGCCCCGACCGAAATCCTCGCCCGCCAGCATTACGCCACCATATCCAAACTCGCTCAGGCAGCGGGCATCACCGTCGAAGTGCTGACCGGCCGCACCAAGGGCAAGGAGCGCCGCGAGATCGAGGAACGCGTCGCTTCCGGCGAAGCGCAGATCGTCATCGGCACCCATGCGCTGTTTCAGGACAGCGTGAGTTACAGGAACCTCGTGCTGGCAGTGGTGGACGAGCAGCATCGCTTCGGCGTTCACCAACGCCTGCGCCTCACCGCAAAGGGCATCACGCCGCATATGCTGGTCATGACCGCCACGCCCATTCCACGCACATTGGTTCTGGCCGCCTTCGGTGACATGGATGTCTCCAAGCTCACCGAAAAGCCGGCCGGCCGCAAACCCATCCAGACGGTGACGATCCCCACCGAACGGATCGGCGATATTGTCGAGCGACTTCGTGCGGCACTGAAGGAGGGCAAGAAGGCCTACTGGATCTGCCCGCTGGTGGAGGAAACGGAAGAATCCGACCTGATGTCGGCGGAGGAGCGGCACGCGGTTCTCTCGCAGATGCTCGGCGCCAATATCGGCCTCATCCACGGCCGCATGAGCGGCCCGGAGAAGGATGCCGCCATGCTGGCCTTCAAGAATGGCGAAACCCGACTGCTAGTAGCGACGACGGTGGTGGAAGTGGGCGTCGATGTGCCGGATGCAACCATCATGGTCATCGAACATGCCGAACGTTTCGGCCTCGCCCAGCTTCACCAGCTGCGCGGCCGTGTGGGCCGCGGCGACGAGGCCTCCACCTGCATCCTGCTCTATAAAGGCCCACTCAGCGAAAACGGCCGTGCCCGGCTCTCCATCCTGCGTGACAGCGAGGACGGCTTCCTAATCGCCGAGGAGGATTTGAAGCTGCGCGGCGAAGGCGAGCTGCTCGGCACCCGGCAATCGGGCACGCCAGGCTTCCGCATCGCCAGCCTCGAGGCCCATGCCGACCTTCTGGAAATCGCCCGCAAGGACGCGGCTTACGTCATCGAACGTGACCCCGAACTGACAGGCCCGCGCGGCAATGCGCTGCGCACCCTGCTCTACCTGCACCGCCGCGACGAAGCGATCCGCTTCCTGCACGCCGGCTGAAAGTGAACGCCCATGAACATGATCGACCCGCGCCGCCCACCACCCGCCTTCCGCAAAGGTTATGCGCTGTGTTCGCCTCAGAATATCCTGCAACCGGAGACGTTCGCGAAAAGCGAAAAAAAGGCCATCGGCAAGGCGTTCAAGAAGCCCGGACGCAAGAAGGCCTGGAGCCAAGCGCTGGAAGAAGGCTGGAGCGTGCGGCTGGTCTATATGCGGCTTTTCGTTCCCGTTTTCCACGCGACCAATACGGGCACGGACGTGGATGATCTGGATGACGAGGATTGATATGGTCCATTGAATGGACTAATATAATGCTAACTTTAACGCCCGAGGTTAGCCGTGCAGATATCCGTGACGGATGCAAAAAGTCAGCTTACCGAACTGGTGCGCCGCGCCGAAGCCGGTGATGAGGTCATTCTCACCCGTCATGGCCACGCAGCCGTACGGCTGGTTCCGGTCACCGCCGTGGCGGATAAAACATCCCGCAGGGCCGCGCTCGCAAAAGTGCGCGCGACTGTCGCCAACAAAGCCGATGATGGCCCGGATGCCGCGCATAGTCAGGATTTTCTCTATGACGAGCACGGCCTTCCGAAATGATCGTTATCGATACGTCGGCTCTGATGGCGATCCTGCTTGATGAACCCAAAGCGGATGCCTGCGCTGCAGCTCTCGAAACGGATGAGCCTCTGCTCATTTCCGCCGGTACGCTTGCGGAAACCATGATCGTGGCGCAGCGGCGCGACCGCAGCCGGGAATTAGAGATGCTGATCGAAGGTCTGAGCGCCGAAATCAGACCCGTCACCCCCAAATCGGCGCATGGCGTTTCCGAAGCTTACCGCATCTGGGGCAAGGGCATTCATCCCGCCGGACTGAATTTCGGCGACTGTTTTGCCTACGAGCTGGCGAAAACCGAGGGTTGCCCCTTGCTTTATGTCGGCAACGACTTTTCGCAGACGGACATCCTCGGCGTTATCTAGCTCAAACCGGCGCGATCATTTTCGGCGGCGTGAAATCCGGGGCCACCAGACCGCCGGATATCAGCAGTTTCGCCGCATCTTCCGGCGTCATGTCCAGCATCACGATCTTGTCTTTCGGCACGAACAGCAGGAAGCCGGCTGTCGGCACCGGTGTCGGCGGCAGGAAGACGGCGACCATCTGCTGGCCCATTTCATTGAAACGATGGGCAAGCTCGCCCTTGGCCTCGGAGGCAACGAAAACCATCGCCCAGGTGCCGGATGACGGAAACTCGATCAGGCCGACCTTCTTGAAGGAGTTCGAATGCTCTTTCAGGACGGATTCGAACAGCTGCTTAATGCTCTTGTAGATCGGCCGCACCAGCGGCATGCGGTTGAGGATGGATTCGCCGACGCCGAAAATCCATTTGCCGATGAGGTTATTGCCGAGAAAGCCGATGAGCGTGATGCCGATAACGGCGATCAGCAGGCCGAAACCGGGAATAGCCACATCGAAATATTGCTCGGGATCGTAACGGGCCGGAATATAGGGCTTCACCCAGCTATCGGCCCATTGCAGGAAGCTCCACACCAGCCACATGGTGATGGTGACGGGCGCGAGGATCAGAACGCCCGTGAGGAAACTATTGCGCAGCCGGGCTGCGAATGAAATTTTGACTGGAATATCGGTCATTTACCGTTCGGAATTAAGCGTTGTCGCCATCGAAACCCGGATGAAAACCGACAATGCCGGATGGAGTTCCACCATGCAAGCGAAGAACTGTGAAATATTCGTCAGGAATCCCTTGCGCATTCACCCCTTCGACATGGCGAAAACCGAAGCGGCCATAGTAGTCCGGATCGCCCGCGACAACCGCACCGGAAGCATTCAGACGCTCCAGAACGGCAAGCCCGTCCTGCACCAGCTTTGAACCGACGCCCTGCCCCTGCCGTTCCGGTGTCACGGAAAGCGGCGCGAGGCAGAACCAGCCGGTCTCGCCGCTGGTAAGCGTCACCGGCGAAAAACCGACATGGCCGATAATGCCTTCGCTATCCTCGGCAACCAGTGAAACGGTGAGCGCGCCCGCCCTGCGCAACCGCTCGACGATCAGATGTTCCGTCTTGTCGCTATAATCGACGTTACGGAAAGCATCTTCCGTAACGCGAGCGATCGCCTCTTCATCGCCCTGACGCTCCGGCCGGATGATCATTCCACCGTTACCGATTTCGCCAGATTGCGCGGCTGGTCCACATCCGTGCCCATGAACACGGCGGTGTGATAGGCGAGCAGCTGGATCGGCAGCGAGAAGACCATCGGCGCGATCAGCTCGTCGACATTGGGCAGCGTGATCGTCGCCATAGTGTCGAGCTTGGAAGCGGCGGCCCCCTTCTCATCGGTGATGAAGATGATGCGGCCGCCGCGCGCGGCGACCTCCTGCATGTTCGAAACGGTCTTTTCAAAGAAACGATCATGCGGCGCGATGACGATGACCGGCATGTTCTCGTCGATCAGCGCGATAGGCCCATGCTTCAGCTCACCCGCAGCATAACCTTCGGCGTGGATATAGGAGATTTCCTTGAGCTTCAGCGCGCCTTCCAGCGCCAGCGGGAAGCTGGTGCCGCGGCCGAGATAAAGCACGTCCTTGAAACGCGACAGATCGCGAGAAAGCGCTTCGATCTGCGGCTGGATGCTGTTGAGAACCTTGCTCATGATGCGCGGCATCTCGGTGAGATGGCGAACCAGTTCGGTTTCCTGCTGGGGCGTGACCGTACCGCGTGCTTTTCCGGCGGCAACGGCAAGCGAAGCGAGCACGGCAAGCTGGCAGGTGAAGGCCTTGGTGGAGGCGACGCCGATTTCCGGACCGGCAAGGATCGGGAAGATCGCATCGGATTCGCGCGCCATGGTGGATTCACGCGTGTTGACCACCGCGCCGATCTTCAGCCCTTCCTGCTGGCAATAACGCAGGGCCGCCAGCGTATCGGCGGTTTCGCCGGATTGCGAAATGAACAGTGCAGCCTGCGTGGGAACGAGCGGGATTTCGCGGTAACGGAATTCCGAGGCGACATCGATTTCCACCGGCAGACGCGCATAACGCTCGAACCAGTATTTGCCGATCAGGCCGGACAGATAGGCTGTGCCGCAGGCGGAAATGGCAAGACCGGAAAGCTTGGCGAAATCGATGGCCGTGTCGGCCTGCTTCACGGTCTTGGAAGCGAAATCCACATAGTGGCTGAGCGCATGGGAAATGACTTCCGGCTGCTCGTAGATTTCCTTTTCCATGAAGTGGCGATGGTTGCCCTTGTCGACCACATAGGCCGTCGCCTGCGAGATTTGACGCTCGCGCTTCACCGGTTTGCCGGAGAAATCGATGATTTCCGCACCCTGACGGGTCACGATGGCGCAGTCGCCATCCACCAGATAGGTGATCTCGTTGGTGAAGGGCGACAGCGCGATGGCGTCGGACCCGAGGAACATTTCGCCCCGACCGTAACCGACGGCAAGCGGCGGGCCGGAACGCGCCGAAAGCAGCGTGCCGGGATCGTCCTTGAACATCACCACCAGAGCATAGGCGCCCGTCACGCGATTCAGCATCTTCAGCATCGCCTCGCGATGGCCGAGACCCTCGCGGGTATATTTCGCCAGAAGCTGCGCCACCACTTCGGTATCGGTCTGGGTGGTGAAGCTCGCGCCCTCGGCGGTCAGTTCTTCACGTAGTTCGGCGAAGTTTTCGATGATGCCATTATGGACGACGGCGACGCCGTCGACGAAATGCGGATGGGCATTGGTTTCGTTCGGAACACCATGGGTCGCCCAGCGGGTGTGTGCGATGCCGACCACACCCGGCAGCGGCTCTTCCGAAAGTCTCTTCTCCAGGTTGAAGAGCTTTCCTTCCGCCCGACGACGGTCCATCGCGCCATTGTCGATGGTGGCGACACCAGCCGAATCGTAACCGCGATATTCGAGACGCTTCAGCGCATCGACAAGCCGTTCAGCAACGGGCTGGGTTCCGACAATTCCGACAATTCCGCACATATATTTCTCCAGACGGCGATCTCTTCGCCGAAACTACTAACCGTTCCCGAACAATCCGCAATTATGGCGCCGGTCACTTTCGGTATCGTTTGGTAACGTCCGTCAGGACGACTTTTTCTTCGCTTCCTTCAGCGCCTTCGCCCGCTCGCGCACAACGGTCGCGCGGCCCGGCTTCATCTCTTGCCGCGCGCGCCCGAACGCTAGCGCATCATCAGGCACGTCATCGGTAATCACGCTGCCGGAGGCGATATAGGCCCCCTCTCCAATGGTGACAGGAGCGACCAGCGACGAGTTCGAACCGATGAAGCTGTTGGCACCGATCCGCGTTTCAGCCTTGTTGTAGCCGTCGTAATTGCAGGTGATGGTGCCAGCGCCGATATTGCTGCCCGCGCCGATGAATGCATCGCCGATATAGGTTAGATGGTTGACCTTGGCGCCCTCGCCGATCTCCGCCTTCTTGACCTCGCAGAAATTGCCCACCTTGGCATTGGCGTGCAGGTTCGCGCCCGGACGCAGCCGCGCATAGGGACCGACGGCCGCACCTTCGGCGACATGCGCCCCTTCCAGATGCGAAAACGCATGGATGACCGCGCCCTGCTCAATGGTGACGCCGGGACCGATGACGACATTCGGTTCGATCAAAACGTCCTGGCCGATCTTCGTGTCATAGGAGAGAAAGACGGTTTCCGGCGCAATCATCGAAACGCCGTCCACCATCAGTTCGTGGCGGCGGCGCTCCTGCCAGAGCTTCTCGATAAAGGCCAGTTCGGCGCGGTTGTTGCAGCCGACCAGTTCCGTTTCGGGCGCATCGATGGCGACGGCGCGGCGGCCGAGGGAACGGGCGATCTCGACCACATCGGTCAGATAATATTCGCCCTTCACATTGCTGTTGCCGATCCGGTCGAGCAGGTCCAGCGCGTTACGGCCGTTGATGGCCATCAATCCGCTATTGCACCAGGTAACCTTACGCTCCGCATCGGTCGCGTCCTTCTCCTCGCGGATAGCGACAAGTTCGCCATCCTTGACCAGAAGCCGGCCGTAACCGGTCGGGCGGTCGGTATGGAAACCGATGACGGCGACATCGGCGCCGGCGGCAATCGCCTCACGCGCCCGGTCGAGCGTTGCAGACGTGATGAGCGGTACATCGCCATAGGCAACGATGAGATCGTCGAAACCGCGTTCGATGGCTGCGCGTGCGGCAAGAACCGCATGGCCGGTGCCCTTGCGTTCCGTCTGCAGGAAAGCTTCGACCTGAAGACCCTTCATGCTTGCGGCAGCAGCGACATTGTCGGCATCGCGCCCGACCACCAGCGCCACCGTGCCGACGCCAGATCCAGCCACCGCCTCAACCACATGGCTGATCATCGGACGCCCGGCGACCGGATGCAGCACCTTGGATTTCGACGATTTCATGCGCGTGCTGTCGCCCGCTGCGAGAATAACGGCTAGAGAGCTGCGCTCCATAAGACCTCCAACACCCAGTCACCGGCCGCAGGGCGGCCAGGACAGCGGCATATGTTTGACTTCACGCCGTCCGGCAAAACGAACGGGCGCATCGGTAATTTCATTCCGGAATTGCTATAACGGCGGCCCACTTAAGAAACCATGCAAATCTGCACCAAATTTCCGCACCGATTTTCATCAAACGTGATTGGAACGGGATCGCATCCCGCTCCCGCGGTTTGATTTATCGCCGGGGGTTGCGGGCAGTGAATTCCAGCACCTGCTGGCGGCCGTTTTCGATCAGCCTTTCCATCTCGCGGCGCGCTGCGGCCTCATCGCGCAGGCGAAACGCCTCCACGAGCCGCAGGTGGGACGCGGAGACGTCGGAAATCTCATTGGGATCGGTTTCCGGGTTGCTCATCCGGAAAATGCCCACCAGAGCCGCCTTTATCAGCGAACCGACGGTGCGCATGAACGGATTGCCGGACATTTCAGTGATGAGGACATGGAAATTCATATCCGCAAGCGCGCGCTTTTCCTTGGAATAGGCGGTATTGCCCATCTCGTTGGCGTAAGCGGCGAGCTTGGCGATATCCGCGTCCTTTGCCCGCGTCGCGGCAAGCCCCGCACCATAGGGCTCGAAGGCCTGACGGATATCGTAAAGATGCAGCAGAAACTCGTCGCTGACGCCCGCCTCGAAATGCCAGAGCAGCACTTCGCTGTCGAACATGTTCCAGCTTTCGCGCTCCGTCACCCGGGTGCCGATACGGGCCTTGGGCGAAATCATGCCCTTGGCGGTCAACGTCTTCATCGCTTCGCGCAGCACTGTGCGCGACACTTTCAGCCGCTCCATCAGCTCGGCATCGCCCGGCAGGATATCGCCCGTCTTGAAGGTGCCGGACACGATATCGAGACCGAGCTTGTGAACGACCTGTGCATGATTTGTCCGCAGCTTTCGAAAACCGATAGCCGCATCGAGCATTCCGCGCTGCAAGTGCCATGTCCTTCCGTTCGGTTGGCGATCTTAAAAATCGCGCCAGACGTGTATATCTCAAGTCAGAATATAGTGAAAAACATCAAGTCGCCTGAAAAGCAAAGGCAAACTTCGTCCACGGCGTAAAACATACAAAAATAACAAAGGCCGCACATGAATTTCATGCGCGGCCTGTTATCGGCGGGAATGGAAAGTCCCGTTATTGCGGCAGCTTGTCGTCCACGCCGGCGACGTAGAAGTTGAGACCGAGCAGAACGCCGTCCTCGGCCTTTTCACCCGCCTTCAGCCATTCCGAACCGTCCTGCTTCTTCACCGGGCCGGTGAAGGGGTGCAGCTCGCCCGACTTGATCTTGGCTTCGGTGTCCTCAGCCATCTTCTTCACGTCATCAGGCATGTTGGTATAGGGCGCCATGGTCAGGATGCCGTCCTTCAGGCCGTCCCAGACGGATTCGGACTTCCAGGTGCCATCGAGAAGAGCCTGCGTGCGCTTGATGTAATAGGCGCCCCAGGTGTCCTTGATGGCGGTAAGCTGCGTCTTCGGACCGGCCGCGATCATGTCGGAAGCCTGACCGAAGGCCTTGATGCCGCGTTCGGCCGCAACCTGCATCGGCGCGGTGGTGTCGGTGTGCTGGGTCAGAATGTCGACGCCCTGGTCGATCAGCGCCTTGGCGGCATCGGCTTCCTTGCCGGGGTCGAACCAGGTGTTGGCCCAGACGACCTTCACCTTGAAGTCGGGATTGACCGACTGCGCGCCGAGCACGAAGGCGTCGATGCCCATCACCACTTCCGGGATCGGGAAGGAGGCGATGTAACCGGCGAGACCCTTCTGCGACATCTTCGCGGCGATCTGGCCCTGAATGTAGCGGCCTTCATAGAAGCGCGAATTGTAGGTCGCGACATTTTCGGCGGTCTTGAAGCCGGTGGCGTGTTCGAACTTCACCTTGGGGAACTTCTGGGCGACCTTCACGGTCGCATCCATGAAGCCGAAGGAGGTGGTGAACACCAGTTCGCAGCCCGAACGGGCCATGCGCTCGATGGCGCGTTCGGCATCCGGGCCTTCCGGAACGCTTTCAAGGAAAGGCGTCTCGATCTTGTCGCCGAAATGCGCCTGCAGTTCCTGGCGGCCGATATCATGCGCCTGCGTCCAGCCGCCATCGGTCTTTGAACCGACATAGATGAAGCAGACCTTCTTGGCGTCGGCGGCCTCAGCCGAGGAAACGACGCCGCCGAGAGCCGCAACCGAAGCGGCGAGTGCGATGACCAGTTTTTTCATTTTTACCCCTGTTGGTTTGGAGACTTGAGACTTCTTCACCTGTCCGGCACGAAGGATTTGCCAAGCGACGCCGGAGTATTGATCAAGGTCGTGCGGCGATTATGCGAGATGATGACCAGCACGACAATAGTTGCGAGATAGGGCAGCGCCGAAAGCAATTGCGACGGCACCCCGATGCCGAAGGCCTGCGCGTGCAATTGGCCGATGGTGACGGCGCCGAACAGGTAACCGCCCGCCAGCACCCGCCATGGGCGCCACGAAGCGAAGACGACGAGCGCCAGCGCAATCCAGCCGCGCCCGGCCGACATGTTTTCCACCCATTGCGGCGTATAGACCAGCGACAGCTGCGCACCGGCAAGCCCCGCGCAGGCGCCGCCGAACATGACGGCGAGATAACGGGTGCGGATGACATTGATGCCGAGCGCATGGGCCGAAGCGTGACTGTCGCCGATGGCGCGGATTTTGAGGCCCGTGCGGCTCTTGAACAGAAACCAGCCAATGCCGGCGACAAGCGCGATGGAGAGGTAGAAGATCAAATCCTGCCGGAACAGCAGCGGACCGAAGAAGGGAATGTCCGACAGCAGCGGAAAGACGATGGGCTGCAGTTTCACACCCGGCAGGCCCACGAAACTTTCACCCAGCATGCCGGAGGCGCCGAGGCCGAGAATGGTAAGCGCAAGACCCGTCGCCACCTGATTGGCAACGAGCGTCAGCGTCAGGAAACCGAAGAGCAGCGAGAAAACCGCACCCGAGGCAATGCCGGCCAGAATGCCGAGATAGGGAGACCCGGTCATATGCGCGGCCGCGAAAGCGCAGACCGCACCCATGATCATCATGCCCTCGACACCGAGATTGAGCACACCGGAGCGCTCCGTCACCAGCTCGCCGGAAGCGGCGATGACGAGCGGCGTGGCGGCGGTGATGACGGTGAGGAGAATGGCCTGAAGCATATCCATCATGCCGCTCCTTCTTTACGATGCGCCTTGCCGGAAAAGACCACCCTGATGCGATAGAAGATCAGCGTATCGCAGGAGAGCACGAAGAACAGCATCAGCCCCTGAAACACGCGCGTCACCTTGTCGGAGACGCCGATGGAAAGCTGGGCCGCCTCGCCGCCCAGATAGGTCAGCGCCAGCACCAGCCCGGAAAGGATGATACCGAGAGGGTTAAGACGGCCGAGAAAGGCGACGATGATGGCGGTAAAGCCGTAACCCGGCGAGATGCTGGGCTGCAAATGGCCGATGGAGCCGGAGGCTTCCGAAATGCCCGCAAGCCCCGCCAGCGCACCGGAAAGCAGCAGCGAAAACCACACCATGCGGCTGGAGGAAAAACCGGCGAAGCGCCCTGCCCGCGCCGATTGGCCGAGCACGGTGACCTCGAAGCCCTTCAGCATGTAGCGCATCATGAACCACAGCGCGACGGCTGCGACGATGGCGAAAACGAAACCCCAATGCGCCCGGCCCGATGCCAGCATTTCCGGCAGAACGGCGCTGTCGTTGAACGGCTTGGTCTGCGGGAAGTTGTAGCCGCCCGGATCGCGCCAGATGCCGCGCGTCAGCCAGTCGAGAAAAAGCTGCGCGACATAGACCAGCATCAGGCTGACGAGGATTTCGTTGGTGTTGAACCTCGTCTTCAAAAGTGCGGGAATACCGGCATAAAGCGCGCCGCCCACGGCGCCCATCACCAGCATCAAAGGCAAAAGCAGCGGCGAATGCCAGTCGGGATAAAGCACCGGCAGAATGGAGCCGGTGATCGCGCCGATGGTGAACTGCCCCTCCGCGCCGATGTTCCAGTTATTGGAGCGATAACAGATCGACAGGCCGACACCGATCAGGATCAGCGGTGCGGCCTTGATCGCCAGCTCGTGCAGCGACCAGACTTCCAGCAGCGGCTCGACGAAAAAGGCGTAGAGCGCGTCCAGCGGGTTCTTGCCGAGCATGGCGAACATGATGGCGCCGACGAGCAGCGTCAGCGTGAGCGCCAGAAGCGGCGAAAGCAGCGTGAAAAGCCTCGAGACTCCTGCCCGTTTTTCAAGATCAATGCGCATGCTGGGCGGCTCCCGAATGTGTGTGGATGCCGCCCATCAGCAGGCCGATCTTTTCAAGCGTCATGTCTTCCACGGGATGGGTCTCTGACAGCTTGCCGTCGGAAATGACAGCGATATTGGTGGCGACTTCGAAGATTTCATCGAGATCCTGGCTGATGACGATGACGGCCGAGCCCGCTTTGGCAAGATCGACAAGCGCCTGGCGAATGCGGCTCGCCGCACCCGCATCCACGCCCCAGGTCGGCTGATTGACCACCAGCACGGCAGGCTGGCGGTCAAGCTCGCGCCCGACGATGAATTTCTGCAGGTTGCCGCCCGACAGCGACCCGGCCAGCGGGTCTGCCCCGCTTTTGCGTACATCCATGGTTTCCGAGATGCGCCGCGCCGCCGCCTTAATGGCGGAACCACGCACGATGCGCAGGAAACCGCCGGTCAGAAACGCCTTGCGGTCGGAGCGCGCCCGCGCCAGCAACAGATTGTCGGAAAGGCTCATGCCGGGAACCGCAGCATGGCCGTGGCGCTCTTCTGGTACGAAACCCGCGCCCATCAGCCGGCGGCCATTGATGCCGATGCGGCCGACCGGCTTGCCGCGCAGATGGATCGCATCGTTATTATAGACCGGATATTCGCCCGAAAGCGCATCGAACAGCTCGCCCTGCCCGTTCCCGGCAACGCCGGCAATCGCCAGCACCTCGCCGGCGCGCACGGTCATGGAAATCGATTTCAGCGCCACGGCAAAAGGCGTGCGTGGCGCGACCGAAAGCCCCATGACCTCGATCTGCGGCGCACCCAGCGCCTCGCCCGTGGCGCGCGAAACGCTTGCGACATCGCTGCCGACCATCATGCGCGCCAGCGATGCCGGCGTTTCCCTGCGCGGATCGCAGGCGCCCGTCACCTTGCCATGACGCAGAACGGTGGCGCGGTCGCAGATGCGCTGCACCTCTTCGAGACGATGGCTGATATAAAGCACGGAGCGGCCTTCGGCCTTCAGCTTCTCCAGCGTCTCGAACAGCTTGTCGGCCTCCTGCGGCGTCAGCACCGAGGTCGGCTCGTCGAGAATGATGAGGCGCGGATTCTGTAGAAGCGCTCGGACGATTTCGATGCGCTGTCGCTCGCCGACCGAAAGATCGGCCACATGCGCATTGGGATCGAGCGGCAGACCGTAGGCGCGCGACAGCGTTTCCGCTTGCCCGGCGATTTCCTTCAATGAAATTTTCGGATCGAGCGACAGGGCGATGTTCTCAGCGACCGTCAGCGCCTCGAACAGCGAAAAATGCTGGAAGACCATGCCGATGCCAAGCCGGCGAGCCTCACTGGGTGAGCCTACGGAAACCGGCTGGCCCTGCCAGATAATATCGCCCTCGGTCGGTGCGAGAACGCCGAACAGCATCTTGACGAGCGTGGATTTGCCCGCGCCGTTTTCCCCCAGAAGCGCATGGATTTCGCCCGGCGCAATATCGAGATCGATGCCGTTGCAGGCGGCGAAATTGCCGAACAGCTTGGTCAGCTTGCGAACGGACAGGAGAGGCACGGCCTCCGGCGCCAAAGTTCCAGTCACGAGTTCCCTCTCTCACCAACCGTCATGCCTTCTTCGAGGCGTTTCAAACGGTTGCGGTAATTGTTCCCAATCCCGCACCAAAAAGTATGCAATGATACGCGATCAGAACTTATTGATAACGGTTTTGCTGCTGCGCACAACTGAAAAAGAAGCCGCTTAAATGCAATTTGCACAAGCAATAAACGGCTTTACCCTTTTCTTATTTCGCGCCGAGCGAGGGGAAAAACTGCAATATTCCACCGATGCAATAAAGATAGATGCCGCTCGCCACAAAGCCGATCACGGCCCAGGTCGGGGTTTCGAAATGCATCAGCAGCGAATAACCGCCAAGCGCGCACCAGATGAAGACCACGGCGAGATTGAGCGGCCGCAATCGCTTCACCCGCACCGGATGCAGGAAGTTGATCGGCAGGAATGTCAAAAACACCGAAACGGTAACGACGATCATCGCCGTGGTGGCGCTGGCGTCCATGACGAACAGGGTGAACACCACCATGTTCCACACCACCGGAAAGCCGGAGAAGAAATATTCGTCCGTCTTCATGCCCATGTCGGCATAATAAATGGCGCTAGACACCACGATCATGCCGGCGGCCACGAAGGACAGCGGCTCGCCGATCATGCCCTTCTGATAAAGCGCAAAGGCGGGCAGCAGCACATAGGTAACATAGTCGATGATATTATCGAGCGTATCGCCCGACCAGTTGGGCAGCACTTCCTTCACCCTGACCTTGCGGGCAATCGGGCCGTCGATGCCATCCACCAGAAGCGCAAGCCCCAGCCACCAGAACATGTCGACGAAACGGTGTTCGGCTGCGGCGACCACGCCGAGAAAAGCCAGGAACGAACCGGAGGCCGTGAGCATATGGACGGAAAAGGCGCGGATTTCCGCGTAGGGAACACGCTTATAGTTGAAAATTTTCATAGTCAGCGTCTGTGCCCCGTTTTTTCATCCGCCTGTTCATTCCGGTATGCGGCCATTCACCACGCTTTGCAACCGGCTCAATCCGCTTATCCTAAGACTAATATCGCGGCACAACCAACGAATCTTCGCAACCGGATGTTCCGGGACCGAAGTGGATTTACCCGACCAAAGCCTTTATGATGCTTTGGAAATAACAACGGATCAGGACCATGAGACACTTCGATATCGCCATCACCGGTGCGGGACTTGCGGGCCAGATCGCGGCCATCGCGCTGGCGCGGGCGGGCCGCCACGTGGCGCTCATTGCACCTTCCAGCGACAGGAAGGACCAGCGCACCACGGCGCTGATGGACCAGTCCATCCGTTTCATGGACCGCCTCGGCCTCTGGTCTCGCATCGCCCCTGCGGCCGCACGCCTTTCCACCATGCAGATCATTGACGGCACCGATCGCCTGCTGCGCGCGCCCACCGTGCAGTTCCGTTCGTCCGAAATCGGTCTGGACGCCTTTGGCTGGAACATCCCCAACGAGGCTTTGCTCGGCGTTCTGAGCGAAGCGGTCGGGCAGGAACACAATATTACCCGCCTCGACACGTCCGCCGAGACAATCGACATCGGCAACGACCGCGTGACGGTGACGCTTGCGGACGGGGAAACGCTCTCCGCCGATTTCCTCATCGGTGCGGATGGCCGCAAATCGATGGTGCGCGATGCTGCCGGCATCGGCGTCAAATCCTGGTCCTATCCGCAGACGGCCATTGTTTTGAACTTCGGCCATAGCCGGTCGCATGGCAATGTCTCGACGGAATTCCACACCCCCACCGGCCCTTTCACGCAGGTTCCCCTGCCCGGCAACCGCTCCAGCCTCGTCTGGGTCGTCACCCCGCAACAGGCGGAGGAATTGACGGCGCTGCCGCTGGAGGCGCTTAGCCTCCGGGTCGAGGAGCGCATGCAATCCATGCTGGGAGCCGTCACCGTCGAGGACAGCGTGCAGGCATGGCCGCTCTCTTCCATGACGGCGCATCGCTTCGGCAAGGGCCGCGTCGCCCTGATCGGCGAGGCCGCACATGGTTTTCCGCCCATCGGCGCGCAGGGGTTGAACCTCAGCCTGCGCGACATCATCGCGCTAACGGAATTGCTGAGCGCCGTCTCCGACCGGCCGATTGCGGCCGATGCCGGCAGCAGCTTCGACCGCCGGCGGCGGGCGGATGTCTATAGCCGCACGCTGAGCGTCGATCTCCTGAACCGCTCCCTGCTTTCCGATCTCCTGCCGGTGCAGATGGCGCGCGCGGCGGGCCTGCACGTGCTTTCCGGCATCGGCACGCTTAGAAGCATGGTCATGCGCGAAGGCATCGAACCGGGCCGCGGGCTGAAGGCCCTACCCTCCCTGCTGTTCGGCAGCTTCAAAAAGGCTGGATGAAATACACCACGCCGGTCAGCGTGAGGACCGACAGCACCGTCGAGATCAGGATCGTTGCCGACGCCCGCTCCTGCCAGACGTGATATTGCTGGCCGATGACGAAAACATTCGTCGCGGTCGGCAGCGCGGCCAAAAGCACGGCCGAATAGATCCACACCGGCTCGAACCGCCCGAGCGACGAGAGCACGAGATAAGCGGCGAGCGGATGCAGGATCAGCTTTGCCGGCACGATATAGCTGATTTCCACCGGCACCCGTTTCATCGGCCGAAGCGCCAGCGTCACGCCCATGGCAAACAGTGCGCAGGGCGCCGCCGATTGCGCCAGATAATCCACCAGCCGCTGCACCGCCTCCGGCGGCTGCCATGACAGCGAAGCGGCAAGAAAACCGGCGATAACGGAGACGATGAAGGGGTGGGTGATGACCTTGCGCGCCACATCCAGCGCAAGCTTCGCCGGGGAGCGCTTGTCGCCGCCCGCAACCGCCATCATCGCCGGTGCGACGATGAAGTGGGCGGCGTTTTCCAGACAGACGATCAGCGCCACCGGCACCGCCGCCTTTTCGCCAAGCGCCAGAAGCGCAAGCCCCGGTCCCATATAGCCGATATTGCCGTAGCTTGCCGCGAAACTCTGGATCGTGGTTTCGGCAAGGCTGTTTTTCCGGACGAACCGGCCGATCAGGAACACAGCCAAGAAAATGCCATAGGTGCAGGCGAGACTGGCCGCGACGAAATCCATCCGCGCCAGTTCTTCCACCGGCGTTTTCGACACCAGCTTGAAAAACAGCGCCGGAAGCGCCGCATAGATGATGAAGGTGTTCAGCCAGCCCATCGCCTCGACCGGCTGCTTCGTGATGCGCGCCGCCCCGTAGCCGATGAAGATCAGGCCGAAAAACGGTAACAGCAATCCGACGATATCCGTCACTATGTTTCCCCCGCAAGCAACTCCAGCGGGAGGCTTAGCCGATTTGCATCAGGATCGGAAAGGTCTCCTGGAACCAGATCGCCACATTGGTGATAAAACCGGACATGAAAGCGAGACCGGTCAGCACCAGCAATACGCCGAGCAGCTTTTCCACGAGGCCGAGATGGCGGCGGAAGCGGACGAGGAAACGCATGAAGGAGCCGGAAAACGCCGCCGCGATCCAGAACGGCACCGCAAGGCCAAGAGAATAGACCGCAAGCAGCGCCGCACCGTCGCCAACCGTATCGCGCGCGGCGGCGACGCCGAGAATAGCCCCCAGAACCGGGCCAATGCAGGGCGTCCAGCCGAAGGCGAAGGCAAGACCCATGACATAGGCTCCGGACAGCGTGGCAGGCTTGCCCGCCCCCTGAAACCGCGCCTCGCGCGAAAACAGGCCGATGCGGAACAAGCCGAGGAAATTCAGACCCATCAGAATGATGATGAAACCGCCGATCTTGGCGAGAATGTCGAGATTCTGACGCAGAAGCGTACCGATCGTCGAGGCGCCGGCCCCAAGCGCCACGAAAACCGTTGCGAAACCGAGCGTGAAGAAGAAGGCCGAAAACAGCACGGCTCTGCGAATCTCCGGCCGCGGCGCGGTATCTTCCGTCCTGAACTGCTCGACCGAAACACCCGCCATATAACAGAGATAAGGCGGCACCAGCGGCAGAACGCAGGGCGACAGAAACGAAAGAGCGCCAGCCAGAAGCGCGCTGAACAGGGAAATATCGGCAATCGACAAGAAAGAACTCCGCATTCCGCAAAGTCGCCGCGATTCTCGAGCTTCGCCGGCACTTCACGCTTCATTTTCGTGCATGTCATTGCTGCAAAAGGATTTCACCCGTTCGGCCGACATGTCTGAAGCCGGTTTTATCCCCAGCCGCCCCCTCTCTCCAATCACCTTTTCGGGGGTGCGACAAAAAAAACCGGATTGATTGTCGAAACCGCTTTTTTTGGGTTGACCGAACGGATCGCTCTACCTATGTTCCGCGCACTTCCGAAGGGCAGCCAAGCCCCGACACGGGAGAGCGTAGCTCAGCCGGTAGAGCAACTGACTTTTAATCAGTAGGTCCAGGGTTCGAATCCCTGCGCTCTCACCAACGGAATCAAGCACTTACATTTGATTTCAGCCCAAAATCGGTAGAATCACCCTCACACATGTCTCGCACAGTTTGAGTGGGTGAAACGACCTCGCATGCCGTCTTCGGTGACAAGGTTCGCGTTTACCACCGCGCCAACAGCACGCTGTGGCAATGCGCCACTTGCTTTGAGGGCAAGGAGTGGCGCGTCGGCACAAAAACCGATGTCTTTGCTCTTGCTAAGGAGTTTGCCGAAGGCTGGCATCTGGAGCTTCGCGGCAAGAGCCGAGATCAGTTAAAACCGAACGCACCTTTGCCGACGCAGCCAAACAGTGTCCCGCTCACCAAAGACAAGCACAATCCGCGCTATTCAAAATCATGAAGTACCTAATAACAGCCACCTCTTCCCGTACTTCGACAAGGTGCCGACACGCAGCACCCTTCACCATGAAACGACCACGCTGCGGCAGACCATGAAAATTGCCCTGCGCCACGGCTGGATCAGCCACCTTCCCGACTTCTTCGCGCCCCTACAAAGCGTCAGGCAAGATCACCCATCGTGCGCGGTTCTCACCGGAAGAGTACATACAGTTTTACACCTACACCCGTCAGCGCGCCAAATCCGCCGCTGGGCTCAACTCGCAATACGCCGCCCAGCAGTTCCATGACTACGTCCTGTTCATGGCCAATACCGGCCTGCGGCCCGACGAGTTCAGCAGGCTCGAATATCGCGACGTGACCACCGAGAAGGATGAGGAAGGCGACGAGCGCATCCTGCTGATCGAGGTGCGCTGAAAACGTGTTGGGTACTGCAAAGCGCCACCGGCGCTGTGCACCCGTTCAAGCGGGCTGGTGAAGCGGAACAACCCCAAGCCGAATGATCTTGTATTCCCGCAGAATTACAAGAAGCAGTTCAATCGCGCCATGACCGATTGTGGGTACAAGCTCGACCGCGAGGGCAACCGACGTTTGGTCTACAACCTCCGCCGCACCTATCTCTGCCTGCGCCTGTTGGAAGGTGCCAACATCTACCAGATCGCCGAGAGCTGCCAGACAAGAGCGGAGATTATCGAGAATCACCATACCGTGAAACACATGAGCATTCTGGACTAAAAGGGTAAAATATAAATAAAATTTAATAACATTAAAAAAATAAATATTTCCTAATTATATCACTATTTATTCATTAATAAATTCACAATTATATATTCTATATTATTAGTAAATTTATCTAAAAAAATACTCATATAATCTAAGCGTGGCGTAAAATTTTCGAAAAAGCAGCTACGAAGTTGAGTTGATTTAAAAAATCGAATCTAAGTTGTGGAAAAATCACCTCACGCGTGTAAGACCTCTATTAAAAAATGCCTAAGGCGCTAAATTGAGAAAGTAAAATTTGGATTCTATCAGTAAATTTATTTAATGAGGCGAAAATGATACTTCGCTGCATGTTTCTCTTGTTGTGCATCGGCCTCGCTGCCTGCCAACCCAATGCTGCGCCAAACTTGGTGAGGGGCGCAGGGTTGGAGCTATCCGCCAATCGCGCTCAACGTCACGTCACAAACTTGGATGCCTACATAGATACCATGTGTGTAGCCGCTGGTTTAGCGGTTAAATCCGGAGGTATGACGCGGTGCACTTCCAATCCCGATGAGACGCAATATCAAGCTTTGCTTCAGGCCGGTTTCGGAGAAATTAGCTTGGGCTGCCGAGGCTACATCCAGTTCGTGTTCGAGGAAAGGTTGCGCGACGACCAGTTTCGAAAGGCGAGTAGTTCAGTTCAGTCATTCATTTCAGGAATCTTGACGCTGGAAGGCGCTGGCTCGAAGCTCTTTTCCTATCTCATCCTTGGATCAGGGGCCGCAAATACATTCTACGACGTTACGCGCCTAGATCCACTTCGCGGCATGTCGACGGAGAACATTCTTCGTATCGTAACGCAACGTCAGTCGGCGTTCGAAGCAGCGGCCGTTGGCAGGAGGTTGTCAAGCAGATCGCAGCTCGTTCGTCTCTGGCATGAATATCAGTGGATATGCTCGCCGCTCTCCATTAGTTCGGACTTCAACACCCTAGCAATTGCGACACTTGAGAATCGTAAGGTTGACTTCGCTCAAGATGCCTCGAAGCTTGTGTCCGGCATCGCGCAGACACAAGCTGGGGTACAGAAATTCGATCCGAATAAAGGCCTTTTAGGCCCAAAAAAGAGCGCGCCAGATCAAAACGCACTAGGACTTAACGAGCGAGCGCTCGGTGGTGACGATATCGGAACGCTTCAAGAAGCACTTTGTCAAAAACCAACTCGGCGCTTTGACAGCGAAACTCGAAAAGCGATTACAGCCTGGCGTACGACCGTCACACCGAATCTCATCGCAGTTCAGCTCAATGAAGGCCTAAGTTACAAAGAAATTCAGCAGCTTCTTGATAGTGGCAACTGCACCTCGCTTGGATACAAGACTGTATTTGAACGTGCATACTTGCATGACGCGCCAGCTTTAACGAATGGCGGAGTCTACAAGACGGTTGAAGCGGAGCGAACGACCCGTTTTGATTATCTCATGAAAATTCTCAATATTTCATCTGAAAACCGCGACAGCAACCGATTGACCAAGGCAATCCGCCTGAAGATTGAAGAAAAACGCAAGGAATTTGGCCTTCCCCCCGGCGACGTTGTGGACGCAGATCTTTTGAAGAAACACCCACAATAGAGGCAGATCATGTATACTTACAGAAATTGCAGACCCTATGTGGACGTTTACGCCAATTCTACGACCGATACCGTTCTCGAGGTACTTACTACCGGCGTGTACACTTTTATCGGTGACGGGACGGTGGAAAATAGCCGCCTCAAAGTAAAAAGGGAACACGATGCCCAGGATTTGTGGATCAAAGAAGTCGACCTACGTCGACTTGAACCGGGGGAGCTGAGCATTGAACTGGAACCGATCAGTCTGATCGATCTCTACAGAGATTCTTCTCGCGCGGCACAAGTAGTGTCGGAATATCGCGGTGCCGGCGGTATGAGCGTGGAATACCTTCTTCTCCTCGCTTGGGTAGAAAGCAAATGGACCAACACGGATAGCGACAATAGGACAACCTCACCGCTTAACTTGGCGGGGCCGATTGGCCCGTTCAAATTTACGGCGGAGGCGTGGAAGGAATCGCTCGCCGACAGTGATTACGCTGAAATCCTTCGGGGCTTCACCGAAGCGGATCGCTTTGTGCCCAAGTACCAGCCCCTTTTGGCAGCCGTCTTGGCGAACAGGATACAATTCGAACTTAAAAATCACCACGGCATGCTAGACCCGCCGGCATGGCTATTGAGGTTAGGCCACCGCATAGGACTGGATGCTGTTACGCGTTTTGCTGCTTTAGACGAAAAAACTCCAGTCTCGGCCAAAGTCAATGGAGTAGAAGCGGTATCCTCCAGCTTGATTAATTCAGAGCGATTTCTTTTTCCACAAGGAGCTGACACCTTAAAATCGACGGTCCATGAGGCTGTTTTGCGGGAGTTTGGCGACGCAAAGGCACCAGTTGTCGAGAAATTGGGAGCACTGGTCGACGGTTTAAAACTGGAAATGGCTGTCCAATCTCAGCTTGCGTTTCGTAACGGCGTCCTTGGGTTCCTTGACTTCATCGGAAAATACGAAGCCGCCGGCAACTACAATGCAGTCTTCGGCCGGTCGGACAATATAGACAATCCACGACTTGTCGATATGACGATAGGAGAAGTCCTTTCCTTCCAAAAAGACCACATGGGCAATCATACACCATGTGGAAAATACCAAGTGACTCATAGGACACTGCGCACAAATTACCAGGAGGCGGGCCTATCGAAAAAAGATTTGTTCGATGAACAAGCGCAGGACCGGATCGGCGAACATCTGCTCATGGTCGTTCGCAAAGGAAACGATTTTCTAGCAGATCCAAAAGAATACTTTGACACGTTCACCCTAGGTGTCGCTCAAGAATGGGCGGCTCTCCCCGTGCTCCGCCAGCGCCAAGGTGATAAACGCATGGTGCAACGAGGCGAAACATTTTACGCGGGAGACGACGTCAATGCCGCGGGTGCATCGCCAGAACTACTCGAAGCAGCGGTCGATAAATTCCTACGTGAGGCGAGTTCGGGTTGATCAGATTACAGCCATATGATCGATGGCGCTGTCGATAGCTAGAGCTAGTCGACTAATTTGGTCAGGCCCAGTGTCCTTTCCACCTGTTTGCAGAGATTTTTTAAACCTCTGCCATCACTTGGCGTCTTCGGTAAAGTGATTGCTTCGAGACCTTCAAATCCTTTAAGAGCTTCCAAGCGAATATGCTTATTATCTGCCTTTTCGAAGTATCCATGCCTAGCCAAAAGAGAAACTAGTGCGCTCGCTACGCGCTTTGAATCCTTTGTAGCCCTGGAAAGATCTAGTAGGAGTTCGTTAAGCGCAGGAGAAACAGGCAACTTATCGATGATTTTATGAAAAATAACCCTAGATCTTTCATCAAGCCCAACTTGATCCGCAACATTTAGTCCCAGTTTCATGGCTAATCGTATGCGATCTGAAATCTCTCCAGAATAGAACTCCGGTCCAATAAGCTGAACTAAATTATCATCAGAAAACTCGCTGTCACTCGCACTTATGATGCCGATTGAACTAACTTGGATTTCAAGCTGCCTAATTTTGTCCTGAAGGTTCGCAATCTCCTCATCATAGAGTTGAGCCATGTCATCAGCACTTAACCTACTTCTGTCACGTTCACGCTGCGCGCGTAACGCTTGCTCTTGCAGATCAGTCCAGTCCCAGCCGAGTACCGGCATCTGACTACGCACGGACATAGCAGCCAGCTTCAATATTTCTTTTAGATCTTTGCTATTTTGAATGTCCCAGCCGACGTGATATCGCCTAATGATACCTTGACCCGGCATCGAGAGACCCATGGCGCCGCCATATGCGTTACGACCCTCTGTGATACTGCGCAGCTTATAAGAGAACGCTCGATTGGGTTCCACGAAAACGTGCGCAATGCCTCCTAGATCATAAGCCAAGCCCTCGATGTCGTTTCGAGACAGCTGCCAAGAGCTTCTTCCATTTGCAGACACATAAACAATAGGTAACCACCTACTGGCGCCGCCGAGAGTAATGGCATGGGCAAGTTCAAGACCATCGTCTGAGTCTGTTACCCATACCGGCTGATCGGACACCGAGATACTACCGTCGATACCGCCCCACGTATTGCTCAATAAAGATTTGATTAGATATGGTTTTCGTGGGCTATCAATCCGTGCGCCTGCTACCTTCGCAAAACACTGGGTACGAAACCGCACAAGTCCATCATCTGCATCGCCGGATACTCGTTTCAAAACACCTTCAGTTCACCAAAGTCTACCTTCGGCATCCGGCAGGTCATGTCTGAAGCCTATAGCCTCCCAAACGTCATTCTCGACCAATTCGCGGAAACGTAACTCTTCGCCAGTAGCAGCTCTAAGGTGAGCGTTTTCCCGGTCCAACACCTGGCCGGACCCTTCATTCAGTACGGTGCTGCTTGAGATACCCTTTAACCAAGCGATTACCTCCGCGACAAAAACGGCGCGGTTACCTGGCAACTTAATGGGGAACTCGGTCGAAAACGGAAGCATAACGTGAAAATGTTCGAAAATCCTAACATGTCAACGACTCCAGACGATAAAGTCATTTTACCAACAGCTTTGATTGAGAGATTGGTGGATTTATACCCGTGCGAAGAAATTAACGTCGAGAAGAAGCAGGGAATGACTTACTGTCGGCCCGGACAGCGCAACCTCACTTGCGACGTAGACGGAATGCGCAAGCGGACGCAGTCGGTCCCGCCTTCTCCTTCGGACCACATTGTTGAGGCTCTTGCGGCTGCGCATATTCCGCCATTTGTATAACAAAAATGCCCGAAATCCCGCTTAGGGCTGCGCTACGCTTATTTCTCTGATCTCTTCATGCCATGAGCAAGCCTGCGCGCACTGCATTGCGCGCATGGCCTGTCCGAGGGACGTGTGTGTTAGCCTTATCCGCCAAATCACTCGATCTGTGCAAGCAGCCTCTCATCGTTGACGCTAATCCTCTCGCATAGTCTTTGCGATCTGGGCCGCGAGCGGTTTGACGAGATAAGACAACGCCGTTCTATCGCCAGTCTTGATATAGGCTTCGACCGGCATACCTGCCAACAGGCTGAGGTTGCCAAGTTTCGCCAGATCTTCCGGCTTGATCTCAATGCGCGCTGCGTACCAGCTTTCACCCGTCTGTGGATTGCTGATGAGATCGGCAGCGACTGTCTTCACGTACCCGGCGACTTCCGGGGTCGTGCGTTGGTTGAAAGCTGAGAAGCGCAGGATCGCCTGCTGCCCGACATGCATCTGGTCTATGTCGAACGGCTGGATTTTCGTTTCCACCACCAGCCGGTCATTGATGGGGACGATCTGCATCATGGTTTCGCCGGCGGCGATGACCCCGCCAATGGTGTGGACTGCAAGTTCGTGTACGATACCGTCCTGCGGCGAGCGGATATCGATGCGTTTTAATTGGTCTTCAGCAGTGACCTTCTGTTCCGATAGCTCTGCGAGCTTGTTGTCGACGTCGCGAAGTTCCATCAGAATCTCCGCCAACCGGTCCTGATAGAGCTGAAGGATTTGCAGTTCGGTTTCAGTGATACGCGTCGCTGCCCTGGCGATCTCCGCAATCAGCTGGCCGCGCTCGCCATCAAGCTGGGCTCGCAGCCGCTCCAGCTCCGCCAGCCGGTTGAATTGGATCAGCTGCTGCTCGTTAAGATTTCTGACGCGAACGAGTTCCTGTCCGGTCCACGACAGTTCCTCTTCCTTGGCCCTCTTGCGAACGATCAATCCCTCGTTTTCCTGCCGTATCTGGTCGATTCGCTGGGCGAGCTGCGCTTTCTGGCCATCGAGGGTGCGTTTCCTGGCGGCGAAAAGCGAGGTTTCCGCCGCGATATATTCAGCGACGTCCGCTTCATCGGTTTCATCAGGCAGCCGTGTCGGACCCGCGAGTTTGCCAACATTGTCGCGTTCCGCCACAAGCCGCATTCTCCTGGCGCCCAGTTGAGCCATCTGTTTCGAAACGATAGCAAGATTGGCGCGCATGACTGTCGCATCAAGGCGGATGAGTAGTTCATCCGCTTTGACGATCACCCCGTTTCGCACGCGGATTTCCCCGACGATGCCGCCTTCACGATGCTGAATACGTTTGACGTTTCCCTCAACGACGACCGTTCCCGCACCAATCACTGCGCCCGATAGATTAGTCGTTGCGGCCCAGCCGCCCACGCATAAGACCATAACGGCGAGAGTGCCGACACCCATCACCGTATAGAGCCGTATGGAACGGCCCGCAGGAGTTTGCTTGTTCGGGATCATGCTTTTTCCGATATTGCTCGCATTGTCGTCTTACGGAGAACTTCATCGCGTGGCCCAAAACCAACCATCGCGCCCTTTGCAAGAACGAGGACATGGTCCACCGCCGACAGCGCATTCGGCCTGTGCGCCACAATCACCACGATCGCGCCGCGTTGCCTTGCCATGGCAATCGCATTTGTGAGTGCCACTTCCCCTTCCGCATCAAGGCTGGCATTGGGCTCATCGAGAACGATCAGGAAGGGTTTGCCGAATAGGGCGCGGGCGAGGCCTATTCGTTGGCGCTGACCGGAAGAAAGGACGGCGCCGCTATTCCCGATTCTGGTATCATACCCCTCAGGCATAGAAAGGATCAGGTTATGCACATCCGCCAGCTTCGCTGCCTCGATAATATTGGAAGGGTCAGCAGCGCTGGAGAACCGGCTGATGTTTTCCGCAATGGTGCCGTCGAAAAGCTCTACACCCTGCGGCAAGTAACCGATCGACGGCCCCAGTGCTTCAGGATGCCATTGGTCGAGTTCAGCTCCGTCCAGTTTGACAGTTCCACGCGCAGCCGGCCATATGCCCACCAAAGCACGAACAAGCGTGGACTTACCCGAACCACTTGGGCCGATAATCCCCAAACCCTGTCCAGCTAATAGCGAAAAGCTGACGTCGCGCACGGTGGGAGCCCGATTGCCTGGAGCTGCTACGGCAAGATTGGAAGTACACAGCATTTTTGCCGGCGCGGGCAGCGACATCTTTTCCCTATCGGCCCCGATCTTCTCAAAAAGTTGAGTAAGGCGGGTCTTGGCTTGTCGAAAATTAACGAATCCCCGCCACTGACCGATCGCCTGTTCAATCGGCGCAAGTGCCTTCGAGGTGATGATCGAGGCCGCGATCATTGCGCCTGGAGACGCTAGTTGTTTGATCGCAAGCCAGGCGCCCAAGGCGAGCACGGCCGATTGCAGCGCTAACCGAAAGATTTTCGAAAAGGTCGAGAAGCTCGCTATCGCATCGCTAACCCGTCGCTGTTCGTCGATGTAGGCACCATTGGTATACCCCCAGTCGCGCGCATAAGCGTTCTTCATGCCCATGGCGTGCAAAGCCTCGGCATTGCGGCGTCCTGATTCGATGAAATCGGCCCGGGTTGAGGCCAGCAGCGCCATCCGCTTGCTAGGCGCGCGTAGAATAGCCTCGCTCCAGAGCGTCATCGCTATGAGAACAATAGCTCCGGCGATAGCTAACCATCCCAGATAAGCGTGAAACAAAAACAATACCCCGACGTAGATCGGCAACCAGGGCATGTCGCAAATGGCGACAGGACCTGGCCCGCTCATAAACTGGCGCATCTGTTCAAGATCCCTCACCGGTTGCGAGACGACATCCTGTTTCGACATTTTCAGCGGAAGCAGCATTACCGCATCGAATGTCGGTCCACTAAGCTGCTCTTCGATCCGCTCGCCGATACGCGATAAGATACGTGCCCGGATCAGTTCCAGCACGCCGAGAAATACGTAAAGAGCGATTGCCAGCACCGACAGGGCAACGAGCGTCGGCACGCTGCGGCTGGCGAGCACCCGGTCGTAGATTTGCATCATATAAAGCGGACTGGTCAGCATCAGGATGTTGGTGAAAGCGCTGAGCAAAGCTACGGAGAAAAAAGCGCTTCGGGTCGCGGCAAGGGCAGCGGCGACCGCAGGCCGCCGCCCTTCATAGTGCAAATGTTTTGGCAAAGGTGAAATCCACACGGGTAGCGTCGCGTGAAAACGAGCGCTCGATGAACAGCGTTTCTCAGCGAAGCAGAAACAAGTTAGTGAAAAATGACTTCAGTTTTGGCAGGCTGATCACGTAGCGTCCTGTTGTACAAATTCACGTTTGATCCGCCCGTAATTGATGCCGTGAAGATGGCGGACACGAGGTTTGGTGTCTCGCCGGACGCGGAACGATCGCGCCGCAATATCAGGAAAGACGTTTTTTCTGAGGTCTCGCACAATGTTTTTGCCGTCGCCGAAAGGCGCAATGAGATCCATGAACAATATCCGGTCGCCGCTCCCCCAATCGTCGGGGCGCAGGATATAATTCGTGTTGAGGTACCGGTCTTCGATCTCTTTGCTCAGTGAGGCCCAAGTCACAAATCCGACAGGACCGCCATTTCTGTGATAGATTCGAAACTGGTTGAGATCGATCGGTGGGAAGAACACGGACCCGATGTCGTTGATGAAATACTTTCGGTGCAGATCCGAAGCCAACATCAGATAGACCAGCTCGCCAAGAAGCTTGTTTAGCCGTGTTGGGCTGGCCATACCCAAAATTCCGCCGCCAGCTTTTTCAGAGGTTAATTTTTTGTGTTCCAAAGTCATGTTCTGATTTCTCAAACTCAGTTCACATATCCGCATTCCGGCACGATTTATCGAGCCGGAATGCGACACTCAGGGCCGCTCAGAGCAAGAAATGGGATTGGTCGAGCTTATAGCCAGATCCCAAAAGTCTGATCGAGAAATCGTTGTCACGATCCGCGAGGATATCGGTATGACTGGAGCTTTCGACGACAACGATATTGGCGTAGCTCAACTCGAGTGCCCTGAAGTCAAACTTATCCTGTGTGCGATCAAAATCGATTATGACATCCGTCGCCACGCGTCGGCTGTCTGATAGGCTAGTGAACCTGAACAGGTCCGCGCCTTGTCCTCCGGCAAGAACATCGCCACCTGCTCCTCCTTCCAGCACATCATCATCCGCACCGCCGTCGAGGAAGTCAGCGCCATGTCCGCCAATGAGATGGTCGCGGCCTTGCCCTCCAAAGATCTGGTCGTTTTGGTTCCCACCATCCAAGACATCGTCGCCGATGTCCCCAATCAGCCTGTCCTTGCCGTCATTGCCGTGGATAACGTCATTGCCGGAACCACCATCGACGTAGTCTTCACCGAAGCCACCGCTCATTCGATCGTTTCCAGTGCCTCCAAACAAGCGATCATTGCCGCCTCCGCCATTCACAATGTCGTTGTTAACGCCGCCGAAGATCAGATCGCTTCCATCGCCGCCGTCGATCATGTCGGAACCGGAACCGCCATAAATTATCTCGTGGCCTGCGCCGCCATAAATAACATCAACGCCGCTTCCGCCATGGATCCAGTGATTGCCTCCGTTGCCGTAAATGAGATCGTTGCCATCCTCGCCGACAAGGTAGTCCCAGCCTGGACCGCCTCTCAGGACGTCCGCGCCAGGCCCACCATAGAGACGATTGTTTCCGTCACCACCGTCGAGATCGTCGGATCCGGCGCCACCGTGCAATGCATCATGCCCAGACCCGCCCATCAAGCGATCGTCACCCCAATCGCCGATCAAAGTGTCGTCACCATCATCTCCATACAAGGTGTCGTTGTGGCCGCCGCCATTCATCCAGTCATTGTGGGCGCCGCCTCTCAGAATGTCGTACCCATCTTCCCCGTTCAATACGTCGTTGCCGTTTCCACCGTCGAGATAATCTTCGCCCCAGCCACCGTTGAGTTGATCGTTGTCGTCGTCACCTTGCAGCGTGTCGTTATGGCCTCCACCGTGGAGGACATCGTGGCCACTACCACCACGAAGTATATCAAAACCTTCTTCACCATGAAGTTGGTCGTCCCCATTCCCTCCTTCGAGTAGATCTTCGCCCCATCCACCTATCAGAGTGTCGTGACCATCCTCTCCGTAAAGTCTGTCGCTGTGGCCTCCGCCATGAATCCAGTCGTCGTGGGTACCGCCGATAAGATGATCAAAGCCATCTTCCCCGTGAATGGTGTCGTTACCGTCCATGCCGCTGACGTAGTCATTTCCATTACCCGCCCAGACTTGGTCGTCACCGCCATTCGCATGGATTGCGTCATTCCCGCCGAAGGACCAGATCCGCTCGGACCACCAGTTACCATGCATCTCGTCATTTGAGGTGTTGGGTTCGTCACTTGGAAGATCATAATACCAGATAAACTCCTCCACCCGGAAATCAGTCTCTCGAACGAGCTCATTGCGTTTCTTTTTGCCCCCGGTCTGAACCCAATATTCATTGTTATGGAAAACTGAGGTGGGACCTGTTTTGAAGATATTATCAAATGTGTCGAATGACGGATCGTGATGCCAAATGCCCGCACCAGCTGAACCCTTAGGAATGTCAACGTTCCTCTGAACCGAAGCAAAGACCGAGTCGTCTGCGTCCCATTCAGTTATCTCGTCTCTTCCAAAATCGTGATCGATATGCCCGCTGAATCTTTGAGCTTCCATCGTCCGATCAACGAAGACATCAAAATAGAAGTGTTCATCCTTGAGAGCACTTGCTTGGACATTTTCTAACAGAAGATGCTGATTGTCGCCTATGACGATAATAGAATCGTTTCCGATCTGGGTGATTTTCAGTTGCGCGATGGAGATTCGGTCACCAAAGCCTGAGAGATCGATGCGATCCTCCCAAACATTGAAATCTGTAATTGTGTCGATGTCTCCATAGCCTGCAGTGATCTTGAAGACGTCACCGCCAGCGCCGCCCGTCAGGAGATCGAGGCCGCTACCGTCATTGATAACATCGCTCCCGTGAGTACCTACGATGATATCGTTTTTATCAGTGCCGACTGTGCCCTCAATCTTGTGAAGGTTGAAAAGAAAGTCGCTTTCGATAAGAGAAGAGGAATCGATATCTTCAATCAACACGGACTGACTGTTCCCGAACTTCAACGTCGCGTCTGGGCCCACCTGCTCGATAGCTGAGCCGAAGTATTTGATCTGCTTTAGAGATACGAAGCGATTTCCGAAGCCGGTCAGATCGATGCGATCTTGACCTCTTTCGAAATCAGCGATCGTCTCACGGTTGCCGTCCTCGATGTTGATGACAAAAGTGTCCCGACCTTGCCCGCCGATCAACATGTCATTGCCAGCTCCACCGACGATTACGTCGTTCCCTTCATCGCCGGAAAGAATGTCGTCTTCGCCGGAACCTTGGATAGTATCGTTACCGCGGCCCCCGAAAATTGCATCTTTGCCCGCGCCACCATCCAGGAAGTCGTCGCCGCCGAGGCCCAGGATGCTATCGTTGCCTCCCAAGCCTAGAATGCCATCGTCACCCTCGGTTCCGATGAGCGTGTTGTCTCCGTCGTCACCGATTATCAGATTACTCAGATTGATGATGTAGCCATCGGAGAACTGAAGGACCTCGACTTTGCGTATGCCAGCAGCGAATTGACCCTGAATTCGAATCGCGTTGGCATTATTTTGAACGTTGTATATGACGAGATCGTCACCCTCCCGCGTCAATGAAACGTGTTTAGGTTCGACACCACCGGTCAGCCTTAAAAGATCGGAACCTTCGATTTCAGATATCGTTACCGACCCGCCGAACAGGTCTGCCTCGTAGATGTCGTTTCCGCTCCCGCCAGATAGACTATCTGACCTGCCACTGAGAATTTCCTCCA
>NZ_ASYA01000052.1:0-287428 GCF_001526585.1 Agrobacterium sp. LY4 | reverse complement strand
ACAAGGATCTTCATCGGCGGCTTTCCTCAAACTCCTGTCCGCTTTGGCCAGTTGACCGCGCGGACCTCCAAAAACAGGTTGGCGACATGGATAAGCATTTTTCCCGCAATTACAACGGAGCAATCTTCATTATCACATGCACGTAAGGCATATCTTACGTTGACGTTCACGTAAATACTCTATCTCTTTCGCAAGAGCTCATCTGCTCCCGTCATAGCCCCGTTCGATTTGCGACAACCCCGCCGTTTGCGACGGATTCTTGAACTGTGCCGCCCTCGGCGGAACAATGGTGCGATCAAACAGGGGAACGCCCCGCCTGCGCATGAAAATCACCATGATTGCGCCAGCCATGATGCCACCCACATGCGCGCCCCAGGAAACGTTTTCCTCTAGCCCGAGCGCCAGCATCAGGAACTGTTGGCCGATCCACAGCGCCAGCGGAATGAAGGCGGGCAAAGGAAGCGGAATGCGCATGAGAACCAGCACCCAGACGCGAACCCTGGGATGCAGCAGGAAATAGGCCGCGACGACGCCGGAAACCGCACCCGAAGCGCCGATCAGCGGCCCCTCCGAGGTGGGGGCGACGAAACCGTGAAACAGCGCGCCGGCGATGGCGCAGGCGATGTAGAAAATCAGGAAACGGAAATGGCCGAGCGCATCCTCGACATTGTCGCCGAAGACCCAGAGAAACAGCATGTTGCCGGCCAGATGCCAGAAATCCAGATGCAGGAAAGCATAGGTAACGACGGTCAGGTCATCGGGCACGACTTGCAGGGCGGGTTCCAGATAGGCGTAGTCGAACACCACTGCCGGAATGAAACCGAGGCCGAGGGCTGCGGCATTGGCCTCAGTATCGCTGGCCAGCACCCCGGTAAACAGCCAGACCAGCACATTGACCACGATCAGGCCGATGGTGACATATTGCAGCCGGATATGCTTGAGGGAATTCGCATCGTGCAGCGGTATGAACATCGAACGCCCTTTGGTTGCGTCATTGAAACGCTTTAGCGGTTCTTGCCGGGAACCCACAATATATCGGCCTTGCCGGCATCATTGGCGAAGCGGGCGGCGACGAACAGGAAGTCGGACAGGCGATTGGCATATTTCAGCGCCGCCGGGCTGACGATCTCATTCTCAGTGACGGAAAGTTCCACCATCAGTCTCTCCGCGCGCCGGCAGACGGTGCGCGCCATATGCAGGCTGGCCGCCGCAGCACTGCCGCCCGGCAGCACGAAAGAGGTCAGCGGTTCAAGGGCGGCATTGAGATCGTCGATTTCGTTTTCCAGCCGCGTGACCTGGCTTTCGACGATGCGCAGCGGCTCGTAGGAAAGCGGTTCGCCGCTATCCGGCGTGGCGAGATCGGCGCCGAGATCGAAAAGATCGTTCTGGATGCGGAAAAGCATGGCATCCAGCTTTTCCATCCCACCCGTATGAAGCCGTGCGACGCCGATGGCCGAATTGGTCTCGTCCACCGTGCCATAGGCCTCGACGCGAAGATCGTGCTTCAGGCGGCGCGGGCCGGAAACCAGCGCCGTGGTGCCCTTGTCGCCGGTACGGGTATAGATCTTGTTCAGCTTCACCATGTCAGCGGCCACCGCCGGTGAGCCAGAGGGTGAACATGATCAGCACAATCGCCACAGCCTGCAAAAGCAGGCGAAGCTGCATCAGCTTGTTGGAGCGGTTGGCGTCCTGTCCCTTCAGCATGTTGAAGAGGCCGCGTATCAGCACGATGACGACGAGGCCCATGACGATAAGGGCCAGAACGGTTGTGAAGCCGGACATGCGGTATTACTCCTCCTCAATCGAATCTGCGCAGCAGACGATAGAAAAGTCCGGCAGGCAAGAGCCGTTTCAGCACAAGCCCCTGTTTGGCCGGCACGGTAACGGGATAATGCGGTTTCGGCCTTTTGGCCGTCAGGGCATGTTTCAACACGGCATAAACGGCGTCCGGGCCGAGCTTGTGGCGGTTGACGGGGCCGGAACCATCCATGCGCGCCAGCTGGCGTTTATATTCCGCCGCATGGGCGGAATTTTCGAGATCGATGTGCTCGTTGATATGGGCAAGCGCCGTTGCGGTGAATTTGGAGGTGATCGGCCCCGGTTCGATCAGGCTGACATGGATGCCGCTGCCCTGAAGCTCCATGCGCAGCGTGACGCCCAACCCCTCGAGGGCGAATTTCGATGCGGTGTAAGCGCCGCGATAGCGATAGGGAACGAGACCGAGAATGGAGGAGCAATGCACGATGCGGCCGGCGCCTCGGCTGCGCATGAAGGGAATGACCCGCCGTGTCAGATCGTGCCAGCCGAAGACATTGGTTTCGAACTGTGCCCGCAGCGCTTCGACAGGCAAATCCTCCACCGCGCCCGGCTGGCCATAGGCGCCGTTGTTGAAAAGCGCATCGATGCGGCCGCCGGTCCGGGCTGCGACAGTGTCCACCAGCGCGGCAATCGTCTCCGGCTTGGTATAGTCCATGATCAGGGTCTCGATGCCCTGGTTTTCGAGTGCGGCCATGTCGGCGATGCGCCGCACGGTGGCGAAAACCCGCCAGCCGTCCCGGTGGAGCGCGCCGGCGCAATGGGCGCCGATGCCCGAGGAACATCCGGTGATGATGATGACGGGTTTTTCAGACATTTGCCGCTCCGGGAAACCGACTGTTGCTCTGGCCCGATTGCCCGGCCCGTTAAAATCCTATCGCGCGAAATCCGTGTCCTTCTGGAACCGAAAGGCCAGCTTGCGCGCTGTACAAAGCGAAGCTGATTTCCCATATTCGGCTCGAAGTTACAAATGAAATGCCGATGAATGGAGGTGACATGGTTGCCGCAGTGCGCCTGGCAGGCAAGGTTGCCTTCGATGCCTATTCCCATTTCGCCGAGGATGACGGCTGGGCGATGGCGAGCCATATGGCGCTGTCGATCCTGCTGGCCCTGTTTCCGTTCCTGATCTTCGGTACGGCCCTCGCCGGCTTTCTGGGGGCGGACCAGTTTTCCGAAACGGCGGTGCATCTGATTTTCGACACCTGGCCGGAGGCGATTGCCGGGCCGCTGGCGGCGCAGGTGCAGCAGGTGCTGACCATTCCGCGCGGCGGGCTGCTGACGATTTCGGTGCTGGCGGCCGCCTATTTTGCGTCCAATGGTGTCGAGGCGCTGCGCATTTCATTGAACCGCGCCTATCGTGTCACCGAAACGCGCTGGTGGTATGTCACCCGCCTGCTCAGCCTGCTTTATGTGCTGATCGCCGTCGTGGTCTTTGCCGGCATCAGTATCGTGCTTGTTGCGGTGCCGGTCGCCATGTCCTTTGCGGAGGAGAAGTTTCCGTGGCTGACAGATGTTCTGAACACCGTCTCCAGCCTCGGTCTTTATGGCACCATCGTCGTGCTGACGGCGGGGCTGGTGGCGGCGCATCTGTGGCTTCCGGCCGGCAAGCGCCGCATCTGGGATGTCTGGCCGGGCATTCTCTTGACGATGATCTTCTGGGTCATCGGTGCGGCGATCTTCGCCTATTATCTCTCCACCTTCGCCAATTATGCCGCCACCTATGCCGGTCTCGCCTCGGTGATGGTGGTTCTGGTGTTTCTTTATATGGTGGGCGTCATCTTCATGCTAGGAGCTGAGGTGAATGCCGCGCTGATGAAATACAAGGTCCGGCAGATCATCCGCCGCAATATCGGCGGCGGCAGCGTGCGTCGCGAGCAGGTTCTAGAGGAGCCCGACAAGCCGGCGGATATCTGAGGGTGCAGCACCTTCCGAACGAAGGGCGGAAAGCCCGGTGCTGCCTTCGCTTTTCGAGAGCTTGCGCCCGTCCGCGCCCAAGATCAGCCGGTGATGATGATAGGCCGGCTGCGGCAGGTCCAGCAGGTGTTGCAACAGCCGGTGAATGGCGGTGGCGTGATAGAGATCCATGCCGCGCACCACATGGGTTGTGCCCTGCAGCGCATCGTCCACCACAACGGAAAGATGATAGCTCGAAGGCGCGTCGGAACGCGACAGCACCACATCGCCCCAAAGCGCGGGCAGGGCCTCGATCTGCCCCGTCTCGCCGTCGCCGCTCTCCTGCCAGAACAGGGGGTTGCCGATGGCGCGGATCGCCTTTTCCATGTCGAGCCGCCAGGCGTGCGGACGGCCGGAGGCGAGCAGCGCATCCCGTTCCACCCTTGGCCTCTCCCGGTCTATGGCCGGGTAAAGCGGCGCGCCATCGGGATCGCGGGGCCACAACCCTCCCTCCGCCTCGAAAGTACGAACGATTGCCTTGGTTTTTCCACGGCTCAGAAAGGCAGGGTAAGCAAGTCCTGCCTCGATCAGCCTGTCCAGCGCCACGCGATACTCCTCGAAATGTTCCGATTGCCGCCGCACCGGTTTCTTCCAGTCGAGACCCAGCCAGCCAAGGTCATCATAGATTGCCTGTTCCAGCTCCGGGGTGCAGCGTGTCTGGTCGATATCCTCGATGCGCAGCAGAAAGCGGCCGTCATTGTCTCGCGCCATATCATGGTTCAGGAAGGCGGAAAGCGCGTGGCCGAGATGCAGCAGGCCATTGGGGCTCGGTGCGAAACGGTAAACCGGTTTTTGACGGAGAGGCGAAGGCATGGTTTCTTCTGCCATGTTTTAAAGCGCCTCGCCAGCGGCTGGCGGCATATGGAATGACGGACATGAAAATCATTACCGGGATGGATGACATCAGCGAAGGGCTGGAGCATCTCGCCCACCTCGATCCGGCTCTCGGCCTCGTCATCGAAAAAGCCGGCCCGCTGGAACTGCGCATTCATGAGCCCGGCTTTTCCGGCCTTGCCCATATCGTCGTCTCGCAGATGGTGTCGCGCGCCAGCGCCAATGCCATATGGGCGCGTATCCTTGCCGGCACCGGCGGCGCGGTCACGGCGGAAAATTATCTCGGCGCACCGGCGGAATTGCGCGCCACTTTCGGCCTTTCGCGCGCCAAGGCGACGACGCTGGAAGGGCTGGCGCGTGCCGTCACGGAAGGGCAGATCGATCTTGACGGCGTGGTGCGCAAGGAGGGGCGTGCAGCCCTGTCCGAGCTGGTTGCGCTTCGCGGTATCGGCCCGTGGACGGCGGAGGTCTATCTGATGTTCTGCGGCGGGCACCCGGATATTTTTCCGGTCGGCGATGTGGCGCTGAGATCGGCGGTGGCTCATGCGCTTGCCCTGGAGGTGAGGCCGGAGGCGAAGTGGCTGGCGGAGCGCGCGGCGCTCTGGTCGCCATGGCGCTCCGTGGCCGCGCGGCTTTTCTGGGGCTACTACGCTAACATCATGCGGCGCGCCATGGTGCCGCTGCCCTGAGCGGGGTTAAAAATCGGCGATACTGTAGGGCAGCGCTCCGCGCGAAAGATGATCGAAATGCAGCTTGCGTTTCAGCGGCGGCACGGCGCGTTGCACGCAATCCACCCTCTCACAGACCCGACAGGAAATGCCGATCGGTTTGAAGGAGGCCGCATTGCCGAGATCGAGCGTATCGGCATAAACGAAATTCTGCGCATGGGAAATTTCGCAGCCGAGCGCGATGGCATAACGCGGTCTCTCCGTGTTGAACCCGGCACCGGCCTTTTCGATCTGCGTGGCGATGGAAAGGTAGCGTACGCCGTCAGGCGTTTCGGCGAGCTGCCGCACGATCCTGTCGGAACTTTCGAAGGCCTGATGGATATTCCACAGCGGACAGGCCGCGCCGAAACGGGCAAATTGCAGCCGCGTGGCGCTGTGGCGTTTGGTGATGTTGCCGGCGCGGTCGATCTTGGCGAAAAAGATCGGCACGCCTTTTATGCCCGGCCGTTGCAGGGTACTGAGACGATGGGCCACCTGCTCAAGGCTCGCGCCGAAACGAACGGCGAGAAGCTCGAGATCGTGGCGCAGTTCCTGCGCCGCCCGGTGAAAGCGGCCATAGGGCAGGATGAGGGCTGCGGCGAAATAATTGTGCAGCCCGATACGACAGATTTCCGCGGCTTCCGCATTGCGGAAACCGGCGCCGGCCAGCACCCTGTCCACCGTTGCACCGGCGTGAAGCTGGGCGATCTGCAATGCAAGCTGAAAACAGCGGGTCGGCGCGGCCATGTAGGAACTGAGGGCGAGGGTCTTGCCGGCAGGATCGAAGTGCCGGATCAGACCGCCCGCCGCCTCGGTTCGGGTGATATGGATGCCGTAACGGCTCTTCAGATGCGCCGCCAGAATGCCATAGGTCTCGCCGCCTTCTATCTCCAGTTCTTCCGCCAGCTCCTCGGCCAGAAGATCGATCTCGGCGACGTAATTGTCGACGAAGTGGAAGAAATCGCGCACCTCCTCATAGGGGGTTCTTTCCACCTGCGCGGTGCCACGGCCCAGCCGGTCATCCAGCTGCACCAGCTGCTCGCTGTTCTGGCGATAGGCCTGATGGGCGCGCAGCAGCGCATGGGCAAAACCCGGCGCGTTCTGCGCGATCAGCTTCAACTCCTGAAGTCCCGGCTCGTAATTCAGGAACAGCGGGTCTTTCAGCGCCTCGCGCACGGCGGAAACCAGCCGGTCGCTTTCACCGGTCGCCAGTTCCGCCATGTCGAGCTGGAATTTTTCCACCAGCGTCACCAGAACGCTGGCCGAAACCGGACGCTGATTATTCTCGATCTGGTTAAGGTAGCTCGCGGAAATGCCAAGCCGCTCAGCAAATTGCGCCTGCGTGGCGCGGGCGTTTTCGCGAAGGCCACGAACCTTGCGGCCGATGAAGAGTTTTTCCGTCGCCATGTTGCAACTTTGCAAAATTAAACATTGCAAATATTTATGGCACGCATACGCGCACGATCAAGGCTTCTTGGCGAATGTTTTCTGGGCTATTGATCGTGGCACAACGCATGGAGGAAACATGCCCGGCATTCTGGAGCAATTGGAAACGCGGCGCGCTGAGGCGCGGCTGGGCGGCGGCGTCAAGCGCATCGAGGCGCAGCATGGCAAGGGCAAGCTGACGGCGCGCGAGCGTATCGACGTGCTCCTGGATGAAGGTTCTTTCGAAGAGTATGACATGTACGTCACCCACCGGGCGGTGGATTTCGGCATGGCGGAGCAGAAGGTGGCGGGTGACGGTGTCGTCACCGGATGGGGCACCATCAATGGCCGACAGGTCTATGTGTTTTCGCAGGATTTCACCGTGCTCGGGGGGTCGCTCTCGGAAACCCATGCCCAGAAGATCTGCAAGATCATGGATATGGCGGTGCGCAACGGCGCGCCGGTGA
This sequence comes from Agrobacterium sp. LY4, assembly GCF_001526585.1. Lineage (NCBI taxonomy): Bacteria > Pseudomonadati > Pseudomonadota > Alphaproteobacteria > Hyphomicrobiales > Rhizobiaceae > Agrobacterium > Agrobacterium sp. LY4. Next base: position 280,227 of record NZ_ASYA01000052.1, on the reverse strand, counting down.
TTGGCCTCAACGATTCTGGCGGCGCGCGCATTCAGGAGGGCGTGGCCTCGCTCGGCGGTTATGCCGATGTGTTCAAGCGCAATGTCGTCGCCTCCGGCGTCGTGCCGCAGATATCGGTCATCATGGGGCCCTGTGCGGGCGGTGCCGTCTATTCGCCGGCCATGACCGATTTCATCTTCATGGTGCGCGATACCTCCTACATGTTCGTGACCGGGCCGGATGTGGTCAAAACCGTGACCAACGAAATCGTTACGGCTGAGGAACTGGGCGGAGCCTCCACCCACACGAAAAAATCCTCCGTCGCCGACGGCGCTTATGAAAACGACATCGAGACGCTGGAACATGTGCGGCTGCTGTTCGATTTCCTGCCGCTCAACAACCGCGAAAAGCCGCCGGTGCGCCCGTTCCACGACGATCCGGCGCGGCTGGAAGCACGTCTCGATACGCTGATCCCCGACAGTTCCAACAAGCCCTATGACATGAAGGAACTGATCCACGCGCTGGCCGACGAAGGCGATTTCTTCGAGTTGCAGGAGGCTTTCGCCCGCAACATCATCACCGGCTTCATCCGTCTCGAAGGCCAGACGGTGGGCGTCGTCGCCAACCAGCCGATGGTGCTGGCCGGCTGCCTCGATATCGACAGTTCGCGCAAGGCGGCGCGTTTCGTGCGCTTCTGCGATGCCTTCAACATTCCGCTGCTGACGCTGGTGGATGTGCCGGGTTTCCTGCCGGGAACCGCACAGGAATATGGCGGCGTCATCAAGCACGGCGCGAAACTTCTCTTCGCCTATTCGGAAGCGACGGTGCCGATGGTGACGCTGATCACCCGCAAGGCCTATGGCGGCGCTTACGACGTGATGGCCTCGAAACATATCGGCGCGGATGTGAATTACGCCTGGCCGACGGCGGAAATCGCCGTGATGGGCGCGAAGGGTGCGGCGGAAATTCTCTATCGTTCCGAGCTTTCCGATCCGGAAAAGATCGCCGCGCGCACGAAGGAATATGAAGAGCGTTTCGCCAATCCCTTTGTGGCGGCGGAACGCGGGTTTATCGATGAGGTCATCATGCCGCATTCCTCGCGCCGTCGCATCGCCCGCGCCTTCGCGTCGCTGCGTAACAAGAGCGTGGAAACCCGCTGGAAGAAACACGACACTATTCCGCTCTGAGACTGGAAAAATGCTTCGGCCACCTTACTATATGTTTGTTCAGGCGCCCGGATGTCCGGATGTCCTCCCGAAACGCACAAGGACACATTTTCATGGCCGAAAATTCCTCCGCAGATAATTTCCCCGCCGGATATGAGGTGCCCAAGGTCTGGACCTGGGACAAGGGCAATGGCGGCCAATTCGCCAATATCAACCGCCCGATTGCCGGCCCCACTCATGAAAAGGAACTGCCGGTCGGCAAGCACCCGTTGCAGCTTTATTCGCTGGCGACGCCGAATGGCCAGAAGGTCACCATCATGCTGGAAGAATTGCTGGCCGCCGGCCACAAGGGCGCAGACTATGATGCTTGGCTGATCAAGATCGGTGAAGGCGACCAGTTCGGTTCCGGTTTTGTCGGCGTCAATCCGAATTCCAAGATCCCGGCGCTGATGGATCACTCGACGCCTGAGCCGACACGCGTTTTCGAAAGCGGCTCGATCCTCGTTTATCTCGCGGAAAAATTTGGCGCCTTCCTGCCGAAAGAGGGCAATGCGCGCGCGCAGGCGCTGAACTGGTTGTTCTGGCAGATGGGCTCCGCCCCCTTCCTCGGCGGCGGTTTCGGCCATTTTTATGCCTATGCGCCGGTGAAGATCAAATACGCCATCGACCGCTACGCCATGGAAGTCAAACGCCAGCTCGACGTGCTGGACCGGCATCTGGCTGAGAACCGCTATCTCGCCGGTTCGGAATATACGATCGCCGACATGGCCGTCTGGCCGTGGTATGGCAAGATCGCGCTCGGTCAGGCCTATGGCGATGCCGGTGCTTTCCTTGAGGCGGACGGCTATAAGAACGTCATGCGCTGGACGCTCGAAATCGGCGAACGCCCGGCGGTCAAGCGTGGCGTGATCGTCAACAAGACCTCGGGCGACCCGTCCGAGCAACTGCATGAACGCCACGATGCCTCCGACTTCGAGACGAAGACGCAGGACAAGGTCGGCAAGGCGTAAGGAAAGATTAGAGCGCCAAAAGCGCTCTAACTATTTGAATTGGCGCATTTCCGGACGTAAAAGCAAGGCAGCTTTTACTGGAAATGTTCTGGAAGGACAAAAGATGGCGAACCTGCCCGAAATGACCAAACACAAGGGATTTCCCTCCGGCATGCCGAGCACGGGTGTCCAGTTCACCATCCGCCGCGCCAACCCCAAAGGGGTAACGCCTATCAAGATGATACCCCGCCGGGCGCGCAACGACACCAAGGAGCATCGCATCGATGCCGCCTTCCTGCACTCGCTCTGGCATCATTTCGGTGCCGAGCCCTTCGAGCGCGGCAATCTCGACGCCGCCCGCCTCAACCTGCTCTTCGGCCGCGAGGTCGTGCCGGCGGAGAAGAATTTCGATCCGCTTTCCTATCAGGCGATGCTGGTGATTGACGAGCGCGTTGCGCGGCAGAACTTCCCGGAATCCTTCGAGAATTTCTTCGAGATTTGAGGGCAGGCGGCGACATTTTTCCTGAGGGGGGAGGAGGAGCATGATTGTCGACATACTCCATATGGACCTGCAATGGCTGCGACGCTGGCTGAGGCAACGCCGCGGTGGCAACGCAGGCAGGGCATCCGGCAGTCGTGATCCGAAGCCAAAGATGACGCCGGAAGCCGCCCGGCTCGATCATCGGCAAATGTTGCGTTTCATGGCGCTCAATGCGGCGGTCGGCGTGCTGATCGGCGTCTGCGTCGGTGCAGCGCTGATCTTTCTCGACATTGGCGGTTTGGGCGCGCGCATCGGCCGCGCCGCAAATCCGGTCGTGCCCGTGCTGCTGGTCGTCATGCCCATTGCATCCCTGTTCGGCGCGGCCGCCACTGCCTCGGCGATCCTGATGATGCCCTATGAAAAGAAATTCCGCGACGATGATGACGATGCGAGGGGAGAATAACCGCATGATCAAGAAAATCCTCATCGCCAATCGCGGCGAGATCGCCTGCCGGGTCATCAAGACGGCGAAGAAGATGGGCATCGCCACTGTCGCGGTCTATTCGGATGCGGATGCCAATGCGCTGCATGTGAGACAAGCGGATGAGGCCGTTCATATCGGCCCGGCCCCCTCATCGCAGTCCTATATCGTCATCGACAAGATTCTTGAGGCAATCGCGAAGACCGGGGCGGATGCCGTGCATCCGGGTTACGGTTTTCTCTCCGAAAATGCCGCCTTCGCCGCGGCGCTGGAAAAGGCGGGCGTGACCTTTATTGGTCCGCCGGTCGGTGCCATCAAGGCGATGGGTGACAAGATCACTTCCAAGAAGCTCGCGGCAGAAGCGGGTGTTTCCACCGTGCCCGGTCATATGGGCCTGATTACCGATGCCGACGAGGCGGTGAAGATCGCGGCCGAAATCGGCTATCCGGTGATGATCAAGGCATCCGCTGGCGGTGGCGGCAAGGGCATGCGCATCGCTTGGAACGACACCGAGGCACGCGAGGGTTTCCAGTCCTCGAAGAACGAGGCGAAGTCCTCCTTCGGCGACGACCGGATATTCATCGAAAAATTCGTCACCCAGCCGCGCCACATTGAAATTCAGGTGCTGGGCGACAAGCACGGCAACACACTTTATCTGGGTGAACGCGAATGCTCGATCCAGCGCCGTAACCAGAAGGTCATCGAGGAAGCCCCATCGCCCTTTCTGGACGAAGCGACCCGCAAAGCCATGGGCGAGCAAGCCGTGGCGCTGGCGAGAGCGGTCGGTTACCATTCGGCCGGCACGGTGGAATTCATCGTCGATGGCGAGAGGAATTTCTACTTTCTGGAAATGAACACCCGCCTGCAGGTGGAGCATCCGGTCACGGAACTCATCACCGGCATCGATCTGGTCGAACAGATGATCCGTGTGGCATCAGGAGAAAAGCTCTCCTTCGGGCAGGCGGACGTGAAGCTGAACGGCTGGGCGATTGAAAGCCGGCTTTATGCAGAAGATCCCTATCGCAACTTCCTGCCCTCCATCGGCCGGCTGACGCGATATCGCCCGCCGCAGGAAGGTGCGCAGGAGAACGGAACGGTTATCCGCAACGATACCGGCGTCTTCGAAGGCGGCGAGATTTCGATGTATTACGATCCGATGATCGCCAAGCTGTGCGCTCTGGGCAAGGATCGTGAAACCGCCATCGACGCCATGGGGCAGGCGCTGGATCGTTTCGAGGTGGAGGGTATCGGCCATAATCTGCCCTTCCTGTCGGCCGTCATGCAGCATGAGCGTTTCCGCGCCGGTCGCCTGACGACGGGCTTTATCGCGGAAGAATTTCCGGAAGGATTTTCCGGCGTGGAACCGGATGAGGCCACGGCGCGCCAGCTTTCCGCCATCGCCGCCATCATCCATCAGCGGCTGCAGAGCCGCGCGGTCGAAATTTCCGGCACCATCGGCAATCACCGCCGCATCGTCGGTCAGGACTGGGTGGTGTCGTTTGGCGCATCCCGTCACAGGGTCAGCGTTGAAACCGGCACGGATGGTACGGCGGTCCGTTTTGAAGACGGCGCGGCGCTCAGCGTCGATACCGGCTGGCTTCCCGGCCAGAGCCTCGGCCTGTTCACGGTCGCGGGTGAGGTTATCGCCGCCAAGGTCGATCTAGCAGGTGCTGCGATCCGCCTGCGCTGGTGCGGCATGGATATTCGTGCCCATGTGCGCAGCCCGCGTGTGGCGGAACTGGCGCTGCTGATGCCGGAAAAACTGCCGCCGGATACATCGAAACTGCTGCTTTGCCCGATGCCGGGCGTCATCACCGGTATTTCGGTGGGTGAGGGCGATGAGGTGGAGGCCGGGCAGGCGCTGGCGACGGTGGAGGCCATGAAGATGGAAAACATTCTGCGCGCGGAAAAACGCGGCCGCGTTGCCAGAGTGGCGGCAAAACCGGGCGACAGCCTCGCGGTGGATGAAGTGATCCTCGAATTCGAGTGATGGCCGCTGCCGTTTTTCCGGAACGCATGTGGGTCGGAGCGGTTTACGGGGTCGGACCTGCGGGCGGATCGTTCGATTTTCGTCACGATCACCGGCCACAGTGCTAAAATGAAATGCAGAAGGGGAGAGATGCATGTCGGGTGAAAAAACGGTGCGGGATTGGCTGCAGCTTGCAGAGAAAGAGCTGAAGCGTTCACCGGAAACGCTCGTCTGGCACACGCCTGAAGGCATCGAGGTCAAGCCGCTCTATACCGCTGACGATCTGCAGAAGATTTCCCATCTGGACAGCCTGCCGGGCTTTTCGCCTTTCACGCGCGGCCCGCGTGCGACCATGTATGCCGGCCGGCCCTGGACGATCCGCCAATATGCCGGTTTTTCCACGGCCGAAGCCTCGAACGCCTTTTACCGCAAGGCGCTCGCCGCCGGCCAGCAGGGTGTTTCGGTTGCCTTCGATCTCGCCACCCATCGCGGTTATGACAGCGATCATCCGCGTGTGGAGGGCGATGTCGGTAAGGCGGGCGTGGCGATCGACAGCGTCGAGGACATGAAAATCCTGTTCGATGGCATTCCGCTCGAAAAAGTCTCGGTGTCCATGACCATGAACGGCGCGGTCATTCCGGTGCTCGCCAGTTTCATCGTTGCGGGGGAAGAACAGGGTGTGCCCCGCGCCGCCCTTTCCGGCACCATTCAGAACGATATCCTCAAGGAGTTCATGGTCCGCAATACCTATATCTATCCGCCGGAACCCTCGATGCGGATCATTGCCGATATCATCGAATATACGGCGAAGGAGATGCCGAAATTCAACTCCATCTCCATATCCGGCTATCACATGCAGGAAGCGGGCGCGACGCTCGTGCAGGAGCTGGCCTTCACGCTGGCGGATGGTCGCGAATATGTGCGGGCGGCGCTGGCCAAGGGGCTGAATGTCGATGATTTCGCCGGGCGCCTGTCGTTCTTTTTCGCCATCGGCATGAATTTCTTCATGGAGGCTGCCAAGCTGCGCGCCGCGCGCCTGCTCTGGTCGCGCATCATGGAGGAGTTCAAGCCGCAGAAGGCGTCGTCGCTGATGCTACGTACCCATTGCCAGACGTCCGGCGTCTCGCTGCAGGAGCAGGATCCCTATAACAACATCGTCCGCACCGCCTTTGAAGCCATGTCCGCCGTGCTCGGCGGCACGCAGTCGCTGCACACCAATTCCTTCGATGAGGCGATTGCGCTGCCGACGGAGTTCTCCGCCCGCATCGCCCGCAATACCCAGCTCATCCTGCAGCATGAAACCGGCGTCACGAAGGTTGTCGACCCGCTGGCTGGCTCTTATTATGTCGAAAGCCTGACCGATGAGCTGGCTGAGAAGGCCTGGGCGCTGATCGAGGAGGTGGAGGCGCTGGGCGGCATGACAAAAGCCGTGGCCGAAGGCCTGCCGAAACGATTGATCGAGGAGGCGGCGACACGCCGCCAGGCGGCGGTGGACAAGGGCGAGGAGGTCATCGTCGGCGTCAACCGTTACCGTCTCGAAAATGAAGAGGATATCGATGTTCTCGATATCGATAACGCCGCCGTGCGGGCCGCGCAAATCCGCCGCATCGAAGAAACGCGCCGCCGCCGCGATGGCAAGGACGTGACCGCCGCTTTGGCAGCGCTTTCCGAGATCGCCCGCAGCGGCAAGGGCAATATTCTCGAAGCCGCGGTTGTTGCCGCCCGCGCCCGCGCCACGGTGGGAGAGATTTCCGATGCGCTGCGTGCGGCCTTCGGCGACCATGCCGCCGTGCCGGAGGTGGTGAGCGATATTTACGGCGAGGCCTATAAGGACGAGCCGGAACTTGCCACGCTTGCCGCCCGGCTTTCCGGTGTGGCTGAGAGGATCGGCACCAAGCCGCGCATCATGGTCGCCAAGCTCGGGCAGGACGGGCATGATCGCGGCGCGAAGGTCATCGCCTCCGCCTTTGGCGATATCGGTTTCGATGTGCTGGCCGGGCCCCTGTTTCAGACACCCGTTGAAGCGGCCGATCTCGCCGTCCAGAACAGGGTGCATGTGGTCGGCATGTCGTCGCTCGCCGCCGGCCACAAGACGCTGGCGCCGCAGCTGGTCGAGGCGCTGAAACAGAAGGGCGCGGAAGATATCATCGTCGTCGTTGGCGGCGTCATTCCGCGTCAGGATTACCAGTTCCTGCTCGACCATGGCGTTTCGGCGATCTTCGGACCCGGCACCAATGTCATGGATGCCGCCAACAAGGTGCTCGACCTGCTCGAAGGCGTCAGGCGCAACGCGTGAGGGGAAGACGGCCATGTTCGGAAGATTGAATCACGTCGCCATCGCGGTGCCCGATCTTAATGCCGCAATTGCCCGCTACAGGCTGTTGGGCGCAGATGTCTCGGAACCGCAATCCCTGCCGGAACACGGCGTGACGGTGGTTTTTATTCAGGCTGACAATACCAAGATCGAGCTTCTTTATCCGCTCGGCGAAAATTCGCCGATTGCCGCTTTTCTAGAAAGAAATCCGGGCGGCGGCACGCATCATCTCTGCTTTGAAGTGCCTGATATTGTCGCGGCGCGTGACGATCTCGTCAAAAAGGGCGTTCGAATTCTGGGTGATGGCGAGCCGAAGATCGGCGCGCATGGCAATCCCGTTCTTTTCCTGCATCCGAAGGATATGGGCGGTGTGCTCTATGAGCTTGAGCAGGTTTCCCAGACATACGGCTGAAACACAGACCCCGTAAGAGGCTGGCCATACGGTGAACGGCGCACAGCGGCCGTTCGCCTTTGCCGGAACGTGTTTCGTTTGTTTTCTTTTGACATTCGTTTTGTTTTCGTTTTTATGGCAATTGTCTTTCAACGATGGGGACGCGATCCCCCGACGCTGTCGTGGAGGCTCTATGTCCGGCGAGAATATTTTCGATCTTTTTGTCATCGGTGGCGGCATCAATGGCTGCGGCATTGCCCGCGATGCCGTGGGCAGGGGCTATTCCGTGGCGCTTGCGGAAAAGGGTGATTTCGCTTCCGGCACGTCTTCCGCCGCCACCAAGCTCATCCATGGCGGCCTGCGTTATCTCGAACATTACGAGTTTCGTCTGGTGCGCGAAGCTCTGATGGAGCGTGAAATCCTCTGGGCCATGGCGCCGCATGTCATCTGGCCCATGCGTTTCGTCCTGCCCATCCAGAAAGGCGGCGTGCGCCCGGCCTGGATGGTCCGGCTCGGCCTGTTTCTTTATGACAATCTCGGCGGCCGCAAGCTTCTGCCGGCGACCCGCACGCTCGATCTTCGCAAGGACCCGGCGGGCAAGCCGTTGAAGCCGACATTTGCCAGAGCTTTCGAATATTCCGATGGCTGGGTGGATGATGCCCGTTTCGTGGTCCTCAACGCGCGCGACGCGGCCAATCGCGGCGCGACGATCATGAACCGCACACGCGTCGTTTCCGCACGGCGCGAAGGCGGGTTGTGGCACATCGAGACGCTGGATGAAAAAACCGGACAGGTGGCCACGCACAAGGCGCGCATGCTGGTGAATGCCGCCGGCCCCTGGGTGGATACCGTGCTTTCAGGCGTTTTCGGCCGCAAGGATGTTCATAATGTCCGGCTCGTACAGGGCAGCCATATCATCGTGCGCAAGAAGTTTTCCGACCCGCGCGCCTATTTCTTCCAGAACCCTGATAACCGCATCATCTTCGCCATTCCCTATGAACGGGATTTTACGCTGATCGGCACCACGGACCGCGATTACAAGGGCGATCCGGCCAGCGTTCGCATCTCCGGGGAGGAGATTTCCTATCTCTGCAACGCGGCCAGCGACTATTTCAGCGAACCGGTCCGGCCGGAAGATATCGTCTGGACCTATTCCGGCGTGCGCCCGCTATTTGATGACGGCGCTTCGAAAGCGCAGGAAGCGACGCGCGATTATGTGCTGAAAGTGGAAGAGGGGGAAGGCGAAGCGCCGCTCCTCAATATTTTCGGCGGCAAGCTCACCACCTATCGGCGGCTGGCGGAACATGCGCTGGAAAAGATCGGTGCAGCGATTGGTGAAAAGGGCAAGCCGTGGACGGCGGGCTCCCACCTGCCGGGCGGTGATTTCGGCGCTGAGAGATATGAGACGCAGGTGCGGGCGCTCGTCTCCCTTTATCCCTTCCTTGACGGACGCCATGCCGAGCGACTTGTCAGAAACTACGGCACCAAGGCGGCGGAACTGTTGGGCAGCGCCACCGATGTCTCCGGCCTCGGCCGGCATTTCGGCGGCACGCTTTATGAATGCGAGGTGCGCTGGCTGGTTGAGCACGAATGGGCCTGCGCGGCCGAGGATATTCTCTGGCGGCGCACGAAACAGGGCCTGCGCCTGAACAAGGACGAGGCCGCCGGTCTCGACGAGTTCGTGGCTGCGCTGATGGGTGGCGGACAAAAGGCCGAAGTCGTGGCGGAGCGGGCCTGAAAATCCGCCGGTTGCCCCGTCAGATCCCGGAACTCTTCACCGGTCTCTCCGGGCCGTCGGCGCTCAGGATATAGTCGTCTGCCGCTGAAAGCGCGTGCTCCATATGCCCTTCGAACACCAGTTCCGGCTCGTTGGGCGCTATGGCGATTTTCGGCATGCCGCCGAAACGCACCGCCTGCGACTGCGCCAGACCGTCGCGCAGGCCGCTTTCCAGAAGATCGAAATAGCGGGTGCCGGGGCCGGTGATGAAGACCGGCATGTGGCCATGCAGGCTGAATAGGCGCGAAAGACCGTTGCCGAGAGCAAGCCCGGCGGTGCGGAAGGCAAAACGCGCCATGCGGGCGCCGGTGCGGGCCGAGGCGGCGATCTTGTCCACCTCGGCGATCGGCACGAATTTCGCCGGTTCCGCCTGCGGCGGGGCTTCGAAAGCAGAACGCAGGATGGCGTAAAACCCGCAATAGGCCTCGATACAGCCTTTGGTGCCGCAACGGCACAGCGCGCCGTCGGCCAGATGCAGCATATGGCCGAAATTGGGAGCGCTGACCTCGATTGCGCCGCCCGTCGAGCGGGCGATGCCAAGGCCGATGCTGTGGCCGAGCGACAGGGTGACGAGGGCTTCCGGCGCAGGGTTTTCTTTTGCCTGCTCCCGCATCCAGATGGCTTTTGCGGCCAGCAGCGTCTCGTTGTTCAGCGTCACGCGAATGCGGCCGTCCCCGGAAACGAGCCGCTGGAAATCGATCCTTTCGTCACCGAGAACCGGCGACCAGACAAGTGTTGCCGCGGCCGCATCCACCAGCCCCTTGCTGCTGATCGAGACCTGGAGAATATCGTGCCGGTCGATGCGCGAGCGATCGGCAAGTCTTGCGAGGCCGGCGAGGATCGCGCCGCCGAATGTGCCTTTCTCAGCCGCAATCCTCTGTTCGGTGAAGCGGTCCACCAGCTTGCCGGCATAATCGACCAGCGAATATTGCACGCTGTCGGAAGAGATGATGACGATGGCGACATGGCAGAAAGCGCCGCGCGGGCCGAAGAGAATGCGCGGCCGGCCACGGCCGGCGGTGGCTAGCTGCTCTTTCCGCAGAATGAGACCGGCCCGCTCAAGCTCGGTTGTGATGGCGGAGACGGTTGCGGAGGCAAGCCCGGTGAAGGACGACATGTCGGTATGGGAAAGGCTGCCGTGCAGGCGCAGCGCCGCCATCACCGACAGGCTGTTTTTCTGGCGCACCAGTTCCGTACTTGCAATGGCGGACATGGGCTGGGGCATGCTCCCTGAACGGCCTTTTTCCTGTCGTGCTGATCCACTCTGATGGCGCATGCCAGAGCGAAGATCAAGGCACCCGGATGCTGCCCGCAGCCGTTGTTGACAGCATGGGGAATCTCTGACATTAATTTTCTCGACTGTCGAGAAAATTGTGAAACCACAGAGACCGACAGCTTTTTCCGGGCGTTTTTCCTGCATGGAGGTGCAGGCTTCGCCCTTACCGGGAGGACATCATGAATTCTTTTGCCAAGCTTTTGGCGGGTACAGCCGTACTCGTTTCCCTGCACACTGCCGCCATGGCCGCTGATCTCGTCGTCGGCGTTTCCTGGTCGAATTTCCAGGAAGAACGCTGGAAAACGGATGAGGCAGCCATCAAGGCGGCGCTCGATAAGGCCGGCGCGAAATACATTTCCGCCGATGCGCAATCATCCGCCGCAAAGCAGCTGACCGACGTGGAATCGCTGATATCGCAGGGCGCCAACGCGCTGATCATTCTGGCGCAGGACAGCGACGCGATTGGCCCGGCCGTTGAAAAGGCCGTTGCCGAGGGCATTCCGGTCGTGGGTTACGACCGTCTGATCGAAAACCAGAACGCCTTCTACATCACCTTCGATAACAAGGAAGTCGGCCGTCTGCAGGCTGCCGAAGTCTTCAAGGTGAAGCCCGAAGGCAATTACGTCTTCATCAAGGGCTCTTCTTCCGATCCGAATGCGGACTTCCTGTTCGCCGGTCAGCAGGAAGTGCTGAAGGCGGCCATTGACGGCGGCAAGATCAAGAATGTCGGCGAAGCCTATACTGATGGCTGGAAGCCGGAAAATGCCCAGAAGAACATGGAACAGTTCCTGACCAAGAATAACAACAAGGTCGATGCGGTCGTCGCCTCGAATGACGGCACGGCCGGCGGTGCAATCGCCGCTCTCGCCGCGCAGGGCATGGCCGGTTCGGTTCCCGTCTCCGGTCAGGATGCCGATTTCGCCGCGCTGAACCGCGTCGCGCTCGGCACGCAGACGGTGTCGGTCTGGAAGGACAGCCGTGAACTCGGCAAGGAAGCGGCCGGCATCGCGCTGGAACTGGCCGGCGGCAAGAAAATGACGGAGATCAAGGGTGTCACGGCCTTTGATGGCGGCCCGAAGAAGGTCACGATGCAGTCGGTCTTCCTGAAGCCGATCGCCATCACCAAGGACAATCTGAACGTCGTCATCGATGCCGGCTGGATCAAGAAGGAAACGGCCTGCCAGGGTGTGAAGGCCGGAACCGTCAAAGCCTGCGATTGATCGAATAGGTCCCGGTTCGGGCGCTGCGCCATGGTTCATGGCGCGGCGCCTTTTAGAGCATTTCCAGGAAAAGTAGGCCCCGGTTTTCCGTTCGGAAATGCGCAAAACAAACAGTTAGAGCATTTCCAGGAAAAGTGGAGCCCGGTTTTCCGTCCGGAAATGCGCCAGAACAAAGATTTGGAGCGTTTTCGCGTTTCAGGGAAAAGCGAAAACGCTCTAAGATGTGAGGAGCACCGGCAGTTCATGGCCGATATGACCCAGTCCAATACTACAGCGTCGCAAAAGACGGAAAAAACAGGCTCGATAGCCCGTTTCATAAACGCCACCGAGCTGGATACCCGCCTGCTCGGCATGGTCGGCGCGCTTCTTCTGATCTGGATCGGATTTCATATCCTGTCCGGCGGGCTGTTCCTGACGCCGCGAAACCTCTGGAACCTCTCCGTGCAGACCGCGTCCGTGGCCGTCATGGCGACCGGCATGGTGCTCGTCATCGTTACCCGCAATATCGACCTGTCGGTCGGGTCGATCCTCGGTTTTTCCGGCATGATCATGGGTGTCATGCAGGCGGAAATCCTGCCGCAAATCCTCGGCTTCGAACATTGGGCGACATGGATCGTCACGCTTATGGTCGGCATTCTCGTCGGCGGCGCCATCGGCATGTTGCAGGGCTCCATCATCGCCTTCCTCAACGTGCCGTCCTTCATTGTCACGCTCGGCGGTCTGCTGGTCTGGCGCGGCGGCACATGGTTCATCACCAGCGGCCGCACCGTGGCGCCGATGGATTCAACCTTCCGCCTGATGGGCGGCGGCACCAGCGGTTCGATTGGTGCGACATGGAGCTGGATCGCCGCCGTCATCGCCTGCGTCGCCATCATCGCGGCCATCCTGAACTCTCGCCATCAGCGCCGCCGTTTCGGCTTTCCGTTGCGGCCCGTCTGGGCGGAATATTTTCTGGCCGCGCTCGGCTGCCTTGTCGTCATCGGTTTCGTGGCGGTGGTCAACAGCTATCCATGGCCGGTCAACATCGCCCGCAACTATGCCGATGCCAATGGCATCGCCTGGCCTGAAGGCGGTCTGTTCATTTCGCATGGCATCGCCATTCCGGTGCTGATGGCGCTCGCCGTGGGTGCGGTCATGACCTTCATCGCCACACGGCTGCGCTTCGGACGTTATGTCTTCGCCATCGGCGGCAATCCGGAAGCGGCCGAACTCGCCGGCATCAAGACCCGCTGGGTGACGGTGAAAATCTTCACGCTGATGGGCGTTCTGTGCGCCATCGCCGCAGCCATCTCCACCGCCCGCCTCAATGCGGCCACCAATGCCCAGGGCGAGCTGGACGAGCTTTACACCATCGCGGCGGCCGTCATCGGCGGCACTTCGCTTGCCGGTGGTGTCGGAACCATAGCGGGCGCGATGCTCGGTGCGCTCGTCATGCAGTCGCTGCAATCCGGCATGGTGCTGGTGGGCATCGATACGCCCTTCCAGCGCATCGTCGTCGGTGTGGTCCTGGTCGTCGCCGTCTGGCTCGACACCATCTACCGCGCCCGCGCCAAGTAAGAACCGAGGAGAACTCCTATGACGGACCAAGTCACGCCCCTCGTGGAAATGCGCAATATTTCCATTTCCTTCGGCGGCATCCATGCGGTGGAAAACGCCTCTGTCGATCTTTTCCCCGGTGAGGTGGTCGCCCTTCTCGGCCACAACGGCGCGGGCAAATCGACCCTTATCAAAATCCTCTCCGGCGCATACCGGCGCGATGGCGGCGATATTCTCATCAACGGCGAGGATGCCGATATCCGTAATCCCCGCGACGCCAAGAAATACGGTATCGAGACCATCTACCAGACACTGGCCGTGGCCGACAATGTCGATGCGGCCGCCAATCTTTATCTCGGCCGCGAGCTGAAGACGAAATGGGGCACGCTTGACGATGTCGCCATGGAAGCCTCAGCCCGCGAGGTGATGGGGCGTCTCAACCCCAATTTCCGGCGGTTCAAGGAGCCGGTGAAGGCGCTTTCGGGCGGCCAGCGGCAGTCTGTCGCCATTGCCCGCGCCATTCTGTTCGATGCCCGCATCCTCATCATGGACGAGCCGACGGCAGCACTCGGGCCGCAGGAAACGGCGCAGGTGGGCGATCTCGTCAAGGAGCTGAAACGGCAGGGCATCGGCATCTTCCTCATCAGCCACGATATTCACGATGTCTTCGATCTGGCCGACAGGGTCTTCGTGATGAAGAACGGCAAGGTGGTGGGCCATGCCCGCACGCAGGATGTCTCCAAGGACGAGGTGCTTGGCATGATCATTCTGGGCAAGGTGCCGGCCGGTGCGGTGCCGGGGCCGGGTGCAGTCGCGCTCTGAACTCAGTGAAATAAAGATATAAAGATTTCTTTATGTCTATTGACATCGTGACGTCCGTGGTGAGAAATGCGGGTGTCATGGTTCTCCGGGCTTGTTTGTTCGATCCTGGAGCTAAGAGGGAATCCGGTGAGCCGACGATCGGCAAGACCGGAGCTGCCCCCGCAACTGTAAGCGGCGAGCCTTTGTCCAACACGTCACTGGAGTAAACCCCGGGAAGACGGACAAAGGCGACGACCCGTAAGCCAGGAGACCTGCCAGGACAAAATAACGTCCACGGGCGGGGTGTCCCGGTGGTTGCTGCAATGGTCCGGCACAGGCCGGGCCTGCACGCGTCCGCTTTACCCATGCCCCCACAACCAAATGGGGTATGACAATGCCAGACAAGACCATTCCAGTCGCATCGCTCGGTTTTCCGAGGATCGGACGCCATCGTGAACTGAAGTTCGCGCTTGAAGGCTTCTGGTCCAGCAAGATTTCCGAGACGGAACTGCTCGAAACCGCAGCCCGGCTGCGCGCCGAAAACTGGGCGCTTCAGCGTGAGAAGGGGATTACCCATATCCCGTCCAACGATTTCTCCCTCTACGATCACGTTCTCGATACGGCCGTGATGGTGGGCGCCATTCCATCCCTCTATGGATGGGCGGGTGGGGATGTTTCCCTCTCCACCTATTTCGCCATGGCGCGCGGCAGCCAGAGCGAAGGCCATGCAGGCTGCGGCCATGTGCATGAAGGACATTCGCATCATGGTCAGGGCGTTCCGGCGCTGGAAATGACCAAATGGTTCGATACCAACTATCATTACATGGTGCCGGAGGTTTCAGAGGATCAGCATTTCGAACTCACCTCGCAAAAGCCGGTTGACCACTTCCTTGAGGCGAAGGCGCTCGGCATCCATACGCGTCCGGTCATTCTTGGTCCGGTCACGCTCCTGAAGCTCGCCAAGGCGCGCGAGGCAGCCTTCAAGCCGCTTGATCTGCTGGCGCGGTTGCTGCCCGTTTATGAAGAGCTGCTGTGCCGCCTGCATGCGGCCGGTGCGGACTGGGTGCAGATCGACGAGCCGGTCGCCGTGCTGGACCTTTCCGAGGGGGAGCGCCATGCGCTGGCTGTGACCTACCAGGCTTTGTCGAAGGCCGTGCCGGATTTGAAGATCCTGCTCGCCACCTATTTCGGTGGGCTTGAGGACAATCTCGAAGCCATCGCGGCGCTGCCGGTCGCCGGCCTTCATGTCGATCTGGTGCGGGCACCCGCTGCGTTGGAGGCGGTGTTGAAGGCGCTGCCGGAAAATCGCGTTCTGTCGCTGGGCGTCATCGATGGCCGCAACATCTGGCGTGCTGATCTCGCCGCAATCGTCACCCGATTGGAACCCATCATCGCGTCACGCGGTGCGGCGGCGTTTCAGATCGCGCCCTCCTGCTCGCTGCTGCATGTCCCGGTCGATCTCGAACTGGAAACCGGCCTCGATGCCGATCTGAAAAGCTGGCTTTCCTTCGCCACCCAGAAGCTCGGCGAACTTGCCATGCTTGGCAGGGCTCTCGGTGAGGGCAAGGCTGCTGTCGCGACGGAACTGGAGGCTGCCTCCAAGGCCGTTGCCGCGCGTGCATCCTCGCCGAAGGTAACGGACGCCGCCGTGCAGAAGCGTATCGCGACGATTGGCGAGGCCGACAGGAAGCGGGTGAGCCCGTTTGCCGAGCGGCAGAAAGTGCAATCGCAGGCCATTGCGCTGCCGCTTTTCCCGACGACGACCATCGGCTCCTTCCCGCAGACGCCGGAGGTGCGCAAGGCCAGATCGGCGCATTCCAAGGGCGCGCTGACCGATGCGCAATATGAAAAATTCCTGCAGAAGGAAACCGAAGCGACCATTCGCTGGCAGGAGGAAATCGGTCTCGACGTTCTCGTCCACGGCGAGTTCGAGCGCAATGACATGGTGCAATATTTCGGCGAACAGCTTTCCGGTTTCGCCTTCACCCAGCACGCATGGGTGCAGAGTTACGGCTCGCGTTATGTGCGTCCGCCCATTATTTTCGGCGACGTGTCGCGTCCGAAAGCGATGACGGTTCGCTGGTGGGAATATTCCCAGTCGCTCACCGACAAACCCGTCAAGGGCATGCTGACCGGGCCGGTGACGATCCTCAACTGGTCCTTCGTGCGTGACGATATCGCCAGAAGCCTGACATGCCGCCAGATCGCGCTCGCCATCCGCGACGAGGTCAATGATCTCGAAGCGGCCGGTGCGCAGATGATCCAGATCGATGAGGCTGCTCTTCGTGAAGGACTGCCGCTTCGGCACCGGGACTGGCAGGACTATCTCGGCTGGGCGGTGGAATGCTTCCGCATTTGCTCCAGCGGCGTGGGCGACCGCACACAGGTTCACACCCATATGTGCTATTCCGAATTCAACCAGATCATCGATGCCATTGCTGCCATGGACGCCGACGTGATCTCCATCGAGACCTCGCGTTCGAAGATGGAATTGCTGGATGCGTTTCGGACCTACAAATACCCGAACCAGATCGGTCCCGGCGTTTACGACATCCATTCCCCGCGTGTGCCGGCGGTCGGAGAAATGGTCGATCTTCTGGCGCTGGCGCGAGAGCGGCTTGACGACCGGCAGCTCTGGATCAATCCGGATTGCGGCCTGAAGACGCGTAAATGGGAAGAGGTCAGGCCGGCACTGGTCAACATGGTTGCTGCCGCTGCCGAGCTTCGCCGCGCGGTGCTCTGATATGAATGGAGGCCCGGCGAGAACCGGGCCTCCATCATGGCTTCCGCCGGGAAAATGTGGGGGAGGGCATATGAATGCCTCTCCGGAAGGATGGAGCCAGCCGGACAGGCAGAGGGAACGTTTCCGGGCCTACGACTGGAGATCGGTGTGGAAACGCTCAATCCCTGCGGATTTACGCCGTTGCGAAAGCGCTCAATGCAGATCGGCCTGAGCGAAGGCGCCGACATTCAGCTCTGCGCTTACCGGCGGCAGACCCTGCTGATTGATGTCCTGGGCCAGCGACAACAATGCCATTTCCAGGAAATAGGTCGACATGCCCAGTTCCAGAGATTTCGAGCGCTGGCAAAGATAGGAAACCATCCGCCCGAGCGCCAGAATCTCGTCTGCATTGTCCTGTTCAAGTATAGCTGTGGTAGACGCCGCCATGATTCCCTCTCGACAGTCGACAGTATGAAAACGCGATAATGTTGCGTTGTTCATTTTCGACCACATCGAGCGTCACGCGAGCGTCACACCTGCGTCAATCGTCGTTTTTGTCCGCTGGCGCGGCGGCATTTTCCGCCGCTTCAGTGGCGGCGAGCGATGTCACGAGAGCGACGATGCTTCTGCGCACGGCGGCGCTCTTGATGCGCGAAAAGGCCTGGTTGAGCGAAAAGCCTTCATTCGAGGCCACGAAGGTCTGCATGGCATTGATCGTGCCAAGGGCCGGATTGGCCGGGTCGCCATCGGGCGTGGCATTGGCGAACAGGGAGCTGACCTCAACGCCGAGAATCGACGCAATGGCCTGCAGACGGGACGCGCCGACACGATTGGCGCCCTTTTCATACTTCTGGACCTGCTGGAAGGTGATGCCCAATCGCCCGGCCAGCGCACTCTGGCTCATGCCGAGCGACTTGCGGCGCATTCTGATTTGTGCGCCGACATGGACGTCGATCGGGCTGGGTAGTTTGGCGTGCATTACAAATTCCTCCGGTTGAGGTTATTAAATCCGATGATTATCAATTAATATTGTTGAAGGTATACATTCAACACATTTCCACGGGTATTATGACGCTTTATTGACGAAATTGCACGATTTTTCGTTCATAATCGCGTGTCCGGGCCGCGATTTATTATTTTTGTTGCACAACGCAACGCACCGTTGCGGCTGGAAAGATGGCTCCATCCGGCCACGCCGATGGCCTGAAAGCCGATTCTGTCCCAAATTTCTCGGTTCATTGCATCGAATTCCTCAAGCGACTCGGTATCGCCGAAATGCGGAACCCAGACGAATGGCCGTTTCTGACCGGAACGTATGACATTTTCAAGAAGGACATTGTTGTAAAGTCTGGGCAGGCATTTGTTGGTGTCGATGGCCGGCGAAAGCGGGATGGGATTTCGTTCTATCGCAAAGCCCTGCCGTGCGAGCCAAAGTGCCGAGGCGTCCAGTTTTCGTTTCAGCTCGGTTGCGGCGCGGGCATTGCATCCGCCATGCGCGACAGGGTCGGCAACGAGCAATAGCGGCCGGCCGCTGCTTCTCAGACCGGTGACGGAAACGAACTGGTCAACGTGGAAGCCGCATTGGTGCATTTTTTCGCCGGCCATTTCAGCCTCGCAGGTCTCCGTCGTGGAAAAATCGAAGGAGACCGGGACTTTGCCGAGATCTTCCGGCCGATATCCGAAACTGAAGATGTTTCTGCCGTCGAGAGCCTGAATTTTTCGCCACCGCTGCGAAGGGATGGCCGCATTCCTTCCGATCCCCCTGTCATCCTGCAGGCTGGAATGGCCGACCAGCCGAAAATCCGGGCCGACAAGCTGGTTGCCCCCTGCCAAGGCGACATCCGAATGCATGCTTGTCGCTCCCAGATATTCGGCCAGGCTGACGCCGATGGCCTTCTCCGCCACCAGGACGAATTCCGCCGCAGCATCAACCGCACGCACATGGAGCATGTCCTGTATCCATGGATGCGAAACGCTGTCGTTTCCGGCAAGGGGTATCAGCTCGGTGCTGCAAGTGGCTGGCAGACTGCCGAGCCAGTCTCGTGCTGACTCGAGACTGGCTCGATCGATCAGGATAGTGGCGGTGATATCCGCAGGCAGGGCCGAGAGCAGATTTCCGATTGGAATGAGCGGTGAAACAGTGTCAGCCGCCCTGTTTTCTGCAAAAAAAGAGGCGGGAAGCGTGAGCGCAATCGTGCGGATCAGCCCGCCGCAATCGGGCATCAGAGGCAAGGGCTGGATGGCGCTCAAGACGCTTCGTCCCCTGCCGCCCGCCTTGCCGCCAATTGCTGGAAAAACATCGTATTCTGAAGCTTCCATGATGGCGGCGGTGGGGATGGAAACGTTTCGCCCGTGAGCATTGCCAGAAGCCTGGCCGCATCGTTTCTTTTGACGGAAACCGCATTGGCCGCGAGCAGATTTGCCGTCGCGGAACCGAGGCCGGCTTCCGCGGCGATAGCGCGCCATGTCCTGCGGGTAAAATGCAGATTGTTGGCTGCGCGTGTGAGCGCGTCATATTCCTCTGGAGCGACCGTATCGCGGCAGGCGGCAAACGTCGCCTCGGCATCGACCAGCGCGACTGTCAGCGGGCGGTAATCGAGCGCGCCGGGTGCATGGCTCACCGCCACATCGGCGTCGGAAAAACGCCGCCCGTCGCGATAGGCTTCGAAAATCTCGCCGATGCCTATCATGCCGAAGGGGGCGCATTCCGCCGCCCTGAGCGCGCCCATGCTGGCGGCGCCGAAAACGGTGACACCACTCGCCAGTGCAAACAGGAGTTCCTTGTGCCAGACGGCGGCGCAATCGCCGTAAAGCCCGTCGATCAGCCCGATTGTTCCGACGCCTTGCCGGACCGCATCGAAAATATCACCGCAGGCGGCCGGACCGCGAAGATCGAGACCAGATATATGCTCGGCTGCGATGCCGTGGATGGACGGGCCTGCAAAAACCACCGGCTTCATCCGAGGCCTCCGACGGTCAGCAGGTGATCGAGGGTGCGCTGCGAGATATGTTGCAGGCCGCCGCCGGCCGGAGCAAGGCCGCTTGCCAGAACCCGCACCACATGCAGGCCGGATACCTCCGTTTCCAGCGGAAAGACATAGATATCCTCGATGCCGCCGGCGAACAGGTGTGTCGCAAGCTGACGCCATGGCGGCGAAGACGCGTCATGTATAAAATCGAGATTGGCCGGCACCCTTTCCATCGGCTGCACGCCGGGGGCCGAAGACCCGGCCGCAACCATATCCCGCTGGTAGCGGAGAGGAGAAAGATCGTCCCTCGCACCGCTGATATCGGTCAATCGTGACTGGATCGCCTCTAGCAAGGCTGCAATCGCAGCGCCATGGATATCGGGCCGGCAGGCAGCGCCCGCGGCGCTGCGGGTGGCTGGCCCGTCCTGCGCCTGCAGCGACCGGGGCAGGCTTGCCATCACCACCGGCACGCCAAGCCCATTCGTCATGTCGAAGAAGGACGGCGGCAGGCCGATATCCGAAAGGTGCTGAACAAGACCATCGAAGGAAGGATCGACGCCCGCTGGAATGAGGACCGGTCGCGGTGCGATGGCGCGCGTCTCGAAAGTATCGACGAGAAAGCAGGCATCGTTTTCAATGAGTTCGAGCAGGGCATGGAGGACCGCATGGTCATGGTCGAACCCCGCCGCGAGCCCTTGGGAACTCATGCGGAAGGCCTGCCGGTCCCATGGGAAATCCACCCGGAAATCCATGCCGACAAGTTCGTAAGGTGCAAAAACCTCCCCCTGCCGGCGAATGGATGTACCCTTCACCCAGGCGCGTTCTTTTCGCGGATCGAGCGCGTTGCAATCGACCCTGCCGACGGTTTCGAAGGGAATGAGAGGAACCCGTTTGTCCCGCATCTCCTGAACGGAGCTGAAGGCGGCGATATGTTTGCGGGTTTCTTCGGCAACCGCGCCTTCGATCGCCTCCATGATCGCCGATAGCCGGGCCTGTTCCGCGACAAGCCCCTTACCCTGCGAGACCGACAGCCCGCGCGAATTGGGCCGGGCCGCGAACCAGACGGGAATGCCGATAATATCGAGGCCGGTCACGTCGCCGACACGGGTAATCCCGAACCGCCGAAGCAGTCCGGGATCGAAGAACGAAGCGTCGACATGCCTTGAAGCCGCTGTCGCTGATATGGGAGCATCGGCGCCGGTCAAGGCTGCGAGACCGCGATCAGGGCGCCGTGTTGCTGTCGTCGGCAAGGATGGCGTCGAACAGCTCGCCGGTGACGGAGCCGGCCGGGCCGACCGCCTTCAGAGCCGCTTCGATCGGCGCCTGTACCATGCGGTTGAAATCCCAGCCGGCGTCGTTCACTTCGCCGATGAAGGCGAAATCGGCTTCGGAAACCACCGCGCCGCCGGAGACGAGGGCTTCGATGCCCTGGATCTGAACCTGGTCCAGTTCCGCTTCCGGCTGGCCGTTCTGGCGAACGAGCATGGACTTTGCGGCGGCTGCCACGCGGGCATAACCATCCACGCCGGGATGGCTGGCTTCATAGGCGGCAATCGTCTCATGCGACACGGACGCAACCCTGAGCGGCGCCGTGCGAATGAAGAGAACGCCGAAACCCTTTTTTCCGACAATGAAGAAATGCGAGGACATAGTATCTCCTATTTGATCCCAGCTAATCGAAGTGCGTGATAGAATTTTTCATTCGCTATCGGGTCCCGGTCTGGAGACAGGCTGCTGATCTCCCTCGCCGTCATACCCGGATAGTTTTCCTGAAGCCTGTTGCCGGTTTCCCGGGCGGAGGCCAGATCGCCATGCAGCGCGTGGCTTGCGGTAAGGACGCGCAGCGCAGGCTCGTCATTTTCCATCCGCCCGCACAGTTCCACCGCCGTGCCGTAATCCTCGCGCTTGAACGCGATGCTGGCGCCGGCCCACCAGTAGATGTCGGGCGCCAGCGGATTGAGGTCGATGGCCTGCTGAAACTTCTCCCAGGCGACTTCCGCATCGCCGAAATGAGCGAGCGCATCGGCATGCTGGAGCAGGAGGTCGGCCGAATTGGGCGCCAGCGCCTCCGCCTCGAAGAATTTTTCCGCGGAGATGTCGAAGTCCCGCTGGTAGAGCGCCACCACCGCGCACATCCAGTGGCCGACACCAAGGGCGGGGTCGATCTCGACGGAAGAATCGGCCTCCGCCTTGGCGCGGTGCAGGAGATGGGGGTCGTTGCCGCCCAGCATCAGCCATTCCAGTTGCAGGCTCTGTGCCACGCGGGCGCGGGCAACCGCCATGCTGTGGTCGAGATCGACGGCCTTGCGGAACATCGAACGGGCTCTTCTGAGAAGCGGCAGATCGCATTTGCCGCGCAGAAGCTGCTGGCCCTCCAGCAATTGCCGGTAGGCCTCGCCGCTGTGGTTGCGGTCGGGCTCCACCTGAAGCCGTTCGATTTCGCGGGCAAGCGCCGCCGCCACCTGTTTGGAGAGCAGCCGGAAGGCGGCGTGAATATGCCGCTCGGTCAGGACCGCTTCCAGTGACCAGACGATTTCACCGCTCGCATCCTCGATCAGCGCAACCGACATGCGGGTTTCGTCGAACACGGTCGAAATGATGCGGTAATCCGCCCGCAGCATGGCGTAGCCGTCATCGGCCCGGTCATGCGCCAGCGCAAAGGTGCTGTGCGGCGAAAGGACGGTGAAGGTTCGGTATCGGACAAGGCTGTTGGCGACATCCTCGACGAAGGCATGCATGACCGGCGAGACCCGCTGCCCGTCGACCCGTGCCGGGCGGACGAATGCGACACGCGGTTTTGCCATTGATTTTCGGCGACTGCCTTCTTCGGGCTCGGCGGGGGCCGTTATCGTGGCGGCCAGACTTTGTATTCTTCGCCTTAGCGCCACGGTTTCCGCTTCCGGCGAACGACCCTCCTGGCGAAGCTGCTCCATCAGAAGCTGGTACATGCCCTCGCAGGCGCTGATATTTCCAACCCGCGCATAGGCCGCCATGGCGGCGCGATAGGTTTCTTCGCGCTCCGGTTCGATCTTGCAGGCGCATTCGGCAAGTCTGGCGATGTCGTTCGAGCTGGCGCGGCCGAACCGCGTCAATTCCTCCAGAAGCTGGGTGTAGCTCGAAAAGAACAGGTCCCTGAGACGGCGGCGCTCCGAAAGCAGCCAGAGATAAAGATGGTCCTGCCCGGCCTCCAGCCCCTCCAGCAACTCGCCGCCGAATTCGAGCAGCGCATTGAGCCGCCGCATCGGGTCTTCCGCCCTTGCGCCGGCAAGGAAGATGGCAAGGTCGGTGCGCTGCGCCAGCTTGCCGGCCTTCAAGTCGTTTCCTTCGGTCAGAAGGATGGCATCGTCCTCATTGGGCAGTTTCTGCAGGCGGAGAATGAGCTGCCGCAAATTGCCGAGAGCCCTTTTCTGCTCGACATTTTCCCACAAAAGCGATGCGGCATGCTGGCGGGAAAGGGACTGGTTCGGCGCAAGGATGAGGGCGGCGGTAAGGGCGAAGCCCTTGGACGGAAAAAATGCCTCCCGCACCGCGTCACAGCGCGGGGTGCCAAAAAGCCGGATCGGTATCAGTTCAGCGTTCCCAGCCACTTTCGTCCCCTCATGAACCATCATCTAACAACGTGTCCGGGAAATTGAAAGTCATCATAGCGTTCCATTTGACGCTGGTGTGACGCGGCCTGCCTATTGTCGCAGACAGAAGCATGAATGACGGGTGGAAAACAGCGGACATGCGACGGGCAGGCATCGGGAATTTTCGACAGTGATAGCGTTTAACGGAAGCTACATGGCCTTCGAGCCGCGTATCGAGCCTTACCAGCGTGCCGACGATGTCGGATATGCGGTCAGTGAATTCATGTGGTTCAAGGGCCGTCCGTTCTATCCGGTCTCGGCGCTGGTCCATGCGAAGGTCGCGCATGCCAGGCTGTCGGCGGAAAAGGGCGACGACGAGGACGAGGATAATCTCGATATTCTCTTTCGTATGCCGCTGGTAGCGGGCGGGCACTTTTTCGAGATCGTGCTGCGTTCGAATGAAGGGACGTCCTACGGCGGCTGGGTTTGGGGAGAAGAACTGGAAATCCTGAATGAATTCGTCAACGGCTATCGCGTTCTGGCGGGGAAGTTCGACGACAGGCTCATCCGGTTCGAATATTCCAGGCGGTTTCAGCGTTACCGGACGATCGAGCCGCTGCCGGTGGAAAAATCCGTCTTCCTGATCCAGCGGGAGGCAAAACCTTATGCGGGCAAGCGTGGTCTGCCGGGAGTTCCGGTGGCCTGATCGCGGGAGGCGCCCTTTGGGACAACGGGCGGAAGGCATGGATGCGCGTATTGCGGCATGTCCGGTAAAGCGAAGCTTTATCGGAAGTCACCCGGGAATATTTTTATTTTTATTGTGTGGAACATTATGATGCCCAATAGAGGTAAAGTGCGTAACAGGGGGATGTCATCGCAGCTTGTGGCGGTGAATTGCGTTTCCGGCGACGATACGCTTTCCGATGCGGAGAGCGTTGAGGACGAGCCGCGCCCGCTTCTGCGCAGCGACAGGCTCTACGTTGTCGGCGAGCCCGTTTCCCAGACATTGCCCGCATCCGCCGTCGGCGATGATCGAGCCGGAAAAGAGGCGCCGGGCAGGACCGAAATCCGAAATAGGGTTGTCGATGCCGATATCAGGGCCGCAAAATGGGCTTGGGCGATATTGGCGATCGCGCATTGCTGGCTGATCTATTTCATGGTGCACAATCTCGGTTAGCACCTCCCGCCGGAAGACATCCGGTTTCAACCCGCTGGCGCGCAAGCCCTTCGCCGCAATTTGTGGCCATTTCGCCGTTTGAGCGGACCCGAGTGTCCGCAACCTGACATTCCGACAGCCTCCCGCACACTTCTTCATTATGCCGTCGCCTGTTCAGCCACGAAGGCCCACTCTCCCTGCTGTTTGCCTGCGGAAATGTCATAAAGCTGTAAATGAAGAAACTTAATTGAGTGATCGGTTTCAACGGAAACGGATCACCATGTCCCGGTCGCTTTTTACCGACACGGCGGCCTCGGACTTTCTTACGACATCGCATCGCCCGGGATAGACGACGTCGATATCGGCCGCCCGGACCTGCTTGAAGTGGCGTCGCATGTGCGGCGTCCGAACTCCCATGACCTTTCTAGCTCTGGAGATGACGAAGTGAGCAATCTTATAGGTACCGGCTTCAACGCCGGCTCGGATGATGGCGAACTGGCCACCCTCGAAAACGATCTGCGCGCGCTTGCCGAAATTGGCTGCGATACCGTGGAAATCGCCGCAACAAGCCTCGACATGATCGCCGGCGGCCGGATCATCGAAGAGCGCGCCGACCGTTTCGTGTCGCTCGCAAAGCAGTTCGACTTCCGCTACACCGTACACGGTCTCGTCTCTTCGAATTTCATGGATCCGGTGACATGCCGTTACCAGATCGATGCGGCCAAGGCGCTTGCCGTTCTATGCGAGCGTATCGGCGCGGGCATTCTCGTCCAGCATAGCGGCGCGCTGCGTGCCGACCAGATCGCCGAACGGACCGATGCCGACAGCCGCGAGCGGGAAGCGCTTTTCGAACTGGCGGAGTTCTGCCGGCCCTATGGCGTGCGCATCGCCCTTGAGAATATCTTCTCCACCGAACCCGGCCAATATCGCCAGACGCCGGCCGAAGTGGCAGCGACCGTGAAGGCTGTCGGTCACGACAATCTCGTTGCGCTGATCGACTTCAGCCATGCCTATCTCGAATCCACCTATCGTGGCCTCGATTTCCGCGATGAACTTCGCGCCATGGCGCCGGTTGCCGGCCATCTGCATGTGCACGATTCCTTCGGCCGCCCGCAGGGCTTCTATCAGCCCTATTTCCCGCAGGAAAACACGGCGCTCGGCATCGGCGATCTGCACATGCCGCTCGGCTGGGGCGATATTGACTGGCAGGATATCTTCTCGGAACTTTCCTTCCTGCCCGATACCGTGCTGATGATGGAAATCGGTCGCCGTTATCGCGCCGAGCAACCGGCAAGCCTCGAAACGGCGCGGCATCTGATTTCGCTAAATAGCGCCCGCACCCAGCTCGCGGCCGAGTGATTGGCCTGAACGAGGCGTAAGCCGACGGGTTGATGTTTGAAACACCGGCAGTCCCGATGCGACTGCCGGTGTTTTAATTCATGCTGCCCAGTCGGAGAGCGAATACGCCCTGATATAATCGATCATCATCTGCGAGCCGTCGCTGAAATCAGCGTCCGATGGCGTCCCTGCCGTGCCGCCGACGGCAAGGTTGACGACCATATACATGGGGTCATGCATATCGTCAGGCGTATCCGTCTGCGCCACGGCGACATCGTCGAAATACCAGGTTATGTGCTCGGCATCCCACAACAGGCCGTAAGTGTGGAACCCTTCGGTGCTCGGCACGCTGACATTGTTGATGACCGAGGTCTGTTCACCGGTGGCGTTGGAATGGGCGGACATGATGAGCGTATTGGGGTTCTGACCGCGCATTTCGATGACATCGAGTTCCGGCGGCCAGGAGCCGTCTTCGGGCAGAAGCCAGAAGGCAGGCCAGGCGCCCCGGTCGGTCGGCATATCGGCGCGGATTTCGAAATAACCATAGGTCTGGCTGAAGGAGGAATAGGTGTTAAGCATCCCCGAGGTATAATCATAACCCTCGACCTCGTCGGCAATCGACTGCGGGGTCTCCTCGGCGGTAATGGTCAGGACACCGTTTTCGACGCTGAAAGGGTTGACCTCCGACGTGCCGGCATAGGCCGGGTTGATGTACCATTGCGCCTCGCCATTCGTCGTCAGCGAGCTTCCCTTTTCCGGCGCCCACCAATATTTGGCGTCCCAGGTGCCCTGATCGCCGCTGCGCAGCGACAGCGTATCGAATTCATCGGCAAAGGTCTGGGTGAGGGACGATCGGTCGAGACTGAGTTCGAACTGGTCGGCCTGAAGGTCGTCTATGGTCGTTCCAGCAAGAACGATGGCCTCGCCATTCGAAAAATTGAGCCACAGGTCGCTGCCTTGCTGCGTGGCGCTGCCGACAAGCTGATCGAAAGATGTGATGCCGTAACCATTGAGCCGGATCGTGTCATTGGCGCTGAAATCCGTGATGAGATCGGTGCCGTTTCCGCTCGTGAAAACAAAGGTATCGGCCCCGCCGCCACCGATCAGCACGTCGTTGCCGGCCCCACCATCGATGGTCTGGCTGCCCGACCCGCCGGTGATGATATTGTCGAGCGAATTGCCGAAGGCATAACGCCCGTCACCCGTTACCCGCAAATTCTCGAAATTGTCGGGCAGGGTGTAACTCATCCAGGTATCGATGGTATCGATACCTTCCCCGGCATTTTCGGCGGCGCGATTGATGCTGGAATAGAGATAATAAATATCGTCGCCCGTGCCGCCCGCCATGGTCACGTTGACGGAACTGTCGCCCCACATGGAATCATTGCCTGCGGTGCCGGTGAGCAGCGGGCCGGAACCCGTGGCGGAGAAAAATCCCGTGGAACTGCCGCTGTAATAGAGTGTGTCTCCAAGCGCATTCACTACTGTCCGGGCCATGAACCGTCTCCTGTCCGTTAGCGTTGCTGTCTCACTCCTCCTGCTGCACACCCTAACAGGGCAAAAAGCCTCCTGTTAGGCCGAAATATGAGGGGTATGTTCCGTTGCGGTTGCATTCAGCTGTTGAACGGGCGCGTTGTCATGACCCGCTTCCGCCTGTTACATATTCGTTTTTGAACCGGCCCAGCGCGGTCTTGCGGTGCCCCTGCGGGCGATGGCAGGATTGGGGCGGATCGCAGATATGTCGCGGGGCATATCGGGAATGGAGTGTCAGGATTGAGCGTAGCCTTTACCAAGGAAGACAGTGCGGAAACCGCAGCCGAAACCGTTCTGCCGGATCGGGTAATCTCGCGTCATCCCAATCTGGTAACGCAGTCCGGGCTGAAGGCGCTGGAAGAGCAGTTGCGTCTGGCGCGCGAAGCCTGTGAGGCGGCCAATGCCATTGAAGACATCAATGAAAGGCGACGCATTTCCGCCAGCCCGCTACGCGATCTGCGATATTTTTCCGAGCGGGTCCGTACCGCGCAATTGATGCCTGATCCGCCAGCGGATGGCGTCGTCGCCTTCGGCAGCCTGGTGACGTTCAGCCGCGATGACGGGCGAACGCAACGGTTCCGGATCGTCGGCGAAGATGAGGCCGATCCCGCTGCGGGAACGATGTCCTATGTTTCCCCGGTTGCAAGGGTGCTGATGGGAAAAGCGGCCGGCGATCTCGTCAGTTTGGGCGGGAGGGAGATCGAGATCCTCGACGTCGCCTGAAGCGTTCGGTCAGAACATAGGCGGACTTAGACCCGGCCTGTTTCCGATGAGGCTTCCTTCTTCCCGGTTGCGCGCATTGTCTGCCGTGCCCAGCATCCGTATCATCGTGTTTTTCAGGAAAAGCCTGAAGTCCAGATCAATGGCGGCATAGGCAAGCGCAAGTCCCACATGGGCCATGAAGACGGGGTTGAAATTCAGCTCTTCAAATTGATAGCCGATAATGACGCCGATTGCCGAATAGGCGAAAAAGCCGATTTTGCGTTTCCGGAAAATTGCATAAAAAAGCGCGAAGGCGCTCATGATGCAAAATCCCAACCCGGAAGCATAGGCGGTGGCCATAAAACCATTATGTGGCGTGCCGATCCTCGATATCTGCGCAAGTTCTTCATATCGTGCGGTAAATCCTATGCCCAAAGGATGCTGGAACATGACCTGAAAACCGCCGGTGATCGTCTCCCACCGCTCATGCAAGTTGTTGCTGCTATTGCTGTCCTCGAGAAAACGTTTCGAAAAGGCCTGCTCCGCAAAATCGAAAGCGCCGAGCGGCAAAACGGCGGCGATGACGAGGGCGCACAAGGCAAAACCGAAATAGGTGCTGAGCAACATTTTGATCGAAAAATTCCGGACGTAGAAATAGAGCCCGATGGCGAGGACGGCAAACACCCCCGAGCGGTTAAGCGTAAGGGTAAAGCTCGCAAGATATACAAGTAGAAACACGGCAAACAGCGCGGGGCGTTTGTGGCGTTCGGCGACATAGGCCGCCGCTGCTCCGGCCAGCGCGAAGGCCGGTCCAGCCGTGTTACCCACGGGCCAGATGCCGCCTGCCTTTTCGACGCGCAAAAGCAGCGGGGTTATCTCACCTTTCGCCGCAAGCTCCAGCACGCCCGCCTCATCGAACATGAAGGACAATCCGAGGGAGGCGAGCTGGTCATGGATGACGATGTCCAGGAAAAGCAGGATCGTCACCGCTATGAAGCCCGCAAATATGCCCCAGCAGAACAGTTCGAGCAGGTTTTCCTTGAACAGCAGATAGGCAAAGAACAGAAAATAGACCGCATAAAAATAGGTCATCGCCGTTGTATAAAATTCGCCATCGCCGCGCGCGTCGGCAAAGAGCGTCGTGAGGATAAACAGCACCGTCAGCGGGAGAAGATAAAACAGGATGATCGACGGCGTCAGGCAGCGAATGTAAAGCAGCGCGATGACGGGCAGCGTCATCAGCACCAGCATGTCGGTAATATTGAGGAAACGCAGGCCAATATTGCTGGTCGCCACATTGCATTGAATGAAGAAACCAATGGCGAAAACGAATATCGCGAGAAAGATGCCGGGAATATTGATTATTTTTGAAGGGTAAAGCGGCATTGCCAAAACAAAACCCGGTATAGCGGGCTGGCGCAATGCCGCATGATTTGCTGGTCTTTTCATCCGCGGTTTCTATCTTTTGTGGGCGGATTTCGACTGTCCACAGGACAGCGCTACCGCGCGGCAATCAATATAATATGGCGACCACTATTGGGCTCGATGATGTCGCCGCGCAAGATATTTTATCGTTTCGTCACGAGATCAGATTGCCTCTCGGTAAATCCCCTTCGACGGCGATGACGCGCTGAATGTGAACCGGTTCATTCGAGGTGGGCGCGCTGGTCCCGAATGCCGGAAGGATTCGCAGATAGAAATTATACCCCGCCGGGTTGATATCGGGGTCTATGGCGACCCCGTTGGCTATCGCCCACATCCAACCGCTATTGCCGGCGATGTTGGCACCTCCGAATTGCAGGGCGGAACAAGCGATTGTCCGGACTGAGCCGCCGCTTTTCGTAACCAGCGTTATGTAGGGCAGACGCTGCTTCTCGTTGTTCTTGTAAAGCACAGCGAAAGAAACGGTCCTGCCTATCATCGCTATGGCTTCCGCATTGCGGAAATTGCGCGTAAGCCCGGCGATCTGGCTGCCATTTGGAGAGAGGGCGAGGCTGCTTGCGAAGGACGGGGAGAAGATGATGTCGGTGGCTTTGGTGGCGGAGCCTGGTGAAGTCATTCCCCAGCCCGTCGGAACGGAACCAGTCCAATCGGAGAAATCGCCATTGCCGATGAGATTGGCGGCAGGCAGCTTTGGCCAGCAAGGTGTCTGGAAGTTGTTATCGCCTGCCGATCCTAGATAGGAATCGAACAGGGTCCGGGCAATCAGCCGGGAGCCCGCATCGTTCGGGTGAACATTGTCCCGATAAAGCGCGGCGTCCTTGCCCTTCGCCAGAAATGCGGCATGCGTATCCACCAGCGTGAGGTTCGGATGGGATCGGGCCAGGTCGAGGATCGCCTGATAGACCTTGTCGTAACCCGTCCCATCCCGCCACGGGTTCTGGGTGGTGATGAGTTGTGGAGCATTTGGCCACTGCCATTCGGTCATTCCCAGCGGTCCGAGCAGGGTGGATCGTCCGGAGCTCAAAATGCCGCCGGGCGCTTCGAAGGTCTGCATATTGTGGCCATGATGCATGATGCAGAGATCGGGGCGGGTAATCTTCAGCGCTGCTGCGCGCTGTTCCGCAAGCATGTAACCCGCCATACCGCCGGGCAACGTCGCAAGATAGAGCGTCAGCGTCGCCCCCTTGCCGGCACGCAGCGTGACTGGGGCGGCATAGGTTTTTGGCCCGGTGGCGGCGCTCGTCTCCCATTCCGCCCAACGGTATAACACAACAGTCGTATCGTGAAGATCGCCGAGCATCATCGCAAATTGCTGAAATGGTCCGGCTTCGGCATGGGCGGTGCTGTCGCCGTTCACGAAGATCGTGGCATTCTGGCCGGCCGCCAGACGGGCCCGCAGGGGCGAGAACGCGGTCAGGGAAAAACCGATGCCACCCATGTTTCGGGGACGTATGCCGAGCGTCAAACCGATCATGCGGCCACCTCTTCCGTTCGCGCCGTATATATGCATATGTTGTGTTCGGGCGGTGTCATCGTTCGTTCTCCTGGTCTGGCTTCAGAATAATTCCGCCACGAGGACCGGGGAAAAAATGCCGGGAGCGAAACAGAAAACAGCGCATGAAAACGAGCGTCATGAATTTTTCTTTGATCTCGCTTGAAGCGTAAAAATAGAATACTATTCTAATTATTATTGTTGAATTTTATTGCGAATAAAGGTTTTGATGCTGGTGTTTTTATCTAGCGATATGCGTTTCCACGCAGCTTTCAGGCAGGTCCGTTCTTTCCGCCGGCCTGCTCGTCATGCCCGCAATTATAGACAGATGCGTCGTGGGTCCTCTCATCCGGCAGGGGAGATGTCATGACATCCGCTCTTTTCGTCAGCCATACCGGAGAGAAGGGCGGCGCCGAACTTTTTCTGACGGACCTCGTCAAGGCGGGCCCACACTCCTGGCGCGCCTGTTTTCTCAGTGGCGGAGCGGCCGCAGATGATCTCATTGATGCAGGGCGGGCTCCGATCATGCTGTCCGCTGGAGAAAAAATGCTGTCGATCCGCCGCAATGCGTCCTTCGGCGCCCTGTTGCGCGGAGCGGCTGACGTGATGGCGGTCGCCTGGCAATTGAGCCGGGAGGCGAGGCGCTATGATGTGATCTGCGCCAATTCGCAAAAAGCGCTTTTCGTCTGTGCCTTGGCCGCGAAGCTCAGCCGCCGGCCGCTCGTCTGGATTTTACACGATATCGTCACCGATCCGGCTTTCAGCGCCACCAACCGCCGTGCCTCGCTGGCATTTGCGCGCCTTTTCGCCAGGCTGGTGGCTGTCAATTCCGAAGAGACGGGCCGGGCTTTCATCGAGGCCGGCGGTGAGGCGGATAAGGTTCGCATCGTTTACAATGGCTTCGACCCTGCGAAAGCAAGGCTATACGAGCCCGGCACGGCCGCGCGGCTGCGTGCGGAACTGGGCTTTGGTCCGCAACCGCTTGTCGGCCTTTTTGGCCGGCTGAGCGAATGGAAGGGACAGCATGTGTTTCTGGACGCGATTGCGGCGATGGAGGGCGTGCAGGCGGTCATCGTCGGCGGTGCGCTTTTCGGGCAGGAGGCCTATGAGGCGCGCATCCGCGAACAGGCATCCCGTCTCGGTCTCGACGGTCGCGTCCGTTTCCTCGGTTTCCGCCCGGATGTGCCGGAACTGATGGCGGCGATGGATGTGGTTGCTCATACCTCGATTGTTGCCGAGCCCTTCGGCCGGGTGGTGGTGGAGGCCATGATGTGCGGGCGTCCGGTTGTCGCCACGCGCGGCGGCGGTGTTACCGAAATCATCCGTGACGGTGAAACCGGCCTTCTCGTGCCGCCGGGAGATGCATCGGCGCTGGCGGCGGCGATCGGCTGTGTCCTGTCGCAACCGGCCGTGGCGGAAAGGCTGGCGCAAAAGGGGCGGGAGGATGTGAGCCAACGTTTCTCGCTGGAGGAAACCTGCCGCTCCGTTTCCGCGCTGCTGACGGAGGCGGCGTGAGGTTTCGCCCGGCGATCGACAGGAACAGGCAATGCCGGCAGGCGGAAGGGCCAGGATGCGCATTCTCGTAAACATGCCGAGCCAATATGGCGGCAAGGCCTCCGGTGTGGCCCGCGTGACCTTCAGCCTGCTGGAGCGGTTGCTGGAACAGACGACCGACGATTATGTTTTGCGTTCTCCCTGGACGCGGGCGCAACTGCCTGAAAACCTGCGCGACAGCCGGTTGCAGCTCATCGAGACTCCACGGCCACGCGTCATGGTTTTCGATGTGGTGCGTCAGGCCGCGATGCTGCCCGCGCTCTGCCGCCGGCATGGCATCGATGTGCTGTTTAATACCGATCCTTTCGGAAGTCCCCTCGGCGGCAAACGGCGTCTCACCCTTGTTCATGATCTTTATTTCAAAACCATTCCCGAACAGATCGGCTGGCGGGCGACCCTGACGACCGATTTCATCTTCAAGCTGATGATGGCCGGTTCGGATCAAGTCATCTGCGTATCCGAAGCGACGCGGAAGGATCTTGGACGTTTCTATCCAGCCGCTGCCGATAAGAGCCTTACCATTTATTCCGACAGCACGCTGAATGTCGATCCCGGGGCTTTCGACACGGTGCCGCCTGTTCCCGGACGCTACATACTGGCGGTTGGAAACGCGACGTCCAATAAGAATTTCGCTCTCCTGGGCAAAGCCTTTGCCATACTCGGTAAAAAATGGCCGGATTTGCGCATCGTGCATGTTGGCCGCGACGAGGCGGAGGAAATCGCCGGCACGCTGGACGATCCCGAGCTGCAGGCCCGGCTGATCCGGCTTTCCGGCATAGATGACCGGCAACTGGCCGAACTTTACCGTCACGCAGCCTGCCTTTGCGTCCCCTCCACCTATGAAGGCTTCTGCCTGCCGGTGCTGGAAGCGCAGCAGCTGGGATGCCCGGTGGTCTGTTCCAATCGTTCGGCAACACCGGAGATTGCCGGCGAAGGCGCACTGACTTTCGATCCGGAGGATGCTCAAAGCCTTGTCGACACGCTTGAGCGACTTTTGGACAATCCGGAACTGGCAGAAAATCTCCGCAAGGCGGGTTATGAAAACCGCAAATTATATTCGTGGCGGAAGGCGGCGGAGAGCTACGCGCGGCTTTTCAAGCAAGGAGCCGCAGCCTGAGGAGGGACGCTGTCGTCACGGTCATGCGGTTTTGCAAACATCCGCATAGAGCTTTTCATAGGCCGCAATGACCCCTTCAGGCTCAACGCCCTGGCGAATTCTCTCCCGGGTTTCAGGTGTTTCCGCAAGCATGGCGGGATTGCGCATCGCCTCTGCCATGCGTGCGGCCAGTTCGGCGGCATTGCCCGGGGCGAACAGGCGTTCCGGCCTGTCCGCGCCGATCTGTTCGGCAACACCCGCAAGATTTGCGCCGATGACGGGTACGCCGCGCAGAATGGCTTCAGCAACTGTGCGGCCGAAGGCCTCCGGCCATAAGGGCGGTACGATGAGGCAATCTATGCCGGCGAAGAAACGATCGGCCTCCACATAACCCGGAAATTCGACCGGCAGGCCGGCTGCCCTTTGCTGATAGGTCTCGATGCCATCAGGCGCGCGGCCTGCCATGACCGCCCGCCAGCCCTGCGGCGGCAAAAGCCGCAACGCTTCGATCAGCAAGTCAGCCCCTTTCGCTGCTTCGATGCGGCCCAGATAGCCGAAAACCAGCGGCTCGCCGGGCGTGCGGGCAGTGCGCGGTTCTGGCGAATCTGGCGGTGAGATGGCGTTCCAGATCACCGTGCGGCGGTTTTCGGAAACATGGGTGAAAAACCCGGCCCGCACGTGGCGTTCGACGATATCGCGACCGACGCCGGCGACAGCATCGACCGCGCATTGGCAACGCCGGTGGAGATAGGAAAAGGCACGGCATTTTTTGCTGCTGCCATCGCAGATATGCCCATCATGAAACAGGGAGCCATTGGTGCACATGCTCGTGAAATCATGCAGCGAATGAACCAGCGGAACGCCGCGCTTGCGGATCATCGGCCAGATCAGCGGCGTCAGTTCCGATAGCGAATGGGTATTGACCACGTCCGGTCGGAAATCATCGATCACACGCGCAAGCCGGCGAACGAGGCGCGGATCCAGTTGCACGGCGATCTTATAATATTTTCGCTTCCATTCCGGTTGTTGCCCCCAGTCGCCGATAAAGAACGGCGTGGTATGCCCGAGGCGGTGAATGGTGAAACCATCGCGTTGTTGCGCTGTCTGCTCTTCACGCGAGATGGCGGCCACTGCGACCGTGTGCCCCTTATCCGCAAGTCCACGCGCAAGGTCTTCCACGAATATTTCCGCACCGCCCACCCGATCCGGAGAAAACAGCGAGGTTATCTGCAATATCCGCATGCTTAAATTCCTGCGCCTTTAAGATCACGAAACCTGTTTTGCATCCGCGAGATCCGTTATTGCAGACGAAGCGGCGTTTGTACTGTCTGGCCTGAATGGCCTGGCGCCGGCATTGCAGCGTCTTCCGGAAATTGTCTCCGCCGTTTGCGACCCTTCCGCTCCATTCCGGGCGGGTTCAGGCAAAGCGTGACGACCGGGGCGAGGAAAACGGCATAGGCCATGGCAAAGCCCGGAATCTGCAGCGAAAAATCAAGTGTCGAATGCAGCAGGACGAGCAGCAGCGCGGCAAGGCCGAGATGAGAGGCATAACGATAGTTTCTGCGTTTCAATGCCCCGCGAATGAAAATCACCAGTTGGATGAGCACAAAAAAAGCGAGATAAAACGGGAAGGCCGCACCGAGTGTCAGCAGCCCTTCGGCGTAGACATTGTGGGCATGGGTGACGACGGCGTCCACCCCGCACCGCGCCACATGATATGGCGCATAGATTTCCGTAAAGCTTGCAAGGCCCGACCCCTGCGGCCAATTGTCGGCGATGGCGCGCGCGATACCCGGCATATAACAAAAGCGCATGTCATCTTCCAAACGCGTTTCCATGCGAAGCGCCACCCGGTTGGCGAAAAGCGCGAAGAGGGCGATAGCGATTGCGATCAGGAGCGCGGCACGACGTCTCGTCCCGCGCTGCCTGCGCCGGCTGGAGGCCCCATTGCGGCCGGTTCTGGCGGGGGAGTTGAACACAATCAGCAGGATCAGGACAATCAGCGCTGCGAGGCTTGAGCCAATGCCGGCGCGCGATCCCGTCAGCATCAATGCGATGAAACAAAAGCCCGCGAGGACGCCGAGAAAAGCGGCTCTGCGGATGAGCTGTTTCTGCTCCGCCGGCACGGTGAGGCGATTTGCCACGAGCGCCTTTACTCTCGCCCAATCCGGAGCGAGGAGGCTTTTGTGCAATAATGCGGCGAGCGTGAGAAGGATGAGACCGAAGAAGGTCGCGGCGGTATTGCGGTTGACAAAAAGGCCCGTAAGGCTGCCGAGATAGAAACGCTTCTGGATGAAGCCGAGAGCTTCGGGGAAAAGCGCGAATTGCACGATGGAAAACAGCGCAAGCCAGCCACCGGCAATTGCGAACCATCGCAGCGTCTTTGCCGCACGCTCGTCGCTATCGAAAAGTACGAGGCCGGTCATGAAGGCGCCGAAGGGCAGGGCGGCGCTCAAGAGGCCGAGCCGGTCATCCGCAGGTGTCAGTGAGATTGTGGCGGCTGGCGCAGTCTGCATGAACATGGCGGCGGTGGACCATGCCGGATTGGCGCGCGCGATGCCGGGTATGGAGGATGCCTGCAACAGCACCTGAACGATGAGCGCTCCCAATAAAAGGCAGGCTGCCGCGAATACCTTGCCTGCACCGGCCTTCGGAGGTCCGAACAGGAGGATTGCTGGCACCAGCAGGAGATAGATCGCGGCCGTGACGACGATGCGACTTTCGATTTCCGTTGCGCCCCTATTGAGAAGCGCCAGCAGAAATATTGCCCAGAATGCGACTATTGCGACCGGCCGGACATAGTCCCGAACCGCCACCAGTGGGGGCTGCGAGGAGGAGAGCGGTTCTGATCGGGCATCGGTGAGCGACATATCTTTGGGCTTTGTCGGAATTGTTTGTGATGGCTATGCCGCGAATATGGACGAGGCTCAGCCGTTTCATCGTTTCAGATCATGACAGCGGCGCGGAGCGTTTTGTGTCTGCCGGCGGTGGCTTTGGGCAGACTTCCGCCAGGGTCCATCGCAGGATTTCTCCCTGCCTGCCGCAGACGACGGCCGTATCCGCCTCGCGGGCCGCCTCGGCCTCGGGCAAGGTGTTCTTCGGAAACTGCTGCCACATCACGAAACGCCCACGGATCAGATTGGCATCGGCAGGCCCATAGAGCTGGGAGAAGTTCATCAGCACGGCGACTTCCATGGGCGAGGCGTTGCGCAGCGAGCGAACCATGGCAAGACGCAGCCAGACATCGCCATTTGCGGGAAAACAAGAGAGCGAATGGCGAATAAAGGTCTCGGCGAAACCGAGACGCGCCGCGCCGGAATCGGATGTCGGATCGATGCCATTTGCATCGAGATCGGCCAGAACGAGCCTCAGTCCGGCTTTGACGATATCCGAACGGCAGATTTTTTCGCTAACGATGGGCTGAAGTTCAGGGACCGTTTCCGCAAGGAGATCTGGCGCGAGGCCATTATTGTCGTCGGCGATCCGCGCCAATGCGACAATATCGGAAAAACGCCGGCTTTGCGAAAAGGCCTGCGCCGCGACGGACAGGACGAAGATGGAAATGACGAGGACCGGTACGACCGCGAGGATTTTCCGCAGGCGCATCACGCCGTCACGCCTGGTCATGGTAATATCGTGTATAGCGCGAATGATAATATTCGCTCGAACCATAGGCGCGATAAAGCTTCAGCTTTTCGGTGTCCACCTTGTTGAGGACGACGCCGAGACACTTCTTGCGGATATGAACCTCATTCTCCACCGTGTTCCGCACTGCCCTGCGGGCGGTTTTGCCCCATTCGGTGACGAAGATAAAACCGTCGATCCGCCCCGCCATGGCGCGGGCATCGACCACCGGCCCGAGCGGGGGCAGGTCGACGATGATATAGTCGAAAGCATTGCTCGCTTCGGCCAGCAGCT
This sequence comes from Agrobacterium sp. LY4, assembly GCF_001526585.1. Taxonomy (NCBI): domain Bacteria; kingdom Pseudomonadati; phylum Pseudomonadota; class Alphaproteobacteria; order Hyphomicrobiales; family Rhizobiaceae; genus Agrobacterium; species Agrobacterium sp. LY4. Next base: position 242,355 of record NZ_ASYA01000052.1, on the reverse strand, counting down.
TGTGCATCTGCGCCGAGGTCAGCAGTTCCGAGGAATGAGGGACACGCTGTTTGACCACCGTGGGCAGGAAAGCGAGCCGCGTCTTTTCGTCACGAAGCAGCACATCCTGCACGCTGCGGCCTTCCAACAATACTTCGAGCAGGCCCTCGCTCGCGTGACGCGCCATGGCGCGCGTGGCGCCGGGATTGCGAATATCGGCATCCAGCAACAGGACCCGCGCACCCTGCCCGGCAAGCAACTGCGCCAGGTTGATGGAAATCGTGGATTTCCCTTCACTCGGCAAGGCCGAGACGACACCGACAATCCGCGCTCCGCTTTTGGCGGGAATACCGAGATCGATGGCAAGCCTGGTGCTGCGCAGGGTTTCGGCGAAGGAGGAGAGCGGATGGTCGACCGCGTAGCGCGCGACGCTGGTGGGGCGCGTCAGGGCCGGATGGCCGCCTTCCTGATCTTCTATTACGGCCTTGTTCTGGATGAGCGGGGTATTGCCGAGGAACTCCAGCCCGAGAACGTCACGAACCTGTTCCCCGGTGCGGAAAAACCGGTCGCGGAATTCGCGGAACATGGCGATACCGCCACCCGCCGCGGCACCCATGATCATGAACAGGGCCAAAATGATGGGCTTGTTCGGCTTGCTCGGAATTCTGGGCGGCATCGCCTTGGAAATCACGCGCGCTTCCGTTACGGGGAAGGATTGCTGCTGCATCGCTTCCTGATATCGCTGCAGGAAGGTCTGGTACATGTTCTTGTAGGTTTCGGCCTCGCGCTGTAGTTCGCGCAGCTGAACCTGTGTCTCGCTGGCGGAGTTGCTGATGTCGGTCGCCTTGGCGACACTTTCGGCGAGCGATTTTTCCCTTGCTTCGGAGACTTCCAGATCGCTTTTGTAACTTTGCGCGATGCGGCTGATTTCCTGGAACATCAACCGTCGGTATTCCTGCATTTCATTGCGCAGACGCACCGCCTGAATGTGGTTGCTGCTGAGCCTGCTGGTAATTTCCGCCTCAGTCTTGGAGGCTTCGAGATATTTTTTGCGCAGATCGTTGGCGACCGAGCTGTCGAGAATATCGGTAACCACCGCATCGACATCGTCGGTGGCGAGAATATGTTCAATGCGTTGCACCCGCGCCCGTGCCCTGGCGGTTTCCGACTGCGCCAAAATCAGCGCGCTGTTGGATTCCGCCAGCTGCTGATCGGAGAGCAGGCTGTTATTGCCGGTCGAGATCAGATTATGTTCGGCGCGAAACTTCTGCACGGCCAGATCGGTTTCGAGCGCCCGCTGGCGCAGCTCGGCAATACGGTCGGACAACCAGTCGCTGGCCCGCCGCGTCGCCTCGTATTTGGAATTCAGCTTATCCAGCAGATAGGCCGAGGCCACGGCATTGACGATCTGCGCGGCGAGAACCGGCGATGTCGAATTATAGGTGAGTTCCAGCGCGTAGGTCCGGCCGATGCGCTTGACGCTGAGGCCGTTGAGCAGCTGGTCCGACAGCGATCTCTTCAGGGTTCCATCGTCAACCACCGCCTCTTTTTTCTTCGCTGGCGAGAACCATTGCGAAACATTGACGAGTGAGCGGATGGTGCCGAATATCGAGCTTAGAAGCGATGCACGCGTTGCCCTGAATTCCTGATTTTCCGTAAGATTGAGACTATCGACAACGGCAAGCCCGATGGTTTCCGATTGCAGCACCTCGACCTGGCTGAGAATGGAGGCCTCATCCTCTATGACGCCGCCGATCGTCGAAAGCTGTTCGACAATCTGGCTGTTGTTGCGGTCGATCAACAGCGTCGCCGTCGCCGAATAGATCGGAACGGCCGTTGCGGCAAAGGCGAGGCCGATTGCCCCGGCGACTGCGACGGCGGCAAGCACGATGCGCCACTGCCGGCGGATCATCGCAAGAACGGCGTCGATATCGATAAATTCGGCCGTCAGCCCGTTTTTATCGTAGTCAGCCATCGTCAGGGGATCGTGCCTTTGTAACAACTGTCAGCCTCGCTCTTTTCGGCGGGCGCAGGGCCCGCCAAGTCACGGTTGCATCACAGAACTGGCGGCAGCCTTCCTCACGGGAAAGGCGACAAAGCCAAACTCAAACGGGACTTGTGCTCGTCGTCGTGCTGGTGCTGCCGGTTGAAAGCGATCTGCCGCGGCCAGCCGGCGGGCTTCCGCCACCCGCCTGTGCGGTGCCGCCTGCGGCACCTGCTGTTCCCGAACCGCCGACGCTGTTGGCGCTTGCCGGCGAGGAACCGGCGCCGCCGATCGGCGAGGCCGCCGCTGCGGCAGCCGCGGGGGCAGCCGGACCGGCAGCCGTTCCTTCGATATTTTCGCTAAAGGCGATCAGGAGATCGGCGGGTACGTTGGCGCCCTTTGTCTGCAACTGGATGGCGGCTGCGAGTATCGTATTGCCGTTCCTCATCGCGGTCGCGTGGGCAAGCGCCAAGCCTTCGCCGACGACTTCGGAAAAGTCCTTGTTGCCGACCTTCTGGGCCAGTGCGACGATGGTTGGCAACTGGCCGGAGTCACTCAGGATAAGGCCGGAAAGCTGTTCGGAGAACTGTGCCGCGCTGGTGGAAACGGCGATGATCGGAAACCCGCTCGTCACTTTTCCGGTTACGTCGGCCGTTGCCGCATCCGTGCTGGACGCGATGGTGACCAGATCCCTGATCGTCCCCTGCGTCGGAGACTGCTTGAACAGTTCCGCTGCGGCAATCGAAACCGTGTCCGGATTGGTGGTGTTGACGCGGTTCAGAAATGCAGCGGTGGTTTCATCGGCGGCCTTGACGGGTGCGCCTGTTGCGGCGCTCTCAGTAGAGGGCGCCTGCTGCGGTGCGGCCGGCGGTGCGGTTTCCACGTTCTGTGCGTTGGCGACAGCGGAAAAGAGACCCATGCTGGCAATAAACATCGCACCAACGAGCATCGAGCCGTTACGAATGCGGGGCATCCAACTCTCCAAATCTTTTAAAATACGACTTTAAATACATCCAATGCCGGGCAAGGTTACCCAACATCTAAAATTTCTTTTTAAATCGCACAGCCCAAGCAAAGGATCAAGCGCTAAAATAAACCTGCGGCGGAAACCCTCAGCTATTGTTAACGGCTGCCATTGCCTTTCTCCGGTTTGTTCATGACACGGCGACTTTCCGTGGCGATGTTATCAGCCGGTCACGCAGCCAGATATTGGCCGGCGTTTCGACAAAAACGTGGAAGGTGTGGGCTATGGCGACGGTGCTGACGACGATGACGAGATAAACGAGGTTGCTCCATTCGGGCGGGAACGTGACGCCGCCGAGCGCAATTTTGAAGCCCCGGAAGATAAACGGGTGCAGCAGGTAAAGCGCATAGGATGAATCTCCGAGTTTTGCCAGCGGCTGTGCGAAACGGGGGAGGGAGATGTTTCTGGTCAAGGTCGCCGCTGCCATCAGCAGAATCGCGCCGCCGCCGAAAACCAGCAGACGCGAAAACGAGTAACAGCCCGGATCGCACTGGAATCCTATCCTGTTCAGATCGGTTAGCATCCAGAGCGCCAGGCCGCACAGGGCCGTTGCGAGCCCGAGCAGGGGCGGCAGGCGAACGCCTCGCAGGAAGAGGACCGCCAGGAACATGCCCGCGACGAATTCGAGAATGATCGGCTGGAACCAGAAGCTGAATGGCAGGCCGAGATCGAAGGCGGAGCCGATCATGACGGCGGCAAACAGCACGCCGGCTGTCGTGAATACCGCGCGCTCCAGCGGCAGGAAGATGAACGCTGCGAAAACGATATAAAAGAACATCTCGTAATTCAGCGTCCAGCCGAGATCGATCAGCGGAAACGGATAGGCGTCGCCATAACCCATGCTGTCATAGGGAATAAACAGGTAGGAGGTCAGAATCGACTGTAACGGCGGAAAGGCCTTCGCACTGATAAGGGTCACGCTGGCGGCCATGGCGAGCCGCAGGGTCAGCACAAACCAGTAAAGCGGAACGATGCGGAGAAACCGGCGCAGCAGAAACGCCGAACGACCGCCTGTCGCTGCGAAATAGGGCCGGGACGCATAAACGATGACGAAGCCGGAAATGACGAAAAACAGGTCGACACCGCCGCCCAGCCGCAGCAGATGCAATGGGAAAAGCGTGAATGGCCAGTTCACGTCCGCGTGCAGCGCAACAATCATGGTTGCCGCAACGGCGCGCATCACCTGAAGAACATCAAGACGCTGCGCCCCGGCAGCGGGCGCTTCTTTAAAGTTTTTCATCATCGTCAATCTATAAGAATAAAGATATATTTAGTATTATATTGCGCCGCTTTTGCGGGGCGGAAGTCCAGTATTCAAGCAGGCTATCATGCAATAACGCGACGCGATACACACAATTTTGCGATGCGGCATTTCCTGCGCGCCATTCAGAAAACTTCCAGAACCGTAAGCTGGTCGCTGACCGAAAGCCGGTATTGTCCGCTTTCCTGCGTGATTGTCTGCTGGCTAACGGAGCCGTCATCGCGGAAACGGTGTGCGATAACGTGACTATGCTGGCCGGCCACCGAAAATGTCGCAACCCGTTCGGCGGGCGGGTTTTCGATGCGGGCCGGCCATTGCCAGCCGGAAATTCCAAGCCAGACAGGCACGAGCAAAGCACCGTCCGGTCTCACCAGATGCAGCGACAACCTTTGGGAATCGGCGGTGAGGAAATCGAGCTGTCGTTCCTCCGGTCCGGTTTGCCGTTCTGCCTTGCAGAGAGAAAGAAGGGCGCGAACGGCCTCGTAAGCCGGGGTGCGGCTCAGATCGTGGCGCAGGAGGCCGAAGGAGGATTCCGGGTTTGTCTCATCGGCGGCGAAGCTTGAAACCATTTCATAGATATAGGACCGGCGGATACCGCTGATGAAGCACCAGAGCAGCATGCGCGGCATATAGCGCGCCTTGATGCCTTCGGTGACGGGGAAATGAAATGTCTTGGTTTGCAGCGAGGTATGGTAGCCCATTTCCGTGGCGAGCACCGGTCTGCCGGCCGCTATATGCGCCGAAGCGGCGACGGATTTCGAGAGTGCCCCCGGACCGGTCGTTTCGGGATGCTCCATCCCGGCGTAAGCGTGGATATTGCCGTAATCGCAGGCGTTTTTCAGGTCCAGCGCCAGCGCTGTGTTCGACAGGACATAACTTGGCGCCGCAACTGGCACCGCACTCAGGCGCGGAACCGAACGGATGGTGTCGTGCAGCGCCGCCTGATGCTCCGCCGAAATGCGCGGAGCATTTTGCGGATCCTTCGTCAGGTTCGGTTCATTGCTGCCCTCGAAAACATCGATACCCGCGTCGCACCAGTCGTAGAAATCCGCCAGCCTGTCGAGCGGCGTGGAAACGTAAGGGTTGAGATTGTCGTAACAGATGACGGTGAGGCGAACGCCCGCCGCCACGATCCGGCGCAGCCGCCGAAAGACGGGGCTGTCGCGACTATCTCTCGCGGTGATCAGCCCGTCATCGCGCAGATGCCGGACGCCCAGTGCTTCGAGTTCGGGCACGATCCGCTCGAACTGTTCGGGATAGATGCCCGTGGGACGGGTGAAGTGACCGCACACCCCTACGCTGTCCAGAAAGGCTTCGGTACTGGCTGAAGCAACCGTCTGCGCCCGTGCGGGAATGGCTTGCAAACCGGAGGCGGCGACCAATGCAAGCGGCGCGGCTGAAAGCAGGTTGCGCCGTGTCAGGCTGCCCATGGCGATCGGCGTTTTTCCATTCATCTGCGCCTCCTGGTGTGTCCGGAGAAAATATAATCCAGACGTCATCACATGGACGTCGCCGTTTAAATGGCGATGATGCCTCTCAACACGTCGAGATCAGAATGTCCTGGAAGTTTTCGGCATCTACGATCGCCCTGAAATCCATGTGTTTGAAATAAAACAGATATTATCAACTCGAATATGATCATCAGCTGCAACGCAACCGATTTCTCCCGATTGCCTGCACTTTAAAGTGGCTAAACCGTAACACGAGACCGGTTCTTTTCGCAACACCGCATGGCTTTTGCCGCGCCGCGAAAAAAATCACTTGAAATAGCGTCGATTCCCGTGCTTTTTGAAAAGTAGATTTTGGTAATTCATATTTTCAAACATTAGTTCTGCTCCGGCTCTTTTATTTTTGCAGATGTCTCACTGGTCTCCTGGAATGAGGGGAGACGAACGAGCCCGGGATGGACGCCATAGATTTTCGATGAAGGAAAACAGAGCGTATCCGCATGAGAATTCTCCATCTTAGCAGCCTTTATCCGCCGCATATCGTTGGTGGATGCGAACGCTCGGTCGAACATCTCGCCGAGGAACTCGTTTCCATGGGACATACGGTCGGCGCCGCCTGTATCGAGCGGCAGGCCGAACCGAAAACCATGCGCAACGGCGTCTCCGTCTACCGCATGTTCCATAATAACGATTTCTGGCTCGAGGACTGGCCGCAATATTCGCCGCAGCAGCGGCGCATGCAGAAGCTCAAGCAGCAGTGGAATTTCGACGTCGAAAAGCAGTTCGAAGCCGTTCTCGACGATTTCAAGCCTGACGTTCTCAACACCCACTCGCTTCTGGATGTGACGACGCTGGTGTGGCGGGCGGCGCATAAGCGCGGCATTCCGATCGTTCACACGATCTGCGAATATGATCTCCTGTGCGGCAACGCCGCCATGTTCAAGGGCGGCAAGCCCTGCGAGCACATCCATCTCGGTTGTCAGGCGGTGAATTTCACCAAGAAATTCACCCAGCGTTATATCGGCGCTGTCGCAAGCGTCGGCACGGAAATCCTCAAGACGCATGTCAATCATGGGCTTTTCCACCACATTCCGGAAAGCCTGCGCCGCGTCATCTTTTATTCCTGCACGGTTCCCGAGGGCGATCCCGTCGCCCGCCGGCAGATCGACCGCACTGGCCGACCGCTGACCTTCGGTTATATCGGCCGTATCAATACGGAAAAAGGCGTCGGCAACATGGTCGATGCCTTCAAGGAAATCGGTCACGGCAACTGGCGCTGTCTGGTCGCCGGCCATGCGATGGACGATTCGATCGAACGTTTCACGGCTCAGGCCGGCGATCTGCCGATCGAATTTGTCGGCTGGGCGAAACCGAAGGAGTTTCTCGAAGAGATCGACGTGCTCATCGTTCCTTCCTTCTGGGCAGAGCCTTCGCCACGCACGATCTACGAAGCCTATGCCATGGGCGTGCCGGTCATCGGCGCAGCCTCCGGCGGCATTCCGGAGCTGATTGGCGAGACCAACCATGACTGGCTGTTTGAGCCAGGCAACGCCAGCGACCTTGCCGCCCGTATCCGCCGGGTGCTGACGCTCTCGCGCGAAGAATTGCCGACGGAGGCGGATTTCGGAAACATTGTCGAGGAATCCACCTCGCGTCGGGTCGGCGAAAATTATGTGAAACTCTATGAGGACGTCCTGACGCGCTACAGGCAAAGCCGAACCCTGCGTGCATCTTAACCGGCAACGGACCCGGTCTGTTGCTGCGGTTTTCTTCGAAGGAGAGAGCATATGGTGGGAAGCAATAAGGGCAGCCTCCGCTTTCACGGCCTGGGCGTCGAGGTCGCTGCGCATGTTGCGTCAACACGGCCGGCTTTACGGGTGGTGAATTGATGTCCGAAGCTACGTCGATAGGCAATGCTGCCCTGAAAGGCGTGTTCTGGTCCATCGTCCAGAACTGGGGCGGCAAGCTTTTCACCTCCATTCTCTTCATCGTTCTGGCCCGTTTCCTCAGTCCCACCGATTACGGCATGGTCGCCACCGCCGGGCTGGTGCTGATGCTGATCCAGATGGTGTCGGAGTTCGGATTCGCAGATGCGATCGTGCAGAAACGCAACCTGGAACCCGGCCACGTCAATCTGCCCTTTTATGCCTCGGTTGCGGTTGCAACGGTGCTGGCCATTGCCGTCTGCGTGTTCTCACCGGAACTGGAACGTTGGTTCGAGGTCGAAGGGCTGGCGCCGGTGATCGTGGCTATCTGCATATTGCTGCCGCTGAACACAGCCTCGATGTTTCAGGAGGTGAATTATCGCCGCGCACTGGCTTTCAAGCCGCTGGCGATCAGAACATTCATATCGAACATCGTCGGCGGCGGCGTGGCGATTGTTTTCGCGATCATGGGCATGGGCGTCTGGAGCCTCGTCGTGCAGACCTATGTCGCCACCATCGTCACACTGATCTGGCTCTGGCGAAAGCCGCACTGGCTGCCGGGCACCACTCTCAACCCCGGTACCTTCGTCGAACTGCTTCGCTTCGGTTCGTCGGCGCTCGGCCTTCGCATTGTCGATTTCGCGGCCACGCGCCTGATCGATTTCATGATCCTGGGGCGTTACGGGGTCGCGCTCTTTGGCCTCTACACCGTCGGCAGCCGCCTTTATCAACTTCTCATGCAATTGCTTCAGTCGGCACTTTATGACGTGTCGCTGACGGTGCTTTCGCGCGTCTCGCACGAGCGTGAACGCATGGCGGAACTTTACAAGCAGTTGATCGCAATATCCGCAATTGTCTCGACACCAGCCTTCGTGCTTTTTGCGGCATTGACGCCGGAGATTTGCCGCGTTTTGTTTGGGGCGCAGTGGCAAGGGGCAGATGAGATCGCGAGACCCCTGCTGCTTCTCGGTGCTTTACAATGTGTACAATTTCAAAACGGCCCGTTTCTCTCCGCACGCGGCAGCCCGAACAAGGTATTGATTGCCGGCGCCGTCAAATCGATTGCCACAATTCTGATGATTGTCTTCATACCGACAGACGGTATCGATGAACTCGTCATTGTTTACGTATTTGGCCAACTTGCTTCCACGCCCTTTACGTTCTTTTATGTTTCGCGCGAATTGGGCGTGTCGCTCCGAAGAATAATCTCTCTGCTTCTGCCGAGTTTTGCCACCAGCGGTCTCTGCTTTGTCATCGTTCAATGGATGCGCCCTGAAGTTTCCGTGCTGGGTTTAGGCGATTTCATGTCTGCAATACTGCTCGGATCTATTTTCGTCTTAACTTATTTTTTGCTCATAGCGCTGGTTGCCCGAACGCAGGCGCGGTCGGCTCTTCTTTTCGTCACGAGCAAGGTACTCCCACGGAAGGAAGTGAATGCGTAAGCTCATAAAAAAAATCATTCCCGCGCCGCTGCATCGTGAATGGGTGAAGTACAATGAACGCCGCAATCAGGATGTTACCATTCGTCACTTCTTTCACACGCTGCAGGAGCAAAAGCGACGTATAAAAAGACTACCCGGTGGGGATCATATAAATCGGGTTTTGATTGTCGCCTGCGATCCCTATTCCGTTTTTGGCTCTATCGGCGACGATGCCATGATCACCGCGACAGTTCAGCATGCTCGCGCAAGAAATCCTGATGTCGAAATCGATATATTGGTCGAGGGAACAGGTGCCGCGGACTTGGTTCGCCAGAGGGGATTTAATCCCGTCGATCTCTTTGGCGAAATTGATTTTTCCGGAGCACTTCTAAATCACTTTGAAGTGCGGCGATACGATTGCGTCGTGGTGGTTGGGGCGGATGTCATGGATGGATATTACCATCCGTTGGTCAGCGCAAAACTCTTGGCAAGTGCTGATTTGGCTGCGGTTGCCGGGATAAAAAATGTCATCCTCGGTTTCAGTTTCAATCAAGCGCCCCATCCCGCTCTGGCTATGTTTTATAGCGCCCTGCATCCTGACGTCTCGATTAATGTGCGCGATCCGGTTTCCCTCAGCCGCCTGCAATCTTTCGCCAGGACAAACGCGGTGCTGGTTGCCGATTCGGCGTTCAGCCTTGTTGCCTCAGAACCGGATGAAGATACCGTCTCCTGGATCAAACGGAAACGTGACGAGGGATACAGGGTGATGGGCTTCAACCTGCATCCCATGCTGTTCAAAAATGCTGACCGCAGCCAGGTCGATACCATCATCAAGCGTGGAGCTGAGGCATTGCACTTCGTGGCGGATGCACGACCCGTCTGCTGGTTGCTTATGCCGCATGATTACCGGGAGGGTTTCGGCGACCAACTTTGCCTTCAGGCGATTGCCGGGCAGGTTCCAGATTCGCTGGCAGATAGGGTTAGATATCTGAACGGCAAGTGGTCCGCGTCCGTTCTCAAGGGCATTGCAGCGCAACTGGATGGAATTGTCAGTGGGCGCATGCATCTCGCAATAGCAGGGCTGGGTAAAGGCGTTCCGGTCATATGTATCGCCTATCAGGGGAAATTCGAAGGGCTATACCAGCATTTCGCCCTATCTTCGTCGGAACTGCTCGCTCCCTCCGCCTTCTATAGCGATGACGGAATAAGGAATGCCTTGATGGAGTTCGTCGATAATGCTGATGACCTTCGCGAGCAGGTCAAGCGGAAATTGCCTGATGTTCTCAGCCTGTCAAAAAACAATTTTCAGATTTTCGAGTCCTTTCCAAAACAGAATCAATCGTTCTCATGAAAGTCGCTTTCGTCTCAGCCATTCCCGCCGTTCCTGCGTCCGAGGGTAATCGCAGCCGGATTCTCCAGCTGACGCGTGCCGTTCGCAGCCTGGGACATGAGGTGCATTTCGTCTATGTTGATACCCCGATTGCCGCCGATTTCGATCCGGTCGTGCATGAAGCGGAATTCGGTTCCGGACGCCTGCATTTCGTATCACGGCAGCGGAATCGTTTTAAAACACGGCTTATCGGGGATTTGGGTTTCGAAGCTGAAGTCATAGCGTTTCGAGCGATTCGAAAGGTCCACCGCCTTCTCGGTCACGACAGCGGTTTTCATAATCACCTCGACGAGTTCTATTATCCCGAAATTGGCCGGCAGGTTCGGGACCTTCAGCGCCGGCTTGGCATCGATGCCGTCATTGTCGAATATGCCTTTCATTCGCGGGCGTTCCTGGGGTTGTCGAAGGGTGTGCTGCGCATTCTCGATACCCATGATTCCTTCGCGGACCGACACAAGGCTTTCGTCAACACCGCGAACAAATATGGATACTGGTTCTCCGTTCCGCCGGCCGCGGAGAGCAGGGCTTTCCGCCGTGCGGATGTGGTGGTCGCCATTCAGGAGGAAGAGGAGCGGACGTTCAGGCAGCGGCTGGGGGCAGAGCCGCCGGTTGTTGCGACCGTCAGCCATATTCTCGATCTCGGTGGAAGAGTGGAAGACTTCACACCGAGCGACTTCTTGTTCCTCGGTTCCGGCAACGACGCCAACATCATTTCCCTGAAGGGGTTCGTGCAGAACGTCATGCCGCTGGTCAGGGCTGCCCAGCCGGATATTCGTCTGGTTCTGGCGGGCGGCATATGCGGCAAGATCGAAGACGGGGAAGGTATTCTCAAGCTCGGGCGCGTGGATAATTTGAAGGACGCCTTCGCGCGCGCGCCGCTCTCCATCAATCCCATAACGCTCGGAACAGGCATCAATATAAAACTGCTCGATGCCCTGGCTGCCGGTGTGCCGACGATCAGCACCCGCACAGGTGTGAGGGGACTTTCGGAGCGATACCGGCGCGGCGTGGTCATTGTGGAGGACAATGACCATCGGGCTTTCGCCGACGCGATCCTGCAGCTCGCTTCCAGCCGCGATCAGCGGCAGGAACTGGGAAACAGGGCGTTTGAGGACGCAATTGAATGGAATCGCCAGCAAATGGCGGTCCTCGATGATATTCTGAGCGGCAGGCAGGCTGGTTGAAACTAAACCCTCACGCCGCTATCGAGCCTTCTCTTGGTCGTGCGGTCTAACGCAGGCAGGGTGACTTTGGGCGTTCGAGTGGTCAGGGAAGACCGGATAGCTTTCTCAGGTCGCTATTGATGCGTGACTGCCAGCCCTTGCCCATGGCTTTGTAGTGCTCCACCAAATCAGGATCGAGACGGATCGTAACCGGCGTTTTCGGTGCATCCGCCTTTGGCCTGCCACGGCGCGCAATCTCCCGATCAATGCTCTTGGCAAGGTCAGGGAAAACCGCTCCGAACGGTTTGGCTTGCGCCATCTCTTTATCGGTGGCTTCGGGGGCGTCCGGATCGGACGCTATCATTTTCTGAATCTCCGCTTCTTCCTTATTGGTAAGCGGGCGTTTCGAAGAAAACTTTAAGGGCATGAGAGCCTCCTTTCCTTGGTGCTGGCTGGCCGCATGGAAATGACGGACAGGGCCTGCGAACCTAGCGGGCTGAACACCACCGCAATGATGATGCGACCCTGAAACTCACCTATAGCCATAAAGCGGTCTTCCTTGGCGGGAAGAACGATAGAGCTTGCAAAGAACTCTATCGTCAGATCGGCAAAATCGAGGCCATGCTTCTCGATATTCGTCAGCCGCTTCGTTTCGTCATAAGTGATTTTCATATTTTGTACGTACAATAAATTGGCGACATATACAAGATTTTTGTAAGTACAGAAATACCTGGGTTAGCCTATCAGGTGCAAACCCGCATCCGAAAGCCTGAGAACGGTAAGCCTGCCCGTGGTGAATGCACCCGTGTCGATGCCGATGCGTTGCGGGCCGGTTTCCGGCTCGGTTACCGGTGTGTGGCCGTGGATGACGACGAGGTCCAGCCCGGCCCCTTGCGACAGGAAGGGTTCCCGGATCCAGAGCATGTCCTCATCCGTCTGCGCCTCCAGCGGCAATCCCGGTCTCAAGCCGGCATGCACGAAAATATAGGGTCCTATCCGGGCGTAGATTGGCAGGCTGGATAAAAGCTGGCGGTGGGTCTGCGGAATTGCGCCGAGCAGGGCATCCCTGAATGGCTGCAGTCTCAGGCGGCCCTTTTGCAGGAAATAGTCGATATCGACGCCGTAGGATAAAAGCGTCTGGCGGCCACCGAAGTCCAGCCAGTGCATATTCTGCTGCGGATTTTCGAGAAAGTCATGGAAGAGCTGCTCATGGTTGCCGCAAAGCGCAATACGGCGCAGCGGCGCGGGCGGCGGCTGCAGCAAATGTTCGAGAACGCCACGGGAATCGCGCCCGCGATCGACATAGTCGCCGAGGAGAACGACCAGCGCGGGAGAAGGGTCGGGCCCCAGATCGGCAAGGATTTTCCGCTCCGCCTGCAACAGCAGGTCGAGGCTGCCATGCACGTCGCCAATGGCATAGATCGGGAAGGAAGCCGGCTTGTCGCCAGGTCAATTCTGCGCCGCCTCCGGTCGTCGCGAGAGGCTGGTTGTTTACGACCGTGAATCCAGTTGAGCACCTTGGGCATAGCTGGCGATACTGTCTCTCCCGCACAAGGTCAAGAGCGTTGAAGGCGGCTGTCGCATCGCCCGCCAAAGCTGCGTTGACGCGCCGATTCTGTGGGGAAAGAATACCCGCTTTGAGGGTCGAAAGATACGTTGCCTTAAACCGGCAACCGAAATGCCTGCCCTCCAAAAGGGCGGCTTCAGCCTGAAACCGTGTTCTAGAGTTTCAGCCAGACACGCGGGTCCTCGTGTGACTGAATCTTGATCCATTTCAGATCCACCGCTTTCCACGGCTTGACGACATTGGTGCGGTTATCCAGCACCAGATCGCCCTGGCTGGTGCTGACGACCAGAACGGCATGTCCTATGCCATCCGCCGTGCGGGCTGTGGCGATGCGCAGGGCGCCCGAAGGCCAGCCGGCGCGCAGGAGGCGTTGCCGCTTGGTCACCGCAAAATCTTCGCAGTCGCCGCTTGCCGGGTTCAGTTTCCAGTCGTCTTCGCCGTCCTGTTCGCCGACATAGCTTATCGAGGTGTTGATCTCGGCGTTGATGCGCTGGAGTTCCGTGCGCTTCTGCTTGCTCAGTTCCACCGTATCGCGGTCGCCAATCCGGAGGCACTGGTCAGCGGCGCTTTCACAGAATTTCGCAAAGGCAATGGGTGCGATGGTGGGACGGCTCGTGGTCATGAACTGGCCGGGCCGCGAGGCACCGGGCTTCTGGGCAAGGCCACCGAGCTGGACGGCCGATGCCGTTGTCGCAACGCTTGCCGCCACGCCGGCAGCGACGGCAAAAATCTTTGCCAGACGGATTGTTCTCTTCGCCATGTCCTTGCCCCTGCACAATTGTCTTGTCTTGTGCCTGGCAACATAGCGACCCATTCTTGCGGGCCGTTTAAGTCGATAGATTGCATTTTAATGAAATCTAATTTTGTTGCAGCGCGCTGAAAACAGCCGGAAAACCGGGCTCGCGCTCACCTGCAGCGAGTTCGCCCCTCGGTGTCGACAATACAGGTCTGCTGCGGGACAGCCCGCCTGAGTTCACGCCGGGTCTCGGGGGAGGCGCGGTTTGCCGGCGGCCGGTCGTAATTCCGGTAAACCTCGAAATTCCGCCCGCCAATCGTTCCCTGCGCCCCGCCGCGGCCATCCGGCGTCACTTCGAAATTCTGATATTGCTGGGCATGGGCGCCCACGGAGAGGCAGATGAGGGCGGTCAGGACGCCGACCACCAGGCCGCCCCGCAATGCTGCCGCTTGCTGCCTGCCCAACCTCATGACCGTTCCTCCATTGACGGAAATGATGAATGCCGCCGCCGCACATTTGCCATGCCCGGCGCGCATTGATTTTCCAGTCGTCCGTCGGGGGTAATCATATCACCGATAGTGCATCCGGTGTGAGAAGGATTTGTGCCTGGCAAAGGCCCGAATCGCCTCCTGCCGCATCGGCCAGCGGTGTCACAACGCCAGGAGGTGTCACCGTGCCGTTCGATCGTCAGGAATGCGAAAAAGGCCACTTTACGGCTCAAAAATTAAGCTCTTCGCCGCTGCATTTATAGGCTTCACAATCCTGTAACAACGGACCTAATATACAAGTGCAGATGCCGAATCGCTCAGGAGAAGCCCTTGACGATTGCAGTTTCACCACAGGCCCTGCCGGCGCTCGTTCTGAACGCAGACTACAGGCCACTGAGTTATTATCCCTTGTCGTTATGGTCCTGGCAGGACGCGATCAAGGCCGTCTTTCTAGACCGTGTGAACATCATTGCAGAATATGATCACGCGGTGTCGTCCCCCAGCTTTTCCATGCGGCTGCCGAGTGTCGTCAGCCTCAAGACCTATGTGCAGCCCACCCGCAACCCCGCCTTCACCCGCTTCAACGTTTTCCTTCGGGACAAGTTCGAATGCCAGTATTGCGGCACGCGGGACGAATTGACCTTCGACCATGTGATTCCCCGCGCGCATGGCGGTGAAACCACCTGGCACAATGTCGTTGCGGCGTGCTCTCCCTGCAACCTTAAAAAAGGCAGCAAGCTTCCCAAGCAGGCAGGCATGTTCCCGGCTCAGAAGCCCTTCCAGCCGACGGTTCAGGATTTGCACAATAACGGGCGGCTGTTCCCGCCCAATTATCTGCACGAAAGCTGGATGGACTATCTTTACTGGGATACCGAACTGCAGCCCTGATCTTTCGAGGACTGCAACGCGGTTTTCCGCTTACCGGCTTTTACGGCTCGCGCCAAAAAAGGCGACTGCCGCAAGTGCAACGCTTGCGATGACATTCCAGCCCGCGAAGGAAAGGCCGAGCACCCGCAAAGCGGCGTCGTTGCAGGAAGGCGCCTTGATAGCGTTCAGATTGCCCAGCAGATCGCCGGCATTGGTGGTGATGGAAGGCGCCCCGGTGGCGCAGGTGATCGGCCCTTCCCAGAAACCCCATTCCACACCGGCATGATAAACGCCGAGCCCGGCGCCGATCAGCATCGCCACGCCGATAAGGGCAAGAAGCAGCCGGGTGATCTGAACCGGCAATTTGAAGATGCTGGTCGCAATGGCCAATATGCCCAGCGGAATGGCGTAATAGTAGGGATCGCGCTGCAGCAGGCACAGCGCGCAGGGCGTATAACCGCCAATATGCTGGAAACCGAGGGCGGAGCCGACGGTGAAGATCATTCCCGCCGTAACGCCGAGAGCGGCGAGCGTGCGGCTATTGT
Organism: Agrobacterium sp. LY4; assembly: GCF_001526585.1. Lineage (NCBI taxonomy): Bacteria > Pseudomonadati > Pseudomonadota > Alphaproteobacteria > Hyphomicrobiales > Rhizobiaceae > Agrobacterium > Agrobacterium sp. LY4. The sequence continues at coordinate 226,557 of NZ_ASYA01000052.1, read as the reverse complement.
CGGCGGTGGTCGCATTGGCCATGTTGTTTTCCTCAAACTTCGCGAAGAAGCAGATATCCCGGACGGGCTTTCAAAAAGGCGGGCGTGATGGCGAAATTAAGTCGCCAGTCCTCACGGGGTGTAACGGGATTCGTCTAATCGAGTCCGCCGCATCTGGCAAATGAAAGCCCGGTAATACTCGGGAGCGCGCAAGCAAAGTTTCGTGAGCTTGTCGGCGGCTTGAAGCCATTGGAGAATTCACTGGCCCGTGCGGGGCAAAGCCTAGAGAAATCAATGCGCTTTTGGAAATGGTACCCCAAGCCGGGATCGAACCAGCACTCCTTTCGGAACCGCATTTTGAGTGCGGCGCGTCTACCAATTCCGCCATTGGGGCAACGGTGGTAATGCCACGGCGTCTATCATGGTCAAGGCCATACGTGCAACCCCAAAGCTGACTTATCCTTTTGAATTGCGCGTGTTTGCGCGCGCGGTTTGCCGTCTTTGCCGGGCCGCCGATCAAAATGTTGCGGAGGGTGGCTGTGCCGGATCGCGACACCTGCAGTTGCGGCATTAGGGTAATATTAGGGACCTCTAATAAATTAGAATATACGCAATTACTAATTGAATTATGATGTCAGCGTGGAGTTTCCACGCGGGGCGGGAATGGCCAAACTCATAGGGAGGAAATTATGAGGGCTTTTTCTCGCAATTTATTACTGTCCGCCTGCCTGATCCTGCCGATCAACGCCCATGCGCTGGATATCGGGATCGGTGGCGAGAATGGGGTTAACGCCAGTGTTGGCGACAATGGCAGCGGTGGGCTCGGGGTCGATGCCTCCGTTGGCGGCAGCAGTGGCGTTAACGCCAGTGCGGATGTCGGCGGCAGGAGCGGCGGCGGGCTGGGTGCGGATGTCAACGCATCGGTCGGCGGCAGCAATGGGGTCAATGCGGATGTCAATGCATCCGTCGGCGGTTCCAGCGGCGTCAATGCCGGTGTGAACGCTTCCGTTGGCGGCTCGGATGGCATCAATGCCAATGTCGGGGCCAATGTGGGCGGCTCGAGCGGTGTCGGTCTCGGCGTCGGCGTCGGTATCGGCGGCTCCGGTTCGACCGGCACACCCGGAAATCCCGGCGGCAGCACCACCGGTCCCGGCGGCTCGGGCACGGTGTCTCCCGGCGCGATGCGCAATGCCCTGCAAGCCTACAACGATATGTCGCGGACCGAGCAGATCAAGCTCGCCCGCCGTTGTGTCGATATTCTGGGCGGCGGATACGATGCGGCGCTGACGCAATTGTGCAAGATGATCCGGACGGCTTCGCGCTGAAGCAGGCTTTGCCCGTGTCAGAAACTTCGAAGGGCGCCACCGGCTCCCTTCGGATCAATTGCCCTTGCGTCCGAAAGACAGGATCTTCTGCCGCAGGCTGCGGGCGAGGTTGCGGGTGTTGCGGTACATGTCCACCTGCGTGGAAACCTGCCGCACGTCCCGGTCGCTGTTCTGGGCAAGCCCGACGACCAGCGTGCCCATTTCCTGACGCTCCTGCCAGAAACGGCTCATGATCGGATGATCGGGCACGGCGCAGCTGTCGCTGCGCAGAATATTGGCGTCATCCAGATGCCAGTCGGTCAATTTCTGCACCAGCAGCTTGCCGGGAGAAAATTGCGCATAGCTCTCGTCGAAAGCGGTCTTCCACGTATAGGCCTCGCCCGCCGTGATGAAGACGACCATGGAGGCGATGGCGCTGCCATTGAGATCGATGGTGTGGATACGCACCGCATCCGCTTCGGCCAGATTGGTGATCGCCTCGCGGGCGAAGGCGGCGCGATAACGGTCGTTGACCAGCGCGGTGCGCTTGCGGCCTTTCCAGCCGCTCGCCTCCAGCGCCAGAAACTCCTCCATGCGGTAACGCACGTCCGCTGGCTGCCGGGTAACGGTATAGGAGAGGGGCCCAAGTTTTTCGAGCTGACGCCACTGCCTGTTCATTTCGCGCAAATGGTGCGGCGCAAGGGCGTTTCGCAGATACGCCTTGCCATCGAGAAGGCTTTCCAGCATCGGCCGGTAATAATTGCCCGTCGTCGTCACCGGCAGGTTGCGGCTGAGCGCGATGGCTTTGAACATGCGGGCAAACGGCCCTTCCAGCCGGACATCCGGCAGAACCAGAACATTCGGCAGACGCATGTTGCTGTCGGAAAGCGCGTCGAAAAGATTGTCGAGGGTTTCGGCAGCGCCTTCGGTGTCGACCAGCGGCGTGCCGAGCGGCCCGAATGGATTGGCCCAGACGCGAATGATGGAGGGACCGATGGAAAAGCCCGGCTTTTCCACGGTGAAGGGCATCAGGAAGCGCATGCGGCTTCTGGCGCCATTCTCATCGCGAATGAGAGCGAAGCGCACGGACTTGTCCTCGATGCGCGGCATGGCGGGCGCGAGAAGCCTTCCGGTGAAGAAGACATTCGCCTCCATGACGCGGTTGGACAGAAAGTCGAGTTCTTCCTGCATCTCATAACCGAGCTGACCCGGATAGATGCAGAATTCCCTGCCATCGCGGCCCACGCGTCGGCTGCTGTCGGCCACGGGGCGGTCACGCTCCGCAGACGCCATCAGTGCCGCGATGCGCGGGTCCTGAAAATCCGGATTCTTTGGATCGCTGGACATGCTTATCGTTACACCGCCTTCCCAGTGTTTTGACCCGCCCGGGGATCGTTGAAGGCAAAAAGGACGATCCCGAGTGTGCGGCGAATGGCAATATGCAATAGCACAGCTTCTATGCACATGGCTATCGCCACCGCTGCCGCGGCCCCTGCCAGACCATAGACCGGAATGAGCGCCATGTTGAGTGCAATGTTGCAACCGAAGATAATAATATAAAGGACGACGCACAATTTTTGTTTGCCGGCCATGTTCAGCAATGTTTCCCCCGGGCCGATCAGCGCCTTGGCGAGGAAACCGGCAAAAAGGAAGAACATCAGCTCATAACCCTGAACGAAGCCGGGACCGAACAGCGACAGCAGGAACGGGCCGGCCAGAAGCACCACGCTGCCGACGGCGAGCGACGGCCAGAAGGCCCAGCGCGCGGCCTGGCTGGCGAAACCGGCGAGCCCCTGCCGGTCATTGGCCGACATGAGGGCGGCCAGGCGCGGGGCGGCGGCTGCCTGCACCGAGAAAAACACGAATTGCATCAGCACGATGGTCTTTGCCGCGGCAAAATAGATGCCGACCTGATCCGGCGGCAGATAGAGCCCGACGATCACCACATCGGAATTGGTCATCAGAAAACCGATGCCGTCGATCAGGAACATCGGGAAGGCGAACCTTATCCAGTGGCGGAAATGCACCCTGCGGGCCGTGCTGCGGAAATGCCGGTTGAGCCGACGGTTCATGAAGGCGAAATGGAAAAGCGTGGTGACATAGGTGGCAAGAAGGGCCGTCAGCATGGCCGTCGTTGCGGTTTTTTCCGCGCCGAGACCGATTGCCACCAGCATGAACAGCAGGATCAGCACCGGGCGAACGATATAGGTGGGGCTGAGTGCGGAGACCGCCCAGCCATTGGCGCGCGCGGTGCCGTTCAGCACATCGCCCAGCGCCACCATCGGCAGGGTGAAAAGCGCCAGCGACACGGGAATGAGATAATAGGAGGCGATGCGTTCGCCGAAGAAATACAGGAAAACAAAACCGAAAATCGCAAGCGCGCTGGCGGAAAGCATGGCGAAGACACGCGCCGTCGAGGTCAGCCCCATGATCTTGTCATGGGCATCTTCCAGACGATAGCCGGGTAAAAAGCGGATGACGGTCGTGTGAAAACCGAGACAGGAAAGATTGCCGAACAGGATCACCAGAACCCAGACAAAGGCGAACAGACCATATTCGAATTCGCCCATCAGGCGGGCAAGAATGATCTGGGAAATGAAGGCGATACCGGCGCTGACAATACGCACCGCAAACGCAACCAGCGCCATGCGCTGCGCGCGGGAGACCTCATCCCCGCCGGAAAGAACAACGGCGACTTTCGCTACCAGCGGCGAAAGCTTCGCGCGCAGGCCTGCGGGTAAGGCTTTTTCCGCCGTGTTGAGGATAGCCATGATCCACACGCCATCATTTCCAGTTGAATAGGCAGGCCGATCATACGCGCTTCATCCTTAACGAAGGGTTTGGGACGCGCCGGCCTGTGTGCCAATATCGTCCGCCACGCGTGGCTTGCGAATGCCGTTGAACAGGAAAAGGGCGAGCGGGCTGAGGCGTATCGCCTGATGCAGCATATAGGCCGCCGCCGTGGTGGCCACGACGATGATGGTAAACTCCAGGACGGGCGGCAGCGCAATGAGGATGAACAGCGTTCCGAAGGCGTAGATCAGCGGATGGTGAAACAGGTAGATGGTGAAGGACGCATCCGTCATGCGTCTGGCAAGCCGGTTCGGCCTGTCGAAATAGCGGCAGGCGAGGTCGATCAACAGACGGCTTGCCGTCACCGCCGCAATTGCCGACACCAGCACCAGCAGGGCCGAATTCGAAAAGGGATATTGCAGGCGCAGGGTCACCGCCGTGGCGATGGTGCCCGCCGCGATGACGCCGGTGAGAAGGCCTGTCTGGCGAAAGCGGTGAAAGAGGGCGCGGTCACGGTGCAGCAGCGCGCCGATGAGGAAGAATGGCAGGTAACGCGCATAGGGATCGGAAGCGCGTTCATAGAGAAGAAAGAGGCCGCTTCCGCTCTTTGCCGCAAGCTGGCCGGATCCGTAGATCATCAATTCCCACACAACAGGTACGAGGCAGAGCATTGCGAAAAACAGGGTGGTATGCCGCTGCCGCAGGGTGGTGAACCAATCTTTCACATAGGCCAATGGCGGACGTTCCGCGAGAAACAGCAGGACGATAAGCAGGATCGAATAGAAGATAAGGGCCGGCAGGAACCATAGATGCATGATCCACTGTTCGCTCGGACGCAGCAGGCCGGGCAGGCTCTCAAGCAGTCGGTCGGCCGGAATATCGCCTTTGGCGACGCCGGCCAGTTGCAGTAGGAAAAGCTGCAACGGCCCGAGCAGAAGAATGGCGACGATGAAGGGGACGCCGAGGCGCAGGAAACGCTGCCTCAGCCAGCGCATCTTGCCCTTCTTGCCGATGACCATGGTGGAGAAATAGCCGGCCACCAGAAAGAATGCCGGCATGCGGAAGGTGACGAGTGCGGCACCCAGCGCGCTCAGAAACGGGCTGGTGTCGAAATCCTTGATGTCCCATGGCAGGGCATGGCTGTAGAGGAGGGAGGCATGATAGGGAATGCCAAGCAGCATGAGGAGTGCCCTTAACGGGTCCCAGTAATGCTCGTAGTCAGATTTGCCCGGTTGCATTTTTCCCTCGCGCCGCAAGCGCGATCCCGTGTGATCAGCAATGACCAGCACGACTATTGGTGGAAAACGCTAATAAACCCTTCACGCCCCGGAGGGTGTGGGCGGAGCCTTTTTTCTGGGCATGAGATCGAGGACCAGCGCACAGCCCAGAATGATGATGCCGGCGCCGAAAAGCTGGGGAAGCGAAAGCGGCTCATCCAGCACCAGCGCGCCGACGAGGACCGCAACGACGGTCACGGCGAATTCCACGCTGATCGCCCTGGTTGCGCCGATCGAGGAGACAAGCTTGAAATAGGTGATGTAAGTGAGGCCGCTCATGACCACCGCCTGCACCAGAAGATAACCGTAATCGATGAGATCAGGCGTTCTCGGCAATGGGACCGCGAAGAGAAGCGGCAGGGTCATCAGGCCGCCTGTCAGGAATGAGCCTATGGTGATTTCCCAGGAACCCACGCCCTTCAGGTGGCGGCTGGCAAAATTACTGCCATAGGCCGCGCAGATGCACGCAGCGACGGCGGCGGCGCAGCCGATGATGAAACCGGTTGTAACGGGAACGGCGGGAAAGCCGACAAGCAGGACGATGCCGGCAAGACCGATGACGAGACCGGCAATGCCCTGACGCGTCAGACGCTCGATACCCCAGACCTGCGCGATGAGCATGGAAAAGAGCGGGATGGTGGCCACCAATATGGCGGCCATGGCGGTGCCGACCAGCGGCGTCGCATAGGAGAGGCCGATCAACTGTCCCGCGACCGTTGTTGCGCCGACGACTGCAAAGGCGCGCCAGCTCGCGGAAAATGCAAGCTTTCGGCGCACCGCAATCGCGATCAGAAACAGGGTAATGGCGGTGACCAGCGAGCGGAGCGTGACCGCACCGATCCAGCCGAAGGCCTCCACGACATGCAAAAGCAGCAGGAAGGACATTCCCCACGCGAGTGCGAGAAAAACATAAGCGGCAAAGTCGCGAGGGGACATGAAAGCGTTTTCCGGAAGACGATCCGGCTCCCATATTGGAAATTGCCGATATCCGTCAACAGCGATCGAGGGGTGTAACGAAAATCGCCCGCAACCGAAGGTGCGGGCGATTTCGTTTGTCTGTCAGGAACTGCCTCAGGCCTGTTCGTAAACGCCGTGGCAGTGCTTGTATTTCTTGCCGGAGCCGCAGGGGCACATTTCGTTGCGGCCGATACGACCCCAAGTGGCGGGGTTTTCCGGATCGCGATCCTCGGCCGGCACGAAGGCGGCGGGCGCGGCCTGCTGGCCCTGCGCCATTTCGTCTTCGCCCGTATTGGGGTCGAGATGATGCGCCGTCATTTCCGGCAGTTCCGGCTGCTGCGGTTCCTGCTGCACCAGTTCCACGCGCATCAGCTGGGCGGTAACGGCCTCGCGCAGATTGGCGAGCAGCGCCTGGAACAGTTCGAAAGCTTCCGCCTTGTATTCCTGCAGCGGGTCGCGCTGGGCATAACCGCGGAAACCGACGACCGAGCGGAGATGGTCGAGGTTGACGATATGTTCGCGCCACAGATGGTCGATCGTCTGGAGAATGACCGAGCGTTCCACATAGGTCATGATCTCGGGGCCGAAACGTTCCGCGCGCTCGGCGGCGTATTTGTCGGCGGCCTCGGTAACACGCTGGAGAATATCGTCCTCGGCGATGCCTTCCTCCTTAGCCCATTCCTCCACCGGCAGGTCGAGGTTGAGGAACTGGGCGATGCCGGCCTTCAGGCCTGCAATATCCCACTGTTCGGCATAGGCATTTTCCGGAATATGCTTGGTGACGAGCGTTTCGATCACTTCATGGCGCATATCGGCTGCGGTTTCACCGATATTGTCGGATTCCATCAGCTCGAGACGCTGCTCGAAGATCACCTTGCGCTGGTCGTTCAGCACGTCGTCATATTTCAGAAGGTTCTTGCGGGTCTCGAAGTTGCGGGCTTCGACCTTCTTCTGGGCGCGTTCCAGCGCCTTGTTGATCCACGGATGGACGATTGCCTCGCCTTCCTTCAGGCCGAGCTTCTGCAGCATCGAGTCCATGCGCTCGGAACCGAAGATGCGCATCAGGTCATCCTGAAGCGAGAGGTAGAATTTCGAACGGCCCGGGTCGCCCTGACGGCCGGAACGGCCACGCAGCTGGTTGTCGATGCGTCGGCTTTCGTGGCGCTCGGTGGCGATGACGTAAAGACCGCCGGCGGCAAGCGCCTTTTCCTTCAGCACCTTGATCTCGGCGCGGATTGCCTCTTCCTTCGCATCAAGCTCGGGACCCGGCTCCATGCCTTCGAGCTCGCGCTCAAGCCGCATGTCGACGTTGCCGCCGAGCTGGATGTCGGTACCGCGGCCGGCCATGTTGGTGGCGATGGTCACGGCGCCGGGAACGCCGGCCTGCGAAACGATATAGGCTTCCTGCTCGTGATAACGGGCGTTCAGGACCTGGAAATCGGAGAAGCCGGACTGACGCAGGAGATGCGCCAGAAGCTCGGATTTTTCGATGGAGGTCGTACCCACCAGAACCGGCTGGCCGCGTTCATGCGCCGCCTTGATCTCGGTGATGATCGCCTGGAACTTCTCCTCGCCGGTGCGGTAAACCTCGTCGTCCTCGTCGATACGCTGGATCGGCAGGTTGGTCGGCACTTCGATGACGTCGAGGCCGTAGATGTTGCCGAATTCTTCCGCTTCCGTCGCTGCCGTACCGGTCATGCCGGCCAGCTTTTCGTACATGCGGAAATAATTCTGGAAGGTGACGGAGGAAAGCGTCTGGTTTTCCGGCTGGATCTGCACCTTTTCCTTGGCTTCGAGAGCCTGATGCTGACCTTCGGAATAACGGCGGCCCGGCATCATGCGGCCGGTGAACTCGTCGATGATGACGATTTCGTCGTTACGGACGATATAGTCCTTGTCGCGGGTGAAGAGCTTGTGGGCCTTCAGCGCATTGTTGATGTGATGGACGATGGCGACGTTTTCGACGTCGTAAAGCGATTCGCCCTTCAGGAGGCCCGCCTGACGCAGCAGGTTCTCGAGCTTCTCGGTGCCGTCTTCGGAGAAGTTGGCCGAGCGCTGCTTTTCATCGATTTCGTAATCTTCCGGCGTCAGCAGCGGAATGAAGGCGTCGATGGTGTTGTAAAGGTCGGAACGGTCGTCCAGCGGGCCGGAAATGATGAGCGGCGTGCGCGCCTCGTCGACCAGGATCGAGTCGACTTCGTCGACGATCGCGTAGTTGTGGCCGCGCTGAACCATCTGGGCGCGGTCATATTTCATGTTGTCGCGCAGATAATCGAACCCGAGTTCGTTATTCGTGGCGTAGGTGATGTCGCAGGCATAGGCCTCGCGGCGCTGGTCGTCGTCCAGCCCGTGGACGATCACGCCGGTCGTCAGGCCGAGGAAGCCATAGAGCCTGCTCATCGTGGCCGCGTCGCGCTTGGCGAGATAGTCGTTGACGGTGACGACATGCACGCCCTTGCCGGCAAGGGCGTTGAGGTAGACCGCAAGGGTCGCCACCAGCGTCTTGCCTTCACCGGTCTTCATTTCGGCGATGGCGCCGCCATGCAGAATCATGCCGCCGGTCAGCTGCACGTCGAAGGGGCGCATATGCAGAACGCGGCGCGACGCTTCGCGGGCGACGGCGAAAGCCGGGATCAGCAGGTCGTCCAGCGTCTTGCCATCGGCAAGCTGCTGGCGGAACTCGGCGGTCTTGGCCGCCAGCGCTTCGTTGGAGAGCGCCTTGGTGGCTTCTTCCAGCGCATTGATGGCTGCGATCTTGCTTTTATAGGAGCGGACGCGGCGGTCATTTGCCGAACCGAACAACTTGCGGGCTATTCCGCCGAGACTGACCATCTTACTGGCCCTTTCTGAAATTCCGTTTTGCCGGGCGCTTTTCTCCGTCACGCCGATTTCAGCATAAATGACGGACTTCGCCCTTCAACGTATCTGGACGCGAGGTTGCGTGACAGATAAGAGGGGGGGCAAATGATGTCAACGGTTCTGCCCGTTACAGAATGGCCACAATCCGGTGTTTGGAAGTTTTTTCAGAGCCGGAAACCATGTCTGGAGCCGGCATTGTCCCCGAAAGGTTCAAAATGTTGCGCTATAATAAAATTGCGGCTGCGGTGATTGTGGCCACGCTCGGCCTCCAGCTTCCGGCTTTCGCACAGGAAGACAAGGTTGTCGCCAAGGTCGGCGATCTGGAAATCCACCAGTCCGAACTCGACCTCGCCATGAGCAACCTCGACCCGCAGCTCGCGCAGCTTCCCGATGAGCAGAAGAAGGTTGCAGCCCTTTCCGGCGCGATCGACGTCAAGCTTCTGGTGAAGAACGCCAGCGCCGAAGGTCTGGAAAAGACTGAAGATTTCAAGAAGCGCATGGAATTCATCCAGGACCGTGAGCTGCACAACGCCTATTTCCGCAAGCACGTGGTCGATGCCGTTACCGCTGACGAAGTAAAGGCCCGCTACGACAAGGAAGTCGCAGCCCTGCCGCAGGAAGAGGAAATCAAGGCCGCGCACATTCTCGTCGCCAGCGAGGATGAAGCCAAGGACATCATCAAGCAGCTTGATTCGGGCAAGGATTTCGCAGCGCTCGCAAAGGAAAAGTCCACCGATTCCAACAAGGATGACGGCGGCGATCTCGGCTGGTTCGGCAAGGGCCGCATGGTGCCGGAATTCGAAGAAGCCGCTTTCGGTCTCGAAAAGGGCGCCTACACCAAGGCTCCGGTGAAGACCCAGTTCGGCTTCCACGTCATCAAGCTGGAAGACAAGCGCATCGCACCGCCGCCGGCTTTCGAGCAGGTCGAGCCGCAGGTTCGTCAGCTTGTCATGCGTGACAAGTACGTTGCCCTCATCGAGAAGGCAAAGGCCGACCAGAAGATCGAAATCATGGATGAGACGCTGAAGAAGGGCTACGACGAAGCCACGAAGGAACAGCAGGCTCAGCCGCAGCAGTAAAAATTCAGGTTATGGGGCGGCTATGGGCCGCCCCGTTTCATCTCAGGCATTCCAGACCCCTTTTCCAGAATTTCAGGCGCTTCCCATGTCCGTTGCCGTTTCCCCGCTCGCTCCGAAATCCTATCCTGACATGCCTGCGCTCCGCGGTGTTCGCATGGCGACGGCCGCCGCCGGCATCAAGTACAAGAACCGCACCGACGTTCTGCTGATGGTGTTCGACAAGCCGGCAAGCGTTGCCGGCGTTTTCACCAAATCGAAATGCCCTTCTGCCCCGGTCGATTTCTGCCGCGCCAATCTCGGCGGCGGCGTGGCGCGCGCCGTGGTGGTCAATTCCGGCAATGCCAATGCCTTTACCGGCGTCAAGGGTAAGGCCGCGACCGAATTGACGGCGAAATCCGCCGCTGCCGCCGTTGGCTGTTCTGAAGGCGAGGTCTTCCTGGCATCGACAGGCGTGATCGGCGAGCCGCTGGATGCCTCGAAATTTGCCGGCGTTCTCGGCGACATGAATGTCAGGGCGGAAGCCGATTTCTGGCAGGAAGCCGCCAAGGCGATCATGACGACCGACACCTATCCCAAGGTTTCGACCCGCACCGCCGAGATCGGCGGCGTGATCGTGACGATCAACGGCATTTCCAAGGGTGCTGGCATGATTGCGCCCGACATGGCGACGATGCTCTCTTTCGTGGTGACGGATGCGGATATCGAGCCCGCCGCCCTGCAGTCGCTGCTGTCTGCCGGTGTTGGCCCGACATTCAATTCCGTGACGGTCGATAGCGACACTTCCACCTCCGATACGTTGATGCTGTTTGCGACAGGTGCTGCCGCTGAAGACGGTCAGGTGAAGGTAACGAGCGCCGATGACGAGCGCCTTGCCGGCTTCCGCACCGCGCTGAACGATCTCCTGAAGGACCTTGCCCTGCAGGTGGTTCGTGACGGCGAAGGCGCGCGCAAGATGGTGGAAGTCACCGTAACGGGCGCGGAAAACGATGCCGCCGCCAAGAAGATTGCCCTCTCCATCGCCAATTCGCCGCTGGTGAAGACCGCGGTTGCCGGCGAAGACGCCAATTGGGGCCGCGTCGTCATGGCCGTCGGCAAGTCCGGCGAAATGGCCGACCGCGACCGCCTCGCCATCTGGTTCGGCGGCGTGCGCGTGGCCGTCAACGGCGAGCGCGACCCGGATTATTCGGAGGCGGAAACCAGCGCGGTGATGCGTCTCGAAGACATTCCGGTGAAGGTGGATATCGGTCTCGGTCAGGGCACTGCGACCGTCTGGACCTGTGACCTGACGAAAGAATATGTTGCGATCAACGGCGACTATCGGAGCTGACCGTTGGAGCCGAAGAGAATGCAGGACAATAAAGCCGTCAATCTGCCGCTGGTTCGCCGTCTGGAAGCCGTCAGCTTCCGGGCATGGCCTGCCTCGTCGGTGATTTATGACGGTAGCTGGCAAATCCGCCTGACGGGTTCGCACCCCTCCAAGCGCATCAACTGCGTGGTGCCGCTGGACCCGTCCGATTACGGAAACAGCGCGGTGCGGCTGGAAAAGGCGCGCAAGCGTTTCGAAGATTTCGGCCGACCGCTGGTGGTGCGCGAAACGACGCTGATGCCGCCGCAGCTCAGGGATTTTCTGGCGAATGACGGCTGGTCCGTGTTCGAAGAGGTGATGGTCATGACGGCCGATCTCTCCGGCATGGAGCTGCCCGAAACGCTGGTCAGCCTGCCGAGCCACGATATCGGCCGTTTTGTCGAGGCGAGCATCAAGGTCAGCGATAGTGACCCGGCGCTCCGTCCGGCGATTGCGGAAATCGTCAGCTCCATCAAGCCGGCGCTCGGCCTCTTCATCAATGAGGAAGTGGAAGGCAATCCGCTCGCGACCGTGATCTGCGTGCAGGATAACGACCTTGCCGGCATCATCTCCCTCGATGTCGAAAAGTCGCAGCGTAAAAAGGGCCTCGGTACGCAGGTTTTGTCGTCGGCACTGCGCTGGGCGAGAATAAGCGGCGCAAAAACCGCCTGGCTGCAGGTGGTTTCCACCAATGCGCCTGCCATCGCCCTTTATCAAAAATTCGGCTTCTCCGAGGCTTATCGTTATCGCTACTGGCGCAAGGGAACCGGCGAATGAGCGAGGCTGGCAAAAAAATCCTGCTGGTCGCCGCCTGCGCCCTTCTCGATCAGGATGGCCGCATTCTTCTGGCGCAGCGCCCCGAAGGCAAGTCGCTTGCGGGCCTGTGGGAATTTCCGGGCGGCAAGGTGGAGCATGGCGAGACGCCGGAGGAAACCCTTGTCCGCGAACTGGACGAGGAGCTGGGCATCAAAACCAAGGTCGCCTGCCTCGCACCGCTGACATTTGCCAGCCACACCTATGAGACCTTTCACCTCCTGATGCCGCTTTACGTGTGCCGCCGTTATGAGGGCATTGCGCATGGCCGGGAAGGGCAGGCGATCAAATGGGTGAAGCCGCAGGCCCTGCGCGATTACCCCATGCCGCCGGCCGATGAGCCGCTCATCCCCTTCCTGCAGGATCTGCTATAAAATCGGGAAGTCCCCCGAGTTCCTCGCGTATTATCCCGTCACAGCTTCGTGAAAATGCCCCGTTTGCAGCGCTTTGCCGTGCCAAAACGGGGCTGTGTTAAGAGATCGTTCAGCACCCTCTGGCAGATTGTTAAGCTAAAGAAGCGGTAAACTGCGCGAGACGAGGTTGGTCATGAACGAGGATTTCTGGAAGACGGTGGAAGGTCGTCACTTGTATTCCGACAAATCCCGTCGCACCGGCGTGCTCAATGTGGCGCTGCTTTTCGGCACGGCGGTTATCGCGCTCTCGCTCATCGTCACTCCCATGCTTGCCGGAAAATCCTCGACGCGGGTGGCGCAGTTTCCCGACAATTACGACATGATCAGCACGGGCTCCATCAAGAAGACCGATGTGGGCAAGACCTATTCCATCCGTCGCAGCATCACCCAGCCGATGCCGGAAATGCCCTGCGTGGTCACGGGTTATAGCAACGAGAGCGGTTGCTGATCGTTTACCATCAAAGGTAACGGATTCCTCACATCGCCGACCTAGGATAGAGTTGATTTCAACAGGGCAGATGCCGGTTGTCGCAACGCACCGGATGGCGGATGGGGAATATCCTGTGCTGCATTTTTTTATCAATTTTTGCAAACGCGAAGACGGTGCGACAGCGATTGAATACGGCTTGATCGCCGGGCTGATTTCCGCCGCCCTCATCGCTGGCGCAGGCAGCATCAGCAGCAATATCAATGCCGTGTTTCAGTTCATCGTAGACACTTTGGCGAGTTGAAGCCTTTCGGCTGATCGCTCAGGACAGCTTCACCTCGGTTGTCTTTAAGGCATCGGCAAGCCGCACCTTGGCGGAGCCGGGTTTCAGCGGTTTCTGCTGGCTTTCATGCGGCGCCCAGCCTGATACATAGATGATGGAAAATGTCGCCCTTATCCGTCCGTCAGGATCGGAATATCGCTCGGCGTAAAGCTCCGCCGCGCGCAGGAAAAAGGCGCGGTTGAGCGGCTTTCTGCTGCGGCTTGCCAACGGATTGGCCATGCCCATGGCGCGCAGGTCGCGCATCAGCGGGAAAATCGAATCGTAACGCACGGTGTAGCTTTCCGCATCGGTCACGGGGAGCGCAAAGCCGGCGCGCTGCAAGAGCGCGCCGACATCGCGCACATCGGCGAAGGGAATGACGCGCGGGCTGGCGCCTCCGGTCAGCTCCGCCTCGGCGGTCAGCAGCACGTCGCGCAGTTCCTGCAGGGTGCCGCTGCCGGGAATGGCGCCGAGAAACAGGCCGTCCGGTTTCAATGCCCGGCGGATCTGGATCAGCGCGCCGGGCGTATCGTTGGTCAGATGCAGGGCAAGCGGTGAAACGATGAGGTTGGCGGAGGCCTCCTCGAGCGGCAGATGCTCCATGGAAGCGGCTTCGGGAATATTCGCATCCGTCGCAAAACAGCTCTCGGTTTCGATACGGCGAATGGTATCCACCTTGCCGGTTTCCGCCAGCCGCCGCGCGGTGACGCCGGTTCCGCCGTGAAGTTCGATTGCGGTCTCGAACTGGCGCTCGACGATGGCAAGCCTGTCGGCCAGCTCTTCGGCTGCCATATCGAGAAGAAACAGGGCCTTGTCGTCGCGCCGGTTCCACGCCCGGCGACGGTTTTGTTCGATCAGGGCCTGGTCAAAGAGAATATCCATCGTCTTGCCTGCTCGGCCTCAAACGCCTTCGGGATCGGCGGGCCGTATCGTTGGTCTCATGCCGCTTGGGGCATCGTTTTCCCGGTGTCGGGAGGGAACTATCGCTCTCGCAAAGGCACCCGTTCGGCGGTAAAGTCAACCTCATGGGTGCTGGTGAAAGTCTGTTTTCGGGGTTGCTGTCGAAGTCTGCGGCCGTGCCGGCGGCGGCGGGAGACATGTGGCGTGCGGTCTTTCGTATGGTCTACCCGCCAACCTGCGCGGGCTGCACCCGCATGACCGGCGGCGAGGGCGCCTTATGTGCGGATTGCTGGCGGGATGTGGCCTTTATCGATCGCCCTTTTTGCGAGGTTCTGGGCATTCCCTTCGCGCGGGATCACGGAGACGGTTTCGTGAGCGCGCAGGCGATTGCCGAACCGCCGCCTTTTGACCGGCTGCGCGCCGTCGCAAGCCATGAGGGAACCGCCCGCAAGCTGGTGCACCGGCTGAAATATCAGGATCGGACCGATCTCGCCCGCCTGATGGCGCTGTGGATGCTGAGGGCAAGCGACGGAACGGTGGATGCCTGCGATTGCATCGTGCCCGTTCCATTGCATCGCAACCGTTTCCTGCGCCGCCGCTTCAATCAATCCGCCGAGCTGGCGCGGCATCTGGCCAGGGCCTCCGGCAAGCCCTTGCTTGCAGGCACGCTGCTGCGCGTGAAGCCGACAGAGCGGCAGGTGGGGCTTTCCGCGCTTGCCCGGCGGGACAATGTGCGCGGCGCTTTCGCGCTCGCACCCGGCCGGGAAACAGATGTCCATGGCAGGCGGGTGGTGCTGGTGGACGACGTCTATACCACCGGCGCGACGGTGGGTGCGGCAAGCCGCGCCCTGCGCAGGGCCGGTGCCGCGGATGTGACGGTTTTGACCTTTGCAATGGCCATTTCCGGGCCTATATGAAACCTGAATGACATGACTTTATCGTGCGTTTTACCGCACGTTTGCGAGGGCTTTGAAAACATGGCACCGGTGACGATCTATACGCGGGATTTTTGTGGTTATTGCGCGCGCGCCAAGGCGCTGCTGGACAGCAAGGGCGTGGATTATGCCGAGTATAACGCCACGACGACGCCGGAATACCGGCAGGAAATGATCGAGAAGTCCGGCGGAACGACGTTCCCGCAAATCTTCAT
This sequence comes from Agrobacterium sp. LY4, assembly GCF_001526585.1. NCBI lineage: Bacteria > Pseudomonadati > Pseudomonadota > Alphaproteobacteria > Hyphomicrobiales > Rhizobiaceae > Agrobacterium > Agrobacterium sp. LY4. The sequence continues at coordinate 210,939 of NZ_ASYA01000052.1, read as the reverse complement.
CAACGGCCAGCATGTGGGCGGCTGCGACGATCTGCACGCGCTTGAGCGCGCCGGTAAACTGGATGCGCTACTGGCCGCCTGATCGGCCGCGATCTTGCGGGTATGGAGGATGTGATGAGTTTCAAGGCTGCCGCCATTCAGATGCGCTCTGGCGTCGATCCGGCAAGAAACGCCGCCGATATGGAACGGCTGGTGCGTGCGGCTGCGGCCGAGGGCGCCGTTTATGTGCAGACCCCGGAAATGACGGGCGCAATCCAGAAGGACAGGCAGGCGCTGCGTGCGCAACTGCGGGATGACGACGGCGATATCATCGTTGCGACGGCCGCCCGTCTTGCCCGCGAACTCGGCATTCATGTCCATGTCGGCTCCACGGCCATTGCCCGCCCGGATGGCAAGATCGCCAATCGCGGTTTTCTCTTCGCGCCGGATGGTTCGCGCATCTGCAGCTATGACAAGATCCATATGTTCGATGTCGATCTCGACAATGGTGAAAGCTGGCGTGAAAGCGCTGCCTATCAACCCGGCGAAGTGGCGCGTATCGCCGAACTTCCACTGGGGAAATTCGGCTTCGCAATCTGCTATGACGTCCGTTTTCCGCAGCTTTTCCGCGCGGAGGCGCTGGCAGGTGCGGAGGTTCTGACCGTTCCGGCGGCTTTCACCCGGCAGACGGGGGAGGCCCATTGGGAAATCCTGCTGCGCGCCCGCGCCATCGAAAATGGCGCTTTCGTCATCGCCGCCGCGCAGGCCGGCGTGCATGAGGACGGGCGGGAGACCTTCGGCCATTCCATCATCATCGACCCATGGGGCAAGGTTCTGGCCGTTGCCGGCGGCGCTGGCGAAGAGATCATCTTCGCCGAGATCGATACCTCGCTGGTGGCTGCCGCGCGCGGAAAAATTCCCAATCTCCGCAATGCCCGCGAGTTTGGTCTGGACACGGTTATTCCCCTGAAACCTGCCGGAGGTGAAGCGGCGTGATCCGTTATGCGCTGGCCTGTGAAAAGGGCCATGAGTTCGAAGGCTGGTTTGCCGGTAGCGACGATTTCGACGATCAGTTGCAGCGCGGTTTCCTGTCCTGCCCGGTCTGCAATTCCGTGCAGGTCTCGAAGCTGTTGATGGCGCCTTCGGTTTCCACCGCCCGCAAGAAAGACGAACGCCAGACGCTGGCCATGGATACAGCCCGAAAAGAGGCGCTTGCGAAAATCCGCGAGGCCGTTGCTAATATCCGCGCCAATGCGGAAGATGTCGGCGATAAATTTCCGGAAGAAGCCCGCAAGATCCACTATGGCGAAGCGGATGAACGCGGCATCATCGGCAATGCCTCGGCGCAGGACGCCAAGGCCCTGCTGGACGAGGGTATCGAGATCGCGCCGCTGCCGGTGCTGCCCGACGACGTCAACTGAACTCTTTTAGACGACATCGCGCAAATAGCGCCGTGCGTTACCCTTGCGCCGGCCGCTTCGCCAGCATCATGTAGTTGACATCCATATCCGGCGAAAGATTCCAGCGATCCTGCAGCACGTTGTAGAAGACGCCGGTGCGGTGGATGATATCCATGCCGCTCGCCACCAGCGGCCGCTCGAGCTCTTCCGGGCGAACGAGCTTTTCATACTGGTGCGTGCCGCGCGGCAGCCAGCGCAGCACGTTTTCGGCGGCAAAGATCGCCAGTGCCCGGGCTTTGAGCGTGCGGTTGATGGTGGCGGCGAACATCAGGCCGCCGGGGCGCACCATTTTCGCGCAGGTGGTGACGAAGAGATCGACATTGGCCACATGCTCGACCACCTCCATGTTGAGGATGACGTCGAAGGTTTCGCCGGCTTCCTGCAACTGCTCGGCAGTCACGGCGCGGTAATCGACGCTGACCCCGCTTTCGCGGGCATGGGTGGAGGCGATGCCGATATTCTTTTCCGAGGGGTCGGCGCCCACCACATCCGCGCCCATGCGTGCAACGGGTTCGGAGAGAAGGCCGCCGCCGCAGCCGATATCCAATATGCGCAGCCCTTCCAGCGGGCGGTGCGCCTTCGGGTCGCGGCCGAAATTCTCGCAGATACGGTTGCGGATATATTCGAGCCGTACCGGATTGAACTTGTGCAGCGGGCGGAACTTGCCGGTCGGGCTCCACCACTCCGCAGCCATCGCGGAGAAGCGATCCACTTCGCTCTGGTCGACGGTCGTCTGTGCGGTTTCGCTCATGGTTCTGCTCCATATTGCTGTTGCATTGAAGTCGGATGATTGCCCCCCGAAGTCAAGACCGGCGGTCCATTCCGGCGGCGATTTATCGGGCGCTGATTGCCGCAGGTGGAACTGATTGGATGCCTCATTTGTTTCATGCTGCGTTCATGCAGAACCGCGTATTTTCCGGTCGTGGCAGTATGCGGAACGCATACTCGTCCATCGAACATGGTGGATGCTGACAAGGGCAAAGCGGGCCTTTGCTTGAGGAGAAAGAAGTGAAGAAAAAACTGTTTGGCGCAATTGCGCTGGTGGCCATGCTCGCCGCACCGGCACTTGCCGAAGCTGCGACGCGGGGTTTCGCCACCGCGAATGTGAATATGCGCTCCGGCCCGAGCACGGCCTATCCGGCCGTCGTGGTTATCCCGAACGGCGCGCCGCTCACGGTGCACGGCTGCCTTTCCGATACGCCGTGGTGCGATGTTTCCTTCGTGGGCGGCCGCGGCTGGGTGGCCGGGCGTTATATCGCAACGACCTACCGGCAGAACCGGGTCTATGTCGAACCGCGTTATTACCGCGATCTCGGCGTGCCGGTGATCACCTTCGAAGTCGGCCGTTATTGGGACCGCTATTATCGCGACCGCGACTTTTACCGCGAGCGCGACCGCTGGCGCCGTCCGCCGCCGTCCGGCGGTTACTGGAACGCCGCGCCTCCGCCGCCCCGCGCCGACTGGGATCGCCCGCGTCCGCGTGACGAGTGGCGTGACCCCCGCCAGGGTGGTGGCCCGAATGACGGGCGCTGGGAACGTCGTTACGGCGACTGGAACCAGGGTGACAGAAATCAGGACAGGCCGCGTCGCGACGACGACCGCCGCCGCTTCGAAGATGAAAACCGCGACCGCAATCGCGATGGCCAGCAGAACCAGGATGAAGGCCAGCGTCGCCCAGAGCGTCGCCAATGGGATGACCCGCGCCGTGCGCCTGCTTCGGAAAATTTCCGCGATGGCTGCCGGATCGGCGATCCGGGTTGTGACCCGCGCTAAACAGACAAAGCCCGGCACGATTGTCGGGCTTTTTCATTTATGGCTTCAACTTGGCTTTACGAGCCGTTATTTCGCGGCGGCAGCCTTGCGGGCACGGGCCTTGGGTTTTGCCGGGGCTTCCGCATCCGGTGCGGCTTCTGCAGCAGCGGCCTTGGGAGCGGCCTTCTTGCGCGTTGCGGGTTTCGTCGCTTCCGATGTCTTCAGCAGCGAAAATTCATGCTTGGCCTGTTCCCAATGGTGCGCGTCGCGCCCATGGGGGTGACCTTCCTTTTCCCAGAGTGTATATGCCCGTTTACTGATCCATTCGTGTTCCGAAACCTGCATGCTCGTCTCCCGTTGCTGTTTACAGCGCCTATGAGAAGGCGACATTCCGCTTTGGTCCGGCACACGCTCGACAGGAATCAATGCCGGCATTTCCAGAACCCATTACATGCCATGATTTTCCGGGCGTCAAGCAAACATGCTGCATTGCGAAAACGGATTTCTGGCATTTTCTGCCCGTTAAAGCGGTTTGAGCGAAAGACGTTCCCGCAGAACAAGATCAACGTTGCGTGATCGCGCCAGGGCCGCCAAGATGGCCGGATGAATGGGCAGCGGAGGAGGCGGTCTTGGAACAGAGAACAGAAGCGGATGCGCAGGTCATCGTCGAAAAACGGGGAGGTGCAGGCATCATTCGCCTCAACCGCCCGAAGGCCATCAACAGCCTGACCTTGCCGATGGTGCGCGACCTGTTTCAGGCGCTTCAGTGTTTCGAAGAGGATGCCGGTGTTTCCTGTGTGGTACTTACAGGGGAAGGCGACAGGGGGCTTTGCGCCGGGGGCGATGTTCGTATCATTCACGATCTCGGCAAGGCGGGCGACCCGCAGGTGCTTGATTTCTGGCGGGAAGAATTTCCGCTCAACTATCGCATTGCCCACTTCGGCAAGCCCTACATCGCGCTGATGGATGGCATCGTCATGGGCGGCGGTGTCGGCATTTCAGCCCATGGCAGCCACCGCATCGTCACGGAACGCACAAAACTCGCCATGCCGGAAACCGGCATCGGTTATTTCCCGGATGTCGGCGGCTCCTGGCTTTTGCCACGGGCGCCGGGCGAATGCGGCGCCTGGCTGGGGTTGACGGGCAATGCCGTTACCGCTGCCGATGCCATCTATGCCGGTTTTGCCGACTATCTTGTTCCTTCGGACCGTCTCGACGGGTTGGTCCAAGACCTGTCGCAAGCGGTGGATACGGACAGCATCGAGACGGCGATCGCGGCGCACGCCGTCGAGGCCGGTGAAGGCGTTTTATCCATAAATCGGGATATCATCGACGCGACATTCCGTTTCGACACGGTCGAGGAGATTTTCGCCGCGCTTTCGGCGCGCCAGGATGCGTTTTCGCGCGAGACCCTCGAGGTCCTGCAAAAACGCTCCCCCACCAGTCTGAAACTGACCCTGAAGCTGCTGCGTCTCGGCCGGGAAAGCGCGAGCCTCATCGAATGCCTGGAGCGGGAATTTGCCGCCGGCACGGAAATATTGCGCCAGCATGATTTTTACGAAGGCGTGCGTGCTGCGCTGGTCGACAAGGACCGCAATCCCCGCTGGCAACCGGCACGGCTGGGGGAGGTGAGGGAGGAGGACATTGCGCCTTATTTTGCAGCGCATTCCGGCAATCTGTTTCCCGATCATCGTCTTTAGGTCGGCGCAAAAGAAATCCGGCTTCTTGCCGTATATGAAATCATCGCCTTTGGAGTCGATATTCTTTGGGTGAAATTTCCAATCCGCGCGCCCGGAAAGCATGGCTGTTTCTCGCGGGCGTTGTCGCCGCCCGCTATGTTGAGCACCATTCGAATTGCCGGGGGTATTCATGAAACGTCTTCTCATTATCGGTACTGCCATTGCCGCTCTTTTTGCAGGTGCGGCGCAGGCGCAGTCTCCGACCACCATTCTCAACGCATCCTACGATGTCGCCCGCGAAGTTTTCGCGGCCGAGAACGAGGCGTTCATCAAGCTGCATCCGGGCGTCACGGTCGACCAGTCGCATGCCGGCACTTCCAAGCAGGCGCGCGCCATCGTCGAGGGTCTGGAAGCCGACGTCGTCACCTTCAATCAGGTCACCGATGTCGATTTTCTGGTGAAGCAGGGCTTCGTTTCCGCCGACTGGAAGAAGGATTTTGCGAACGACGCATCGCCCTTTTATTCCTTCCCGTCCTTCCTCGTGCGCGCCGGCAATCCCAAGGGCATCAAGGACTGGGACGATCTTGCCCGCGACGATGTGAAGATCGTCTTCCCCAATCCGAAGACCTCGGGTAACGCCCGTTACACCTATCTCGCCGCCACGGCTTACGCCAAGGAGAAGTTCAACGGCGACGACGCGAAGGTTCAGGCATTCGTCAAGAAAATCTTCGACAATACGCCGGTGTTCGACACGGGAGGCCGTGCCGCCACCACCACCTTCGTTGAGCGTGAAATCGGCGACGTGCTGATCACCTTCGAAGCAGAGACGCGCGGCATCGCCAAGCAATATGGCGCAGACAAGGTGGAAGGCGTCGTGCCCTCCGTCAGCCTGCTGGCCGAATTCCCGGTGGCCGTGGTGGACAAGGTGGTCGACAAGCGTGGCTCGCGCGATCTGGCGAAGAGCTATCTCGACTTCCTCTATACCGAGGAAGGCCAGCGCATCGCCGCCGAATTCGGCCACCGCGTCCACAATGAAAAGGTCGTCGGCGAATTCAAGGACAAGTTCCCGGCCATTCGCCTCGTCAACGTCGATGATGTCTTCGGCGGCTGGGACAAAATCCAGAAAGAGCATTTTGCATCCGGCGCGACGCTTGATACGCTTTACGGCAGCCGTTAATCACAGCGATACGCAACAGGTAAAGACCCGGCGGGAAACCGCCGGGTCGCTTTTTGATGAATGGGGGCGGGGTTTGAAGCGGAATGTTCTGCCGGGGCTGAAATTGTCCCTTGGCGTTACCCTGACTTACGTTGCCATAATCGTGCTTCTGCCGCTCTCGGCATTGGTGTTCAAGGCGGCAAGCCTCGGCCCTGCCGAATATTGGTCGATCATCTCCTCGCCGCGCGCCGTGGCCAGTTATCGTGTTACCGTGCTCTGCGCTCTGGCCGCCACGCTGTTCAACGTCATCTTCGGGCTGGCGCTCGCCTGGGTGCTGACGCGTTACCGTTTTCCCGGCTGGCGCATCGTCGATGCCATCGTCGATCTGCCTTTTGCGCTTCCCACCGCCGTTGCCGGCATTGCGTTGACGACGCTGTTTGCGGGCAATGGCTGGTTCGGCTCGGTGCTTTCGCAATTCGGCATCAAGGTGGCTTACACGCCGCTCGGCATCATGGTGGCGATGGCCTTTACCAGCCTGCCCTTCATCGTGCGTACCGTGCAGCCGGTGCTGGAAGACCTCGATCCGGCGCTTGAGGAAGCGGCGCAGTCGCTCGGCGGTTCCGATCTCGAAATTTTCCGCAAGATCATCCTGCCGCTGTTGACGCCGGCGTTGCTCGCCGGTCTGTCGCTGTCCTTCGCCCGCAGCCTCGGCGAATTCGGGGCGATCATCTTCATCGCCGGTAACCAGCCGTTTTCGACGGAAATCACGGCGCTTCTGATTTTCATCCGGCTGGAGGAATATGATTATCAGGCGGCCGCCGCCATCGCCTCCGTGCTGCTCATCACCGCCTTCGTGATGCTGGCGGTAACCAATTATCTGCAGGCGCGCGCGCTTCGTTATACGGTGAGGGGCTGAGAGATGAGCGCCGTTTCTTCACATCGCAAACCGCCACGCGTCGGCGACGCGCCTTTCGTTCGCCGCAGCCTGATTTCTTTCGTGCTGGTCATCGGCGCCCTGTTGGTCCTGGCGCCGCTTATCATCATCGGCGTCGAGGCCTTTTCGCAGGGCTGGAAGGCCTATACGGCCACCATCACCCATCCCGATACCCGCCACGCCATCATGCTGACGGTGCTGACGGCGCTGATCGCCGTGCCGGTCAATACGGCCTTCGGTGTTGCGGCCGCATGGGCGATCACCAAGTTCGATTTCCCCGGTCGACGATTCCTGCTGGTGCTGATCGAGATACCCTTTTCCATCTCGCCGATCGTCGCCGGTGTCGCCTATCTCTTTGTTTACGGCCTGCAGGGGCTTTTCGGCCCGTTCCTCGATGCGCATGACATCAAGATACTTTTTGCGCTGCCCGGCATCGTCATTGCCTCGATGTTCGTCACCGCACCTTTCGTGGCGCGGGAACTTATCCCGCTGATGCAGGCGCAGGGCCGCGATCTGGAAGAGGCGGCGACCTCGCTTGGCGCATCCGGCTGGCGCACTTTCTTTTCGGTCACCTTGCCGAATATTAAATGGGCGCTGCTTTACGGCGTCGTGCTGTGCAACGCCCGCGTGATGGGTGAATTCGGCGCGGTATCGGTCGTATCGGGCAATATTCGCGGCCAGACCAATACGCTGCCGCTGCATATCGAGCTGCTTTACCACGACTACCAGACGGCCGGCGCTTTTGCCTCGGCCTCGATCCTCGCCACCCTCGCCGTCGTCACCATCATCGCCAAGGTGGCGCTGGAACGGCGCGGTGCCGGGCGCGGGGCCAAGAAGACCAACGGCGATGCCGCCATCGCCACGGAGACCTGATTCCCATGAAAATCCGCCTCGAAAATGTGGTGAAGACCTTCGATACCTTCCGCGCCGTGCGCGATGTTTCGCTGGATATCGAAAGCGGCGAGCTTCTGGCGCTGCTCGGTCCCTCAGGCTCCGGCAAGACCACGATTTTGCGCATGGTTGCCGGTCTCGAATATAGCGATGGCGGCCGTATCTTTTTCGGCGACGAGGACGCCACCAATATTCCGGTGCGGGACCGCGGCGTCGGTTTCGTGTTCCAGCATTACGCGCTGTTTCCGCATATGACCCTGCATCAAAACATCGCTTTCGGCATGAAGGTTTCGAAGGTGAAGCGGGACAAGGTGGCAATCGATGCCCGCGTCGAAGAGCTTCTGCGGCTGGTGAAGCTCGATGGCCTGGGCGACCGTTTCCCGGCGCAGATTTCCGGCGGCCAGCGGCAGCGCGTGGCGCTGGCGCGTGCGCTTTCGGTCGACCCGAAGGTGCTTCTGCTCGATGAGCCCTTCGGGGCGCTGGACGCCAATGTGCGCCGCGACCTGCGCCGCTGGCTGCGCGAGATTCACGATTCGCTCGGCATCACCACGATTTTCGTGACGCATGACCAGGAAGAGGCGCTCGATCTTGCCGACCGTGTGGTCATTCTCAATCAGGGCGAGATCGTGCAGCAGGGTACGCCGAAGGAGGTCTGCCGCCAGCCGAACAGCGCCTTCGTCATGCGCTTTCTGGGCGATGCCAACCGGGTGTCCGGCGTGGCGCGCGGCGGCAAGGTCTATGTCGGCGATAACGAGCTGCCTTTCTCCTATGCTCAAGGCGATGGCGCGGTGGACATCTATGCCCGCCCCGGCGATCTGGAGTGGGAAGATCTGCATGAGGGCATTCCGGCCTCTGTGGCGCGGGTTCTCGACCGGGCGGGCGAGCGCCGGGTGATCGCCAGCACCGATGGCGGCGACCTCCTGGAATTCGACGTGCCGCCGGAAAACGATGTCGCCGCCGGAGACCGCGGTTCCGTCATCATCCGCCGGGCGAAGATTTTCCCGGCGGCGTGAGGCGCTATCAGCCCAGAAGCTCGAAGGCGCTTTCTGCCACAAGCTTGCCGTTGATCATCAGGTCGACCCTATGGATGCCCGGATAGTGCTTGCGGGTCGTGAAATCGCGTATGGCGCGGCTGATCGACAGCGCGCATGTCTCGCCGGGCTGAAGTTCGATCTCTTTCCACTTGAAGACTTTCGCGGAGGCGTCGCCGCTCTTCTTCACGTAGTGCACGGCGTAGTCGATCACCAGTTTCTGAGGCCGTTTCGCCGTCGAGGTGAAGGAGGCTGAAATCCGCACCGGATTGCCGAGTGCGACTTTGTCCGGCGTAACCTGAAATGCCGCAAGGGAAATTTCCGCTTCCTCATGCGCGCCGAGATGGGCAAGTGCGGCGGCATCGCCCTTCTTGATCAATGTGCGCAGGGCCTGCCGTGTGATCCAGCGTGTATGCGGATTGTCCTTCGGCCATCTATCGATCAGCCCCAGCACGAAAGCGGGATTGTCCTTGGTGATGTCGTTCAGATGATTGGCGACGGATTTGCGCACATAAAGCGCCTCGTCGGCTTTCATCGTGTCGAGGATTGCTGTCACGGGCGAGGGATCGTCGATGAGAGGTTTGAGCTGGAACGACCATGGCAGGCGGGGCCGGCAGCCTTCGCTCGCCAGACGCCGCACATGTTCGTTCTCGTGCCGCGACCACGTTTCCATCACGGCGAGGGTGGCGCCTAAGTCCTTTTGCAAAAAATGACGGATGGCGAATTCCGAGGAGCCGAAGCGGGTGAAATAATGCAGCGCTTCCATGGAAAGGTCGAAATCATCGAGGCCGTAGAGCGCCACATATTCCGGCAGCGAAATGGAGGCGAAACCGTTGCCGATGCCCGGCGCTGCGGCGGTCAGGATTTCGATGTTGCGGGCATAGTCGCCGGGAAGTGTCGCATGCAGGCTCGTCGCCACCTGCCGCATGCGCTGCATGATGCCCAGCGCTTCAAGGTTTTCGGTGGCGAGCGCCATGAAGGCGGAAACGTCAAATGGCGGATGAACGGCCTTGGTCTCATCGGCGATATGCCGCAGTTTCTCGCGGTTGAAGATTTCCTTCAGTGCCGGTGCCGCCGCGTCGCTCATATCGTTCCCCAAAGTTCACTTTTTGTTCTTTTAGGGCAGAAGGAGGCTATACGCAAGAAGGCTGAGCAACGATCGGAGGTGAGAATGGATCGAGCGAGTGCGACTTTCGCCTTCTCCCCGAGGGGGAGAAGGTCGCGGCAGCGGGATGAGGGGGCGAGCGTAGCGATATGCGGAGAGCTCGCCCCCTCATCTGCCCTTCGGGCATCTTCTCCCCGGCGGGGAGAAGAAGTTTCTGTGCAACTCAGCTCATCTGGCTGACGAATTTGGTCTCCAGATAGGCCTGAACCGCTTCCGAGCCGCCTTCCGTGCCATAACCGGAATCCTTGATGCCGCCGAAGGGGACTTCCGGAAGCGCAAGGCCGTTGTGGTTGATGGTCAGCATGCCGGCCTCGACCTGCTGACCGAGCGCGTGCGCGGTCTTGACCGAGCCGGTGAAGGCGTAGGATGCAAGCCCGAAGGGCAGGCGGTTCGCCTCGGTGATGGCGTCATCGAAGCTCGAGAAGCGGTTGATGATGGCGACCGGGCCGAAGGGCTCGTCATTCATGATTTTGGCGGTGGTCGGCACATTGGCGAGAACCGTCGGCTCGAAGAAATTGCCCTTGTTGCCGATGCGGCGGCCGCCGGTCTTCAATTCTGCACCATGGGAAACGGCGTCGTTAATGAGGCCTTCCAGCGCCGGAATGCGGCGCTCATTGGCGAGCGGCCCCATGATGACGCCGTCTTCCAGCCCGTTGCCGACCTTGATGGCCTTCGTCGCTTCCACGAAACCTTCAAGGAAACGGTCGGCCACGCCGTCCTGCACGAGGAAGCGGGTGGGGGCGACACAGACCTGGCCGGCATTGCGGAACTTGGCAAGCGAGGTGACTTCGATTGCCTTGTCGATATCGGCGTCGTTAAAGATCATCACCGGCGCATGGCCGCCGAGCTCCATGGTGGCGCGCTTCATGTGCTTGCCGGCAAGTGCGGCCAGATGTTTGCCGATGGGGGTGGAACCGGTGAAGGAGATCTTGCGGATGACCGGATGCGGGATCAGATATTCCGAAATCTCGGATGGAACGCCGTAAACGAGGCCGATGACGCCCGCCGGCACGCCCGCATCCACGAAGGCGCGGATCAGTTCGGCCGGCGATGCGGGTGTTTCCTCCGGCGCCTTGACGATGATGGAGCAGCCAGTGGCAAGCGCTGCGGAAAGCTTGCGGACGATCTGGTTGATCGGAAAATTCCACGGCGTAAACGCCGCGACGGGACCGACCGGCAGCTTGATGGCAAGCTGCGAAACGCCGGTTGCGCGCGCCGGGATGACCTGGCCATAGGTGCGGCGCGCTTCTTCCGCGAACCAGTCGATGGTGTCGGCGGCGCCCATGACCTCGGTGCCCGATTGCGCCAGCGGCTTGCCCTGTTCGCGGGTCATGATGTAGGCGATCTTGTCTTTGCGCTCGCGCAGAATATCGGCCGCCCTGCGCATGATCTTCGAGCGCTCGAAGGGCGAGGTGTCGCGCCACACCCTGAAACCGCGCTCGGCGGCGGCAAGCGCCAGATCGAGGTCTTCCTTCTCGGCATGCGCAATCGCGCCGATGATCTCGTCGGTTGCCGGATCGGACACGGCGATCGTCTTGCCGGAAACGGCGTCTCGCCATTCGCCATCAATGAGAAGTTTGATGTCGGGATAGGTGTGCATAGGGGCTACCTTCATGATGCGGCCGATACGGCGAAATGCCGTCCGGCCCGGAGACGTGAACAGAATTTTCCTGGCCGGACGATATCCGGCATCGCGGCTTTCGCTGCGCGGAACATGTGTCTGGATATTTCCGACGGGGGCTTCTGGAATTGTCGGAAACGGAAACGACAGCCTTTATATTAAGGCCCGGGCGATATGTTTCAACCGTGCGCTCCGGCAATCGCCATGATTTTTCCGTGACGCAGAATTTGCCATTCGTCATTTCAATCTGGCACGCGGACGGGGCGTCGCTTATCCGGCTGCCTCAGGCGAATCAGATGAAGCTGCGCGACGACGGAAAGGCTATCGCCACAATTCGGCCTTTGTCGCACCTGACGAATTATCGGGAGGGGTCTCCGGAGCTTGTCGCTTGTGTCATAATGGGACGCGTGGCCTGAAAAAATACAATAAGACGGAAAACTTATCCAAAGGGTTTACTCAAAACCTAGAGAAAATACGGATAAAATCTCACTGAGGATATAACATCCATTCCTGATATATATTGCTAGTGTCGGTTCCCTTGACCTTTACAGGTTGGCGAAAACCCTCGACCTGAACGTTATCGATGGAGAAAAAGTATGAGTTTCGCCCGGGTACTTCTCAGTGCGTTCTTGTCGCTCGCGTGGCTTTCCTGTGCCGAAGCCGGCGAAATTGCCAAACCGCAAGGAAAACCGATATTAACCATATCCGGAAACATCGCCAATACGAATGGCGAGGGTGCCGCGGTATTTGATCGTGACATGCTGGAAGCGCTCGGCATGGTGACGGTGGAGACGACGACGCCCTGGCATGATGGCCGCGTCCGTTTCGATGGTGTTTCGCTGGCAAAATTGATGGATGTCGTCGGCGCAAAGGGCACCAGCGTCACGGCAGTCGCTCTCAACGATTATGTCAGCACGATACCGATTGAAGATTTTAAGAAATTTAACGTTATTCTGGCGATCAAGCTGGATGGCAATTACATGACAGTTCGCGAAAAAGGCCCGTTGTTCGTCATCTATCCCTATGACAGCGATCCGGAACTGCAGAAGCAGACCTATTATTCGCGGTCCGCATGGCAAGTTGCCAAACTGATAGTGGAATAAAGGTGCCGTTTGCGAAAACTTGTGGCGGTGATCATCTGTTGCTTCGTCCTGGCAACGGGCTATATCGCTTTCGTCATTGCCGAGCGGCAGACCGCTCTGCAGAAATTCGCCCGCTACAATGATTCCTGGGCCGTCAGCCAGACCGTAGCCGAATATCTGCGCCTCCAGAACAAGCTGGCCGTGTTCGCGCTCAATCCCGGCAAGATCGACCGGGATGAGCTGCAACTGCGCCTGGACATCATGCTGAGCCGGCTTGAGCTTTTGAAGCAGGGCAATCTCGGGGCCTTCATCAATGAAAAACAGCAGTGGCGGGATCTCGTAACCCGCCTCGATGCTGTTCTGGCCCGTCTGGAGCAGCAGGTGAACAACCTCAATCCGGCCGAGGTTCCGGATCTGCTGGCGACGATGAGCGCGCTTGATGCGCCGATGACGACGCTTGCCTCGTCTTCCGTCGCTTATGACGTCAATCTGATCGATACGGCCCATGAGGATGTGCGCAAGCTGCATATCGTCTATACCGCGCTGGCGGGCGGCCTCATCCTGTGCGGTATTGCGCTTGTCATATTGCTGCTTCGCCAGAACGATCTCCTGAACCGTGCGCAGAAAAGCATGCGCGGCCTGACGGACGATCTGCGTGCCGCGACGCTGGAATTGCAGGCGAAGAACGTCCGGCTCGAACACGACGCCTATCATGACGCGCTGACGGGACTGCCGAACCGCGCGCTGTTCCGGCAGGAACTGATCGAAAGGTTGCGCCGATCCTTCGGCGGGACGGGAACGACGGCTATTCTCCTGCTCGATCTCGACGGATTCAAGGACGTCAACGACACGCTCGGCCACGATGCCGGCGATGCGCTGCTTCAGGCCGTGGCGCAGCGTCTCTCGGGCATCGGCGGCGATTATGACATGGTCTGCCGTCTGGGCGGTGACGAATTTGCCGTCGTCTCCGATGATCTGAACGAGGATGCCGCCCGCCGCCTCGCCACCAAGCTCATCGACCAGATCAGCCGCACCTACCAGCTGGGCGAGCAGGAGGTCAAAATCGGCACCTGCATCGGCATCGCCATATCGCACGGCGCCGTCGACGCGGATGAATTGTTCAAGCGCGCGGATCTGGCGCTTTACGAGGCGAAAGCCATCGGCCCCGGCCGGGCGAGCGTTTTCAAGGTCCGCATGCAGAAGCAGCTGACCGAGAAGAAATCCTTCGAGGCCGACCTGCAGACCGCATTGCAGAACGACGAGATGGAAGTCTATTACCAGCCGCAGGTGGCGACGCAGACACGCAAGCTTTGCGGCTTCGAGGCGCTGCTGCGCTGGAAACATCCGGTGCGGGGCGATGTGCCGCCCAGCGTGTTCATTCCCGTCGCGGAAAGAACCGGTCTCATCCATTCGCTCGGAAAATGGGTGATGGAGACCGCCTGCCGCGAGGCGATGGGCTGGGACGAGGACATGAAGGTGGCGGTCAATCTGTCGCCGGTTCAGTTCCACAGCACCAGTCTCATCCAGAACGTCATGGGCGCGCTTGAGAAAAGCGGGCTGGAACCCAGCCGGCTCGAGCTTGAAATCACCGAATCTATCCTGCTCAACAAGAGCGACCAGACGATCAACACGCTGCGCGCCTGAAGGCCGTCGGCATTCAGATCGCCATGGATGATTTCGGGACAGGTTATTCGTCGCTCGCCAATTTGCGCGGCGTGCCTTTCGACAAGATCAAGATCGACCGCTCGTTCCTGCGCGATATCACCAGCGACCGCGACGCGCTGGCGATCGTGGAATTCGTGGTCGGCGTCGGCCGCAGTCTGCGGATGACGACGATTGCGGAAGGTATCGAGACGGAAGAGCAATATGAATGCGTCAGGCGTCTCGGCTGCGATCAGGTTCAGGGATATCTGATCAGCAGACCGTTGCCGGCCAAGGAGCTTGTGGCCTGGAGTTCCGTCTGACACGCGCCTGTTTTTGGCGGCGGTCGTATCTTGAATTTTTACCACGTCATAGCGTTGCTTGCGAAAACCGATACCGGTTGCCGCAACGATGCTGTAGAGCATTCCCGGTCGATATGGGATCATTGCGACAAAGCGGCCGGGTTTTGCGAAAAGGCTTGAGACATGGAAATACTGGACGTTCATGGAGTTGCCCTTCCCCTCTCTTCCGATGAGGTGTCGCCGGCCATCTGGCAGGCGCTGACCGACGGCAGCTATGAGGCGAAAGAGGCCCGCAGCGTCCTGAAAGCCATCAAGCCCGGCGATCGGGTGCTGGAGCTGGGCTCCGGTATCGGGATCATCACCTCGATCATCGCCGGCATCGAGGATGTTTCCGTCTGGGCCTTCGAGGCCAACCCCTCCACCGCGGCGCTGGCAGAGCGGGTAATCAAGGCCAATTGCCGCGGCAATGTCGTGTTTTCGCAGGGACTTCTCACCGCCGATGAGCCGAGCTCCTATCCTTTTTACGTGCGCAGGGATCTCTGGATGTCGTCCATGGACGAAAATCAGGGCCCTTATGAAAAACGCATCGAAATTTCCTCCGCCAATATCGATGAATTTATCGCCAGCCGGGGCATCACCGCGCTCGTGATGGATATCGAGGGTGCGGAACGCGATCTGCTCGGCAGGGCCGATCTGACCGGCGTGGAGCGGATATTCGTGGAACTGCATGACCATCTTTACGGTCTCGCCGGGGTTCGCGATATCATGCAGGCGCTGACCGCCAAGGGATATGCCTATGATCCGCGCGGTTCACGCGGGCCCTGTGTCCTGTTCTCGAAGGACGAGAGCCCGAGAGAATACGATCCCGAGGTGGACTGAGGCCGCGTCGAATTCACGGAACCCTCCGCCGGTCATCCCCGTTCTCACACTTGTATGAGGGCGCGGAGCGGGTCGGCACGTGTGCCGCAATGGTATGCGGGTCGAGAAGATAATTTCATAAACAGCAATTCATTCCCAATTATTGTTGCAATTGTTGCAACCGTTATCCTGCGTCATCATCCCTCCATCAAACCGGCGCACAACAGGCTGCGCCGGAGATGCCAACGCAACCGAAGGAGTAACGATCATGGGCTTTGTTAAGACGACAGACGGAACCGAAATCTTCTACAAGGACTGGGGCCCGAAGGATGCCCAGCCGATCATGTTCCACCATGGCTGGCCGCTCTCGTCCGATGACTGGGATGCGCAGATGCTGTTCTTCGTTTCCAAGGGTTTTCGCGTCGTCGCCCATGACCGCCGTGGTCATGGCCGTTCCGCCCAGGTTGCCGACGGTCATGACATGGATCACTACGCCGCCGACGCCTTTGCTGTCGTTGAGGCCCTCGATCTAAAGAACGCCGTCCATATCGGCCATTCCACCGGTGGCGGCGAAGTCGCCCGTTATGTCGCAAAACATGGCGAACCCGCCGGCCGTGTCGCCAAGGCGGTTCTCGTTTCCGCCGTGCCGCCGCTGATGCTCAAGACCGCGGCCAATCCGGAAGGTCTGCCGATGGAGGTTTTTGACGGCTTCCGCTCGTCGCTCGCTGCAAACCGCGCGCAATTCTTCCGCGATGTACCGGCCGGTCCCTTCTACGGCTTCAACCGCGATGGCGCGACCGTTCATGAAGGCGTTATCCAGAACTGGTGGCGGCAGGGCATGATGGGCGGCGCAAAGGCCCATTACGATGGCATCAAGGCCTTCTCGGAAACCGACCAGACCGAAGACCTGAAGAATATCAGCGTTCCGACGCTGGTGCTGCATGGTGAAGACGACCAGATCGTGCCGATTGCCGACTCTGCGCTGAAATCGGTGAAGCTTTTGAAAAATGGCACGCTGAAGACCTATCCCGGCTTCTCGCACGGTATGCTCACCGTCAATGCCGATGTGCTGAACGCCGATCTTCTGGCCTTCATCAAGGGCTGATCCTTCTGCAAAATCATAATGCGGCCGACCATTCGGCCGCATTTTGCGTTTCGCATCAGGCCAGACGGGCTCGCCAGGCATTGCGGTAAGAAGCAAGACCGGGAATGTCGTGCGGCGTGAAATGGCGCTCGCGACCGGCAAGCGGCTTGATGCCGGTGAGCAGGGCCGCACCGGCGCTGGTGCCCGTGGACCCTTCGACCGCCGTTACTTCGGTCTCTGCAAAGCCGGCCAGCGCCTTCAGATAAAGGGTGTTGCTGGCGAAGGGGCCTTCCACAAGGATCGGACCTTTCCGCCCGATGAGCAAGAGGCTGCATTCCGTCATCAGGGCAAGATAAAGCGCCGCCGCTGCGTGCCGTTCCGCGGCCGTGGCATTTTCATCGCCAATCCAGCGCGCCGCCTTGTCCGGAAATGGGCCGGAGCCGCTGACGACGCTCGGCAGCAGCATCATGCCCCTGGCAACCACACCGCCGAGGGCCGCGTCTATCGCTTCGTCTTCCGCCGCCCCGAATTGCTGCGCCAGCATTTCATATTCCCTGCCGCCCATGAAACGGGAGGAGGGAACGGGACGGCCGAAAGCATCGACATTCAGGAGTGTGTCACGGGTGGGATCGAGCGAACCCGCCGCGCCGCCGATGGCGAAATTCACCACCCAGGTGCCGGTGGAGACGACCGAAAAATCACCGTCCCGGCGCAGAAGATGCGGCAGGAGCGATGCGTTGGAATCGTGGATGCCACAATAGACCGGCATATGCGGTGAAAGACCGGTTTCCAGCGCCAGCGACGGGCGAATTGTTCCCAACACATCGAAAGCGGAGCGAACCGGCGCCATCAATTGTTCGATGTCGAGACGCGCGACGAGTGAGGAGAAACTTCTCCGGCGTGGGTTCCAGAGATCCGTATGGCAGCCGAGCGAGGTCGTTTCCGTGGCCTGAATGCCCGTCAGTCGCCCCGCCCAATATTGCGCATAGGTGACGATGCTGCGAACTCTGGAGAAGTCGTCCGGAAAGGCCGTTTTCTGGAAATGGATTTGCGCGCCAAGGTTCAGCCCGACGGGAAGCTGCGGTGAGCCGGTCTCGGCAAAATCGGGCCTGATGCCGCGATAGGCTGCCTCAATGGCTGTGGGATAGCCGTGTTCATAATCGAGCACCGGCATGGCGAGATCGCCGTTTCCATTGAGAAGTGCTGCCGAAGCGCCATGGGTGGTGATGGTAATCGCATCGAAACCGGGCTTTTGGCCGAAACGCTGAAGCGCGGAGAGAATGAAGCGCCAGAGCATTTCCACATCGTAATGCGGGTAAATTCCATCGCGAAGGACGGGGTTCGCCTGTTTCTCAGCGGCAATCTCTTCGCCGCTGCCGGTGTCGATGACGACGACCTTGGCATTGGTCTTGCCGATATCGATGACCGCGACGCGGCCCGGTTTGATGCTCTCGCTCATGGCAGATGGAACACCGTCACAAGATCTTTTGCGACTGGCGAATTATCGGGATTGCTCTCCATGATATCGGCCATATGCGCCCACCACTTCTTCATCACTGGATGGTCGGGCAGTGCCGCCATGCCGTGGTTCTTCGGGCGCGTCAGCAGCCCGAACAGGATGTTGGTTTCCGGGTCGAGATGAATGGAGTAATCGCTCACACCCGCCTCGCGCAGTAGCGCCACCAGTTCCGGCCATATTTCGTCATGGCGCTTTTTATATTCGGCCTCTTTTCCGGCAAAGAGTTTCATCTTGAAGGCGTGTTTTTCAAGTTCCGGCATGGCTTAACTTCTCATGGCCCGAAGGCGACGGACGACGATGGGGATGGCGATGGTGACGATGAGCAGCAGACCGACGAAGATCGACATGACGATACCAGGCACATTCAGAAGACCGAGCCCGAAGGTGACGAGGCCCATGACGAAAGCGGCGATGACAACGCCTGCGATGGTGCCGGAGCCGCCGAGGATGGAGACACCGCCCAGCACTACCATTGTCACCACCTCAAGCTCCCACCCTTGAGCGATGGACGGGCGCGTGGAGCCCAACCGCGACGTGAGGCAGACGGCAGCGATGCCGCTCATCAGGCCAGTGAGCAGGAACAGGATGAACTTCACCCGCTCCACCGGAATGCCCGAGAAACGGGCGGCGAAGGGGTTATTGCCGATCACATAGACCTGCCGGCCGAAATTGGTGGCGTGCAGCAGAACGGCGAAGAGGACGGCCATGGCGATGAACAGCACGAATTCGAAAGAAATCACCCAGAAAACGTAACCCTGACCGAAATAGGCAAAATCGGCGGGATATTTGCCATAGGCCTGATCGCCCAGCACCATGTAGGAAATGCCGCGAAACAGGCTCATCGTGCCGATGGTGACGACGATGGAGGGCAGCTTCAGCCCTGCGACCAGAAAACCGTTGAAGGCCCCGCACAAAAGCCCGGTGCCGATGCCGATGGCGACGAGGCCGGGCGTGCCGACCCCCATCTGCACTGCAGCGCCCATGGCGGTGGAGGCGAGCGCGATGATGGCGGCGACGGAAAGATCGATTTCACCGGCGATGATCAGCAGCGCCATGGCGAAGGCGATGATCGCCTTTTCCGTGAAATTGAAGGTCGCATCCGACAGGTTCCACGCATTGAGGAAATAGGGCGAGGCCAGCGAATTGGCGATGAAGATGAGGATCGCAACGCCGAGCAGCAGCACTTCCCAGCTGGCCATGATGCGGCGCAGCGGCGTGCCGAGCTTGTCTGGAATGATGCGCGGGTTCTGTGCTGGTTGAGGCGTCGTGCTCATGCTGCGGCCTCCCTGGCCTGATCGCTTGCTGCGCGGTCACGCAGGATGATACGGCCTTTTCGAGCTTCGGCACGGGCGTTGAAGACGACGGCGAGCACGATGACCACGCCGGAAATCGCCATCTGCGCGAAGGGCGAGATGCCGATGACGGGCAGGGCGTTCTTGATGACGCCGAGGAACAGCGCGCCGAGCACCGCACCCGCCACCGAGCCGATGCCGCCGGCAATCGAGATGCCGCCGATCACATTCGCCGCCACGCTGTCCAACTCGAAACCAGCGGCGATATCGACATAGGCAACCGCATAACGCGATACCCAGAGATAGCTGGCGAGACCGGCAAGTGCGCCTGACAGCACGAAGGCGAAGAAGCGCGTGCGGCCGACATCGATGCCTGCATAGACGGCGGCACTCGGATTACCGCCCGACGCATAGGCCGAGCGGCCGAAGGAGGTGCGGCTGAGAACCAGCCAAGCGCCGGCGATGATGAGGATGGCGACCCATGAAAGAACCGGCATGCCGAGGATCATGGTGCGCGGCACGTTGAGGAAGGTCGGCGAAAGCTGATGCGCATTCACCCAGCCGCCGCCGGACAGAACGAAAGCCATGCCGCGATAGATGGTGAGCGTGCCGAGTGTGACGACGATCGGCGGAATGCCGAGCCACCAGACCAGTACGCCATTGAGCGAGCCGAGAAATGCGCCGATGCCGACCGCCATGACGATGAGAAGCGGCAGGGGAATGCCCGGAAAGGCGGCATTGGTCATCGCCACCGCCATGCCGGTGAAGGCGAGATTGGCGGCAACCGAAAGATCGATGGATTTGGTGAGAATGACCGCCATCTGGCCGAGCGCCAGAATGATGAGGATGGAGGTATCGTTGAAGATATTGACGAGATTGCCGGGTCGGCTGAAACCGGGCGCGCGCAGCGCAAAACCGGCGATCATGATGAGGATGATGCCCGCCAGCAGCCATTCGCGATTTTTAAGTAGACGTTGCATGTGGTTGCCCCTCTCAGGCATTGCCGGTGGCGGCGCGCACCAGCTTTTCCGGAGAAAAATCGGCGCGTTCGAACTGGCCCGCCATCAGGCCTTCGCGCATGACGATGGCGCGGTCGGACATGCCGAGAATTTCGGGAAGTTCGGATGAAATCATGATGATGGAGAGCCCCTCGGCGGCAAGCTCGCTGATGAAACCATGCACGGCGGCCTTGGAGCCGATATCGATGCCCTTGGTGGGTTCATCGAGAATGATGACCTTCGGCTGGGTGGCGAGCCACTTGCCGATCACCACCTTCTGCTGGTTGCCGCCTGAAAGCGTGCCGACCGGCACCGAAAGGGCGGCCGCGCGCAGATCGAGCCGCGAGGCATATTTGCGCGCCAGCGCGAATTCATTGGCGGCGGCCAGAAACCCCTTGCGCGAGGTGCGCGTGAGCGATGGCAGCGACATGTTCTGGTAGATCGGCATATCCAGCGCCAGCCCGTGGCGGCCGCGCTCTTCCGGCACATAAACGATACCGGCACGGATCGCGTCTTCCGGTGAGCGGATGGAAAGCGGCTGGCCTTCCAGCGATACCTGCCCTGAAGCCGGGCGGGTGATGCCGAACAGCGACTGGCAGAGTTCGGAGCGCCCCGCGCCGATCAGCCCGTAAAGGCCGAGAATCTCGCCCTTGCGCAGTTCGAGCGAAATATCGCGGAATTCCGTCTGATGCGAATAATCACGCACCGAAAGAACCGTCGGACCAAGGGTGACGGCCTGCTTGGGAAAGGCGTTCGTCACGTCGCGGCCAACCATCAGCCGCACGATTTCGTCCTGCGGCGTGGCCGCAAGATTGCCCGCTCCAACCATCCTGCCGTCGCGGAACACGGCATAGTTCTCGGCGATCTCATAGACCTCGTCGAACTTGTGGCTGATGAAGAGGATCGCCTTGCCCTGCCGCTTGAGGTTTTCGACGATGCGAAAGAGATCATCGATTTCCTTGCGAGAAAGGGCGGCCGTCGGTTCGTCCATGATGACGATGCGCGCCTCGACCGACAGCGCGCGGGCGATGGCGACGAGATGGCGCTGGGCGATGGACAAGTCCTTCAGGCGGATCGTCGGATCGATGGTGCTTTCGAGTTGTTCCAGCAGGGTTCTGGCGCGCGTGTTGATGGTCTTCCAGTCGATCAGGCCGAAACGACCCTTCGGCGCATGGCCGAGGAAGATGTTTTCGCCGACGGAGAGCTCGTCGAACAGCACGGTTTCCTGATGAATGGCGGTCACGCCGGCGTCGATGGCGTCCTGTGCGCTGTGAAAATGGACGGGCTGACCATCGAGAAGGATTTCGCCTTCGTTGGGGCGATAGATGCCCGTGAGGATTTTGACGAGCGTGGATTTACCAGCACCGTTCTCGCCGATCAGCGCGGTGACCTTGCCGGGGTAAAGCGCGATATCGACGCCATCCAGCGCTTTGACGCCGGGGAATATCTGGCTGATGCCGCGCATTTCCAGAATGGGCGTTGAATTTGAAGCCTCGACGACATCTAAAATTTTCGTTTCGATACGCATCATCCGTCTTACCGGTCAGTTTGATTGAAGCGGTGAAGGGCACCCCCCTCTGCCCTGCCGGGCATCTCCCCCTCAAGGGGGGAGATCGATATGCGGCACCGTTGAGGCCATCACTAAAGTTGAGAGTGAGCGAGTGTTATAATCTGGCTGATCTCCCCCCTTGAGGGGGAGATGCCCGGCAGGGCAGAGGGGGGTGCCCTCCGCACACTGCCGTCACTTCTCTAGATCAGAAAATTTTCGAGAACTGATCGATATTCTTCGCGTCATAGATGAACGGATCAGCCATCGCCGCTTCGCTGTTTTCGCCAACCTTGATCTTACCCATACGACCGGCTTCGATTTCCGAACCCGGCTTGCCATCGGTTTCGCCCTTCACCAGGCGATAGGCGATCTGGGTGGCGGAGTAACCGAGGTCGATCGGGTTCCAGATGGCGAATTCCTTGGTGGCGCCCGACTTGATGGCGCCGGCCATTTCAGACGGCAGGCCAAGGCCGGTCACATAGACCTGACCGATCTTGCCCGCATCCTTCACCGCCTGC
This sequence comes from Agrobacterium sp. LY4, assembly GCF_001526585.1. Taxonomy (NCBI): domain Bacteria; kingdom Pseudomonadati; phylum Pseudomonadota; class Alphaproteobacteria; order Hyphomicrobiales; family Rhizobiaceae; genus Agrobacterium; species Agrobacterium sp. LY4. Next base: position 188,428 of record NZ_ASYA01000052.1, on the reverse strand, counting down.
GAGGCGGCGAGAACGCCAACTGTCGTCGGCGCGACGATGACCTTCACATTCGGCTGCGAGGAGAGCAGGCCCTGCGCTTCGCGGTAGCTCTTGTCGGCCAGATCGTCGCCGTAGACCGTGGTGACGAGGTTGAGGCCTGGGAAATCCTTCAGCTGCTTTTTCATCTCGTCGATCCAGATATTCTGGTTCGTGGAGGTGGTGGTAGCCGAAAGAATGGCGAAATCGCCCTTGCCGCCTTCCAGATGCGATGCGGCGAGCTGCAGGCACATCTTGCCTATCAGCGCGTTGGAGGAGGGGTTGAGCTGGAGTATGCGACCTTCCGGCGCAACACCGGAATCCCAGGAGATGACCTTGATGCCGCGCTGGGCTGCCTTTTTCAGCGCCGGAACCACGGCATCCGGGTCATTGGCGGAAATGGCGATGGCATCGACGCCCTGCGCGATCAGCGAATTGATGACTTCGATCTGGCCTTCCGCCGTGGTGCTGGTCGGGCCGGTATAGATGATCTCGACGCCGCCGAGGTCCTTTGCGGCCTCCTGCGCGCCCTTGTTGGCGGCTTCGAAAAAGCCGTTGCCGAGCGATTTGACCACCAGTGCGATCTTCACATCGGCGGCCTGGGCAACGCTGCCCAGCCCTGCGACGGAGAGCGCCGCGCCAAGCGCCAGAGCGCTCGTCAATGTTCTGCGTGTAAGTTTCATGTCCCTTTTCCTCCCGTTTTGAACCTTTTTCCTCCCTCCGGTGCTCCTCAGGCGACCGAAGAAGAATCCTCTTCATCCGGTGGGGCGGCTGTCTTGCCATCCCTCACCGCGCCGACGACCAGTAGTTCGACGCCGGCATCTTCCACCATCCTCGCCGCCTCGTCGGAAATCCCGTCATCGGTAATGATGGTCGAGACATTTTCGAGCGGGCATAAAATGAGGCTGGATCGCTTTCTGAATTTCGAAGAATCGACCATCACGATCAGCTCTTCCGCCTGCCGCATCAGCTTCTGCTCGCTCTGGATAACCAGCGCGTCGGATTCCATGATGCCGAGCGCGCCCACGCCCTGCGCACCGAGAAAAATCCGCCGCGCATAAAAATTGCGGATCGCATCATTCTCAAAAGGCGACAGGATAAGGCTCTGGTCGCGATAGATTGCGCCGCCCGGCACGCTGACATTGCATTTGGAATGTTTGACCAGGTGCTCGGCGATGGCGAAAGAATTGGTCATGACTTGCAGGCGGCGCGCCGCCATGTAGTGCACCATCTGGAATGTCGTCGTGCCGCCATTCAGGATGATCGCATCGCCATCGTGGCACAGATCGACCGCCTTGCGCGCAATTGCGCGTTTCTTGTCGATGTTGACCGATTCGGACACCCGGAACGGCCGGGCGGCCAGATTGCCGAGCTGCGGCGGATGCACCGCTTCGGCCCCGCCGCGCACGCGGCGCAATTTGCCCTGAACATGCAGCGAGGCGATATCCCGGCGGATCGTCGCTTCCGACGCATCCGTCAGTTCGGCAATATCCTGCACCGTCACGACAGCTTTTTCCTGTGTGGCGCTCAAGATGATGCGATGGCGTTCGCGTTCGTGCATGGGGTCCTCCTGATCGTGATTATTCGCAATCTCTTTACGTTGTCAATCAAGAACGATCAAATTAATCAATATCGCGCTGCAACATGAAAATTTATGATCGTTTTTGATTGACATTATGCTTTTGGATGCGCGATATCTGCCATCAAAGGAGGCGGGCCGGTATCGGCTCCGCGAATGCACACAGATATTGGGAGGAAGACATGACGGGAAAATCCCGCCTTCTCGAAAGCCGTTGGGATGATGCCTATGCCAAAACGCTCGATGAGCCGGGCAAGCTGCTTTATCGCTCCAATCTGCTCGGTGCCGACAAGCGCATCACCAATTATGGCGGTGGCAACACATCCGCAAAGGTGCTTGAGACCGATCCGCTGACGGGCGAGAAGGTCCGCGTCATGTGGGTGAAGGGCTCCGGCGGCGATGTCGGCACCATCAAGCTCGATGGTTTTGCGACGCTTTATCTCGACAAGCTGGAAGCGCTGAAGGGCATTTACAAGGGCGTTGCGGATGAAGACCGCATGGTCGGTTTCCTGCCGCATTGTACCTTCAACCTCAATCCGCGCGCGGCTTCCATCGATACGCCGCTGCACGGTTTCGTGCCTTACGATCATGTCGACCATATGCATCCCGATGCAATCATCGCCATTGCCGCTTCGAAGAATTCGAAAGAGCTGGCGCAGCAGATATTCGGTGACGATATCGGCTGGCTGCCCTGGCGTCGCCCCGGTTTCCAACTCGGTCTCGATCTCGAAGCTTTCGTCAAGGCCAACCCGAAGGCCAAGGGCGTCGTGCTGGAAAGCCACGGCCTGTTCACCTGGGATAACGACGCCAAGGCGTGTTACGAGCTGACGCTCGCCATCATCAACAAGGCGATCGAATGGTTTGCGGCCAAGACCGAAGGCAAGACGATTTTTGGCGGCGCGGTGGCGAAGAGCCTGCCGGTTGCCGAACGCCGCGCCATCGCCGCCCGACTGATGCCGGAAATCCGTGGCCGCATCGGCCGCGAGGAACGCAAGCTCGGCCATTTCGACGATCAGGACGCGGTTCTCGAATTCGTCAACTCGAAAGACCTGAAGCCGCTCGGACATCTCGGCACATCCTGCCCGGATCACTTCCTGCGCACCAAAATCCGCCCGCTGATCCTCGATCTCGATACGGCCAATCCCGATGTGGATGCGCTGACGGCCGGTCTCGACAAGGCGCTTGAAGCTTACCGTGCCGATTATACCCGCTACTACGAGGCCTGCCGCCACGACAATTCGCCGAAGATGCGCGATCCGAATCCGGTGATTTTCCTGATCCCCGGCGTCGGTATGTTGTCCTTCGCCAAGGACAAGGCCACGGCCCGCATCGCAGGTGAATTTTACGTCAACGCCATCAACGTCATGCGCGGTGCTTCCACCGTGTCCGAATATCAGGGCCTGCCGGAGCAGGAAGCCTTCGATATCGAATATTGGCTGCTGGAAGAAGCAAAGCTTCAGCGCATGCCGAAGCCGAAGAGCCTTGCCGGCCGCGTGGCATTCGTCACTGGCGGTGCTGGCGGCATTGGCCGGGCGACGGCGGAACGGCTAGCGGGCGAGGGCGCCTGCGTTGTGCTGGCGGATATTGACGAGGCGGCGCTGGAAGCCGCCAAGGGCGATTTCGTCAAGCGTTACAGCACTGACGCGGTGCGCAGCGTGAAGCTGGATGTGACGAAAGAGGATGCCGTCATTGCGGCCTTTGCGGAAGCGAGCGTGGAATTCGGCGGCGTGGATATCCTCGTTTCCAATGCCGGTATCGCTTCCTCCGCGCCGGTGGAAGACACGACGCTTGCCATGTGGAGCAAGAATATCGACATTCTCGCCACCGGCTATTTCCTTGTCTCGCGGGAAGCGTTCCGGTTGCTGCGGCGTCAGAATCTTGGAGGCAACGTGGTTTTCGTCGCCTCGAAAAACGGTCTCGCTTCCTCGCCCAATGCGTCCGCCTATTGCACGGCCAAGGCGGCGGAAATTCATCTGGCCCGTTGCCTCGCGCTCGAAGGGGCGGAAGCGGGCATTCGTGTCAATACCGTCAATCCCGATGCCGTGCTGCGCGGTTCGAAAATCTGGAGCGGCGAGTGGCGTGAGCAGCGCGCGGCCTCTTCCAAGATCGAGGTGACCGATCTCGAGGAACATTACCGCAAGCGTTCGATGCTGAAGCTCAATGTCTTCCCGGAAGATATCGCCGAGGCGATCTACTTCCTGGCGTCCGACGCCTCCGCCAAGTCGACCGGCAACATCATCAATGTCGATGCCGGTAATGCGCAGAGTTTTACACGGTAGGGTGTCGGTGGATACCGACATATAAAAAGACAGGATGCTTTGAGAAGTGGCGAAAGTCCCACCTCCGTCATTCCGGCCTTGAGCCGGAATGACGGAGGTGGTGGCGTCGCGGGCCGAAGCACCTGTTGTGTTCATTGCCCGGGAGGAAAAGATGACTGAGACGAAAATCGCCGCCGATGTGATCGCGGCCGAAAACGACAAACGCGCCGCGGCGCTGAAGGACGACTATCAGGCGCTGGGCAACCAGCTTGCGCGCCGCAATATCGATATCGAGGCCGTCACGGCCAAGGTCGCGGAATTTTTCGTCGCGGTGCCCTCCTGGGGCGTTGGCACCGGCGGCACCCGCTTTGCCCGGTTTCCCGGCACGGGTGAGCCGCGCGGCATTTTCGACAAGCTGGACGATTGCGCCGTCATCAACCAGCTGACACGCGCCACCCCTAATGTCTCCCTGCATATTCCGTGGGACAAGGAAGACCCGAAGCGATTGAAAGCCCATGCCGATGCGCTGGGTCTCGGCTTCGACGCCATGAATTCCAACACGTTTTCGGATGCGCCCGGCCAGAGCCATTCCTACAAATACGGTTCGCTCAGCCACACGGACGCCGCCACGCGCCGGCAGGCCGTCGAGCACAACATCGAATGTATCGAGATCGGCAATGCCATCGGCTCAAAAGCGCTGACGGTGTGGGTGGGTGATGGCTCGAACTTTCCCGGCCAGAGCAATTTCACCAGAAGTTTCGAGCGCTATCTCGCCGCCATGGCCGATATCTACAAGGCGTTGCCGGATGACTGGCGCATCTTTTCCGAACACAAGATGTACGAGCCGGCCTTCTATTCGACCGTCGTGCAGGACTGGGGCACCAATTACCTCATCGCCAATACGCTCGGCGAAAAGGCCTTCTGCCTCGTCGATCTCGGCCACCATGCGCCGAACACCAATATCGAGATGATCGTCGCCCGGCTCATCCAGTTCGGCAAGCTCGGCGGTTTCCACTTCAATGACAGCAAATATGGCGATGACGATCTGGATGCCGGTTCAATCGAGCCATACCGCCTGTTCCTCGTTTTCAACGAGCTGGTGGATGCCGAGTATCGCGGCGTGAAGGGTTTCCATCCCGCCCATATGATCGACCAGTCGCACAATGTGACGGACCCGATCGAAAGCCTGATCTCCAGCGCCAACGAAATCCGCCGCGCCTATGCGCAGGCGCTGCTGGTGGATCGCGCGGCTCTCGACGGCTTTCAGCAGGACAATGATGCGCTGATGGCTTCCGATATGCTGAAGCGGGCCTATCGCACCGATGTCGAACCGATTCTTGCCCAGGCGCGGCAATTGGCGGGCGGCGCTATCGATCCGGTCGCGACCTATCGTGCGAGCGGCTATCGCAGCCATGTTGCGGCGAAGCGCCCGGCTTCGGTTGGCGGCAGCGGCGGGATTGTGTAGATCCGGTGTCGCTGGAATTAGGAGGGAAGCCGAGGCTGACTACACACTATCTCGACGTCATCCTCGGCCTTGTGCCGAGGATCTGCCAGCGTCGCATAGAATCGATACGCAGCAGATGCTCGGGACAGGCCCGAGTATGACGAAGGTGAAGGTGTTAGTCACGAGCGCCCGCTCGCTGCGCGCCTTCATTACTTCCCCGAAGGCGATTGCCGGCGTACCTGAAATGTATGTTCAGGCCCGGGAAACGCCCCCGAGCGAACTTCATCGGCGTAGGCCGCCGCTGCTTCGGAGACCGTCGGGCCAAGATCGGCGAAACGCTTGACGAATTTCGGCTTGAAATCGGTGAAAAGGCCAAGCATGTCGTCGGAAACGAGCACCTGCCCATCGCAGGCCGGCGATGCGCCGATGCCAACCGTGGGCGCTGCGAGTTTTTCGGTCAGTTCGCGGGCGAGCGGCTCGACCGTGCCTTCCACGACGATGGCGAAGGCGCCCGCCTGATCCACCGCAATCGCATCGCGCCAGATATTCTGCGTTTCCGCATCCGAATGCCCGAGCGAACGGAAGCCGCCGGCGGTGTGCACCAGCTGCGGCATCAGCCCGACATGGCCGAATACCGGAATGCCGCGCGCCACCAGAAAGGCGATGGTCTCCGCCATTTCCTCGCCGCCTTCCAGCTTCACGCCATCGCAGCCGGTTTCCTGCATCAGCCGCACGGCATTGCGGAACGCCTGTTCCTTGGATTCCTGATAGGTTCCGAAGGGAAGATCGACGATGACGCAGGCATGTTCGACGCTGCGCATGACGGCGCGGCCATGGGCGATCATCATATCCAGCGTGACGCCGACGGTCGTATCCATTCCGTAAAGCACCATGCCGAGGGAATCGCCGACCAGGAGCAGATCGCAATGCGGATCGAGAAGGCGGGCAATCGGCGTGGTATAGGCGGTGAGGCAGACGATGCGCGCCCCGCCTTTCATCTGCCGGATGGAGGCCGTCGTCAGCCGCTTGTGTTTTCCATGGGCGCTCATTCGGCCGCCTCCCGTTGATTGATCCTGTCGCGCCCGATGACGCGGTTGTCGAGGAGCCTCGTGCTGCCGAGGCGCACGAACAGCGCCACCAGCACCGGTCCCGCCTGCAATGAAGCAACGGGGGCGAGCGTATCAGGATCACGCACCGCGACGACTTCCGGTGAGGCCAGCGGCTCGGCGGCGATGAATTTTTCTATGGCCGCCTCGAATGCGGCGGGGTCGTCGAAGCCCTCGCCATAAAGCCGTTCCGCTTCGTCCAGCGCGCGCGGCACGATCACGGCGGCGGCGCGTTCCGCTTGGCTCAGATAGACGTTACGCGAGGAGCAGGCCAGCCCATCCGCCTCGCGCACGGTGGCGACGGGAACGACCCTGACCGGCTGGGCAAGGTCCTCGACCATGCGGCGGATCAGCGTTACCTGCTGATAATCCTTCTCGCCGAAATAGGCGGCATCCGGCTGGACGAGGTTAAAAAGCTTGGTCACCACCGTTGCCACACCGGCGAAATGCCCCGGCCGCACCGCGCCTTCCAACTGGCTGCCCAGTTCGGGCACGTCCACGACGGTCTGCATTGGGCGCGGATACATCTCGGAGACTTCCGGTGCGAAAAGAATGTCGATGCCCGCCTCTTCCAGCAATGCGCTGTCGCGGGCGAGATCGCGGGGGTAACGGGCCAGATCCTCATTCGCACCGAATTGCAATGGGTTAACGAAGATCGAAACCACCGTCACATCGTTTTCCGCCTTGGATTGGGCAACAAGCGTCAGATGGCCGATATGGAGAAAGCCCATGGTCGGCACGAAGCCGATGGTTTTGCCCGCACGGCGAAAAGCGGCGGTGGCATCCCGCAATTCGGCGACGGTTTTTACAAGCTGCATGGGTCTCCTCCGGCTTCCCCGATCACCGCCCGGCGAAAGGTGCTGGATAGAACTCGATTTGCCGAACGGGGTCAACGGACGCACCGGGATTATATCGATTAACCCTATGACGGCTTTTAAGAAAACCGGTGCTCGAACAGATGACGGCGATCACTCCAACCAGAGCGGTTTCCTTTTTTCGGCAAAGGCCAATCGCCCCTCCCGCGCCTCGGTGCTGCCGCTGATCGTGGCGATGACGCTTTCGGCAAAGGCGAGCCGCTCGCTGGAGGGCATATCGCGCATTTTCAGCAACGCCGCTTTTCCGGCCGCGATGGCGCCCGGCGCATTCTGCCGCAACCGTGCGAGAACATCCTCGACCACGACATCGAGTTCGGCCGACGGGACGACCCGATTGACGAGGCCAAGGCGCTCCGCATCAGCGGCGTTTATCGCAGCGCCGAGATAGGCCATTTCCTGAAGCTGGCTAAGGGGAATCTTTGCCAGAAGCTTCGCCGCCACCATGGCCGGGAAAAGCCCGACGCGGACTTCCGGCAGGCCGAATTCGGCATTGTCGGCGGCATAGGCGAGATCGCAGGCGGCGACGAGGCCAAGCCCGCCGGCCAGAACCCGGCCGTTGATGCGGGCGATGACGGGCCTGTCGCAGCCCTCGATGGCACGCATCACATCGGCGATAGGGTTGGTTCCATCCCGCGAGAGGAACATGCCGCCGGCGCTTTCCTTCAGATCGGCCCCGGAGCAGAAGCTGCGGTCTCCCGCGGCCGTTATCACCACGGCGCGCAGGGCGTGGTTGCCAGATGCCGCGCGGATGGCCGTCGTCAGGGCGTCCGTCATCGCGGCATTCAAGGCATTGTGCACCTCCGGCCGGTTAAGCGTCAGCCAGAGAACGTCCTTGCGTCTTTCGCTCAGCAACTCATCCGCCATGCGCGTCACCCTCCTGTCTTGCCGCAAGCAGCGCCTTGCCGGCGCGGGCCGCATTCGGTCTGCCGAGATGCCGGCTGATCCAGTCTCCGGTTTTCGCCACCGCCATCAGGTCGATACCGGTTTTAATGCCAAGCCCCTGCAGCAGATAAACGACATCTTCGGTGGCGACATTGCCGCTGGCGCCCGGCGCAAAGGGGCAACCGCCCAGCCCGGCCAACGAACTGTCGAAGACAGAGATACCTTCATCAAGCGAGGCCAGAACATTGGCGACGCCCTGCCCATAGGTATCGTGGAAATGCATGGCGAGTTTTTCACGCGGGATGCGGGCAGACACCCGCTTGATGAGACTACGAATCTGGTCCGCCGTGCCGACGCCGATCGTATCGCCGAGCGAGATTTCGTAACAGCCCAGAGCGATAAGCGCTTCGGCCATCGCCGCCACCTCATCGGGTGCAACCGTACCGTCATAGGGGCAACCGGCTATGCAGGAGACGTAACCGCGCATGAGGATATTCCGGCCAGCCGAGACTGATGCGACATCGCGCAGGCGCTCGAGGCTTTCCGCACGCGAGCAGCCGATATTGTGCTGGCTGAACCCTTCGGATGCGGAGACGAAAACGGCGATTTCCGTCACGCCGGCATCAAGGGCGGCCTCGAAACCTTTCATATTGGGAACGAGCGCCGGATAGGCGGTGCCGGGTCGCCGTTCGAGGCCCTGGAACACCTCTTTCGAACCCGCCATTTGCGGCACTTTTTTGGGTGAGACGAAAGCACCCGCTTCCACCGCCGCCAATCCGGCTGCGGCCAGCCGTTCGATCAGCTCGATCTTGATGGCGGCTGGAACCTCGGCGCTTTCGTTCTGCAAGCCATCACGCGCGCCCACTTCGACGATTTTTACCTTTCGCGGCCAGCTCATCTCAGCCGCCCTCCGGCTCGAAATCCACCAGCACCGCACCGGCCGCGACCATATCGCCCTCAATGCAATTGATGGCCGTGACGGTGCCTTTCGCCGGTGCACGGATCGTGTGCTCCATTTTCATCGCCTCCATCACCACAAGCGCTTCGCCGGCCTCAACCGCAGCACCGTTGCTGCTCAGCAAGGCGCGGATGACGCCGGGCATGGGTGCTTCCAGACCGCCGGTATGGGGAGCGGAATCCGCGATATCGACGGGATCCGGCTGGCTGACACGATAGTGTTCGCCATCCAGAAAAAGCGTGTACCGGCCATCCTCTGCAAAGAAATAGCCCTGCCTTTTCCTGTCTTCCACGGTCGCACGGAATTTACCGTCATCCGAGAGGATGCCATGGGCGCGGATCGCCCGTCCGTCGATCTCCAGCGAAAAACCGTCCGCCTCATGTGTGACGCCGACGCCAAGCGGCTGGTTGTCAAACACGAAATACAGCGTTTCCCTTGCCGGCGCGTTGAGGCGGAAGGCGGCCGTCATGTTCCACGGGCTATGGGGATCGGCCTGTGAACTTGACTTTCCGTTTTTTTGCCGCGCAAGCAGCAGGCCAAGCGCGGCCATGGCTACCTCGTTCCCGTCCGTTGCTGCCGGAGCAAACAGCGCCGCTTCGTTACGGGCGATGAAACCGGTGTCGAGATCGGCGTTCGCAAAGGCCGCCAGTCCCGCAAGCCGCGTCAGAAAGGCGGCATTGCTGGTGACGCCGCAGATCGCCAGATTTTCGAGCGCCAACCGCAGACGTCGTACCGCCGAGGGGCGATCACGGTCCCAGACGATCAGCTTGGCGATCATCGGATCGTAATGCACGGTGATGGCGTCGCCGGCGCGGATGCCACTGTCGATCCTGACGTGAAGGCCCTGATCGGGAAAAACGAGATGGCTGATGGTGCCGATCGACGGCAGGAAATCATGCGCCGGGTCTTCGGCGTAAATCCGCGCCTCGATGGCATGGCCGTTTATGCTGAGTCCGGTCCAGTCTTCCGGTAGGGCCTCTCCGTTGGCGACGCGGATCTGCCATTCGACCAGGTCGAGACCGGTAATATATTCCGTCACCGGATGTTCGACCTGAAGCCTCGTATTCATTTCCATGAAATAGAAGTCGCCGGAAGGGTCGAGCAGGAATTCCACCGTTCCCGCGCCGCGATAATCGATGGCGCGGGCGGCGGCGACCGCCGCTTCATACATGCGCTTTCGAAGCGCATCGGGCAGGCCGGGGGCAGGGGCTTCCTCTATGACCTTCTGGTGCCGGCGCTGGATCGAGCAATCGCGCTCGAAAAGCGAAACACAATTGCCGTGGCCATCGGCAAAGACCTGCACTTCCACATGGCGCGGCCGCTCGAGATATTTTTCGATCAGCATGCGGTCATTGCCGAAAGCGGCCAGCGCTTCGCGTTTTGCGCCCGCAAGCTCCGCCGCGAAGTCGCGCTTTTGCCGGACGATACGCATACCCTTGCCGCCACCGCCGGCCGAGGCCTTGAGCAGAACGGGATAACCTATGGCGTCCGCTTCGTTGCCCAGCCGTTCCTGCGCCTGATCCTTACCGTGATAGCCGGGAACGACCGGAACACCGGCCTCTGCCATCAGCGCCTTTGCCTCGCTTTTTCCACCCATGGCGCGGATTGCCGCTGCCCGCGGGCCAATGAATACGAGATCGGCGGCGGCGCAGGCTTCGGCGAAGCCGGCATTTTCCGAAAGGAAACCGTAACCCGGATGAATGGCCTGCGCGCCGCAGGCTTTTGCGGCGGCGATGATTTTTTCGCCGTCGAGATAGGAGGCTCGCGCGGGTGCTGCGCCAATGGCGATGGCCTCGTCGGCAAGCGCCACATGCATGGCGTCACGGTCGGCGTCCGAATAGACTGCGACGGTGCGGATACCCATCTTGGCGGCGGTGCGGATGATGCGGCAGGCGATTTCGCCTCTGTTGGCGATCAGTATTTTCGAGAACATGGTCGCCTCACATCCTGAATATGCCGAAACGGGTGAGTTCTATAGGTGCATTGAGCGCGGCGGAAAGACCGAGACCGAGCACGAGGCGTGTATCCTTCGGGTCTATGATGCCATCGTCCCAAAGTCTGGCGCTTGCATAATAGGGATGACCCTCCCGCTCGTATTTTTCCCGGATCGGCTGTTTGAACGCCTCTTCCCCTTCCTTCGACCAGTGGCGGCCATCGGCCTCGATGCCGTCGCGGCGGATTTGCGCCAGAACCGATGCCGCCTGTTCGCCGCCCATCACGGAAATGCGGGCATTCGGCCACATCCACAAAAAGCGCGGTGAATAGGCCCGCCCGCACATGCCGTAATTGCCGGCCCCGAACGAGCCGCCGATGATGACGGTGAATTTCGGCACCCTTGCCGATGCGACGGCGGTGACGAGCTTGGCGCCATCCTTGGCGATACCGCCCGCCTCATAGGCCTTGCCGACCATGAAGCCGGTGATGTTTTGCAGGAAAACGAGGGGAATACCGCGCTGGCAGCAGAGTTCGATGAAATGTGTGCCTTTGAGCGCTGATTCCGAGAAAAGAATGCCGTTATTGGCGACGATGCCGACAGGATAGCCATGGATATGGGCGAAACCGCAGACCAAAGTCGTGCCGTAAAGCGCCTTGAACTCATCGAATTCGGAACCGTCCACCAGACGCGCGATGATCTCCCGCACTTCGAAGGGTTTTCGCGTATCGGCGGGTACGATGCCATAAAGTTCATCTGCCGGATAAAGCGGCTCCGCCGGCTCGCGAATATCCAGTTTCACCTGTTTGCGGCGGTTCAGCGTGGAAACGATCCGCCGGGTCAGCGCCAGCGCGTGGCGGTCGTCGTGGGCGTAATGATCGGTGACGCCCGATTGCCGCGAATGCACATCCGCGCCGCCCAGCTTTTCCGCACTCACCACCTCGCCGGTCGCGGCCTTCACCAGCGGCGGGCCGCCGAGAAAGATCGTGCCCTGATTTTTGACGATCACCGACTGGTCGCTCATTGCGGGCACATAAGCCCCGCCCGCCGTGCAACTGCCCATCACCACGGCGATTTGGGCGATGCCTTCCGCCGACATATTGGCCTGATTATAGAAGATGCGGCCGAAATGATCTCGGTCGGGAAACACCTCGTCCTGATTGGGCAGATTCGCGCCGCCGGAATCCACCAGATAGATGCAGGGCAGCCGGTTCTCCGTGGCGATCTCCTGTGCGCGCAGATGTTTCTTCACCGTCAGCGGATAGTAAGTGCCGCCTTTCACCGTCGCATCATTGGCGACGATCACACATTCCCGGCCCGAGACCCGGCCGATGCCGGTGACGATGCCAGCGGCGGGAACGGGTTCGTCATAGACCTCGTAAGCTGCAAATTGCGAAAATTCGAGGAATGGACTGCCGGGATCGAGAAGCGCTTCGATCCGGTCACGCGCCAGCAATTTGCCGCGGGAAAGATGCCGTTCACGGGCCTTGTCGCCGCCGCCTCTGGAGATTTTTTCGACGTGCTGCCGCAGGTCATCCACCAGACCCGACATGAATTCCACATTGGCGGCAAAGGTTGGATCGCGGTTCAGACTGGATGTTAGCTTCATCGCGTGTCCTCACCCGTTGCCCTTGACCAGTTCGCGGCCGATCAGCATCCGGCGGATTTCGCTGGTGCCCGCGCCGATTTCATAAAGCTTGGCGTCGCGCAGCAGCCGTCCGGCCGGGCTTTCATTGACATAGCCGGAGCCGCCGAGAAGCTGGATGGCATCCAGCGCCACCTGTGTCGCCCGTTCGGCGGCGAAGAGTATCGCGCCCGCCGCATCTTGCCTCGTGATGCGGCCGTTGTCACAGGCGCGGGCAACGGCATAGACATAGGCGCGCGATGCATTCATGGCCGAATAGATATCGGCGAGTTTGCCCTGCACCAGCTGGAATTCGCCGATCGGCTTGCCGAATTGCTTGCGCTCGCGGGCATAGGGCAGCACCAGATCGATAGCCGCCTGCATGATGCCGACCGGGCCTGCGGCCAGCACGGCGCGCTCGTAATCCAGCCCGCTCATCAGCACCGTCACGCCGTCATTCAAACGGCCGAGAATGTTCTCTTCCGGCACCTCGCAATCCTCGAAAACCAGTTCCGACGTGGGCGAGCCGCGCATGCCGAGCTTGTCGAGTTTCTGGGCCGGGCGAAACCCCTTGAAGCCTTTTTCGATCAGGAAGGCGGTGATGCCGCGCGGGCCGGCGGACATATCCGTCTTGGCGTAGACCACCAGCGTATCGGCCTCATGGCCATTGGTGATCCACATTTTCGCGCCGTTCAGCACATAGCGGTCGCCTCTGCGTTCCGCCTTCAGCCGCATCGACACGACATCCGAACCGGCTTCCGTCTCGCTCATGGCGAGCGAACCGACATGTTCACCGGAGACGAGTTTCGGCAGATATCTGTGCTTCTGCTCTTGCGTTCCCCAGCGGTGAATCTGGTTGATGCAGAGGTTCGAATGGGCGCCGTAGGAAAGGCCGATGGAAGCGGAAGCCCGGCTTATCTCTTCCATCGCGACGCAATGGGCGAGATAGCCCATGTCGGCACCGCCGAATTCTTCCGAAACGGTAATGCCGTGCAGGCCGAGCTGGCCCATTTCCGGCCAGAGCTTGCGTGGAAAACGGTCGTCGCGGTCGATCTCCGCCGCCAAAGGGGCGATTTTATCGTCTGCGAATGCGCTTGCGCTGTCGCGCAATGCTGCGATTTCCGGGCCGAGATCGGCATCGAAAATGGCGGCGAGGTTCAAACTCATCGCGTCTCCTCCTCCGGACGGCTTTTGCCGCCGTCCCTTTTGTCAGCAGCCGGCACCTCCTCCGCGCCGGCAACCCTCGATTACGGCGCGTCACCCCCGGTGAAGGCGGCGGAACGGCGCACGAATGTCTTGATGGCGAAATTGGACTGGATGCGCGACACGCCGGGAACCGTGGTCAGGAAATCCAGAAGTTCCTGATAATGCGGCAGATCCCGCACCATGGCGTGGATCAGATAATCCGAACTGCCGCTGGTCTGGTAACCGCCGACCACTTCGGGAATGGACGCGACATGGTGCTCGAAGGTCGTCAGCGCTTCCTTGATCTGCCGCTCCAGCGTGACGGAAATGAAGACGCCCATATTGCCGAGCAGCCGGTTCTCATCGAACACGGCGGTATAACCACGAATGATGCCTTCCTCTTCCAGCTTGCGCACGCGCCGCAGCGTCGGCGTGAAAGAAAGGCCTATCCGCGCCGCGAGATCGCGCCAGCTCACCCGCCCGTCATCGCCAAGCACATGCAGAATCTTCCGGTCGAAACTGTCGAGCTCAATCATGGATCATTTGCTCTATAATATGACTATTTATTGGATCAAAGATATCGCTAATCAAAAAACTGTCAATCAAAATAGCTTTGAAATGAATTCGAGTTGGTGATAGCGTTCATGTCAGTCGAGGTCTGGAGGAGATCTCGATGATGGTTGTTTTCTCAAGCGGGAGAATGGCCAAGGGAGGTGAATTTGGCTGTGCATGACCCTGTCGTGATCGTCGGGGCCGCCCGTACTGCTATGGGTGGGTTCCAGGGCGAATTCAAATCGGTGGCCGCGCCCGATCTCGGTGCGGCGGCGATCCGCGCGGCCGTCGAACGGGCTGCGGTTCCGCCTTCTGATATTGACGATGTGCTGATGGGCTGCGTGCTTACGGCCGGGCAGGGGCAGGCTCCGGCCAGACAGGCGGCCATTGCCGCCGGAATCCCTAACTCGGTTGGCGCGACGACCATCAACAAGATGTGCGGCTCTGGCATGAAAGCGATCATGCTGGGGCATGACCAGATTGCGGCGGGAAGCTCTTCCATCGTGCTTGCAGGGGGCATGGAAAGCATGAGCAATGCGCCCTATCTCCTGGACCGCGCCCGCAACGGCTATCGTCTCGGCCACGGCAAGCTCACCGACCACATGTTTCTGGATGGCCTGGAGGACGCCTATGACAAGGGCCGGCTGATGGGGACTTTCGCGGAAGATTGCGCCGAAGCTTACCAGTTCACCCGCGCCATGCAGGATGACTATGCGCTTACCTCGCTGGAGCGCGCCCGGCGTGCTATCGCTGAAGGGGCTTTCGAAGCGGAAATAGCGCCCGTCGCGGATATCTCGGTGGACGAGCAGCCGGGCAAGGCGAAGCCGGAAAAAATCTCGCAACTGAAGCCCGCCTTCCGCGATGGCGGAACGGTGACGGCTGCCAATTCCAGTTCGATTTCCGATGGTGCGGCCGCTCTCGTTCTCATGCGTCGCTCCGAAGCGGAAAGGCGGGGCCTTTCACCGCTGGCGACCGTTATCGGTCAAGCCTCCCATGCGGATGCACCCGCCGGATATCCAACGGCTCCCATCGGCGCGATGAAAAAGCTGTTCGAAAAAACCGGCTGGGCGGCGAAGGATGTCGATCTCTTCGAAATCAACGAGGCCTTTGCCGTGGTGGCGATGGCGGCGATGCGCGATCTCGATCTGCCGCATGACAAGGTGAATGTGCATGGCGGCGCCTGCGCGCTCGGCCATCCGATCGGCGCTTCCGGCGCGAGGATCGTCGTCACCCTGCTGGCCGCTTTGCAGAGTCATGGTTTGAAACGCGGCGTGGCCGCCGTCTGCATCGGCGGCGGTGAAGCAACCGCGCTCGGCATAGAGCGATATTAAGGGGAGGCGGCGATGATCCTGAACGGAGCCCAGCAGCAGATCAGGGACATGGCCCGCGATTTCGCCCGGGAGCGGCTTGCCCCCGGGGCTGCTTCGCGTGATCGGGAAAGCCGGTTTCCGAAAGACGAACTGAAGGAGATGGGAGACCTCGGCTTCCTTGGCATGCTTGTCTCCGAGGACTATGGCGGGTCGGAAACCGGTGCCGTCGCTTATGCCCTGGCGCTGGAGGAAATCGCCGCCGGTGATGGCGCCTGTTCCACCATCATGAGCGTCCATAATTCGGTTGGCTGCGTGCCGATCCTGAAATTCGGCACGGAAGACCAGAAACAGCGTTTCCTGCCGAAACTCGCTTCCGGCGAATGGATCGGCGGTTTTGCGCTGACCGAACCGCAGGCCGGTTCCGATGCGTCCAACCTCAAGACCCGCGCCCGGCGCGATGGCGACCGATACATTCTCGACGGCGCAAAGCAATTCATCACATCAGGCAAAAATGGTGATGTCGTCATCGTTTTTGCCGTTACCGATGCGGCGGCGGGCAAGAAGGGCATCACCGCCTTCATCGTGCCGACTGATACGCTGGGTTATGAGGTCATCCGGGTCGAGGAAAAGCTCGGGCTGCATTCTTCGGATACCTGCCAGATTGCCTTTACCGACATGGCGGTGCCGGCCGAATTGCGGCTGGGCGAAGAGGGGCAGGGTTATCGTATCGCGCTTGCCAATCTGGAAGGCGGGCGCATCGGCATCGCCGCGCAGGCGGTCGGCATGGCGCAGGCGGCTTTCGAGGCGGCGCGGGATTATGCCCGCGAGCGCAAGGCCTTCGGGCAGGCAATCATGGAGCATCAGGCGGTGGCGTTTCGCCTCGCGGACATGGCGACGCGCATTGAGGCGGCGCGGCAGCTGGTGCTGCATGCGGCGGCGCTGAAGGAAGCGGGTGAGCCCTGTCTTTCGGAGGCCTCGATGGCGAAACTTTTCGCTTCCGAAATGGCCGAGCGTGTCTGCTCGGACGCCATCCAGATTCACGGCGGTTACGGCTACATGGCGGATTATCCGGTGGAGCGGATCTATCGCGATGTGCGCATCTGCCAGATTTACGAGGGGACCAGCGATGTCCAGCGGATGGTGATCGCGCGGAACCTTTGAGAGTTGTTTCGCGGTCTGGAGGAGACCGCGACGGGAGGAGTAGAATGGATATAACCGAAACGCCACGTCTCAGCCTGCATGTTCCCGAACCTGCGGTGCGGCCCGGCGGGGAGCCGGATTTCTCCAATGTGAAAATACCCAAGGCCGGCTCGGTGCCGCGCCCGGAGGTTGACGCCGCGCCGGAAAGCATGCGCGATCTTGCCTATTCGATCATCCGCGTCCTCAATCATCAGGGCGAGGCCGTCGGACCCTGGGCCGGGCTGCTTTCGGATGAAGACTTGCTGATAGGCCTCAAAAACATGATGCGGCTTCGGGCTTTCGATGCGCGCATGCTGATGGCGCAGCGGCAGGGCAAGACCTCCTTTTATATGCAGCATCTGGGCGAGGAGGCGGTCAGTTGCGCCTTCCGCAAGGCGCTTTCCAAAGGCGACATGAATTTCCCGACCTACCGGCAGGCGGGTCTGCTGATCGCTGACGACTACCCGCTCGTCACCATGATGAACCAGATATATTCCAACGAACTGGATCCGCTACATGGGCGGCAGTTGCCGGTGCTTTATTCCTCGAAGGAGCATGGTTTCTTCACCGTCTCCGGCAATCTCGCCACGCAATATGTGCAGGCGGTTGGCTGGGCGATGGCGTCGGCCATCAAGGGCGATACGAAGGTCGCCGCAGCATGGATCGGTGACGGTTCGACGGCGGAGTCGGATTTTCACTCGGCGATGGTCTTTGCTTCCACCTACAAGGCCCCGGTGGTTCTCAATATCGTCAATAACCAATGGGCGATTTCCACCTTTCAGGGCATCGCGCGCGGCGGCTCCGGCACCTTTGCGGCGCGCGGCCTGGGTTTCGGCATTCCCGCACTGCGGGTCGACGGCAATGATTATCTCGCCGTTTATGCCGTGGCGCGCTGGGCGGTGGAACGGGCGCGCCGCAATCTCGGGCCGACGCTCATTGAATATGTGACTTATCGTGTCGGCGCCCATTCCACCTCGGACGACCCGAGCGCTTACCGCCCCAAGACGGAGTCTGAGGCATGGCCGCTGGGTGACCCGGTTCTGAGGCTCAAAAAACACCTCATCCTGCGCGGCGTCTGGTCGGAGGAACGGCACCGGCAGACGGAGGCGGAAATTGCCGATGAGGTGCTTGAGGCGCAGCGCGAGGCGGAAAGCCACGGTACGCTGCATGAAGGCAAAAAACCGCCGAAAAAGGATATTTTCGAAGGCGTTTACGCCGAGATGCCGCCGCATCTCGCCCGCCAGCGCCAGAAGGCAGGATGGTAAGACATGACGAGAATGACGATGATCGAAGCCGTCCGCAGCGCCATGGATGTATCCATGGAGCGCAACGACGATGTGGTGGTGTTCGGCGAGGACGTGGGTTATTTCGGCGGGGTCTTCCGCGCCACGCAGGGGCTGCAGGGAAAATACGGCAAGACCCGCTGTTTCGATGCGCCGATCAGCGAATCCGGCATTGTCGGCACCGCCATCGGCATGGCCGCTTATGGCCTGCGCCCCTGTGTCGAAATCCAGTTCGCCGACTACATGTATCCCGCCTATGACCAGATCACCCAGGAGGCGGCGCGTATCCGCTATCGCTCCAATGGCGATTTCACCTGCCCCATCGTTCTCAGAATGCCGACCGGCGGGGGCATTTTTGGCGGGCAGACGCACAGCCAGAGCCCGGAAGCGCTTTTCACCCACGTCTGCGGGCTGAAGGTGGTGGTCCCTTCCAATCCCTATGATGCCAAGGGACTGCTGATCGCATCCATCGAAGACCCCGACCCCGTGATGTTTCTGGAGCCGAAGCGGCTTTATAACGGCCCCTTCGACGGCCATCACGACCGGCCGGTAACGCCCTGGTCCAAACACGAGATGGGGGAAGTGCCGGAAGGGCACTACACCATTCCCATCGGCAAGGCGGAGATACGCCGTCCCGGAAACGCTGTCACCGTCATCGCTTATGGCACCATGGTGCATGTTGCGCTGGCGGCGGCGGAAGAGACGGGCGTGGATGCCGAGATCATCGATCTGCGCAGCCTGCTGCCGCTCGATCTCGATACCATCGTGAAGTCCGTCTCCAAGACCGGCCGCTGCGTCATGGTGCATGAGGCGACGCTGACCTCCGGCTTCGGGGCGGAAGTCGTGTCGCTGGTGCAGGAACATTGTTTTTATCACCTTGAGGCCCCCGTCGTCCGCGTTGCGGGCTGGGATACGCCTTATCCCCATGCGCAGGAGTGGGACTATTTTCCGGGACCTGCCCGCGTCGGGCGCGCCCTTGTCGAAGTCATGGAGGCCTGATTATGGCGGAATTTGTTCTCACGATGCCCGATGTCGGTGAAGGTGTGGCGGAAGCCGAACTGGTGGAATGGAACGTCAAACCGGGCGATCTCGTCCATGAGGACATGGTGCTGGCCGCGGTGATGACCGACAAGGCGACGGTGGAAATCCCATCCCCGGTGGCGGGCGTCGTCACCTGGCTCGCCGTGACGGTTGGAAATACCGTACCGGTGAAGGCGCCGCTCCTGCGCATCGAAACCGATGTCGCCGCCGCTGCTCCCAATGGCGGCGTGCCGGAAGCGGAAGCGCCCACCCAGATGACGGAAGCGCCTGCCGACATGACGGACACGCCTCCACCCGTTGAAGCCCAGCCGACGGCGCGAGAGACCGAGGAGGCGCCGCCGGCGCCCGCCGCCGAACCGCATCATAAACCGCTGGCGTCTCCCGCCGTTCGCCAGCGCGCCGACGATCTCGATATCGATCTCACCAGGGTCAAGGGAACGGGGCCGGACGGGCATATTACCCATGCCGATCTCGACGGGTTCTTAACCGTGCGGGGACGGCCGGAACGCCCCGAGCCGATAGCGCCGCACGATAGCGCTGTCGAGGAGGTGAAGGTGACCGGGCTCAGGCGCAAGATTGCCGAGAAGATGGTGCTTTCCGCCTCCCGTATTCCCCACATCACCTATGTCGAGGAAGTCGACGTGACCGATCTGGAGGATTTGCGCGCGACCATGAACGGCAATCGCCGTTCCGGGCAACCGAAGCTGACGATCCTGCCGTTCCTGATGCGCGCGCTGGTGAAAGCCGTTGCCGATCATCCCGGCATGAATGCCACCTTCGACGACGACAAAGGTATCGTCAGCCACTACGAGGCGGTTCATATCGGCATCGCCACGCAGACGCCGTCGGGCCTCACCGTTCCGGTCGTGCGCCACACGGAAACGCTCGGTCTTTGGGAATGCGCGGACGAAGTCGCACGCGTCGCCGAAGCCGCCCGCACCGGCACGGCGCATCGGGAAGAGCTGATGGGCTCCACCATCACCATCAGTTCGCTGGGAGCCTTGGGCGGTGTGGTCTCGACACCCATCATCAATCACCCGGAGGTGGCGATCATCGGTGTCAACAAGATCATGACACGTCCGGTCTGGGACGGGACGCGCTTCGTGCCGCGCAAGATGATGAACCTCTCATCGAGCTTCGATCACCGGGTTGTCGATGGGTGGGATGCGGCGGTCTTCATCCAGGCCGTCAAGGCATTGCTGGAGAAGCCCGCGCTTATTTTTATCGAGTGAAGGCGATCCGTGCTCCCTCATCCCTGTGCTCGTCACAGGGATCCAGCCAGCCCAAGTCTTTGGGCTGAAAGGACTCTCTCCACCGCGCAGGCGCGCGTCGACTGGATTCCTGTGACGAGCACAGGAATGAGGGCGTATGCGTGTCATGACCGCATTTCTTAGCCCGCGTTTTCAACCTTCACGGAACTGTTTCGCTGTCGGTATAGGCTTGCGTTCGTCATCTTCGGGTATAGAAGAGAAGAACGAGAAGCATGTTTTCTCATCATGATCATAGTGGCGGAAGAGGGCGCTCCGGTGCCCGGCGGTCCGCCCTCCGCCGGCAACCGAATGAAGAAGAAGGTCCTCCCATGCGCACTCCCAAACCCGTTGTCCTGACTATTCTCGATGGCTGGGGGCTGAACGAGGACACATCCAGCAATGCGCCGGTGCTGGCGAATACGCCCACCATGGACCGGCTTTTCGCCACCTGCCCGAATGCGAGGCTCACCACCTTCGGCCCGAATGTCGGCCTGCCCACCGGGCAGATGGGCAATTCGGAAGTCGGCCACACCAATATCGGCGCCGGCCGCATCGTCGCCATGGATCTCGGCCAGATCGATCTGGCGATTGAGGATGGCAGCTTTTTCCGCAATGCGGCGATGCTTGATTTCGCCGCCACGGTGAAGGCCGCGGGCGGTGTGGCGCATCTGATGTGCGTCGTTTCCGATGGCGGCGTCCATGGCCATATCCTGCACGGCCAGGCGGCGGTGAGGCTGATGATCAGCCACGGTCTGAAGGTGGTGGTACATGCCATCACCGACGGCCGCGATGTCGCGCCGCAATCGGCTGAAGAATTTGTGGCGGCGCTGGTGGCAAGCCTGCCGCAGGGGGCAAGTATCGGCACGGTGATCGGCCGCTACTATGCGATGGATCGCGACAATCGCTGGGAGCGCGTCGAGAAAGCCTATGACGCCATGGTTCTGGCGAAAGGCGAACACGCGCGCGATGCGGTGAGCGCCGTTGCCCAGAGCTACAAAAACAACGTCACCGACGAATTCATCCTGCCGACGGTGATCGACGGCTATGAGGGCTTCAAGGCCGGCGACGGCCTGTTCTGCCTGAATTTTCGCGCCGACCGTGCCCGTGAAATCCTGCTCGCCATAGGGGCGGACGATTTCGACGGTTTTTCGCGCGAAAAGCCCGTCCTTTCGGCGCTGCTCGGCATGGTGGAATATTCCACCCGGCACAATGATTTCATGACCACGGCCTATCCCAAGCGCGATATCGTCAATACGCTGGGCGCATGGGTGGCGAAGCAGGGGCTTACGCAGTTCCGTCTTGCCGAGACGGAAAAATATCCGCATGTCACCTTCTTCCTGAATGGCGGCAAGGAAGAGCCGGAAGTCGGCGAAGACCGCTTCATGCCGAAATCCCCGAAGGTTGCGACCTACGATCTGCAGCCGGAGATGAGCGCGCCGGAAGTGACGGAAAAATTCGTCGAGGCGATCGGCAAGGGTTACGATCTGATCGTCACCAATTACGCCAACCCCGATATGGTCGGCCATACCGGCGATCTGCAGGCCGCAATCAAGGCCTGTGAAGCGGTGGATCGTGGGCTTGGTGCGGTCGTTGCCGCCCTCGAAAAAGTGGGTGGCGCGATGCTTGTCATTGCCGATCATGGCAATTGCGAAACCATGGTCGACCCCGTGACCGGCGGCCCGCACACGGCCCACACCACCAATCCGGTGCCGGTTATCCTTTTCGGCGGCCCGGAAGGCGCCAAGCTGCATGACGGCATTCTCGCCGATGTCGCCCCCACCCTGCTGCAACTGATGAATGTGCCGCTGCCGCCGGAAATGACGGGCAAAAGCCTGATCGACCTCTAATCACACGCCGTCGCGCGGGAGCGTTCCAGCCCCGCGCGACTGCCCGTTCCCCGCGCGCTGAACGAGCGTTTGCGTTATGGCTGCTTTGCGTAGAGGCGGTCGTGGACCAGCATGCCGGCAATCATGGCGCTGACGAAAAGAACGACCGACATCAGCCCGAGGGCGAGAGCCGATAGTGCCGGGCCGGGGCAGAAACCGGCAAGCCCCCAGCCGACGCCGAAAATGGCCGAGCCTGTTATGAGCGGCCGGTCGATACGGGTTTTTGCCGGAAGACTGAAACCTTCTGCGAGGACCGGTTTGGCGAGACGTCGGCTGAGGAGCACACCCGGCACGGCGACCATCACCGCGCCGCCAAGAACGAACATCAGGCTCGGGTCCCAATGGCCGCTCGCCACGTCGAGAAAACCGGAAACGCGAGCCGGATCGACCATGCCGGAGAGCGAGAGGCCGAAGCCGAACAGCGCTCCCGCGACCAATGCCAGGACAACACGCGCCACGGCTGGATTTTTCATGACAGGGCTCCCACTATCGTCGCGGCGCAAATACCGGTGATCAGGAAGGTGGCGGTCGCGGCGATGGAGCGCCGGGAAAATCGCGCCAGACCCATGATTCCATGGCCGGATGTGCAGCCGGAGCCCATGCGCGTGCCAAAACCCACCAGCAGGCCGGCAATGAGGATGAGCGGCCATGGTGAAACTATGGTGACGGCAGGCAGCCGGCCGAATGCAGCGGCATGGATATAAGGCCCGGCCAGCAAGCCGGCGACGAAGGCGAGATCGGCAAGACGCCGCTCCCTGCCGAGCATTTTGCCCATTATCCCGCTGATGCCGGAAATACGGCCGTTGAAAAGAAACAGCAGAATGCAGGCAAGACCGAGCAGCATGCCGCCGAAAAGAGAGGGCCAGTAGGGGCTCACGGGGTCTCCTCCGGCGCGCAGAATATGGTGTAAAGGGCCTCGATCAGTTGCGCCGCTTTCGCTTCGCTCAGTTGGTAGAAGATTTGCTTGGCATCGCGCCGGGTTTCGACCACACCGGCTTCCCGCAGAACGCCCAGCTGCTGGGAAAGCGTCGGCTGGCGAATATCCAGCTTGACCTCCAGCTCACCGACGGAAAATTCCCCCTGCGCCAGTGTGCAGGCGAGCATCAGCCGCGCGGGATGGGCAAGCGTTTTCAGAAGCAGCGCGACCTCGACAGCCCGCTCCTCCATGGCGTGGAGAGGGATTTCTGCAATATGCGGGGGCTTTTCCAGCGCGTTTTCCTTTACCATATGCTGCCCTCCAGCACGTCGAGCGGAAGTTTCAGGTAACGCTTGCCATTCGCTTCGGGCTCCGGCAGGCGGCCGCCGCGAATATTGACCTGCAGGGCGTGGAGAATGAGCTTCGGCATCGGCAATGTGCGATCCCGCGCTTCCCTGAGACGGATGAAACCCTCCTCCGTCATGCCGGCAAGATGCGGATTGCTGCGTTTCTGTTCGCCGACCGTGCTTTCCCATTTAGGCGCGCGGCCGCCGGGCTGATAATCGTGGCCGGTGAAAAGCCGTGTTTCGTCGGGAAGGGCGATAATGTCCTGGATCGATGCCCAGAGTTCCCTGGCGCTGCCGCCGGGGAAATCGGCGCGCGCGGTGCCGGAATCGGGCATGAAAAGCGTATCGTGCACAAAGGCGGCATTACCTACCACATAGGTCACGGAGGCGAGCGTGTGGCCGGGCGAAAACAGCACGCGCGCTTCAAGGGAGCCGATATTGAACCTGTCGTCCGCCTCGAACAGCCGGTCCCATTGCGAGCCGTCGGTTTCGAGATCCGCCCAGTTATATTTCTCCTGCCAGAGCTTCTGTACGCCGGTGACCTTCGCGCCGATCGCCGTCTGCGCGCCGGTCTTCTGCTTCAGATAATGGGCGGCGGAAAAATGGTCGGCATGCGGATGCGTATCGAGAATCCATTCCACCGACAGATCCTGGCTCTCCACATAGTCCAGAATGGCGTCGGCATTCATCGTTCCGGTCGCGCCGGATTTCTCATCGAAATCATAGACCGGGTCGATAATGGCGCAGCGCCCGGTGGAGGGATCGGACACGACATATTGCACACTCCATGTCCTCGGATCGAAGAATGCCTTGACGTGCGGAACCGCTGCAGCGCGCCGTTCCAGCCAGCGGGTGGCGCCGGAAAGGTCAAAACCATGCGCCTTGCCGAAAGCCTCGATATCGTCCCTTTCGATGCGCCCATCCAGTGCTTCCCCAAGAACATGAAGCGTGAGTGCGCGGGTGCCGCCCTTGCAATGGGCAAAAACAGGACCTTCCGCTTCCGCCATTTTTGCTGGAAGGCGCGGATATCGGCTTCGGTAATGGTAGGGCCGCTGACCGGGATGAAACCATAATCCATGCCCGCCGCGCTGGCGGCGCTTTTTTCCTGCGCATTGCCCGGCTGGCCGGGCTCTTCCCCATCAGGCCGGGCGTTGATGATGCTTTTATAACCCTGGGCGGAGAGCGATGGGAAATCGGCGATCATCGGCTGGCCCGCAACTGTCAGACGCTCGTTGATCTTCACGGCATTCATCGGCATCTCCTGTTGTAATAATTTAATATATATTATCATATAATGTATATTGTATGTTTGCAAGGCGCAAACGGCCCTTGTTCCGAATGTCTCCTGCCGCATTTTCAGGAAAGGTTCGGAAGGAAATCCTAGAGGCGGGATTTCTTCGTTTTGTGACGGGTGGACGGAGATTGCCTGTATTTGACATGCAAAAACATGCCTTGCGCCCGAAATATTGGGGCACAAGGCATTTTCGCGAAAAGCGGTTCGAATTCAGGCGCGCTTCAGACGGCGAGCCTGCGGCGTGTCGCCTTCCAGCCAAGACAGATGGCTGCAACAAGCAGAACCGTCTGGGCGACCACGAAGGGCGGTTCATTACCGTTCGGCGCCAGGTTGTTGAGTGTTTCGACTTTGAGAAAAGCCTGAACGATCAACACGAACATATTGAGATAAAGGCTGATCGTGGCGGTGATCGTATAAATGATGCGCGCCCTGCCATTCAGACCGTATCCATAAAGCGCAACCAGTGCGATTGCCAGAACGAGGGTCGAGATGATGCCGACGCCGAGTGCCGGTGTGAAATTTCCGATTGGAAACAGGAAGCCGGTAAGTGTGGTGGCGAGCGTGGTGACGAGGAAAATCGCCATCATGCGGGGCATCCACCGCCCCGCCGCATAAGCGGGCAGGGCGATCAGTCCGGTGGCAATGCCGATGAAGCTTAAGCCCACATGCAATGCCGTGAATTGGGGAATGGTCAGTCCGAGGATCATGATACGTCTCCCTCTATTCGGTTTTGGCTGCACGATACCGGCTGGCGGCAAGTGCATGCGACAGATTGGGCCTTAACGCCGCGCGCGCTGCAAGGAAATTTTCGAGATCGGCCGTATCCGGCAGGGAAGGAATGGTCAGCGCTTCGCCGAGATCGAGACCGGCAAGGGCCGCATCCACCATCTCGTAAACATCCATGACCATGGCGGCCGGAATGGCATCGAGCCGTTCCTCTTCCCAGATCGCCGTGCGGGTGATGCCGGGCAGGACGGCCTGAACCCGCACGCCGGAGGGCGAAAGCTGCGCCTGCAGCGCCTCGGTGAAGGCAAGCACAAAGGCCTTGGTGGCCGGGTAGACGGCGGTGAATGCCGCCGGCATCAAAGCTGTGACCGAGGTGATGTTGATGATCGTGCCCTTGCCATCGGCGGCAAGGCGCGGTGCGATGGCCGCCGCAAGCCGGGTGACGGCAAGAATGTTGAGGTTGATCATCGTCGTCACATAGGCCGGGTCCAGCGTGGTGATCGCGCCCTCGCCGGCAATGCCGGCATTGTTGACGAGGCCGGTAATCCGCCGGTCCTCACGCAGCCGCACCTCCACCTTTTCGAGGTCTTCCGCCCTGGAAAGATCGGCGGAGAGAACCTCGACTGCGATGCGATGATCCTTTTCCAGCTGTGCGGCCAGCGCCTTCAGCTTTTCGGCACGCCGCGCCACGAGAATGAGATCATGGCCGCGTTTTGCCAGACGTTCGGCATAGACCGCGCCGATGCCGTCCGATGCGCCGGTGATGAGAAATGTATTCTGTGTCATGTCCGTGTCTCCTGTGTGCGGCGGTTTCAGGCGTTGATGAAGGCGAGAAGGTCGGCGTTGAACCGGTCCTGATGGGTCTGCGTCAGGCCATGGTCGGCGCCCTCATAGATTTTGAGGACCGCGTGTTTGACGATTTTGACCGTGGAAAGCGCGGATGCGCCGACCGGCACGATCTGGTCGTCATCGCCGTGCAGAACCAGCGTCGGTTTGTCGAAGGCCTTCAGGTCCTGGTGGAAATCGCTTTCCGAAAAGGCGCGAATGCTGTCGAGCTGGCCTTTCAGGCCGCCCATCATGCCCTGCCGCCAGAATTCGTCGCGGATGCCTTCGGATATCACGGCACCTTCGCGGTTATAGCCGTAGAAGGGAATGGTCAGGTCCTTGAAGAACTGGCTGCGATTGTCATAGGTGCCCTTGCGGATACCGTCAAAAACATCGATCGGCAGGCCGATGGCATTGCTTTCCGTCTTCAGCATCAGCGGCGGCACCGCGCCGATGAGGGCGATTTTCGCGACGCGGGCCGTGCCGTGGCGGCCGATATAGCGGGTGACCTCGCCGCCGCCGGTGGAATGGCCGACCAGAATGATGTCGTGAAGATCGAGCTGTTCGATCAGCTCGGCCAGATCGTCGGCATATTGATCCATGGTATTGTTATGCCAGACCTGATCGGAGCGGCCGTGGCTGCGGCGGTCATGGGCGATGGTGCGGAAACCGTTGTTAGCGAAGAATACCATCTGCGCATCCCATGTATCGGCGCTGAGCGGCCAGCCATGGGAAAAGATGATGGGCTGGCCGTCTTTGCGGCCCCAATCCTTGTAGAAAATATGCGTTCCGTCTCTGGTGGTGATCGTTGTCATGGCTCTCTCTCCTGTTGTAGGGGGCTTGCTTGCGTCCCGTGGGAATAGAGATACTCTGGAGGCTGCCGGGGCTGGATTGGCGCTTCTGACAGAAAACGAGCCGAAACTGACAAAACGGGGTGTGGAGCGCATGGCAGGTGTAACGGGAAGCGCGCTGGAAGTGGGGCTGGTCCTGTATCGGGACTGTCAGATCGCCATGGTACATGGCATCACCGATCTTTTCGCCATCGCGTCGGTATTTTCACAGGATCGCGGCGGGCCGAAATTGCGGGTCAGCCACTGGAGCATGGGCGAGGGCGGTGAATTTTCTCGCTGTCACGACACCGAGCCCGGCAGGCCGGGACATCCCGACATTTTTGTCGTACCCGGCCGGTTGACCGGGCCGGCCGAAATCGACGAGGCGGAGCCTTACGCCCGCTGGCTGCTGGATCGGCATGCGCAGGGCGCGACGCTGGCCGCCAGTTGCGGCGGTTCCTTCATTATCGCCGCGACGGGTCTTTTGTCCGGTCGCCCCGCCACTACCCACTGGCTGTTTGCCGAGCGGTTCCGCGAACGTTTTCCCGATATCCGGCTGGAGATCGACAAGATCGTCATCGAGGATGGCGATATCATCACGGCTGGAGGGCTGATGGCGTGGACCGATCTTGGCCTGCGCATCGTCGACCGGCTGCTCGGGCCTTCGGTGATGATCGAGACCGGAAAGTTCCTGTTGATCGACCCTTCGGGGCGCGAACAGCGCCATTATAGCAGTTTCGCCCCAAGGCTGACGCATGGCGATGAGCCGATCCTGAAAGTGCAGCACTGGCTGCAGGCCCGCGCCGGGCGGGCAACGAGCGTTACCGACATGGCCGGCCATGCCGGGCTGGAGGAGCGGACCTTCCTGCGCCGCTTTAAGGCGGCGACCGGCATGAAGCCCATCGAATATGTTCAGCACCTGCGCGTCGGCAAGGCGCGGGAATTGCTGGAATTCACCCGCCGTTCGGTCGACCAGATCGCGTGGTCGGTGGGTTATGAGGATTCAGCCGCCTTTCGCCGGGTGTTCCACCGTATTCTCGGCCTCTCACCGGGTGAATATAGAAGCCGCTTCTCCAGCAGTTCGGCCATGGCTGCGGCGTGAGGGCGGCCAATCGTCCGGGGCGCGCAGAGGCCCGGCCCTTGCAATGTAGCGGGTGTTTGCTAACATGCCAGACAGGTTTAAAACAGGTGGGCCGGAATGGACGTTGAGAGCAGCACGAAGCAGGGGGTATCGCTCGCGGCGAAAATCAGTTCGGCGTTGCGGCGGGATCTGTCGGAGGGTGTGTTCCGCCCCGGCGACCGTCTTCCGAGCGAAAGCGAACTGACGCGTGAATATTCGGTCAGCCGAACCGTGGTGCGCGAGGCCATCGCCATTCTGCGCGCCGACGGCCTCGTTGAAGCCCGCAAGGGTGCGGGCGTTTTTGCCGTCGAAGTAAAACCGGCCAAGGAGCTGCCCTTTAACGATCTGGCCGTGGGGCGGATTTCCTCGGTGATCGAATTGCTGGAATTGCGCACCGTTTTCGAGGTTGAATCCGCCGGGCTTGCGGCATCGCGCCGTTCCGCCGTGCAGGTGGAGGCGATTGTGGATGCGCACCGGCGCGTCGGTGATTGTCTCGCCGCCGGCCTGCCGACGCGGGACGCCGATTTCGAGTTCCATCTGGCCATTGCACAGGCGACGCAGAACAGGCGATTTCCAGAGTTTCTTCAGCTCATTCGCTCCGGCATCATTCCCCGTGGCGAATTGCAGGGTGCGGCACCCGGGTCGCGTCCGAAGGACTACAACCTGCATCTCCAGGAGGAGCATGCGAAAATCGTCGACGCCATCATCGAAGGCGATGCGGATGCCGCCCGCCAATATATGGCGGCGCATCTGCGCGGCAGTCTTGAGCGCTACAAGGTGCTTCTGCGCTCCCGCACCGCGGTGGAGTGATCCGGAAATGGCCTATAGGCCAATGGTTTATGCAGTTGCCCGCCGATAGAAGGCCAGCGAGGCGGCGAGCGTCAGAAGCGCGCCGCCGCAAATCCGGTCGAGCCATAGGGCTCCGGATTTCCGCAACAGCCGGATGGCCTGCGAGCCGAGCAGGGCATATCCGAACATCACGATGAAATCGATGCCGGCGAAGATCAGCGCAAGCGCTGCATATTGCTGGAGCTGCGGCGCGGCGGGATCGATGAATTGCGGCAGGAAAGCCGAAAAGAACAGATATCCCTTGGGGTTGGTCACCGCCACGAGAAAGCTCTTGAGAAAAATCGAGCGGGGGGAGGCGGCACCGCTGGCTTCTGCCGGTTGAAGGGCGCCATCGAGCGTGCCTCTGGAACGCAAAAGCATGACGCCAAGAAACGCAAGATAACACACGCCCACCCATTTGATGACGCCGAACCAGAATTCGGAGGCCGCGAGCAGGGTGCCCAGTCCCAGTGCAACCGCGCCGATCAGGACGAAATCCGAGAGAACAGCGCCAGCCATGCCGATCATGGCGCGGCGTATTCCGAATCTCGAGCCATTGGCAAGCGCCAGCAAAACGGTGGGGCCGGGTGTCGCAATGCCAATAAAGGCGACCACGGCAAATGCCAGAAGCGTCATGTCAGCCATATTTTCCTCCCCCCTGAAGGCACGGGCGTCATCGGCATCATAGCCGGGGGACAGGTATCCGCGCATTCCGCAAGGCGGAGAATACAGGCTTTTGCGGTTGCGGCAACGCAGGCACCTTTCTCCAAAACAAAAACGAAAGCCGGGTGAGCCCGGTCTGAAATTTCCACCCCGGACACATATTTTGGAACCTCGGCCAATACGGATTTCGCTGGCATGCGCTTGACAGCCCTCAACACCTGTGACAACTTGCGGATAGTTGTCAGACAGGATTGCGCCTTGGTCATTTGCGCGGTCGATCTCTGGCAAGGGAGGAATCATGTCAAAAAGACGCCTTTCGCTGTATGGCCTGTCCGGCCAGATCGGAAGTATTGCGGTTACGCTGCTTGGATTGCTGTTGCTGACCTTTTTTATCGGCCGCCTGATGCCCGCCGATCCCGTGCGGGCGATTGTGGGCGAGGACGCGACGCGCGAAACCTATGAACAGGTCTATCATGCGCTCGGTTTCGACCGTCCGCTGTGGCAACAGTTCTTCTATTATCTGGGAGATGTGTTCACCGGCGACTTCGGAACCTCGATCCGCACCGGCCGCCCGGTCATCGAAGACATCATCAGGGTCATGCCGGCGACGATGGAGCTTGCGACCTTCGCGATCCTGATCGGTGCCGGCCTCGGCATTCCCATGGGCGTTTATGCCGCTGTCAATAAAGACCGCTGGCAGGATCATCTGGTGCGGGTGCTCAGCCTGTTCGGCCATTCCATGCCGATCTTCTGGACCGGCATGATCGCGCTGATCGTTTTTTACGCCCATCTCGGCCTTGTCGGCGGCGGCGGTCGCATGGACCAGTTCTATATCGGTCTGGTGGAAGAGCGGACGGGCTTCCTGCTCATCGACAGCCTGCTTGCGGGCGATATGGAGGTCTTCTGGTCGGCCATCAACCACCTCATCCTGCCTGCCGCTCTGCTGGGTTATTCCTCCTCGGCTTATATCACCCGCATGACGCGCAGCTTCATGCTGGACCAGCTGGGCCAGGAATATGTGACGACCGCCCGCGTTAAAGGTCTGTCGCAGCGACAGACGGTGTGGCTGCATGCCTTCGGCAATATTCGCGTGCAGCTCGTCACCATCATTGCGCTTGCTTACGGCTCGCTGCTGGAAGGGGCGGTTCTAATCGAGACCGTCTTCGCCTGGCCGGGCTTCGGGCAATATCTCACCAGCAATCTTATCATCGGCGACATGAATGCGGTGATGACCTGCGTTTTGATCGTCGGCGTCATCTTCATCGGGCTCAATCTCCTGTCCGACATTCTCTACCGCTTTTTCGATCCGAGGACCCGCTGATGACGGCCCGTACAGAAACCTCCTTCCGCCTTCCCGTGCCCTTGAACGCGCTGAAGAACATCGTCGTTTTTCTCCTCAAAAGCCCGACATCGGCTTTCGGTCTGGCCGTCCTGCTGCTGCTCGTCATCGCCGCGCTTTTCGCGCCTTGGCTTGCGACGCATGACCCCTACGCGCAGGATCTCGCCAAGACGCTGCAGGCGCCGGGTAATGGCCACGTCTTCGGCACGGATGAGTTGGGACGCGATATCTACAGCCGCCTTCTCTGGGGGGCGCGCATCACACTCACCATCATCTCGCTGGTCTCGATCATCGTCGGCCCCGTCGGCCTTCTGGTCGGCACGGCTTCCGGTTATCTCGGCGGCAAGTTCGATACGGTGATGATGCGCATCACGGATATTTTCCTGTCCTTCCCGAGCCTCATCCTGTCGCTCGCCTTCGTCGCAGCACTCGGCCCGAGCCTCAACAATGCGATCATTGCGATTGCGCTCACTTCCTGGCCGCCGATTGCGCGCCTTGCCCGCGCCGAAGCCATGACTTTTCGCAAGGCGGATTACATTGCCGCCGCGCGGCTTCAGGGTGCATCGCCGCTGCGCATCATCGTCAAGTCGATCATGCCCATGTGCCTGCCCTCGGTCCTTATCCGCCTGACGCTGAACATGGCGACCGTCATCCTCACCGCCGCCGGCCTCGGCTTCCTCGGCCTCGGCGCGCAGCCGCCGCTGCCAGAATGGGGAGCGATGATCGCCACCGGCCGGCGTTACATGCTGGATAGCTGGTGGCTCGTCACCTTCCCCGGCATTGCGATCCTCTCCGTCAGCCTCGCTTTCAATCTTCTGGGTGATGGCCTGCGGGATGCGCTCGATCCGAAGCAGATGAACCGGAGATAGGGCCATGGAAAAACCAATCCTCGACGTCGAAAATCTCCGCATCCGTTATGGCGGCTCGCCCATCGAGGCGGTGCGCGGCATCTCCTTCACACTCGGCCGGGAACGGCTCGGCATCGTCGGCGAAAGCGGCTCGGGCAAATCCACCGTCGGCCGCGCCCTGCTGCGCCTTCTGCCATCGGCGACAATCACCGCCGACAGGCTGGATTTCGATGGCCTCGATCTTCTCTCGCTCGATGAGAAGGAGATGCTGAAGGTTCGCGGCCGGCGCATGTCGATGATCCTTCAGGATCCGAAATTCTCCCTTAACCCCATCCGCCGGGTCGGTGATCAGGTGACGGAAACCTATCTGCGCCACTTCAAGGCCTCGAAAGCCGAGGCCCGGGAAAAGGCGCTGGCCATGCTCGATGCGGTGAAAATCCGCGACGCCGCGCGTGTCTATGAGCAATATCCGCATGAGATTTCCGGTGGCATGGGCCAGCGTGTCATGATCGCCATGATGCTGCTTGCCGATCCCGATCTCGTCATTGCGGATGAGCCGACCTCGGCGCTTGATGTGACGGTGCGGCTGCAGGTGCTGAATATTCTCGACGGTCTGGTGCGGGATCGCGGCATCGGCCTCATCATGATCAGCCACGACCTCAATCTCGTGCGCAATTTCTGCGACCGGGTGCTCATCATGTATTCCGGCCGGGTGGTGGAAACGCTCGCCGCACGCGATCTCGATCAGGCACAGCACCCCTATACGCGCGGCCTTTTGGCGGCGCAGCCGCGCATCGGCGGCACGCGCTCACCGCTCGCGGTGCTGGATCGCCGCCCCGAATGGCTGGAGGAGAACGTATAATGGCCGTTTCCGTTGAAACCCGCGATCTCTCCATAACCTTCGGCAGCGGCCATACGGCGCTGAAGGTGCTGCCTTCCGTATCCTTCCGTGTCGAGCCGGGCGAATGTTTCGGGCTGGTCGGTGAAAGCGGCTCGGGCAAATCCACCGTGCTGCGTTGTGTGTCGATGCTCAACGATTTCTGGACCGGCGATATTCTCATCGATGGCAGGTCGGTGCGCGATATGCCGCTGATCGAGCGGTGCCGCATGCTGCAGATGGTGTTTCAGGATCCCTACGGGTCGCTGCATCCGCGCCAGTCGGTGCGCACTGTGCTTTCTGAATCGCTTGCGATCCATAAGCTCGGCGACCGGGAAGAGCGCATGCGCAAGGTCATCACGGATGTCGGCCTGCCCGTCGCCTTTCTGGATCGTTTCCCGCACCAGCTTTCCGGCGGCCAGCGGCAGCGCGTGGCGATTGCCCGGGCGCTGATCCTCGAACCGTCACTGTTGCTGCTCGATGAGCCGACGTCTGCGCTCGATGTCTCGGTGCAGGCGGAAATCCTCAACCTCCTCCAGCGCCTGCGGGAAGAGCGCGGCTTCACCTATATCATGGTGACCCACGATCTCGCCGTGGTCGATCATATGTGCGACCGTTTCGCCGTGATGCTGCGTGGCGAAATCACCGAAATCCTGCCGCGCGACGCCATCGCCGGCAATGGCGCGACGCATCCCTATGCGCGCGAATTGATCGGCGCCTCGCTGGAATATGAAGGCGCGTGACGGCTCCAAGAACGTGATCGTCCTCCTCCGGGGCCTCACGGATAATAACATCCTCCTTCCTTGCCCGGCCTCCCTGCCGGGCATTTTTTTGGGATGGCTTGAGAGGGGCAGGCCGGCAACTGCGCCATCGGGTATTGACGTAATGATGAAGCAGGAACGGGCGATGTTTTGCTGAGCTCCCTCCAACCGTCATACCGGCCTTGAGCCGGTATCCAGCCAGCCCAAGTCCTTGGGCTGAAAGGCCTCTTTCCGCCGTGCAGACGCATGTCGGCTGGTTCCGGCTCAAGGCCGGAATGACGGAAGCGATATGTTTTCACCAGTCGGAGCCGTTCTGTGCAGTCTTGCCGCAAACAAAAAGGCGCGGGGGTAAGCCGCGCCTTTTCCTGAGTAACCGCTGTGTCGGCGAATTACCGCTCCTTGCTCACTTCTTCAAACCGCGAAAGCCAGGGGCTGACGATCATGCCCTTGACGTCACTGCGGAAGGCGGCGGTGTCGATGACCTCGGAGAAGGGCTGAATGGACATGACGATCTCGTCCATATAGCCCTGCAGGTCCTCATAAAGCTTCGTCTGTTTCGCCACGTCGCGCTCGACCAGCGCCTCCTCGATCATCTTGTTCAGCTTCTCATCGAAGAAACTGGTGCGCCAGCTCTGGTAATTGGTGAGCTTGGCGTCATCGGCATTGTTGGGGTTATAGGCGATGGAGCGCAGGTTGTTGTCCGGATGCGGCTGCTGGCCGCCGCCGCCGCGGCCGAGCAGCAGTTCGAAATTCCGCTCGCGCATGGCGCCGTAGATCTGGTCGCCGGAGCCGCTGATCAGTTCGGCCTGAATGCCGGCCTGAGCCAGCGTATTCTGGATCGCCGTTGCCGCCTTCATGAAAGGATCTTCCGAAAGCACGCGCAGCGTGGTCTTGAAACCGTTGGGATAACCGGCCTCAGCCAGAAGCGCCTTGGCTTTTTCGATGTCGAGCTTGTAGCCCTGATCCGGCAGCGCGCCCATGACGCCGGTGCTGAGGGAGCGCTGATGCAGCTTGCCGTAATAGGGCATGACCGCCTTGTCGAGACCGTCGTAATCGATCAGGTAACGCAGGGCCTCGCGCACCTTCTTGTTTGCGAATTTCTCATCCTTCATCGAAACGCTGAGGTAATAAAAACCGGAGCCGGGTGTGGATTCGATGGTGACGGCCTTGTCGGCCTCTAGCGATTTCAGGTCCGGGGCCTGCAGGGAATAGGCAACGTCGATATCGCCTTTTTCCAGCATCAGCCGCTGCGATTGCGATTCCGGCAGATGGCGCATCAGGATGCGCTTCATCTTGGCCTTCTCACCCCAATAATCGTCGTTGCGGGTGAGGATGATATATTCGTTGGATTTCCATTGCGTCAGCTTGAAGGGGCCGGAGCCGGCGGAATTCAGCGTCAGCCATGCGCCGCCAAGATCGCCGTCCTTTTCATTCTCAAGCGCCGTCTTGCTGTCGATGATCGAGCCGGGGCCGTTCTGTGCAAGGATCATCAGGAGCAGATTGGGATCGTCGGGCTTCGGAATATTCAGCACGAAGGTCTGGTCGTTTTCAGCGACGAAGAGCTTGTCGGCCTCTTCCAGCTTGAAGCCGCGGGTTTTGAGGAAAGACGATTGCGCCAGGTTGCGGGCGAGCAGCCGCTTCAGGCTCCACGCCACGTCCTTGGCCGTTACGGCATTGCCGGACGCGAATTTGGCATCGGCGCGCAGATGGAAACGGATGGATTTCCGGTCCTCGGCAATTTCCCAGCGTTCGGCAAGGCGTGGCTGAACGCTGCGATCTTTCGGGGAAAGCACGACCAGCGTGTCATAGACATTGTTCAGCACCTGCACGGTCTCGCGGCCGGTAATGGCGGCCGGATCGAGGGTGAGGATATTGCTCATGGTCGTGGCGACGATGAGCTGGTCCTTCGGCGTTTCGGCAAAGGCGCTGAGCGGCATGGCGCCGATCAGCAGGGCGCCAAGTGCTGCGGTTGCAAGAAAATGTTTCATCTTTCCTCCCAATACGGCCGGTTCATACGGCCTTTCCACGTTTTGATCCACACGCCCGGTTCCTCCTCGGGTGTTGCAGGATCAGCCAAGAATCTCTCTGACCGGAGCTGCGAGCGCCCGGCCGATTGCCGCCGTTGCCGGCGCATCCAGATGCACGCCATCCACCGGTGAGGCGCTGGCCACCGATCCGGCATCGAAAAAGGCATGTCCGAGTTCGGCGGCGAGCTTGCGATAAAGCGGCGCAAGCCTGAGCGATTGCCCTACATCCCGCCCGCCGGCAGGTTCGCCGCCCGGGCCTGCGACGCAGGGCGGCGGGGCGACGATCAGCAGTTTCGGCACGGCCTCGCGCGGTTTGTAAATGAAGGTCTCGACGATCTGCGCCAGCCGCCGCATGCCGGAAACCGCCGCTTCCGCCCGCCCGCCATGCACCGGCTTGATGTCGTTGGTGCCGAGCATGATGATGACGAGATCGAGCGGCATGTGGCAGGACAGCGCGACTTCAAGCGCCCGCGCGCCATTGCGGCAGGCCGGGCCGGCGTGGTCGTCGTAACAGGTGGTGCGCCCGCCAAGCCCCTCGGGGTGAACCTTAGCCTTCCCGGCAAGCGCGGCCTCCAGCACCTCCGGCCAGCGGTGTTCGGCGGGGTGTCGCAGACCCGTGGCGGGGTCCGCGCCCCAGGTGAGGCTGTCTCCGAAGGCGAGCACCGTTTTCATCGCCCGTTACCTCACCCGGTTGTTGTCGATGAAGGTAAAATCGATGTCCTCGCCAAGGCCGGGCCGATCAGGGACATGGACGAAGCCGTCGCGGTCCATCGGGTCGGACAGCGACTTCAGATAATCGTGGCCGTCATCATATTCGAGGAAGGGGTGCAACAGGCCGCGCTCATACCAGCGGCAATTCTTGGTGGCGGCGACAACATGCAGGTTCATGGCCGTATTGCCATGCACTTCGCATTCCATGCCGAAGGCTTCGGCCAGATGCATGGTCTTCAGCGCCGGGGTGATGCCACCGACATCGTTGACGCCGGTGCGCAGAATATCACAGGCGCCGGCCTTGATCCATTCGGCGCGATGCCAATGCTTGCCGGCAGCGCTTTCCGGGCCGACGACCGGAATATCGAGATTGTCGGAAAGCCATCTGTAGGAAGACAGCGACTGCTCATCCATCGGCTCCTCAATCCAGTCGAAACCGAGTTTTTCAAGGCCACGGCCCAGCGCCAGCGCATCGGTGCGGGAGTACCAGTGGAAGGCGTCGATCATCAGGCGAATATCGGGGCCGACCGCCTCGCGCACGGCCGCGCAGGCCTTGAGGTCCATCTTCACATCCGGCGCCCAGCTGACGGGCGGCATCCAGGTGTGCAGCTTGATGCCCTTATAGCCGCGCTTCACCAGCGTTTCGGCAAAGCGGCCGTAGTCTTCCGGCGTCGCCAGCCCGCCCTCTAGCTCGTCGCCGCACATGATGGAGCCATAGGCCAGCACTTTGTCACGATAACCACCGATCAACTTGTATACAGGTTGGTTGAGCGAGCGCCCGGCAAGGTCCCACAGGGCGCAGTCCACCACCGCCAGCGTGCGGTCGGTCAGCTGCGCGGCCGATCCGCGCTGCCAATGGGCAAGGTCCTGCCATAGCCGTTCGCGGTCGCGATGATCCTCACCGATCAGAACTTTCTTGACGAATTTTTCGATGACATGCGGGCGAACGATCTCCGGCGCGGTGAAGGAATGGCCTTCCTGACCGTCTTCGGTGCGGATGGTCAGCATGGCCTGTTCCACCTGATGCGCCGGACCCGGATGCGCGTGACCGGCACTGTCCGAGTGCCGACGGGTCGTCGTGCGGAAAACACGGACCTCGACGTCGGTGATGATCATAATTCCTCCCTAATGCAGGTATGGCAGCGTTTGTGATTGCTGCAATGTCATACATGTATGCGTTATTTGTCAACATGTATGATAATCTGTATTACATGTTGGTGCGGAAAATCAAGACCATTTGCGCACCGTGTTGCACAGCTCTTCAATGTGAGAGGGCGACTGAGGGATATCTTGCCTTTCGGAGAAGAAGGTCCGACGGGAGGCGTGAGCGCGGCCTATTCCAAAGGAGGGGTGTTAATCCATAATTTTAGTAGATTATTGAATCGCGCAATGATCTTTCAACAAAGGCCGGGACTATAAACGAACATGCCGTGCCAGCCGTGCCTGTCATCATGCATTCTGCGTGGGTATGCGCCGCATTGAACGGCTGTCCGGAACGGGGATGGCTGCATCTGCGCTGCTGAGCTTCAACACTCATTTCCGGACCTTACAGCCATGCCCCTTTCCCATATCTCCCACTTCGCCTTTCTGGTTCCCGGCAATTATCACGATGATGATCCTGCCGAGGGGCTGGAAGAAACTCTGCAGCTTTTCGAAGCCGGAGAGGCGCTGGGTTATCACAGTGCCTGGGTTCGCCAGCGCCATCTGGAACGGGGCGTGTCATCGGCGGCAACTTTCCTCGCGGCGGCATCGCAGCGCACGAAACGGATCGGCCTCGGCACCGCCGTCATTCAGCTTGGTTATGAAAATCCCTTCAGGCTGGCTGAGGATTTGGCCACCGTGGATGTCCTGTCGCGCGGGCGGCTGAATGTCGGGGTTTCGGTGGGCGCGCCGCCCTTCGCCCATCTTGTTTCGGATTATGTCGATACGGTTCACGATGCGGATTACAGCCACGCCCGCGCCGAAAAGCTGGCGAGGGCCTTGAGATCGGAACCGCTGTCCAGCGAGACGGAAGCGGGCAATGCGGCGGGCGCGCAGGTGCCGCGCCTGCGTCCAGTCGCCGAGGGGCTGACGGATCGGTTATGGTACGGCGGCGGATCGCAGAATTCCGCGCGCTGGGCTGGCAAGGCAGGGTTCAATCTTCTGACGGGCAATATCGTCAGCGGCGAAAATACCGATGATTTTTTGACCGCGCAGGCGGCGCTGGTCAGCCGCCTCCGGCAGGAATGGGCGCTTGAGCGCCAGCCGCGCGTCGCTCTTGGCCGCGTGATCCTGCCGACCGATAGCGCGAGCCCCGCGACCCGCCGCCGTTATCAGGAATTCGCCGCCGAGCGTGACAGGCGCACGACCACGCCGCATGGCGCGCGCCGCACGCTTTTCCTGCCCGATATCGTCGGGACGACCAACGAGATTCTGGAGAAACTGTCGCGCGATCCCGTTCTGCCGCACGTCTCGGAATTCCGCCTCGAACTACCCTATGAATTCCAGCCGGAAGATTATCGCCAGATCGTCACGGATTTCGCCTCCGTCCTGCCGCAGCTTTCCGGCGGGCGGCCGGTTTTGAAAGTGGCGACGGGCCAATAATATGTTCCGCTCCCGCTATTCCCGCCTCCAGCGGGACTAGCGGGAGGACACCTTCAACAGTGCCATATCTGCCGTTCAATCTGGATAAGGCAGGCCATAGCGGTCGCGGATCGTCGAACCTTCATATTCGCGCGGGTAAACTCCCCGATCCTGCAGCACCGGCACGACCTTTTCGACAAATTCAGCAATGTCGTCCGGCGCGCGCGGCGGCTGCAGGGTATAGCCGTCCACCGTGCCGTCCTGCCAGAGGTCGATAATGCCATCCGCCACCTCTTCCGGCGTGCCGAGCAGCAGCCGATGGTGTCCCTCCGAGCGGCGCACGGCCTCGCGGGCGGTGAGTTTTTCATGGCTCAACAGGTCAGAAAGGCCAAGCCCCATGCCCACCGCCCATTGCCGGTTCTGGTCCGGGATGAAACGTTCCGCATCGAGTTTCACATCGGGATTGAAATCGCGGGGATCGATGCCGTTTTCCTTGGCGAAGCGCGCCAGCAGACCGTCTTCGGAGCCCGTTCCGCTATACAGTTCGTGTTTGCGCAACGCTTCTTCCCGGGTCTCGCCGAGAATGACGACAAGGCCGGGAACGATGCGGATGCCGGAGGGATCGCGACCGAGGGAGACGGCGCGGTCACGGACCTTCTTGCCGAAGGCCTGGCCCGCCGGGCGGGACAGGATGTTGCAATAGATGATCTCGCCATGGCGTGCCGCCAGATCGATGCCTCCTTCGGAGGCGCCGGCCTGTGCGATGACGGGATGTCCCTGCGGCCCACGCGGAACGTTGAGCGGGCCTTTCACATGGAAATATTGCCCCTCGTGATCGATGGTCTCGGCCGTCGCCGCATCCCAGAAGCGCTCTTCCGGCACTTCGCCTTCGCGGCGCGGATCCCAGCTCGACCAGAGTTTTTTCGCCACATCGAGAAATTCGGTGGCCTTGGCATATCTCTCGCTGCGCGGCGGCAGCGGATCGTTGCCGAAATTGGCGGCGACATTGGGATTGAAGGAAGAAACGATATTGACGATCAGTCGTCCGCCGGTAACGAGATCGATGGATTGGGTTCGTCTGGCGAAATTATAGGGCGAATTATAGGTGGAGGATATCGTTGCCACAAAGCCGATATCCGGCACCTGTGCGGCAAGCGATGTCGAGAGAATAAGTGGATCGATGGTGTGAAACGGGCGGCTTGCCGGGTCGGTCAGCAGCGCCGGGTGGTCGGAGAGGAAAACGGCGTCGAACCGGCCCTTATGGGCCAGCTCCGTCAGCCGCCGATAATAGCCGATATCGTTAATGTCGTGCCGGTCTCCGCTCCGGTATCTCCAGGCATTGGCGAGGTATCCGGTGGTGTTGATGCCGACATTGAGATTGAGCCGGCGTTTGGTCTTGCTCATGCTGCCACGTTTCTTTCAGGTCTGTTGGATTGCCGGCCTGTATGACCGGCGCAATTGCGGGAAGCGTAACAGCCGGAGGTCCGGTCGCGAGTTAAAAATCCTTGCTGCTCGGAGAAGAAAAACTTTCATCCGCAGCAGCACCCAAGCTGTGGTTGAAAGGGAGATAACGGGTGAGGCGGGGTGGGGGATGCGACCCGAAATCTTGCCATTCTCGAAAGGGTATTCCGTCGTCTTGGCGAAGCACTCACAAGATGGAAACGAATTTCCCCAATCGCGCCTGAAATAGTACACTTTATCTATAGAAAATATTTTATGGCGTGTAGCGTGCCGTTCAGATCGCAATTTCGAGGACGAACGCCATGGCTGATGCCGCCCTTCGCCAGATAACCCAACCCGTAACCGTGTGGTACACACGCTGCCCGGCGCCCACGCCGCTTTCCATCGCGGCGCAACTGGGCTGGATCGAGGACAGTTTCGGCGCCCACGGTATCTCTGTTTCCTCCATTCGCGATGCGGCCGATCCGGCCATTCGCCAGAGCCATTTCGATCATCGTCTGGACTGGTCCTTCCGTCAGGGCGGCAATATCCCGCCGATCTGGGCGAAATCAGGCGGCCGGAAAACACGGCTGGTGGGGCTGACGAGGACCGACGAGTTTCAGGCCATCATCGCCTTGCCAGCCAGTGGAATAAGCAGGGGCAGCGACTTGAAGGGGCGGCGCATCGGCCTGCCTAAACGACCGAATGAAACCATCGATTTCCAGCGTGCGACATCGCTGAAGGGCATCGTGTCGGCGCTGACGGTCTCGGGCCTCGCCGTCGCGGATGTCGAGCTTGTCGATCTCACGGCGAAAGAGCCGGTGTTGCTCGATCCTTCTGACGACAGGTTCCATGGTCTGCGCCGGCGGTTTCCTTATGGCGAGGAGATTGCAGCGCTGCATCGGGGCCAGATCGATGCGTTTTTCGTCAAGGGCGCGGAAGGCGTCACCGTCACCAATCTGATCGGTGCGCAGGTCGTGGTGTCGACAGGTTTCCACCCCGATCCGAAAATCCGCATCAACAACGGCACGCCGCGCCCCTTGACGGTGGACGCCACCTTCGCCGATGAGCGGCCCGATCTGGTGGCGGAACTCGTCGCCACCGTACAGCGGGTTGCCCAATGGGCAAATGACAATCCGGCGGAAGCCGTGCGTTTCATCGCCCGTGAGATCGGCGTCAGCGAGGAGGCGGTTCTGGCTGCGAATGGTCCGGATGTATACCGCAATCTGAGGCTTGATCTCGATCCGGCCGAGCTGGATGCACTGAGCCACTTCAAGGATTTCCTGCTGGAATGGAAATTCATTCCGGCGGATTTCGATGCGCAGGACTGGGCCGATCCACGCGCCCTTTCTCTACAGCAAGATGCTGCGCAACGCAGTGCGGGAAAGTGAGGGCGTCATGACAGCCACCATTCTTGTAACGGGCGCAACCGGCAAGCTCGGCAAACGTGTCGTCAGCCGTCTTTTGCAGAGAGAGGCGAAGGTTCGGGTGCTGACCCGCAGGAGCGAGGATGCGCTCAAGCTCTGGGGCAACAGGGTTGAGATTGCGGAGGGAAATTTCTCCGACCCGGCCAGCCTGAAGGAGGCCTCGCGCGGTATCGAGACCGTCTTTCTGCTTTCCCCCATCGGTGAAACGCTGGCGGCGGACCAGAATGCGGTCATCGATGCCGCCCTCTCAGCCGGTGCGTCGCGGATCGTGAAAATCTCCGGCTCCGACTGGACCATTGAGAATGCCGGATATTCCATTTCGGGGGCGGCGCATGCTGAGGTGGAACGGCATCTGGCCGCAAGCGGTATCGCGCATACCGTGCTGCGGCCGAATGCGTGGATGCAGGTTGCGCTGGAACCCGTTGTCGCCGCGCTGCGCAAGGGAGAGGATGTGCCCGCCCGCTTTGGCGACGCGGCTGTCTCCTTCATCGATGCGGACGATATTGCCGATGTCGCGGTTCATGCGCTCACCACAAGCGCACCTGTTTCCGGCACCCTGGTGCTGACCGGTGGTGAAGCCCTGTCGGCGCTGGAAATTGCTCGTATCGCGGCGCGCATCCAGCATCGGCCCGTGGGAATTTCGGACAATACCGCCCCGGCCTTTCCGCCGCATATCGGTGCGTTTGAACAGAAGGCGATCGGCGAGTTTGGCCAACTCATCCGCAAAGGTCTTGCGGCGTCCGTCAACAATACCGTCCAGCAGATTACCGGCCGGTTGCCCCGCAGCGTGGAGGACTATCTGCGTGTGCGGCTGGCAACCACCCCGCAGGATCATTCCGAGGGAGAAAAGACATGGCGTTGACTGTTCCGCTGCCTGAAGGTTCCGAGCTGAAAGGTCTCGACCTGAAAAGCCCGGCCGATTTCGAAGACAGCCCGCTCAGCCGGGCGGTGAAGCAGCCGCTGATGCTGGGCCTGTTCCTCAATCTGCAGGACATCAATTTCTCCAGTCTGCCGACCAGCAACAGCTGGACCTTCGATTATAATGTCGAACTGGTGAAGCGCGCGGAAGAGTTTGGTTTCGAAATCGCCTTCAGCCGCACGCAATGGCTGCCCAGGGGCGGTTATGACGGCGAATCCTCGCTCGACAGCTTCATCGCGCTTGGCGCCATGGCGGCAGTCACGAAGAACATTCTGCTGATCTCCACCATCCATGTGCTTTATGGGCCTCTGCATCCGCTGCATCTCGCCAAATATGGCGCGACGCTGGATCATATCGCCAAGGGGCGCTGGGGCATCAATATCGTCACCGGCCACCGCGCCATCGAGCATGAAATGTTCGGCTGGCAGCGTATCGACCACGACAAGCGTTACGATATGGCCGGCGAATTGTTCGATGTGCTGCATCGCCTGTGGGGGGAGACTGAGAACTTTTCCTATGAGGGAAAACTCAATCCCTGGGCGATCAACAATGGCTGGATCACGCCGAAGCCCGCTTTCGGACGCCCGCCGCTGGTGACCGCGACAGGTTCGCCCGCCGGCATCGATTTCGCCGCCCGTCATTCCGATCTGGTTTTCGTCACTTCGCCCGGCGGTGCGCATATAGACAGCGCGCTGGAAACGCTTCCCGATCATGTTGCGACTATCAAGAACCGCGCAAAGGCTTATGGCCGGCAGGTAAAGACGATCATCAACCCGATCATCGTTAGCCGCGATACGGAGAAGGAGGCGATCGCCTATGCGGATGCCATTGAGGCTGGAAAACCGCAGCCCGGCACCCGAGCCTTCGCCACCAATAATTACGACAGCGACGCCCATGCCTGGCGCGGCCGCGGCGATGCGCGCCATAAGCAGGGGCGCAATCTTGGCGGCAATATCGAAATCATCGGTTCGCCGGAGCAGGTGGTCGAGCAGCTTGTCGGTCTGAAAAAGGCAGGGATCGATGGGGTTCAGCTGAATTTCTACGATTTCCGCGAGGACCTCGACTATTTCGCCGAGCGCATTCTGCCCCTGATGAAGGAGGCGGGCCTGAGGCTCTGACGCCTCTCCCGCTGCATTTTCCAGCCACGAAACCCACACTTCGCAATCGCCTGATTGCGGAAACGATATTTTTTGCCCTGAGGAGATACCGTGAATATCGCCGTCGATCCCGTCAAAACGCCTGCACCTAAAATCCTGGACCGGATCGGGACCTATGTTCCCGAACTCGTCTCCATCCGCCACGATCTGCACCAGCATCCGGAAATCGGTTTCGAGGAGGTCCGCACCTCCGGCATTGTTGCCGAAAAGCTCGCCTCCTGGGGCATCGAGGTGCATCGCGGTTATGGCAAGACCGGTGTGGTCGGCGTGCTGCGTGGTAGCCATGCGGGCAACCGCTCCATTGGGCTGCGGGCGGATATGGATGCCCTGCCGATGCCGGAGGAGACCGGGCTGCCCTACGCGTCGGTCTATCCCGGCAAGTTTCATGGCTGTGGGCATGATGTGCACACCACCATCCTGCTCGGCACCGCCCGTTATCTGGCGGAAACCCGCGATTTCGCCGGCACGGTGGTGTTCATTTTCCAGCCGGCCGAGGAAGGTCTCGGCGGGGCGCGCGCCATGATCGCCGACGGGCTGTTCAAGGACTTCCCCGTCGATGAGATTTACGGGCTGCACAATTCCTCCCATGCCGCGCCCAATCATCTCAAGGTTTCGCCCGGCACCATTCTGGCGGGTGCGGATTTCTTCGATATCCGCCTCAAGGGCAGGGGGGCACACGCCGCTCACCCCGATGTTTCGCGTGACCCGGTGCCGGCGACGGGTGAACTCATTCAGGCACTGCAAACCATCGTCAGCCGCAATGTGTCGCCAACCGATCCTGCCGTCCTGTCGATCACCCGCATCGAGGCGGGAT
Source organism: Agrobacterium sp. LY4 (assembly GCF_001526585.1). NCBI lineage: Bacteria > Pseudomonadati > Pseudomonadota > Alphaproteobacteria > Hyphomicrobiales > Rhizobiaceae > Agrobacterium > Agrobacterium sp. LY4. The sequence goes on along the minus strand of NZ_ASYA01000052.1, from coordinate 143,637 downwards.
CGGCCTATAACGTCATTCCCGAAACGTCAGCGATTGCAGGCACGGTGCGGGCCTTCTCCGACAGCGTGCGCGAAACCATAAGAGAGCGCATCCGCACGATTTCCGATCACATTGCCGCGGCGCACGGCCTCACCGCCGAGGTGGATATTCGCGACATATTCTCGGTTCTCACCAATGACGATGCATCTGTGGAGATCGTCGCCGGCGTGGCGCGTGAGGTTCTGGGAGACGAGCGCGTTTCCACCGAGCCCGGCCGCTTCATGGGCAGCGAGGATTTTGCCGATCTCCTGAAACACGCGCCCGGCGCGTTTTTCACCCTCGGCCATTCCGGCACCGTGCCCGCCCATAATCCCGGTTTCATCGTCGACGACGCCATTCTGCCCGTCGGCGCCACTCTGTTTGCCCGGCTGGTGGAAACCCGGCTGAAACCTGCGTGAACATTTAAAAACAAGCCTGCAAGAGGAAACATCCATGGATATTACAAGACGTAAGACATTGCTTTTGAGTGCAGCGCTAACCGGGGCCATGCTGTTGCCCTCCCTGCCGGCTCTGGCGGCCGAAACGCCGAAAAAGGGCGGCATCGTCACCCTTGCAGGCCTTGGCGAGCCGACGACGCTGGTGCCGCTTTCCGATTCCAATACGCGCACCCGCGCCATTTCCACGAAAATCCTCGAAGGGCTGGTGCGGTTCGACAGCGAATTCAAACCGCACCCGGTTCTGGCCGAAAGCTGGGAAACATCGGCCGACGGGCTGCGCCACACTTTCAGGCTGCGCAAGGGCGTCAAATGGCATGATGGCAAGGATTTCACATCGCAGGACGTCAAATTTTCCCTGCTGGCCTTCAAGAAGGTCGGTCCACGCGGGCGCATCACCTTCGCCAATGTTGCCGATATCGAAACGCCCGATCCGCTGACGGCCGTGGTGGTGCTTTCCAAGCCCGCGCCCTATCTCCTGCGGGCGCTGACCGGTGGCGAAACGCCCATTCTGCCGGCCCATGCCTATGCTTCGGAAAATTACAATGAAAGCCCGAATGGGAACGCGCCAGTCGGCACCGGCCCCTTCGTCTTCGAGGAATGGAAGCGCGGCAGCTATGTGAAGCTGAAGAAGAACCCGAACTACTGGCAGGCCGATCTTCCCTATCTTGACGGTTTCGTGGCCCGTTTCGTCGCGGATTCGGCTTCCACCACCATTTCCGTGGAAACCGGCGAGGCGGATTATACCGCCGATGTGTCCTATAGCGATCTGGAGCGTCTGCGGCAAAATCCAAAGCTTGCGGTGGAGGTTTATACCGACTCCTATCTCAACAATGCCGCTGTGTTCGAATTCAATCTCGAAAATCCGATCCTTGCCAAAAAGGAAGTCCGGCACGCGCTGGCACATGCCATTGATCGCAATTTCATCAACGACGCCATTTTCTTCGGGACGGCGAAACCCGCCGGTTCGAACATTCCGGCCGTCTTCACCGCCTATAATGACGAGAAGCCTTTCACCTATCCCTTCGATCTCGCCAAAGCGAATGAGCTGCTGGACAAAGCGGGCTATCCGAAGGGTGCGGATGGCACCCGTTTTTCGCTGCGGCTGGCCTTTCTACCTTCCGACGTCTTCCGTAAAACCTCCGAATATCTCCGCTCGTCCTTCGGCAAACTCGGCGTGAAGGTGGATATTGTCGAGGGCGATCTCGCCACCTTCATCAAGCGGGTCTATACGGAGCGCGGTTTTGACCTGACGGTGAACGGCATCAGCCGGTTGTTCGATCCGACGGCAGGCGTGCAGCGCCTCTATTGGTCCGACGGGATCAAGAAACCCGCGCCCTATGTCAACGCGGCCCACTACAATAATCCAAAGGTGGATGATCTTTTCCGTGCCGCCGCGATTGAAGTGGATGAGACGAAACGGGCGGAGCAGTTCCACGACATCCAGAAAATCACCGGCGACGATCTGCCGAATTTCTCGATCGTTGCTTTGCCGACCGTCATTCTGCGCAATACCAGCCTGAAATCGCTCGTGACGACCATCGACATTGCTTATGGCGATCTGGCGACGGCCTGGAAAGGCGAGTGAGCGTTTGTCAAAAGGGGTATCCAAGCTCCGTCACCCCGGACTGGATCCGGGGTCCAGCGCGATCAAGTCCTTGATCGCGAGAGACTCCTCTCACGGCGCAGACGCGCCGTGGCTGGATGCCGGGTCAAGCCCGCCATGACGCAGGAGGGGTCTGAGATCATCACCATTAACCCGGCAATTCTGCCGGGTTTTTTATTGCCGAAATCCGCCTTCCATCCTTTTTTGCACCTTCGCGCCGCACGCCCGTTTCACGGAAAAACTTTGCGCATGAAACAGGTCGGGCGAAACAGCGATGCCATCTGCGAAAATTTCGAAAAAATAAGTTTCATCAATAATTTAGCGCAAAGGAATTCTTCGTTTCAAAGCAAGAATTGCTTTCTGGACCCGCACTCTGGCCACCGGCACTGTGAGCTGGAAATCTCACCCTCGCATGATGGATGCCATGGCCAAGGATACGCTTTTTTTGATCGCCCCCGGTTTTGAAGACCCCAAGCACCCCGGTGTCCGCTTCGTCTGCCCGCATTGTAACCAGATCGAAGGCCTGCTTGCCGCCTTTCCTGACCTTGCCGCAGGGATCGATATCCGCCGTGTCGGTTTCCAGCGCCCGCGTGAGGCTGTCATCGCCGCCGTGGGTGAGGAAAACCAGTCGCTGCCGCTGTTCATCTTCGCGGGAGATGCGCCCAGCGATGCTACGGCCAAGGGCGAGACGCATTTCATTCAGGACACCAAACGCATTTTGCAAATCCTCGCCGAGCGCCACGGGTTCCCGCAGCTGCACTGAGTTGCCGCGCCCGCATATCGGATTTTTTCGGAGACAGACATGACCATTTCCAGACGCCAGTTTCACAAAATTGCACTCGCCGCTGGCGCTTTCGTCGCCCTTCCGGGTGGTTCCTTTGCCGCTGCCGAAGAGCCGGTTTCGGGCGGGACGCTGAAGATCGTTTATTTTCCCGAGCCGACCCAGCTCGTGGCGATCAACACCAGTGCGGGCGGTCCGCAGTTTATCGGCTCGAAGATTTACGATGGGCTTTTGACCTATGATTACGAGCTTTCGCCCAAGCCGAGCCTCGCCAGGGAATGGAGCGTTTCGGCCGATGGGCTGGAATATGTCTTCCACCTGCAGCCGAAGGCGAAGTTTCACGATGGCAAACCGGTGACATCAGCAGATGTGGAGTTTTCCATTCTGCGGCTGAAGGAGGCCCATCCGCGCGGTCGCGCTACTTTCTCGCATGTTGAAAGTGTCGATGCGTCCGATCCGCTGGTCGCGAGAGTGAAGCTTTCCAAGCCGGCGCCGGGCCTGATCACCGCGCTCGCCTCGTCGGAATCGCCCATCGTGCCGAAGCACATCTTCGAGACCTTCAAGCCGACCGATAATCCAAAATCCGCCCAGATCATCGGCAGCGGCCCCTTTGTGCTCAAGGAATGGGTGCCGGGCAGTCATATTCTTCTGGAGAAGAATGCGGACTACTGGGATGCGCCGCGCCCCTATCTCGACCGCGTCATCATCCGCCTCATCAACGATGCGGGCGCCCGCGCGGCGGCGCTGGAAACCGGGGAAGGGGACATCGGCCCCAACCCGGTGGCACTTGCCGATCTGGAGCGGCTGAAATCCATTCCCACATTGAAGGTGGATGACCGCATCTATGCCTATGCCGGCCAGCAGAACCAGCTGGTGATCAACCTTGAGAATGAATATCTCAAGGAATTGAAGGTCAGGCAGGCCATCGCCCATGCCATCGATGTTCCGGCGCTCATCGATACCGTGCTTTATGGCTACGCCGTGCCATCGCCGACGCCGATCAGCCCCGGCCTTGCGAAGTTCCACAATCCCGATATCGGGTTTGCCAAGTTCGATGTCGCACAGGCTGAAAAGCTGCTGGATGAGGCCGGTTTCCCGCGCAAGGATGGCGGCAAGCGCTTCAAGCTTCGGGTTACCACCAATCCCTTCAACCCGCAGACCTATTCGGATTTCATTGCGCAGGCGCTGTCGAAGATCGGCATTGAGGCGGATATCCAGAAGTTCGATTTCGGCACCTATGTGAAGGTGGTCTATACCGACCGCGCCTGGGATCTTTCGGTGGAATCCCTCTCCAACACCTTCGATCCGACAGCGGGCGTGCAGCGCGTCTACTGGAGCAAGAATTTCAAGATCGGCCTGCCATTTTCCAATGCAAGCCACTACGCCAATCCTGAAGTGGACCGGCTACTGGAAGCAGCGGCGGTGGAGCCGGATATCGAAAAACGCGCTGCCTTCTTCAAGGAATTTCAGGCCGTTATCGCAAAAGATCTTCCCGTCATTAATCTTGTTTCTCCCATCCAGCCGGTCGTCGGCAGCGTGCGCATCAAGGATTATGCGACCGGGGCGGAGGGGCTCAGCGGCAATCTCGCCAAAGCCTGGGTGACGAAGGAGGCGTGAGAGCCTCCCAACCCTTCGGTTCAGAGCGAATAAGAGGTCATTTCCATGAGCAGAAAATCCGAGAAGCTGGTTCTCAATGCCTTCATCTATCCGGGCGGACATCACGAGGCGGCTTGGCGGCATCCGGACTCCGAGCCGCATCGCGTCACCGATATAAAGCTCTATCAGGATATCGCCCGCAAGGCCGAGGCGGCGAAGCTCGATGCCATCTTTTTTGCCGATGCGCCGGTGCTGGACGCCAATATCCGCTACGCCGCCCGCCACCGGCTGGAGCCGATCACCATGCTGGCGGCCCTCGCCGCCGTCACGGAAAAGATCGGCTTCATCGCCACGGCCTCCACCACCTATTACGAGCCGTATAATCTCGCGCGGCTGTTCGCGTCGGTCGATCATATCAGCGGCGGCCGGGTGGGCTGGAACATCGTCACGACTTCGGCGGATGCGGCTGCCGGCAACTTCAATCTCCAGAAGCATCCGCCGCATGCCGATCGTTACCGTCAGGCCATCGAGTTCGTCGATGTGGTGACGAAGCTCTGGGACAGCTGGGAAGATGACGCCATTGTTGCGGATAAGGAAAGCGGCCTTTTCGCCGATACCGACCGCATCCATCCGGCCAATCACGATGGCGAATTTTATCGGGTGCGGGGCGCGCTGAACGTGCCGCGTTCACCGCAGGGCCGGCCGGTCTATGTGCAGGCCGGCTCCTCGGAGGAAGGGCGCGGTTTCGCCGCCCATTATGCCGAGGCAATCTTTACCGCGCATCAGACTCTGGAGAGTGCGCGGTCTTTTTATTCGGACATCAAGCGGCGCGTCGCGGCCACGGGGCGCAATCCCGCCCATGTGAAAATCCTGCCGGGCATCAGCCCGTTCATCGCGTCAACCGAAGAGGAGGCGCGCAAACTCGAGGCCTCCTTCAACGATCTCATCCAGCCGGCCTTTTCGCTCGGGCAATTGCAGCGCATCACCGGCATCGATCTCTCATCGGCCGATCTCGACCAGCCGCTGCCGCACGAAGCCGTGGAGGCGACGCGGGCTCAAGCGGATAGCAGCCGCCATCAGCTGGTTCTCGATGTCATCGACAGGGAAAATCCGACGATCCGGCAATTGCTGCACCGGCTTGCTGGCGGACGTGGCCACAAGGTGATTTCCGGAACGCCGGAGCAGGTGGCGGACTGGATAGAGACCTGGTTCCGTGAGGGTGCGGCCGATGGCTTCAATATCATGCCGCCATGGCTGAACGGCGGGTTCGATAACTTCGTCGACGGGGTTGTGCCGATCCTCAAACAGCGTGGGCTGTTCCGCGAGGATTACGAGGGCGACACGCTGCGAGACCATTATGGCCTGCCACGGCCGGAAAATATCTACGCGGCCAGAGAGTTGCAAAGGGAACGCGCCTGAGGTGGGACGGGCGTGTTCAGGCGGCGGCCTCGAGAGAGCGCATATCCTCGCGCAACAGGGCGAGTAGAGATGCGACCTCCGGCAGCCGCCGCCTGTCAGGACTGGTCAGCAGGTGATAACGGCTGGCGGTCGGTTGCGGTGCGCCAAAGGGAGCGATCAGCCGGCCGTTTTTCAGCTCTTCCGAAATCAGCGAATGGCGCACGAGGCCGATGCCGTGGCCGGATGAGATTGCCTCTATCAGCGCCGTCTGGCGTGAAAAACGCGGGCCGGTCACAGAGAGCCTGAGCGGAATGCGGCAGGCGCGAAGCCAGTTCGCCCATTCGAAGGCCGGGTCCAGGCCATTGCCGCGCAACATCGCAAAACCGAGATCCCGCAAGCGATCCGGTTCGTCTGTAAGCCCGTGGCGAGTAGCGAATTTCGGGGTGCAGACGGCGCTGACGGTATCGGCGAAAAGCGGCTCATGAATGAAACCCGGAATCTGCGCATGGGTGGCGACGATGGCGCAATCGGCATCGAAATGGGTGAGGTCGATGGTTTCGCTTTCAAGGGATTCGATGGAAAGCTCCACGTCTCCGAGCGCCGGAACGATACTGCCCAGCCGCGGCGCCAGCCAGCGGGCGGCAAAACAGCCTTCGGCCAGAACTTTCAGCTGCGGCCGGGCGTTCGAAACCATCAGGTCGGAAAGACTGCCGATCATGGTCTCGAAAGCATCGGCAAGGCCGGGATAAAGCGCGCTGCCGGCATCTGTCAGCAGCAATTCACCGCGCTGGCGGCTGAATAGCGGCTGGCCGAGGTGGGTTTCGAGAATTCGCACCTGCTGACCGATGGCGGCGGTGGAGACATGCAGCTCCTCCGCCGCCCGCGAAAAGCTCGCATGGCGGGCGGCGACGACAAAGGCGCGCAAGGCGGTCAGCGGTGGTAGCCGGGAAAGTGTCGGCAGGCGAAAAGCCGCCCGGCTCCCGGCGGGAGCGATAAACTCCGTTCTCATTGCTGTTCCTCCTTTGCCGCGCATTCTCGGTATGGTCAGAATACCCGGCCTTCCCTGAGATGCGTCGTTGTGCCGTTGAGATAATAATCACCGATCACCCGCGCCTTGTGGGCGAGCGGATTGTGATTGTAGACCGTGCGGATATTGCGCCAGTGGCGGTCGAAATTCCGCTCGCTCGATGTCGCCGAGCCGCCGCCGAGTTCATAGAGATTGGTGGCGACCGTCAGCGACAGCTGCGAGGCGATGATCTGGGTGCGGGCTGTGGCGAGCGAACCTTCCAGCAGGGCTGCCTCTATCGCCTCTTCGTCCCCGGTGGCGAAAGCGGCGGCGGTGCGGTCGAGCGTTCTCGCCGCTTCGCGGATCAGCGTCTTCACCGCGAAAGCACCGGCGCTGATTTCGCCGAGAATCTTCTGCACGAATGGGTCCTGATTGGCGGTTTCGGCGCTGCTGTGAAGCGTGGTGCGCGCCTGGCGCAGAACATATTCCACGCCGTCCTTCAGCGCGCCCTGAACGGCGCCGGCGGCCGAGGCGGCCAGGTGTAGCTGCCGCATGGCCGAGCTGTGGCGGCCGATCTGGCTGCCGAGCTTGCGCGTCGTCAGCTCATGCGGCAGCACCTCGACATTTTCTAGCAGAACACCGCCGCTTGCCGTCATGCGCTGGCCCATGCTGTCCCAGTCGTCAAGAATGGTGATGCCGGCGCGGTCAAGCGGAATGAGCACGCCGATCGGCTGCTCGTCATCGCCAATGGCGCTGAAGGTGCCGAAATCGGCAAACGCCGTACCTGTCGCATACCATTTGCGGCCATTCAGCCGGTAACGGTCACCATCCGCACTCAGCCGCGTGGTGATTTCGCCGGGGCGCTTGGTGCCCTGTTCGGTGCTGGCGCCCGCAAAGAGCTTGCCGGCAAGCACATGCTCGAGATGCCGCCGGTCCTCCAGCTCGATGGGTGCGAGAGCGAGGTTTTCGGTGAAGTTGAAATGGCTGCGCAGCGCGTGCGGAATATTGCTGTCGGCTTCGCCGAGGATCATCAGCACTTCGATATAGTCGGTAATCGAACCGCCCGGTCCGCCCTTGGCTTCGGGAACGCGCAACGTGCCGATCTTCGCTTCCTTGATGAGGGCGAAGATATCGAAAGGAAGTTCCCGCTGGCGTTCGCGGCGGGCGGCATCCTTGGCCGCGATGGCCGCAATGTCCTTTGCCCGGGCCAGAATCTCGTCACGGCTCGGTACGCCGGAATTGTCGGTGGTGGTTGTCTGCAGTTTCGGATTGGACATTGCGGTTTTCCCTGAGCGGATGTGAGGGCTTGCGGCACGGGCGCGCCGCAGGCATGGTCTTCTGGACGATCAGGCGACCGCGCGCGGCTTGAGCGCCGGGCGGTGTGCGGGTTCGAGATTGCGCGGCACGCGGCCTTCGACGGGATGGCTCGGATCGTTGAAACCGGGTGTCGAGGGATGGCCGGTGGTAACGAGGCTGTCGACCAGCGCTTCATCTTCCGCATCGATCTTCACATCGAGCGCGCGGATATATCCGTCCCAGTGCTCTTCGGTGCGCGGGCCGGTGATGGCGGCGGTGACGAACTTGTTGTTCAGCACCCAGGCAAGCGCGAAATCCGCCGCCGAAACACCCTTCGAAGCGGCATGGGCTGCGACCTTCTGGGCGATTTCGACAGATTCCGGACGCCATTCCGTTTCCAGAACACGCTTGTCGCCACGGCCGACGCGGGTATCGGCGCCCGGCTGTTCGCCCGGCTGGTATTTGCCGGTCAGTACGCCGCGTGCGAGCGGCGAATAGGAGACCACGCCAAGGCCATAATGATTGGCCGCAGGCAACTGCTCGGCCTCGGCCGTGCGGTTGACGATGTTGTAGAGAGGCTGGCTGGCAACGGGCCGGTCGATGCCGAGCTGGTCGGCCAGATGCGAAATTTCGGCGATACGCCAGCCACGGAAGTTCGACACGCCGAAATAACGCAGCTTGCCGGCGCGGATGAGATCGGCGATGGCGCGCACCGGCTCTTCCAGCGGCGCATCGAAGACGGCGCGGTGGAAATAGAGGATGTCGATATAGTCGGTGTTGAGGCGACGCAGCGAATTTTCGACGGTCTCGATCACCCATTTGCGCGAATGGCCGCCGAGGTTCGGACCCTTGGTGTGGGAATTGACGAATTTCGTCGCCAGAACCCAGTGATCGCGACTGGCCTTGATGCCACGGCCGACGACTTCTTCCGACTTGCCGTCGTGATAGACATCGGCCGTGTCGATGAAATTGATGCCCTGCTCGCGCGCCTTGTCGATGATGCGGAAGGCCACGTCATCCGGCGTCGGGCCTCCGAACATCATCGTGCCGAGGCTCAGCGGTGAAACTTTCAGCGCGCTGCGTCCGAGATAGCGATAGTCGACCATTATGGTTGCTCCTTCAGTTTATTGGGCATGGTGGCAGGCCACGGCGTGGTTCTTGCCGAAAAGGGTGTAATCCGGCGCTTTTTCGCGACAGAGATCGGTGGCGAGCGGGCAGCGGGTGTGAAACCGGCAGCCGGATGGCGGATTATGCGGGCTCGGCAGGTCGCCGGAAATCGGTGCTGCCTGCTTGCGGCGGGCGGGATCGGGAACGGCAGCGAGAAGGGCGCGCGTATAGGGGTGTTTCGGGGAAGCCCAGAGTTCCGATGTCGGCGCGCTTTCCACGATCTTGCCGAGATACATGACGAGTACGCGGTCGGAGAAATAACGCACCACGGACAGATCGTGGGAAACGAAGAGATAGGAGAGCGAAAGCCGCTTCTTCATCTCCACCAGAAGATTGAGGATTTGCGCCTGTATCGAAAGATCGAGCGCCGAAACCGGCTCGTCGCAGACCACCAGTTCCGGTTCCAGAACCAGCGCGCGGGCAATGCCGATGCGCTGGCGCTGACCGCCGGAAAATTCATGCGGATAACGGTCGAGCGAATCCGCGGGCAGGCCCACCTGCGCGACGATGGCCTCGACGATCTCCCGCTGGCGCGCCCGGTCGCCGATGCCATGCACTTTCAGCGGCCCGGTCAGGATGGTACGCACCGTCTGGCGCGGGTTGAGCGAGGCGAAGGGGTCCTGAAAGATCATCTGGATGCGACGGCGGATGCCGCGCAGTTCAGATGAAGTCATTGCCGTGACATCGGCACCCTTGAAGGTGATCTTGCCCGAAGACGGCTCGACCAGCCGCATCAGCGATTTGCCGAGCGAGGATTTGCCGCAACCGGATTCACCCACCAGCGCCACGGTCTCGCCCGCCTCGATATCGAGGGAAACGTCATCGACAGCGCGCACGGTGCCGCGTCCGCCCGCATAATGGGTGGAAAGACTATGCACTGACAAGAGCGCCATCGGGTACCTCGTGGGATATGGGAGCAACGAAGGGGCAGGCGGCGTAACGGCCTTGCGAGATTTGCCGCAGCGGCGGTACGAACTGCCCGCAGAAGCCGCGGGCGCTCGGACAGCGTGGCCGGAAGGCGCAGCCGCGTTCCCCCGTGGCGGAAACGATGGAGCCCGGAATCTCGATGAGCGGCCCATCGCGATAATGCTGCCCGTCTTCCGCACGCGGAGAGGCGGCGAGCAGGCCGCGCGTATAGGGATGGTAGGGGTTGGAGAAAACCGGCTCCGGCAATCCCTCTTCCACCTTGCGGCCGGCATACATCACCATCACCCGGTCCGCCCATTGCGCCACGATGCCAAGATCGTGGGTGATGAGGATGACGGCCATGTTGAGATCGCGGCGCAGATTGTCGAGCAGCTGCAGGATTTGCGCCTGTATCGTCACGTCGAGCGCGGTCGTCGCCTCGTCGGCGATCAGCAGTTTCGGATTGCAGGCGACGCCGATGGCGATCATCACGCGCTGGCGCATGCCGCCGGAAAGCTGGTGCGGATAATCGTCCATCCGGCGGCGGGCGTCTGGAATATTGACCAGTTCCAGAAGCTCGATGGCGCGTTTGCGCGCCTGATGCCGGTCGATCTTCTCATGGATGCGCAGCACCTCGATGATCTGTTCGCCGACCGTCAGCACGGGGTTGAGCGAGGTCATCGGCTCCTGAAAGATCATGCCGATATCCCGGCCGCGAATGCCGCGCCATTGCCGCTCGGAAAGCGGCAGCAGGTCACGACCCTCAAGCAACACCCGCCCGCCGGTCTTGGCGTGGGAGGGCAGGAGGCCGATCAGGCCGAGCGCGGTCAGGGATTTGCCGGAGCCGCTTTCGCCGACGATGGCCAGCATTTCGCCGGGGCTGACATCGAAACTGACGCCTTTGACCGGCTGGGCGGAGCCGAAGCTGACGGAGAGATCATGGACTTCGATCAGTTTGCTCATCGGCGTTCCTCCGAAAAACGGGGATTGAGCGCATCGTTGAGGCCGTCGCTGATGAGGTTCAGCGAAATGACGGTGAAGACGATGGCAAGGCCGGGAAGGGCTGTCAGATACCAGGCGGTGCGGATGACATCGCGGCCGGAACCGATCATCGAACCCCAGGACACACGGTTTGGGTCGCCAAGGCCCATGAAGGAGAGTGCCGCCTCCATGAGGATCGCACCCGCCACCATGACGGAGGAGGTGACGATGATCGGCGGCAGGGCATTGGGCAGGATTTCCTGAAAGACGATGCGCGCATGGCCGTAACCGAGGCTGCGGGCGGCGAGCACATAGTCCTTCTCGCGGATGGCGCGGAATTCGGCGCGGGTAAGTCGTGCAACGAGCGGCCAGGTGATGATGCCGATGGCCGATGTGACCGTGGTGACCGACGGCTGGGCGATGGCGACGAGCACCACCAGCAGCACGAAATTCGGCAGGGTCTGGAAGATTTCGATCAGCTTGACGAGGATATCGTCAATGACGCCGCCGAAATAACCGGCGAAGGCGCCGACCGCGATGCCGATCGTCAGGCCGATCAGCGTCGCCACGACACCGACAGTGAGCGAGATGCGCGCGCCGTGCACGATGCCTGCCAGAACATCCCGGCCCATGGAATCTGTGCCGAGCGGATAGGCGGCATTCTGGCCGGGCCACAGGAACGGGCGGGCCACCATTTCCAGGGGATCACCGGGATAGATCAAGGGGGCGATCAGCGCGGTGACGATGACGGTTGCGAGAAACAGCAGCCCGACGATGGCATTGGGATTGGTAAGGAAGATTTTCAGTTCCCGCCGCAGTCCACGCCGGGGCACGGAAACGGAGCGAGCCGAAAGCGCATCCGGCGCATGGATATAGGGCCAGGCTTTTTCTTCCGGTTTCTTCGGTTTGGGATTGTTGTCTTCGGCGCCGAGGTCGGCCGTGTCGAGGACAGCGGTGGTCTGGGAGGAATTCATCGGCTTTCTCCGATGCGAGGGTCAAGCCATGCCTGCAACAGGTCCACGGCTGCATTGACGATGATGACGACGAGGGAGGAGAGAAGCAGAATGCCGAGCAGCACGCTGAAATCCCGCGCCATGACGGCTTCGAAAGCGAGACGGCCAAGGCCCGGCCAGCTGAAGACCGTTTCGACCACGACAGCGCCGCCGAGCAGGCCGCCGATATGCATGCCGGCCATAGTGGTGATTGGGATGAGCGCATTGCGCAGGATATGGCGCGTCGTGAGCCGGAGCGGAGAGACGCCCTTGGCGCGCGCCGTGCGCACATAGTCCTGGGATTTCACTTCCAGCATCGCCGCGCGGGTAAGGCGGGCATAGATCGCCAGAAAATAAAGCGCCAGCGAAAGTGCAGGGAGAACGATATAACGCAGCCGGCCAGCAGGGCGTCGAAGCCGGTTAGGCTGCTGCCGATGGTGCTGTCGCCGCCCGAGGGAAGCCAGCCGAGCTTCACTGAGAACGTCAGGATAAGCATCAGGCCGATCCAGAAACCCGGCACGGAATAAAAGATCAGCGAGCCGATGGAAATGATCCGGTCCGGCAGCTTGCCGGAAAAAAGCGCCATGATCGAGCCGAGAAACACGCCGACGAAAATCGCAATGCCAAGTGCGGCGCCCATCAGGGCGAGTGTACCGGGCAGACGCTGGCCGATGAGGTCTGCCACCGGCATGCCGTAACGCGGCGAAAAGCCGAGGCTGAATTGCGCAAGATTGCCGAGATAATTCATCAGCTGATGCAGAACCGGCAGATCGAGCCCGAAGCGGTTGCGGATTTCAGCCATGGTTTCGACGGTCGCCGAACCCGCTTCCGCGGCCAGCACATCGGCGGCATCGCCGGGCGCCAGTTGCAGCAGGAAAAAGTTCAGGATGACGATACCGAGGACCGTCGGGACGGCCTGAATGGCCACCCTTTTTGCCTGCGATAAAATCCGTTTCGAATTCGACATCGGCTCCGGTCCGTAAGCGTGGAAATATGAAATCGGCCCCTGAAGGCGTTGGTATTAGTTGACTAATTTTATGGAATTTGTCAAAGAGTAATAGAATTATTTTCTGAAATTTACGGAAATAAGCGCCATAAAGAAAAGATAATTCCTGTTTATGAGAATGATTGGTTCTTCATGCCAAGCTCGCTCTCGTCTGCGGAACAAACTTCTTCCTAAACGCGGCCGTTCAGTTTGCCGGTTTTTTGTCGGTTCAATCAAGGAGAGGGTATCGCATGACTATTTTCAACCAGACGACGCGGCGTGGATTTCTGCTGGCGTCCGTGGCGCTTGGCGTGGTGTCGTTGCCGGGGCTGAAGCTCAACGCGGCGGAGCCGGCAAGCGGTGGCACGGCCACCCTGCTCATCTCATCGGAGCCGCCGGTGCTGACGACGATCGCACACACAGCCTATAATTCCGTCTATATATCACCCAAGGTCACCGAAGGGTTGTTGACCTATGATTTTGACCTCAATCCCAAGCCGCTGCTGGCCAAATCATGGAATGTGAGCGCGGATGGTCTGCGTTACACCTTCAATCTGAGGCCCGGCGTGAAGTGGCATGACGGCAAGCCCTTCACATCCGCTGACGTGGCGTTCTCCATCAATACCATCAAGGAAGTGCATCCGCGCGGCCGCAATACATTCCTGAACCTCACTGCTGTCGAGACGCCGGACGAGCTGACGGCGGTTCTGGTTCTCTCCAAACCTGCGCCCTATCTGATCACGGCGCTTGCCGCCGCCGAAACGCCCATCGTGCCGAAACATCTTTATGAGGGTACGAAAGTGACTGAAAATCCGGTCAATCTCGCACCCATCGGCACCGGTCCGTTCAAGTTCAAGGAGTGGGTGCGCGGCAGCCATATCGTTTTCGAGCGCAATGCCGATTATTGGGATGCGCCGCGCCCCTATCTCGACAAGCTCATCGTCCGCTTCATTCCTGACGCCTCGGCCCGGGCGATTGCCATCGAAACCGGCGAGATCGATCTCGCGCCCAGCACGCCGGTCGCCTATAGCGATCTCGACCGGCTGAAGGAACTGCCGAGCCTCGGCTTCGAGACCAACGGCTATCAATATACCAATTCGATCAGCCGCGTGGAATTCAACCTCGAAAAGGACGTGTTCAAGGATGTCCGCGTCCGCCGCGCCTTCGCGCATGTGATTGACCGCAACGTCATCTTCAACACGGTCAATTTCGGTTATGGCGCAACGATTACCGGGCCGATCAACCCGAAGCTGACGAAATGGTTCGTGGACGATCTGAAGACCTATCCGATCGATCTGAAGGCGGCGGAAGCGCTGCTGGATGAGGCCGGATACAAGCGCGGTGCGGATGGCATCCGTTTCAAGCTCAATCTGGACTATGTGCCGAGCACCGAGGCCTATCCGCGCGGTGCGGACTATATTCGTCAGGCGCTGGCGAAGGTCGGCGTGGATGTGACGGTGCGGACACAGGATTTCGCCACCTATACCAAGCGCATCTACACGGATCGGGATTTCGACTTTGCCTATGAGGGCATGAGCAATCTCTTCGACCCGACCGTCGGCGTGCAGCGGCTCTACTGGTCGAAGAACTTCAAGAAGGGCGTGCCCTTCTCCAACGGCGCCGCCTATAGCAATCCGAAGGTGGATGCGCTGCTGGAGGCCGCAGCCATCGAGATCGATCCGGACAAGCGCGTCGCGCAATGGAAGGAAATCCAGCAGATCCTGGTCGAGGATGTTCCGGCCATCGACATCGTCGCAGCGCCGGAGATCACCATCTTCAACAAGCGCATTGCCGATCACACCATCGGCGCGGAAGGCGTGGCGGGAAGCCTCGCCTTTGCGCATATTGCCGCATCCTGATCGTCTCGCCAGCCCCGGCCCCCTTTGCGGCGGGCCGGGACCTTTCCCTTTCATCGAGGCCAAAGCCATGAGCACGACACTTTCTGAAATCTGGTACACACGCTGCCCGGTGCCCACCCCGGTGGGGCTGGCGGCACAGCTCGGTTATCTAAGCGAGACCTTCGAGGAGGTCGGCATAGCGTTGAAATCCATCATCGATTCGCCTGACCGTTCGGTTCGCCAGAGCCATTTCAACCACACGCTGGAATGGTCCTTCCGCCATGGCGGCAATGTGCCGCCCATTCGAGCCCGTTCGGAGGGGCGCAATACGCGTCTCATCGGGGTGACGTGGACGGATGAGTTTCAGGCCATCATCACCCTGCCGGAGACCGGTATCCGCTCTGCTGCCGATCTCGTCGGCCGCCGCTTCGGTGTGCCGCGCAGGCCGGAAGGCATCGTCGATTTCATGCGCGCGACGGCGCTGAAGGGCATCGTTTCGGCGCTTTCGCTGGAAGGGCTGAAGGTTGAGGATGTCGAACTCAAGGACATCGTCATCAAGGATTCGGTGCTGGCCTCGCAGGAAGGGCCGTCGCTGTTCGGCCTGAAGCGTCGGCAATCCTTCGGTGAGGAGATCATCGCGCTGTTGCGGGGTGAGGTCGATGCGATTTTCGTCAAGGGAACGGCTGGCATTGCCGCCGCGAACCTGATCGGTGCGGTGCAGGTGGCGGAGTTCGGTTTTCACCCCGATCCGAAAATACGCATCAATTCCGGTTCGCCACGGGTGCTGACGGTTGATGGACGGCTTGCCGATGAGCGTCCGGATCTGGTGCAGCGGCTGGTTGGCGCCATCGCCCGGGCCTCGCTATGGGCGGAACAGCACCTGGAAGAGACGCGCCGTTTCATCGCACGCGAGGCCGGCGCGACGGAGGAACAGGTTCTGGCCGCCAATGGAGCTGAGGTTCACCGCCATCTCGGTCTCGGCCTCGATACCGATCTTGTCGGCGCCGTCGGCCACTACAAGGACTTCCTGCATCAGTGGGGCTTCCTTGAAAACGACTTCGATCTTGGCGATTGGATCGACGACCGTTTCGTCACGGCAAATGAAAGGGCGGTGGCATGAGCGTTGCACTTTCCGCCGTTGCGACCGCACCGGCGCAGCGGCCAGATCCCGTCGCCGTTGCAACCGCGCTGGCCGGGGATTTCAGCCTGACCGCTGCGGACCACGATAAAAGCGGCGAATTCGCCGCCGGTAATTTCGGGGCGCTTTTCAAGTCCGGCCTGCTGGGTCTCGTCACGGCTGAAAAGGATGGCGGCTGGGGCGAGGGCATGGAAACGGCGCATGCCGTCATTACGGCTATTGCCAGGGGCGATCCATCGACCGCCCTCATCCTTGCCATGCATTACAGCGTTCATGCCGCGATCCGGCGCGGCAAGTGGCCGGCAGCACTTGCTGCAAAGGTACTGGCCGCCAATAGCAGGGAACTGGCGCTCCTGAACAATGCGCAGGCGGAGCCGGGTGTCGGTTCGCCGGCCCATGGCGGCCTGCCGGAAACGACGGCGCGGATCGAGGGCGATTTTTGGGTGGTCAATGGCCGCAAGAGCTTCGTCACCGGCCTGCCGGGCCTGAAATGGGCGATCGTGCTTGCAGTGACTACGGAAGAGACGCCGCGCCTCATCCAGCTTCTGGTCCCTCTCGATGCGGCTGGCATCGCCCAGGAAAAAGCATGGGAGGCGACCGGCATGTACGCCACAGCCAGCCATGATCTGGTGCTGGAAGACGTGAAGGTGCCGCTTGCCGATATCGTCGCCGAGCAGCCGGCGGATGAGCCGCTGCGGCGCGATGAAGCGGACGGGTATAATTTCTTCGTGCTGCTGGCTTCCGTCTATCACGGTGTCGCGCTTTCGGCGCGGGACGATCTGTTGCGCCATCTGAATGGCCATGTTCCGGCAAGTCTTGGCGCACCGCTGTCCTCCATCCCCCGCATTCAGGAAGGTCTCGGCCAGATCGAAGTGCTGCTGGCGGCGAACCGACGCCTCCTTCTCTCCGTCGCGCGCGATGTCGATGCGGGGGAGAGGGTGGGAACCGATGCACTGGCCGTTCGCCATGTGGTCATCGACAATGCGGTGGCGGTGACGGATCTGGCGCTGGAGCTTGGCGGCAATCGCGGCCTGCGCCGGGACTACGACCTTGAGCGCCATCACCGCGATGCCATAACGGCAAGGGCGCATGCGCCGCAGAGCCATATGATCCGAACGATTCTCGGCCGTCAGCGCATCAAGGCGGCGGGCGGTTGACCGATGAAGCAAAAGGGCGGCCTTGTCCGAGGCGGGCCGCCCATCTTCAAGCCACGCCCATCAATCCCGCAGCAGCGGCAGCAAGCTGTCGCCCTGCCGTTCGATTTCCTTGAGATAGGGCGTGTCGGAAAGCACAAAATGGCTGATGCCCAGCGCGCGGTATTTGCGCAGTGACGCGGCGACATCTTCCGCCGAACCGACAAGCCATGTGGTTCCGGCCCCGCCGCCGCCGAATTTGCCCGGCGCGGTATAGAGATTGTCGTCCAGTACGTCGCTCTGACGGTGCAAATCCAGCAGGCGGCGCTGGCCGACCGCCACGGCCTGAAGATGGTCGTTCCAGCGTACGCCATTGTTTGCGGCCATCTCGGCAACTTTCGCTTCCGCATCGCGCCATGCCTCGGCCGTGGTTTCTCGCACCAGCGTGGTGATCCGCAGGCCGAATTGCAGCGGCGGCAGATCGCGGCCGAGCTTTTCGCTGAAGTTTCTCAGCCGCTCGATCCTTTCACGCACGCCGGCGAGCGGTTCTCCCCAGAAAAGCTGCACGTCGGCCTCGGTTGCGGCAACCTGCTCGGCTGCTTCGGAAGCGCCGCCGAAATAGAGTTTGGGATGCGGCCGGCCTTCGCGCACGGCGATGCGCGGCGAAACGGTGGAGTTCGTCACCCGGAAATGATCGCCATTAAAAGTGACGTTCTCCTCGGTCCAGAGCCGCCGCACCAGCCGCATGAATTCTTTCGTGCGGGCATAACGCTGCGCCTGATCGCCTTCTTCATCGCCATAGGCGGCAAGCTCATCCCTGCCGGAAACGATGTTGATCCGAACTCGACCGCCGGAAAGCTGGTCGAGCGTGGCGGCGGCGGATGCGAGGTTGGCAGGCTTCCAGTAGCCGGGACGAATAGCGATCAGCGGCTCGAATGTGGTGGTGCGGGCCGCAAGCGCCGCCGCCACCGTAAATGTATCCGGACGTCCCCAGCCGGTGCCGATCAGCGCGCCTTTCCAGCCATGGGTTTCAAGCGCCCTGGCATGGCTCGTCAATGTATCGAGACTGTTGTGGTCTTCGCTGACGGCGTCGCCCCGGTGGCCGGGTTTGACGTCGTTGGGAATGTACCAGAGAAATTCGCTTGTGCTGCTCACATTATCCGCCTGAATTTTCGTTTTATGGTGCGGTGGAATGGTCCAGTTGACGTTTGGCCTTCACCGCTTGTGGCTCCCGGGAGGCGCAAGCCTCCGCAGGTGCGAGAATGGCAAAGCGGCGGCGGCCCGGCGAAGCAGCGACGTTTCTTTTGTCATGCGGTGGAGGAAAAGCTTTCCGTCTGGAAAGCCTATATTGCACATATTTTCTATATAAAAAATTTGAGGAAATGATTCCCTTTGGACGAAATTATTTCTGTCATGGAGAATGCATTTTCTGCATGATCGAAATTGTCTGGATCGATTTTTCGCGAGGCTTCGAAAGGTGAGCAAGGCAATAGTCGACGGAAATCGTGAAATTCACCATGCTTGCGACATACCGCCCACAACCCATGGAGCAGGCATGTGTACCACCTTGATTGTCCCTGGCCTGAATGGTTCGGATGAAGGACATTGGCAGCGGCACTGGTTGCTGGATGATCCCGACTCGCGGCTGGTCGATCAGGACAATTGGCAATGCCCGGTTCTCGAGGACTGGCTCAATCGTCTCGAGGCCGCGCTGGCGACAGTCGAAAACGCTTATATCGTCGCCCACAGCCTCGGTTGCCTGCTGGTGGCGAATATGGCGTCTCGCCCCTCGGCCGCCAAAATCAAGGGCGCGCTTCTGGTCGCGCCCGCCCATCTCGACCGCGTTGAGGCGATGCATCCCTGTATCGTCCGGTTCGGCGCGTTTCCGCAGCAACCGCTTGCGTTTCCCAGCCTCGTCGTGGGCAGCATGAACGATCCCTATATGGATTGCGAAGAGCTCGCGCGCAGTGCGAGCCTGTGGGGGAGCGATCTCATCAATCTCGGCGCCGTCGGACATATCAATATTGCTAGCGGCTACGGACGATGGCCTGAGGGTTATGCTCTTCTCGAACGGTTGAAGGCAGAGGGCGCACCTGCAAAGGCGGTGGCCGGATCGCGACTGCACAGATTGACTGCCCTGGGCGACGCGCATTTTTAGAGAAAGGCCAGGGCTTTCCAGCCGTCCTTGCCGCATGGGATCAGTGCGGGTTGGTTGATCGCTTCTTTTGGTTTTGGCATCGTTTGCAACCATTGAGAGCTTTATTGGTGATTTTTACCGATGGAATTTTGAATTTCGCCTGAAGATTGTTTTTGAGTGGCCGCATTTATTTTCCATAAAAAATATAGAAAAGCATTTCTTCGCTCCGGTCGGTTTTGCCGTCACCTTTCATTGGTCATCAAATCAGGGAAAGGGGTAAGGAAATGTCCAGGATCAAGCTTGCAATGTCGGCTCTCGGCGGATTGTTTTTGTCGACGGTATCGTTGGCAACGGCCGGGGCTTCGGAAGCGCTGGTAACGGCCGACTGGCTGAAGGAAAATCTCGACAATCCGAAAGTTCGGGTCTTTGAAGTCAGCGTCGATACGGGCGTCTATGAGCGCGGGCATATTCCCGGTGCGGTGAACCTCAACTGGCATACGGATCTCGTCGACAAGGAAAAACGCGACATTGCCGCGCGCGACAATTTCCAGTCCCTGCTGCAGAAGGCCGGCGTGGGTGACGATACGACGATCGTTCTATATGGCGATAACAACAACTGGTTTGCCGCCTGGGGGGCGTGGATTTTCGAAACCTACGGTCTGGGCGACCGGGTGAAATTGCTGGATGGCGGCCGCAAGCTCTGGGAAGCGCAGGGACTGCCTTTCGACACATCCGCACCGGCAAAGGCCGAAACGAAACTGAAGCTTGCCGAGCCCGACACCTCGGTCCGGGCGCGCTTTGTGGACGTCGTTGCGGTGGCCGAGGGCAAGCACAACATCAAGCTGGTGGATATCCGCTCGGCGGATGAATATTCCGGCAAGATTTTCGCGCCGGATGGCGTCAAGGAGCTGTCCGTCCGGGCCGGCCACATCCCCGGCGCCGTCAATGTTCCGTGGGGCACAATCGTCAACAAGGATGGAACTTTCAAATCGGCCGAAGAGATCAAGGCGATATATGCCGAGAAGGGCGTCGACGGCTCGGCTCCCATCATCACCTATTGCCGCATCGGCGAGCGTTCCAGCCACACCTGGTTCGCGCTGAAAAAGATCCTCGGTTACGATGTCCGCAACTATGACGGTTCCTGGACCGAGTACGGAAATGCGGTCGGTGTGCCGATCAGCAATCCGACGGGAACGGTCTGGACGGGCAAATAAGCCTTAGCTGTCTTCATCCGTGAGCCGGCGCGTCGGGTGGCGCGCCGGCATCCATTTTTCCGACATTGCCGGTATTCCATGCGCTCGACCCTTTCCCGCCTCGTGGCGCTTGCCATCTTATGTGCCGTGACGGTTGCTGCTTATCGATTGGAGCTGCTTGAGAATGGCAGGCCGCTTGCCTTTTCCCTTCTGGCCGGGGCCGCTTTCGGCATCGTGATGCAGCGCGGACGGTTCTGCTTTCTCTGCAATTTTCGCGATTTCATCGACGGCAGGCGTTCGGACGGTGTTGTGGCTATTCTTGTCGCCCTGCTGGCGGGGGTGGTATTTTACCAGATCGTCACCGCGGCGTGGATGCCGGTGCCGCAACCCGGCCGTCTGCCGCCCAATGCGCATATTGGCCCCGTCGGCTGGATTCTGGCGGTGGCGGCGACCATCTTCGGTTTCGGCGCAGCACTTTCCGGCTCCTGCCTGTCAGGGCATTTTTACCGGCTAGGCGAGGGGGCTTTCGGTTCCGTGCTTGCCATAGTGGGAGCGGGGGTCGGTTTCCTGCTGGCGTTTCTCAGCTGGAATTTTCTTTATACGGTTAGCATTTTCGACGATTGGCCCATCTGGTTGCCGCATCATCTGGGATACGGCCCGGCGCTGCTGATTGCCGGCGCTGTGTTGATCGTTCTGATCCTTCTCGTTCTGTTTTTCGATAAAACCGTCCCCGCTTCTGCGACCGCGGCCCCGGAAAACCGGCTACAACAGGCATTCCGAAGCGTCTTCATCGACCGCTGGCCGCCCGTCGTCACAGGGGTTCTCGTCGCGGCCATCAGCGCCTTTTCCTATTTCCGTGTCGCGCCGCTCGGGGTGACGGCCGAACTCGGCAGCATCGTCAGAACGGCAGGGGCTGCGGCGGGCTGGGTGCCGGAAACGCTTGCGGGGCTCGACACGGTGCGGGGATGCATCAGTGCCGTTAAAACGACGATCCTGTCGCCGAACGGCCTCTTCGTTTCGGGACTGATATTTGCAAGTCTCGCGTCTGCGCTTTCGGCAGGAAAATTTCAGCCCGCATGGCCTTCCGCCGGTGGGTTGGCGACACGGTTTGCCGGTGGCGTGCTGATGGGCTGGGGCGGTATGACCGCGCTTGGCTGCACCATTGGCGTGCTGCTGTCGGGCATCCATGCGGGCGCGCTTTCCGGCTGGGTATTTCTTGTTTTTTGCGGTTTGGGCGCATTTGCCGGCCTTTTTCTCAAGCGCCGGTTTGTCTTGCCGTGAGGCCGGACACCTGAAAATTACCGCCGTCGCCAGATGAAGCGGCGATGGCCCCATTATCGGCGGCCGGAAACGGATTTTTTTCCGCCGCCGCAACCTTAGTCCACATTTGCCGGCGATCCTCCAATTATAGAATAGTAATTTTATGGAAAATATTGACGATTTCGGACGGTCGCCCGAGGATAAGGGGAGTTGAGCAAAGGAGGCGCACATGCCGCAGGGACTTCATGCGTTTACTTTCGATCTGTTCGGTTTGACCCGGCGTCAGCCGCGGGAAGAGGAACAGGTCAGCCTTCATCCTCTGGATCATTCCGGACGCATCAGGCAGGAGAAAAGCGATCTCGAACTCGAACGGGAAGAGATTTGCGAAATGAACTTTGCGATGCTCGGCCTCTATCCGGTCTTCTGACGACCATCATCGAGGGCTCCTTTTCCCTTCGCAGCGCGGTTTATCCGGGAGAGAAACTCTCCTCGCCGGATGGAAATTGGAACAAAATTTCTTAAACGCGCCGGGGAATTGGCTACCCTTTTATCATCAAGCGCATTGCCCGAGGGCAGATTGCAAAGGACCTGCCGATGAGCACATCCGATAAACCACTCGATTTTCTGTGGTTCATACCCACCTCAGGCGATGGCAGCTATCTCGGCTCGGATGATCTTTCGCGTCCTGCCGATCCCGGCTATTTCCGGGAAATAGCCCAGGCCGCCGATCGGCTCGGTTATTCAGGCGTGCTCATCCCCACCGGTGTCGCCTGCGAAGAATCCTTCATCCTTGCGGCCAATCTCGCCGCCTATACCGAAAAGCTGAAATTTCTCGTCGCCATCCGTCCGGGCGTCGCTTCGCCTGCCTATTATGCGCGGCTTGCTTCGACGCTCGATCGCGTTTCCCATGGCCGGCTGCTTCTCAACATCGTGGTTGGCGGCAGCGCGCAGGAATTGGCCGGTGACGGCATTTTCCTGCCGCATGACGAGCGTTACGATCACGCCGATGAGTTCTTCCAGGTGTTCAATTCGCTGATCGAAACCGGCAAGGGAAGCCTCGACGGCAAATATATCAAGGCGGTGGACGCGAAACTCGGGCTGCCGCCGGTGCAGGAACCGCGCCCGCCGCTTTATTTCGGCGGCTCTTCCGATGCCGGAATCGAGTTTTCAGCCGGTATCACCGACAAATATCTCACCTGGGGCGAACCGCCGGCGCAGGTGGCGGAAAAAATCGCCAAGGTGCGCGCCGCCGCCGCCAAAAAGGGGCGCAAGGTTACCTTCGGCATCCGTCTGCATTTCATCGTGCGTGAAACCGACGAGGAAGCATGGGCCGATGCCGAGCGGCTGATCTCGAAGCTCTCCGACGAAACCATCGCATCCGCTCAGGAGGTTTTCTCCAGGGCTTCGGATTCCGTCGGGCAGGCGAGAATGCAGGCGCTGCACAATGGCCGGCGCGACCGGCTTGAAGTCTCTCCGAATTTGTGGGCGGGCATCGGTCTCGTCCGTTCGGGTGCGGGCACGGCGCTGGTCGGTTCGCCGAAGACGGTGGCGGCGCGGCTCAGGGAATATCAGGCGCTGGGCATCGATACCGTCATCGCCTCGGGTTATCCGCATCTGGAGGAAGCCTATCGGCTATCCGAACTGCTGTTTCCGGAAATCGGCCTTGGCGGGCCCCGCAACCAGATACGATCTTCTTTCGGCGCGAAACAGGTTTTCGGTGGCGGCGGTCATGGCGGCAACGTCAAGCTGGTGTCCGGATCCTGATCCATCGACGGGAGGCCACCTGTGCCTCCCACCTTTTCGGCAGATATCCTTGCGGCGGGGCGAAATCGGACGGCGGCACATAAAACATTATTTCTATAGAATATTATCATTATGGAAAACGATGTCTATTTTACCCCCCGCCGCCGCTGCTAGCTATTGAACAATTCAGCTGTTTTCAGGAGCAACCCGATGACATTGCAATATGCGGCCAAGGATCAACAATTCATCAACCTCCGCGACCCGGTCGCCGGCAAGGCTGCGGATGCCGATAGCCTCAAGGCGGCGCTGAGGACGCTGGGCGGCGGTGTCAGCGTGATTACGGCGGGTGAGGGCGACGAACGAACGGGCGCGACCGTGACCTCGGCCACCGCTTTGTCTGTCGATCCGCCGCGCATTCTGGTGGCGCTCAACCGTTCCTCATCCACATGGCCGGTGGTGCAGCGTTTCGGTCATCTCGCCGTCAACATCGTCGGGGCTAACCACCAGTTCGTCGCCAATCAGTTTGCCGGCATCGGCGGCCTGAAAGGCCCGGACCGGTATCGCGGTGCGGAATGGACACGGCTGTCGAGCGGTGCGCCCATTCTCGAAGACGCTGTTGCTGCGATCGATTGCACCATTGAAGAGACGATCGAACGGCACAGCCATGTCATCGTCATCGGTAAGGTGGAGGCGATCCGTATCGGCTCCGGCCATTCGCTGCTCTATCAAAACGGGCGTTATCATTCTCTGGACTGAGCGTCGGTCGTTCGGCGCTTTCACTTTGTCATTCTTTGAGGGAGTTGAGCATGGGATCCGTCACGCCTCTCGGCGAAAGACTTCGTTTCGTTCCTCCACGCCTCGGCGCGGATGTCGATGTGCTGACCGTTGCCCGCACGATCGCCGAAAACTGCGCCGTCGAAAGTCCGGGGCAAATCCATGCGCGGATCGCCCGCTCCGGTCTTCTTGCTCTTTCCGTTCCAACGGAACTCGGCGGGGCGGACATCACCAATGATGTGCTCTCGCAGGCACTCGCCATCATTTCCGCAGCCGATGCGGCGGCGGCGCATGATCTCGTCGAACATTTCACCGCGCTTGAATTCATCAGGAATGCGGGCAGCGAAGACCAGCGCAAGGCGCTTTTCGCCCGTCTCGATCTTGGCGAGACCTTCGCACTGGCAATATCTGCCGCGGATCTGGATCAGGCGGTTACGGTGACGGAAGACGACTACGCCCTGCGGCTTCCCGATGACGTTGCGGGGTCGGTGAGGGGCGACGCGGACTGGATTGTCGTGCCGGCCGTCAACACGGCCGGGCAGCCTTTGCTTGTCGTTCTGCGCAACCGCCCCAATACGTCATGGGAAGGTCTGTTACGCGCCGATCAGGTGGTGTTCCTGGCTCAGGGAGCCGGAAATCTGGCCGTTTCCGTTTCCACCCTTTTGAAAGCCGCCGTGGCACTGGGGCAAAAGCAGCGTGAACTTTCGGCGTTGCTGATCGACAGGCTGGCCGGCGATGGCGCGGCGCGGCCCGTCATAGGCGAAATATTTCTCGCCATCGAACTCCTGAAGGCGCAGATATCCAGCCTTGCGGCCAATATCGATGCGGCGCAGGTGGGAGCGGAAAACGTCACCTTTCGTTCGGTTCGCAACAATGCCATCACGCTTGAAATCCTGATGGCGCGCCTCGGCCTTGTCGAAGGCGTCAGTGAAGCCGGGCTGATCGCGTCGCTGGACGACGATCTGCGCAGGCAATAGGCAAAGCTCGAATGAAGGGCCGTGCGGAATCCTATTCGCCGGCCGGAATGGAGCGGGCGTTCTGCCCGTCCTTCGCCACGAATTGCGCAAGCGTCATATTGTCCAGAATGGTTGCGATGGCGTCACGCACGTCCGTCATCGAAACCCTGACCTGACAGGTCTCCGGATCATCGCAGTCGTCACAGGCTTCAAAGGCCGTGCGGCTTGCACAGCGGATGGGGGCCAGAGGTCCGTCCAGCGTGCGGATGACCTGCCCGATCATGATTTCGGATGGCATTTTCGACAGCGAATAACCGCCATTCGGGCCCTTCTTGGAGCGCAGAATGCCGCTATTGCGCAGCTCCAGAAGAATAGTATCCAGGAATTTTTTCGGGATATTGTTGCGGGCCGCAATTTCGGTCACGAAGGCGGTCTCGCCCTGGGGCAGCCGCGCCAGATCGACAAGAGCCTTTAATCCGTATTTGCCTTTTTTGGTCAACATCGCATGATCCGAAAAGAGAGTCGGCACGTTTTACGGCGCCGGGCCATATTATTCCTAACTTACTAAGTAGTTTTTAGCGAATTCCGGCGCAAGCCCGTTTCGTCCGGGTGTGGCGCGGAAAACGGCTTGTTGCAGCCTTTTTGGGCCATTCCTCCCGCCTTACCGATGGCTTTGTCAGGGCTGACTTCCGAAAACATCACTGAAAACAATATTTTCTCTGATCGCGCTGCAACGTGGAACGATCATCCTTTATTAGAATATAAAATCGGTAGACAAAGTATGCATCAAAGACACGCGAGGTGATGATGTATACGCTCAGTTTGCTGGACAAGAGCCCGGTTCCGACGGGTGAGGACGCGGCGAGTGCGTTCCGCGACACGATCAATCTTGCCAGACGTGCCGAAGAGCTGGGTTACCGCCGTTTCTGGGTGGCCGAACATCACAATTCGCCGGAGCTTGCCGGTTCCGCACCGGAAGCGCTGGTTGCGTGGATATTGGCGAAGACCTCCCACATTCGCGTCGGCTCGGGCGGCGTCATGTTGCAGCACTATAGCCCTTACAAGGTCGCCGAGGTTTTCAACGTGCTGTCGTCGCTCGCGCCCGGCCGGGTCGATCTCGGCATCGGCAAGACACCGGGCGGGTTGCCGCTGGCGACGTCGGCCTTGCAGCAGGCCTATGATCCTGCCCGTAAACCGGATTTCGAAACGGCCTTCAGTGAACTCACCACGTTTCTATCCGGCGCCGCGCCGCAGGACCACGTACAGGCCGGGCTGCGGGCAACACCTGTACCGCCGGTCGCTGCGGAACGATTCCTGCTCGGCGCCAGCCCGGAAAGCGCAAGGCTTGCGGCTTCAAGGGGATGGAATTTCGTCTTTGCCGGCCACCTCAATGGCGATGCGGAGGTTCTTCGCCGCAGCCTCTCGGCTTTCCGGGAAGAAAGCGGCGGAAGCGCTCCGATCCTTGCCCTGTCGGCTTTTGCGGCCAGTGACCCCGCCCATGCTGCGAGACAGGTGGAAGGTCAGCGCATCTACCGGGTATTCCTCAGCGACGGCCGGGCATTCAACCTCGGCCGGCGTGAACAGGCGGAGGAATTCGCCCGCCAGTCCGGCGATACCGATTACCAGATCGAAGAGCGCAAGCCCAACGTCCTGCATGGCGGGCCGGAGGATATTCACAAGGCGCTTCGTGCGCTTTCCGAAGAGCACGGCATCGAGGAATTCATCATCGAGCCGCCGCATGTCGGGGCCGATCAGCGGCTTGCCTCGATAGAACTGCTTGCCACGCATCGCCTTTCCCGGGCGGCGTAATTTTCTCTGAGGAGGGAATGACATGACGAGAAAGAAAATCCGTTTCGGCATCATGCTTCAGGGCCCCGGCGGGCACATGAATGCCTGGCGGCACCCCAAAAGCCCGGTGGATGCCAGCGTCAATTTCGACTTCTTCAGGAAGACCGCGCTGAAGGCGGAAGCGGCGGGCATCGCCTTCGCTTTCGTGGCGGATGGGCTCTATATCAATGACAAGTCGATCCCGCATTTCCTCAACCGGTTCGAGCCGCTGACGATCCTTTCGGCGCTCGCCTCCGTGACCTCGAAGATCGGTCTCGCCGGCACCGTTTCGACCTCCTATAGCGACCCCTTCACCATTGCCCGCCAGTTCGCCTCGCTCGACCTCCTGAGCGGCGGCCGCGCCGGGTGGAATGCCGTGACGACGCCGCTCGAAGGTACGGCGAAGAATTACAGCCGCAACCACCCCGAACATGCGCTGCGTTACGAGATTGCCGACGAATATCTCGAAGTGATCAAGGGCCTGTGGGATAGCTGGGACGACGACGCTTTCCTGCGCAACCGCGAGACGGGACAGTTCTTCGACCGCGCCAAACTCCACACGCTCGGCCATAAGGGCCGTTTCTTCCAGGTGGAAGGCCCGCTCAATATCCAGCGTTCGCCGCAGGGGCAGCCGGTCGTGTTCCAGGCCGGCTCCTCCGATGCCGGCATCGGTCTTGCGGGCAAACATGCGGATGCGGTCTTCACCAATTCCGCTTCGCTTGAGGAAAACCAGACTTTCCTCAAGCGTGTGAAACAGAGCGCCGTCGCGCAGGGCAGGTCGGCTGCCGATGTGAAGATTTTCCCCGGCATCGGCCCGATTGTCGGCGAGACGCAGGAGGAAGCGGAGGCGAAATACGACGTCATTCGCAACCTCATCACCATCGAGGATGCGCTGGCCTATCTCGGCCGTTTCTTCGATCATCATGATTTCAGCGTCTATGCGCTGGATGAGCCTTTCCCCGAACTCGGCGAGATCGGCAAGAACAGTTTCCGCTCCACGACCGACCGCATCAAGCGGCGCGCCAAGGAAAAGAACCAGACGCTGCGCGAGGCGGCGCTGGAGGCAGCGACCCCGCGCGAAGGTTTCATCGGCACCCCGGACAAGGTGGCTGACGAAATCATCCGCTGGGTGGAGCACGATGCGGCCGATGGCTTCATTCTGGGCTTCCCGGTGATTGCCGAGGGACTGGACGATTTCATCCGCCTCGTCATCCCGGTGCTGCAACGGCGCGGTTATTTCGATCCGCATCTGGAAGGGGCGACGCTGCGCGACCATCTCGGCCTGCCTTTCAGGGAAAGCGTCTATTCCCGCCGCGAAAACGGGTCGGACAAGGCCATCGCCTGAGCTTGCAGCCGGGCGGAGACGATTGCCGTCCGGTTCAGATTTCAAGACGCGGCGCGTAGCGAGCCGCGCAGGAGACAGAACCATGAATATCCGCATTGACGGCGCGCGTCCGCAGGACGACGCCGAACGGGGAATCCTTGCCTTCATCGACGAGAGCATCGCCATCCGGCATGATCTCCACCGGCATCCCGAGCTTTCGCTCAAGGAAAAACGCACGGCGGCGCTCATCGCCCGCTATCTCTTGTCGTTCGGATATGAGGTGACGGAAGGTGTCGGCGGCCACGGCGTTGTCGCCACGTTGAAACGCGGTCATGGCGACAAGCGCGTCGGCATTCGCGCCGATATCGACGCCCTGCCGATTGTCGAGGAAACCGGCCTTGCCTATGCCAGCCAGACGCAGGGCGTCATGCATGCCTGCGGTCACGATGGCCATACGACGATCCTGCTTGCCGCCGCCCGGTATCTTGCCGAAACATCGAATTTTTCCGGCACGCTGACGCTGATCTTCCAGCCGGCCGAGGAGATCGGCGCCGGGGCAAGGGCGATGATAAAGGACCGGCTTTTCGAGCGGTTTTCGGTCGATGCCGTCTTCGGGCTGCATAATTGGCCGGGTGTCGACACCGGGCAGTTCGGTTTCGTCGAAGGCCCCGCCATGGCCTCCGTCGACAAGGCGAAGGTGCGGATTGTCGGCAAGGGCGGGCATGGCGCCGCGCCGCATGAGACGGTCGATCCGGTTCTCGCCTCGGCAAGCTTCGTCACCGCCCTGCAGAGCATCGTTTCGCGCAATGTCGATCCGCGCGAGATGGCGGTGCTGACGGTCGGTTCCATCCATGGCGGAACCGCCTCCAACGTCATTCCCGAGAGCGTCGAGCTTCAGATCACCGCCCGGGCTTTTTCGCCTGCCGTGCGTGAGAGGCTGGAGGAGCGGCTTCCGGCGCTGGCCAAAGCGCAGGCCGAGAGCTTCGGCGCGCAGGCCGAGGTCGCCTATTCCCGCGGTTTCCCGCCGGTCATCAACCATACCCCTCAGACGGTCTTCGCCCGCGATGTCGCCAAACGGCATTTCGCCGCCGGGCAGATCGCCGAAGCGTTCCAGCCGCGCACGGCGAGTGAGGATTTCGCCTTCATGCTGCAGGAGCGGCCCGGCTCTTATCTCTTCATCGGCAATGGCGACAGCGCGCCGCTGCACAGCCCCCACTACGATTTTAACGACGCGATCATCGCGCCGGCAGCACGCTTCTGGGTGCGGCTGGCGGAAGCCTATCTCTCCTGACGCGAAAATTAGGACAAGGACATGAGCGACAGTTTTTTCTACACATCGGTCAAGGATCCGCTCGCAACCCCGCTTCTGGAGGAGTTGCTGTTCGAATATGACAGCCGTTACGGCACGTTCTTCAATGCGGAAGGGGCCAAGGCGGAACTGAACAAATATCCGCCGGAAGCCTTCAGCCCACCATCGGGCAATTTCCTGCTGCTCCTGCGCGACGGCAAAGCGATCGCCGGCGGCGCCTTCATGCGCTACGATGACGAAACGGCGGAATTCAAACGGGTCTGGACCCATTCCGCCCATCGCCGGCAGGGGCTTGCGAAAATCGTGCTCCGGGAACTGGAGCAGCAGGCGATCCGGCAGGGTTATGCCCGCGTTTATCTGACCACCGGCTTCCGCCAGCCGGAAGCGGTCGGTCTTTATCTCACCAATGGTTATCGCGCTTTGTTCGATACCGCGGCCGATCCCGAGACGATCCGGTCGTTGCCCTTTGAAAAATTTCTTTCCGACACGGCCACCTCCATCCCGGATGGCGCGCCGATACAGGCCGTCCGGCCGCAACTTTCACCGGCTCATCCCTGAAAGGCTTTCTCCGATGACAATAGCCTCCGATTTTCCGCATGTTGCGGTGAGCGAACAGAAGGGTGAGCCGGCCAGGCACGGCTACGCGCATTTTCGCGTCGTCCCCGCCCGTTATCCGCTGCGCACGGCGGGCACCGTGCTTGCAGTTCTCATCATTGCGGCCATCCTGCATTCCGTCTTCGGCAATCCCCGCTGGGGCTGGAACGTGTTTGCGGAATGGTTCTTTGCCGAACCGGTGCTTGTGGGGCTCGGCCGAACGCTGCTGCTGACCGTGCTTGGCGCTTTTCTGGGTTTCGTGCTCGGCACGGTTCTGGCGCTCGCCCGTGTTTCGGGTTCGCCCCTGCTTGTCGCGATCTCCTGGACCTATATCTGGATATTCCGTTCCATTCCGCTGATCGTACTTTTGCTGATCCTCAACAATCTCGGTTATCTCTACGAGACCGTGACGATCGGCGTGCCCTATACCGGCATCAATTTCTTCAGCTGGAATACGACACAGCTCATGACACCCTTTGCCGCAGCGGTTCTGGGGCTGACATTGCATGCCGCCGCTTTCTCATCGGAAATCGTGCGTGGCGGCATCCTCTCGGTGGAGCAGGGTCAGCTCGAAGCGGCGGCCTCCCTCGGCCTGCCGCGCCGCCGACAGTTTTCGCGGATCGTGCTGCCGCAGGCGATGCGGACCATTCTGCCCAATGGTTTCAACGAGATCATCCTGCTCGCAAAGGGCACGTCGCAGGTCTATATCCTCGCTCTGCCGGAGCTGTTCTATACGATCCAGATCATCTATCGCCGCAATCTGGAAGTGATCCCGCTGCTGATGGTCGCCACCGTCTGGTATCTGGTGATCCTGACCGCGCTTTCCATCGTTCAGCACCACATCGAACGGCACTTCTCGCGCGGCGCGTTGCGCAATCCGCCGCCCTCGCTGTTTGTCACGCTCTATCGCACCTTCCTGCCGCGCAAGCCTTTGCCGGAAGCGGTGGAGACGCCAGCGCCCGCCATTGAAAGACCTGAACGACCGGCCGCCGCCAGGACGGGAAGTTTCCAGCTCGGCAATCGTGGCGGCTCGGTCAATATCCACGGCGTTTCCAAGTCCTTCGGAACCCTGAAAGTGCTGGACGATGTCACGCTCTCCATTCCGGCGGGCAGCGTCACCACCATTCTTGGCCAGTCCGGCTCCGGCAAGTCCACACTGCTGCGCTCCATCAACCATCTGGAGCGTGTCGACGACGGCTTCATCGCCATCGACGGTGAACTGGTCGGATATCGCCAGAAAGGCGACACGCTTTATGAGCTGAAGGAAAAGGACATTCTGAAGCGCCGCGTCGAAGTGGGCATGGTGTTCCAGAGCTTCAATCTGTTCCCGCATCTGACGGCGCTTGAAAACATCGCCGAAGCGCCGGTCGTGGTTCGCGGCATATCGAAAGAACAGGCGGAAGCCGAGGCGCGCGATCTTCTGGCCCGCGTCGGTCTGGCCGAAAAGGCCGGCGCTTACCCCCGCCAGCTTTCCGGCGGGCAGCAGCAACGTGTGGCGATTGCCCGGGCTCTGGCGCTACGGCCGAAGGTGCTGCTCTTCGACGAGCCGACATCCGCGCTCGACCCGGAGCTGGTCAATGAGGTGCTGGATGTCATCAAGGAGCTGTCCCGCTCCGGCGTCACCCTCATCATCGTCACTCACGAAATCGGCTTTGCCCGCGAAGTCTCCGACAGGGTCGTCTTCATGGAACAGGGCCGCATTCTCGAAACGGGCACGCCGGAAAAGGTGTTCAACAAGCCGGACCACCCGCGCACGGCCGAATTTCTCGCAAAAGTTCTCTAATCAACAACAAAGGAAACACTCACATGGCATTTTCATCGAAATTATTGTCCCTGCTTGCCGGCGGTCTTTTCACCGCCACCGCTGCGCTCATCCCGGCCGCGCATGCGCAGGAGGTTGACCTGTCGCCCGAGCAGAAGGGACGGGTGCGCGCCGAAAAGGTGGAAGAGGCAATCAAGCTTCTGCCCGCCGGCCACAAATTCATCGCCGACGGAAAGCTGACGGTTGCGACCGTTCCCTTCCGCCTGCCGCTGGTGGATTATGCGAGCGACACGAAAACGCCGATCGGCGTGGAGCCGGATATCGCCCAGCTGGTCGCCGACAGCCTTGGCCTTGAGCTGCAGCTTGTTCCGATCGCCTGGGCGGACTGGCCGCTCGGTCTTGCATCCGGCAAATATGACGCCGTTACTTCCAACATCACGGTGACGGAAGCCCGCAAGGAAAAGTTCGATTTTTCCAGTTACCGCAACGATCTGCTCGGCTTCTATGTCGGCAATAACAGCAAGGTCACATCAATCGGCAAGCCGGAGGATGTCGCAGGGCTGAAGGTCATCGTCGGGGCCGCCACCAATCAGGAGCAGATCCTGCTGAAATGGATCAAGGACAACAAGGCGAAGGGACTGGCGGATACCGAGGTGCAATATTACGACGATCAGGCCGTGCTTGACGTCGCCCTGCAATCCGGCCGTGCGGATGCCTATCTCGGCCCCAACGCGACCTCTGCTTTCCAGGCGGCAAGCCAGAAGAAGACGAAGCTTGTCGGCACCTTCTCCGGCGGCTGGCCGGAAGCGGCCGAGATCGCCGTCGCTTCGAAAAAGGACGCAGGCATAGCCGAGGCCATCACCGCCGCGCTGAACGCCCAGATCAAGAACGGCAATTACGGCAAGGTTCTTGCCCGCTGGAATCTCGGTTCCGAAGCCATCACCGAATCCCGCACCAATCCGCCCGGCCTGCCCAAGAGCTGAGGCCAGATTTTCCAAAGGTTGAGTTGCCAAAAGCTGAGTTGCCAAAAAGCTGAGTTGAAGGTGGGACATCACTCAGCCGGTGGCGCGGGCATCCTCCCGCTCGCGCCACCTCCGTCCCGCAATCATCCTATCGGGAAACCACAATGACCTTCACCTCTCGTCTCGCCACCGCCACGCTCGGCGCATTTTTCTCCATCGTCGGTCTTGGGTCGGCTTTCGCAACCGATGTCTTCGACCTGTCGCCGGATCAGCCCGGCCGCATCCGGGTCGAAAAAGACCCCGGCGCAATTGCCGCCGTTCCGAAGGATTTCAAATTCGTCACGCCGGGCAAACTCACGGTCGCGGTCGCACCCGGCGGACCGCCGCTCGCGACCTATGCGACGGATGCAAAAACGGTGGTCGGCGCAGATCCCGATTATGCGCTTGCGGTAGCCGACAGCCTCGGCTTGGAGCTGGAACTGGTGGCGGTCGCCTGGGCGGACTGGCCGCTGGGGCTTGCCTCCGGCAAATACGATGCGGTGATCTCGAATGTGGGCGTTACCGAGCAGCGCAAGGAGAAGTTCGATTTCTCCACCTATCGTCAGGGCCTGCACGGATTTTTCGTCAAGGCAGACAGCGGCATAACCGCCATCCGCGAGCCGAAGGACGCGGCCGGCCTGAGGATCATCGTCGGCGCCGGCACCAATCAGGAGCGCATTCTGCTGAAATGGAGCGACGAGAACGTTGCCGCCGGATTGAAGCCGATTGAGCTGCAATATTACGATGATGAAGCGACCCGGCTTGTGGCCCTTTCAGCGGGGCGGGCGGATGTGATTGTCCAGCCGCATGCGCAGCTGGTCTTCATCGCCGCGCGCGACAAGACAATCAAGCGTGTCGGCACGCTCTCGGCCGGCTGGCCGGAGCGTTCCGATGTCGCCATCACCACCCGCAAGGGATCGGGACTGGCCGATGCGCTGACGCTTGCCACCAACGATCTGATCAAGAGCGGCGCTTACGCGAAGATATTGGATCGCTGGCAGCTATCGGAAGAAGCCCTGCCGGAATCGCGGACCAACCCGCCCGGCCTGCCGAAAAGCTGATCGTTCGAACACATGCGGCGGACTGCAATACCCGCAGGCTCAGGCCTTGCGGGTATTGTTTTGTCCGTCAATTCTGCGCGGGAAGGGCGCGAAAGAGCTTTCGCAATTCACCGACGAAGGGTTTGAAGAAGCGCGAGAGCGGCCGGGCCGTGTTGGTGGAAACGGCGACATTCATCGTCACTTCAGGCATGAACGGGCGCACCGTCACTCCCTCGAAACTGTTCCAGCGCACCAGGCCGTCGACAAGGGCGATGCCGATGCCGCCGCGTACCAGCGGCACGGCACCGACCGATGAGGTGACCTGCACCGAGACATCCCGCACAAGCCCGTCGCGTTCGAAGACCTCGTTCAGCTGCGGGCCGATCTCGTCCGCATGGTTGCCGTAGGAAATCAGCGGCCTGCCGGCGAGGTCGCGGGGCGTCACCGTCATCATTTCGGCCAGGGGATCATCGTGCCGTATCACCGCCACGACCGGTACGGAGGCGAGAATTTCGCTGCGCACCGTCGGCGCCTGAATGGTGGAGAGCGTTACCGCAAAATCGATGTCTCCCAGCAGCAATTGTTCGGCAATCTCTTTTTTGGGCAGGGCGTTGAGATGGATTTTGACCGTCGGATGCGCCTGCCGGAAGGCAAGCAGCGCCTCGGGCAGCACGGAATAGGTGACCGGCAGGCTGGCGCCGATGCGCAGAAGGCCGAGCTTGCGCTCGCCAATGGTGCGCGTCAGCTTTTTCAGAACTTCAAGTTCGCGAAAAACCCGGTCGGCATCCTCATAGATCAGATGTGCTTCCATCGTCGGCACCAGCCGCCCGCCAATGCGCTCGAACAGCTTGTAACCCAGTTGGCTTTCCAGATGGTGCAGCACCTTGCTGACGCCGGGCTGGGAAACGGCAAGCGAATTGGCGGCCGCCGTCACGGAGCCGTCGCGCATGATGGCGCGGAAAATTTCAAGCTGTCGGGCGTTCATGGAAACCTCCGGCGTCATCTCTTCCATAACCCAAGGTTCTGTTCAAGCGACCATTTGCGATTGGCGGCAAACCTTCTGCCGTGGAAATCTGTGAGGGTGCAGGAGAGGTGCCTGCGAAGGTTTCGGGAAAGGAAACGCGGATGCTGGCCAGATTCAGGCGCATCGCCGAAGAGCGACGCGCGGCTTGCCCTGTCCTGATCGACGGCATGCCGGTCGAGGCGCTGGAGGGAGACACAGTGCTGACGGCGCTGATGCTCTCGCGCGGCTTTGCCCGTTTGTCCGAGTTCGCCGATGGCAAGCGGGCGGGGTTCTGCCTGATGGGCGCCTGTCAGGATTGCTGGGTCTGGACGGGTGAAGGTGAGCGGCTGCGTGCCTGTTCCACCCCCGTCCTCCCGGGCATGGATATCAGAACCGAGGTTCCGGAGGGGTTATGGCAGATTTGCGCGTCGTGATCGTGGGCGCCGGCCCCGCCGGTACGCGTGCCGCCGAGGCGTTGGTGCGGGCGGGGCTCCGCCCCGTCGTCATCGATGAGGGAGATCGCAGCGGCGGCCAGATCTATCGCCGCCAGCCGCAAAATTTCCGGCGTTCCTATGCGGCCCTTTACGGCACGGAAGCGGATAAGGCGAAGGCTCTGCACGAGGCATTCGACGGGCTTTCAGACCACATCGATTACCGGCCGCAGACCCTCGCATGGGCAATCCGCGACAATCGCATTCATATTCAGCGCGCCGAGACATCCGAAGCTCTCAATTTCGATGCCCTTATCATCGCATCGGGTGCGACCGACCGCATCATGCCTTTGCCGGGCTGGACGAGGCCGGGATGTTTTTCGCTTGGCGCTGCGCAGATATCCCTGAAGGCGCAAGCCTGTGCGATAGGCCGGCGGGTGGTTTTCATGGGCACGGGACCGCTGCTTTATCTCGTTGCCTATCAATACATGAAGGCAGGCGCGGCCCCCGTGGCGGTGTTGGATACCACACCGTTTTCCACGCAGATCAAGGGTCTGCCGGGAATGATGGCGCGGCCAACGCAGCTCCTCAAGGGCATGCGGCTCGTTGGGGCGCTGCTGGCTGGCGGGGTAAGGATCAAGCGAGGCATTGTGCCGATAGAGATTATCGGTGACGCCGAGAGCGGCGTGACCGGCATTCGCTACCGGAATGCGTCCGGTGACGAAAAACGCCTCGCCTGCGATGCGGTCGGTACGGGCTATCATCTGCGGGCGGAAAGCCAGCTTGCCGATCTTGCCGGTTGCCGCTTCTCCTTTCATCCGCCGATCCGGCAATGGTTGCCGGATGTGGACGATATGGGGCGCAGTTCGGTGCCGAATGTCTATCTGGCGGGCGACGGCGTGCGTATTCTCGGTGCAGATGGTGCGGAAGCCTCCGGCCGGCTTGCCGCCTTCGCGCTCCTTGAGGATCAAGGCTTGAAGCCATCCCGCACGGAGATCGGCCGCTGCCGGAAGCAATTGAGAGCTGCGAGGCGCTTTGCGCAGGGAATGGCTCGAGCCTTCCCCTGGCCGCATCTGTTGGCGCAGACACTTGCCGACGACACGATCATCTGCCGCTGCGAGGTTGTGACGGCGGGAGAGCTGCGCGCGAGCGTCACCGGCAAGGGCGCAACGGAAGTCAATCGCTCGAAAGCTTTCTCGCGGGCTGGCATGGGCCGATGCCAGGGGCGGTTCTGCGGGCAGGCGGGACAGGAGATTGTCGCCGCCGCCTCTGGTCTGCCGGTGGAATCGGCGGGACGGTTGCGCGGGCAGGCGCCGGTAAAACCCTTGCCGCTGGCGATTGCGAGGGGAGACGATGATGCGTAACGCGCTTGCGGAGGCGGATGTCATTATTGTCGGCGGCGGCATTGTCGGAACCGCCACGGCGTTTTTCCTGCGGCAACGGGGCGTCAGCGTCATTCTGCTGGAGCGTTTCCTTGTCGGTCAGCAGGCGAGCGGCACCAATTTCGGCAATGTCCGCCGTCAGGGCCGTTACCTCGGGCAGCTTCCGCTCGCCAACAGATCGCGGGATATCTGGAGCCGCATCCCGCAACTGACCGGTGCGGATGTGGAATTCATGCCCGTCGGCCATATCCGGTTTCTCTGGACGGAAGAACAGATCGCCACGGTCGAGAAATACCGCGACGATGCCGCACAATATGGTCTGGAGTTGCATATCCTCCCGCGCGAGGTCATCCGGCAGAAATTCCCCTTCATCGGACCGGAAGCGGTGGCCGGATCATGGTCGCCGCATGACGGTCACGCCAATCCGCGCCTCGTCGCGCCCGCCTTTGCCCGCGCGGCGCGGCGGGACGGTGCAACAATCGTGGAAAATTGCGAGGTTCTGGCCATCGAAAAGGCCGGTGAGGATTTCCGGGTGACGACGGCGGAAGGGGATTATCGCGCGCCCGTGGTGCTGGTCGCCAGCGGCGCATGGGGCGGCGGGTTTGCCGGTGCTTTGGGGGAGGCGGTACCGCTGGAAGTGGCCGGCCCGCAAATGGGCGTGACGGAACCCTTGCCATGGTTCATTCACCCGGTCGTTGGCGTCTCCACCAAAATTCCCGGCGAAGTGATCTATATGCGGCAAATCCCGCGCGGAAATGTCATTTTCGGTGGGGTGAAACGATGCGCCGCCGCGCTGGACGAACGCCGGGCGAAATACGATCCCGCCGGGCTCGATGCCCAGCTGCGTCAGCTTCTGCGGCTGGCACCCGCCTTGCGCCATGCCCGGCTGATCCGCACCTGGTCCGGCGTGGAAGGCTATATGGCCGACGATCTGCCGGTCATGGGAGACAGTGCCGCAACCTCCGGCCTCTATTACGCTTTCGGTTTCAGCGGCCACGGCTTCCAGATCGGCCCGGGCGTCGGCGACGTGATGGCGGAGCTGATAGCGACCGGAAAGACCACGACGCCGATTGCGGATTTTCACATCGGCCGTTTTCGTCGTGGTCAGCCTGCCGCATCCCATTAAGGGAGGGTCAGAAATCCGCGACCTTGCCCCAGGACGAATTCAGGAAACGGCTGGGGTGATAGGGGGCGGCATCGACGATCGGGTTCGAGCCCGTCACGATATCGGCGATCAGATGGCCGGCGCCCGGCCCTATGCCGAAACCGTGGCCGCTGAAACCGGCGGCAAGAATGAAGCCGGGCAATTCGTTGGTTTCGCCAATGGCGGGCACGCCATCGGGCGTGCTGTCGATGAAACCGGCCCAGGCGGCGGAAATCTGCGTTTTGCCGAGGGCGGGCAGAAGCTCCAGCGCCCTTCTATGGGTCTCGCGGATGGCGGCGGCATTGGGTTTCGGATCGAGAATACGAACCCGTTCCATCGGCGTCGGCGCATCGAGCCGCCAGCGTTTCAGCGTCTCGTGGCCGCCGCGAATGCCTTCCAGCCCGCCCGGCCGCAGGCTTCGCCAGCGCTTGAGGAACATCGGGATGAATTCACGGGCAAACCGCATCTGCTGTGCCGTCGGGTCGATGCGCCCCAGCCCGCTGATGGCGAGCGTGTAACCGCCGTCTTTTCTCTTCGTTGCCGAAACGGCGGCGGTGTGCAGCGCATCCGGCAGCCCCTCCGCACCCGGCGTGACGGAGAGGATGGAAGAGCGGACGGAGGCCTGCGGGAAACGAATGCCGAGCTGCCGGCAAAAGGACGACGCCCAGGCCCCGCCGGACATGATGGCGGTTTTGGTGCGGATCGTGCCTTTTTCGGTGACGACGGCGCTGACCCGGCCGCCTTCCGTCTCAAGCCCGCGTGCGGCGCAATTCTGATGCACCGTGCCGCCCAGCTTGATGATGGCGCGCGCCACGGCGGGCGCCGCCATGGAAGGATCGGCCGTGCCGTCCGTCGGCGAAAACACGCCGCCCTTCCAGCGCTTTCCCGTGGATCGGCCGCGTTCGCTCGCCTCATCGGCGCTCAGCATATGGGTCGTCACGCCTGCGGTAATGGCAAAGTCGCGCCAGCGCGCCCAGCCGGCAAGTTCGGCCTCATTGTCGCTCAGGTAAAACAGCCCGCAGCGGCGAAAACCCGTGTCCTCGCCGCTCTCTGCGCCAAACTCTTCCCAGAGCGCCAGGCTCTTGGTGGAAATCGGCAATTCGCGGGCGTCGCGGTTCTGCTGGCGGCACCAGCCCCAGTTGCGGCTGGATTGCTCCGCTCCGATCAGGCCTTTCTCGACCAGCGCCACTTTCAGGCCGCGCCGGGCAAGATAATAGGCGGCGAAGACACCGACGATGCCGCCGCCGATAATGACGGCGTCTGCGGATCTCGGCAGTTCCGGCGATGTCGTGATCTGTTGCAGCGGGGCGGGCATGGTCGGACTCCTTGTATTCGTCCTAATTTACCTCAGCCGGCGTGTAAACGCTGCCAGACTGGGCCTGTTGCCGGAATCTCCTGCTGTTGGGCGACGCCTCTGCAACTCTTTATGCTGCATCAAAAAAATATCCCCACGTCGACAGGGCTTGCCCATGTGGTAAGATTTCCTTTGCCGCGCCAGAATTTTATGCCGCGTGTTCAAAAAACAAAAAAGGGGTTCCGCACGTGATGAAACTTGACCGGATCGATATCAAGATCCTCTACGAATTGCAGAAAAATGGTCGCATCACCAATGTAGAGCTGGCGGAGCTTGTCAATCTGTCGCCAAGCCCTTGCCTGATGCGGGTGAAGAAGCTGCAGGCGGAAGGTTATATCGAGGGTTATTCGGCGCAGATCAACATCAACAAGCTCGGCCAGACGCTGACGGTGTTTACGGAAATCACGCTCAAGAACCATCGCCAGATCGATTTCGCCCGCTTCCTCGGCGTTGTCGAAAAGATCGACCAGGTGGTGGAATGCCACCTCGTTTCGGGCGGTTACGACTATCTGCTGAAATTCGTCACCTCTGGCATCGTCGAATACCAGTCGATCATGGAGCGGCTGACCGATATGGACGTGGGCATCGACAAATATTTCAGCTTCGTGGTGCTGAAATCGCCGATCATCAAATCGCATATGCCGCTGACCAGCCTGTTTCCGCTTTGAGTTGGGGGGGAGCGCCTCAGGCATCCGCAGAACCGATGGATTTGGCACGGGCGTTGCGTTCACATTCCGTCACCCCGGACTTGATCCGGGGTCCAGCGCGATCAAGTCTTTGATCGCATGAGACTCATTTCACGACGCAGACGCGTCGTGGCTGGATGCCGGGTCAAGTCCGGCATGACGGAGGAGAGGTTCTCTTACCTGTTTGGCATTCGTCCAGCTCACCTTTTCGAAAACGCCCGCACCAGTTCCGCATCCTGCTGGAGATTGTCGAGCCATGTCGGGTCGAGTTTCGGCACGGAGGAGAACAGCAGTTTCGAATAGGGGTGGGAGGGCGATTTGATCGCTTCGGTTTCCAGATGCTCCACCTTCTGCCCGCCATACATCACGACAATCTCGTCGCAGATGGTTTCCACCACCGAAAGATCGTGGCTGATGAAGATGTAGGAGAGGTTCAGCTCCCGCTGCAGTTCTCCGAGAAGATCGATGATCGCGGCCGCGACCACGGTATCGAGCGCCGAGGTGATTTCATCGCAGATGATGAGCGAGGGTTCGGCGGCTAGTGCGCGGGCGAAATTGACGCGTTGCTTCTGCCCGCCGGAAAGGCCGGAGGGGTGGCGGTGACGCACCGAGCGCGGCAGCTTCACCATATCGAGAAGCTCATCGATCCGGGCGTCGCGCGCCTTGCCTTTCATGCCGTGATAGAAGGTCAGCGGCCGGCCGAGAATATCCTCGATGGGTTTCGACGGGTTGAGTGCGGTATCGGCATATTGGAACACGATCTGCATCCGGCGCAGCTGGTCGCCGGTTCGACGCCGGGCATCCGCATCCAGTTCCCGGCCTTCGAAGATGACATGGCCGCCGGCCGCCGGCAGAATGCCGGCAATGGCGCGCGCCAGCGTCGATTTTCCGCAACCGGACTCGCCGATGATGCCGAGATTGCGACCGGGATAGACCGAAAGGCTGACGCTATCCACCGCACGCACCAGCGGCATCTTGTCTTCGCCCTTCGTTCCGTAACCGGCGATCAGCTTTTCGATATCCAGCAGCGGCGTTGCCTGCTCCTGTTTGGCGGGTGTGATGACACGCGCCTTGTCGTGAAAGGCCGTCAGCAGTTCCTTCGTGTAGGGATGCTGGGCATTTTCGAGGATATCCGTGGTCGTACCGGTTTCCTGAACCTCGCCGCCTTTCAGCACAACGATCCGGTCGGCGATCTGGGCGACGACGGCGAGATCGTGCGAAACATAAACGCCGCCGATGCCGTTCTTGCGCATTGCCGATTTGAAGGCGCGCAGCACCTCTATCTGGGTCGTGACGTCGAGCGCGGTGGTGGGCTCGTCGAAAATCACCAGCTTCGGGTTGCCGATCAGCGCCATTGCGGCGGAGAGGCGCTGAAGCTGGCCGCCGGACACCTGATGCGGGTAACGCTCGCCGATGGTCTCGGGGTTGGGCAGTGACAGCGCCTTGAAAAGTTCCACCGCGCGTGTGCGTGCCTCCTGCGGCGGCATCAGATGGTGGATGCGGGTGACTTCGATGACCTGATCGATGATTTTCTGCGCCGGGTTGAAGGCGGCGGCGGCGCTTTGCGGCACATAGGCCACTTTCGTGCCGCGGACTTTGGCGCGTTCAGCCTCGGAAAGCTGCACCATGTCCTGGTCCGCCACCTTGACGCTGCCGCCGGAAATGCGGCAGCCCGGCCGGGCATAGCCCATCAGGGTCAGCGCGATAGTGGTCTTGCCGGAACCGCTTTCGCCGATCAGCGCGACGATTTCGCCATCGGCGATGTCGATGTCCACGCCCTTGATGATGTCGATACGGCGGCCGGAATCGGTGGTGGCCTCGACTTTCAGTCCACGGATTTCAACGAGATTGCTCATTATTCGCTCCTGTCGCGGATTTTCTGCGGCAGATTGTCGATCAGCAGGTTGACGCTGATCGTCAGGCTGGCAATGGCCAGCGACGGGAAGATGACGGCAGGGGCCGCAAACGGTAGGCCGCCGATGTTCTCGCGCACCAGCGCGCCCCAGTCCGCATTCGGCGGCTGCAGGCCGAGGCCGAGGAAGGAGAGGCCCGACAGAAGCAGCACGATGAACACGAAGCGCACGCCAAGATCGGCCAGTACGGGCCGGACGATGTTCGGCAGGATTTCAGAGCCGATGAGGTAGAACAGGCTTTCGCCGCGCACCCGGGCGACGGTGACGAAATCCATCGTGTTGACATTGACGGCGAGCGCCCGGGCGAAACGATAGGCGCCCGGAGTATAGATGACCGAGAGCGTGATGATCAGCACCGGAATGGAAGAGCCGACGGCGGCCACGACCACGAGGCCGAAAAGCTTGCTCGGAATGGAATTCACCGCATCGAGAAACCGGCTCAGCGCCGCATCGAACCAGCCGCCGATGACGGCGGCGCACATGCCGAGCACGACGCCGGAGGTGCAGGCGACGGTGACGGCGGCGAGCGATATGCCGACCGTGAAACGCGCGCCCATGAGAATGCGGGAAAACACGTCGCGGCCGAGATAATCGGAACCGAGCCAGAGATCGGAGGTCATCGGCCCGAAATAATCGAGATCGACGATTTCACCGACCGGATGCGGAATGAGATAGGGCGCGAAGATTGCGACCATGGCCCAGACAAAAATGACG
This sequence comes from Agrobacterium sp. LY4, assembly GCF_001526585.1. Lineage (NCBI taxonomy): Bacteria > Pseudomonadati > Pseudomonadota > Alphaproteobacteria > Hyphomicrobiales > Rhizobiaceae > Agrobacterium > Agrobacterium sp. LY4. The sequence continues at coordinate 100,794 of NZ_ASYA01000052.1, read as the reverse complement.
AGAAAGCCGAAAACGCCGACTGCGTTGATCTTGTAACCCAAACGCGAGGTCCCCGAAGTTGTTTTGATATTGTCGGCCATCAGCGCAGCCTCGGATTGGACATGATGGCGATGATATCCGCCGTCGTGATGAGGAGGAGATAACCGACGCAGAAGATCATCGCGCAGCTCTGGATCAGCGGCAGGTCGCGGGTTGCGACGCCATCGACCATCAGCTTGGCGATGCCGGGATAATTGAAGATCGTCTCGACGATGATGACGCCGCCGACGAGATAGGAAAGCGACAGCGCCACCGCATTGACGATGGGACCGAGCGCATTGGGAAGCGCATGGCGAAGCACGATGCGCATGCGCGGCGCGCCCTTCAAAAGCGCCATTTCCACATAGGGCGTATCCAGCGTCTCGATGACGGCGGCGCGGCTCATGCGGATCATCTGTGCGGAAACGACGAAGGTCAGCGTGATGACCGGCATGGCATAGACCCGCAGAACATCGAAAAGCGTGTGAACCTCGCTGACCAGCGACAGCGCCGGAAGCCATTTCAGATAGACGGCGAAAAGCAGCACGGCGAGTGTGGCGATCATGAATTCCGGCACCGAGATGACGCCGATGGTCAGCACGGTGACGGCCCGGTCATAAAGCGTTCCGCGCAACATGGCGGAGCTGATGCCGAGGGTCAGCGCCAGCGGCACGGCGATGATGGTGGTAATGCCGGCAAGCTTCATGGAGTTGACAAAGCGCGGACCGATAAGATCGGCAATCGCCATGTTGTTGGCGTAGGATGTGCCGAGTTCGCCCTGCAGCAGGCCGAGAAGCCAGCGGACGAAACGCAGGAGGGCAGGGTCGTCGAGATGCATGGCGGTGCGCAGGCCGGCCACGGCCTCCGGCGTCGCCGCCTGGCCAAGAAGGATCGTCGCCGTGTCGCCGGGCAGCAGGCTGGTAGCGGAAAAGACGATAAACGACACGATAAGCAGCGTCGTCAGCATGACGACCAGCCGCCTGGCGATAAGGGATAATATCCGGCTGTTCATTCACATGCTCCTGCGACGTGCCTGATTGTGGAGGCTTTCCGCAACGACGGAAAGGCTGCCGGGCGCATTTTCGCGCCCGGCTCCATGGTCTATCAGGCTTCGAGCCAGACGTATTCCGCAAAGGCATAACCCATCATGCCGCCGAGCGGATTGGCTTCCAGCCCCTTCAGCTTGGAGGTGATGGCGTCGACGTTCGAAATATAGGCGGGAATGATGGTGCCGGCTTCGTCGGCGATCATCGTTTCCAGTTCGAAGTAGATCTGCTTGCGCTTGTCCATATCGAGCATGCCGCGTGCTTCGAGCATCAGCTTGTCGAATTTCGGCGACTTGTACTGGCTTTCGTTCCACGGTGCGTCGGAAGCGTAGAGCAGGGAGAACAGGATATCCGGTGTCGGGCGCGGGTTGATGTTGCCGAAATGGACCGGCGCCTTCAGCCAGTAATTGCTCCAGTAGCCGTCCGAAGGCACGCGCTGCACATCCAGCTTGACGCCGATTTCGGCGGCGGAAGCCTGGATGATCATCGCCATGTCGACCGACGAGCTTGCCGCATCCGATGCGATGACCGGAATGGACTGGCCGATGAGGCCGGCTTTTTCAAAGTGGAACTTCGCCTTGTCCGGATCGAAGGCTTTCGGCTTCAGGTCCGGATTGTGGTAGGGGTTCATCGGCGGAACCGGCTGGTCGTTGCCGACTTCACCGAGGCCGCGCAGCGCCGCCTTGACGATCTGCTCGCGATTGACGATCGACTTCATGCCGGCGATGAAATCGGCATTGTTGCCTGGCGCCTGGTCGAGACGCATGTTGAGGTTGGTGTAGTTTCCGGATGTCGTCTTGGAAAGAACGACACCGTCCTGCTTGTCGAGCAGGCGCAGCGCACGCGGGTTGATGGAGGCCGCGAGCTGGATGTCGCCGGAAAGAAGCGCGTTCACGCGGGCATTGTCGTCCGAGATCGCGAAGAACTCGAAGCTGTCCACATGCGGCCCGCCCGATTTCCAGTAATTGGTATTCTTGGCCATGATCGAGCGCACGCCCGGCTCGAATTTTTCGATCTTGAAGGCGCCCGTGCCGTTGCCCTTGGAAAAATCGGTCGTGCCATCGGCGACGATCATGAAATGGTGCATGGCAAGGATCGTCGGCAGGTCGGCATTGGCGCTGGCCAGCGTGATTTCGACGGTGCTCTTGTCGACAGCCTTGAAGCCGGTCATCTGGGCGGCGATCTTGGCGACCTTGGAGCCGACTGCCGGATCGAGATGGCGCTTCAGCGAATAGACCACGTCATCAGCGGTCAGCGACTTGCCGTCATGGAAGGTGACGCCGGAACGCAGCTTCACGGTCCAGGTCTTGGCGTCCTTGGATTCGATCGACTCGGCCAGCTCCATCTGTGGCGTGCCCGAAGCATCGAGGAAGCTCAGGCGGTTATAGAGCGCGCAGCAACGGACGTAGTCCGTCGACAGCGAAGCCTTCGCCGGATCGAGCGTATCGGCGGTGAGGAGGACCAGCCGGCAGCTTTCAGCGTGCCGCCGGATACCGGCGTTGCGGCCACGGCGCCAGAGGCGCGGCCGAGGATGGCCGAACCGGCGGAAAGGGCGACGCCGCCCGCCAGCAGCATGTGAAGCAGCTCACGCCGCGTTGCGCCGCGCCGGATCGCCTGTTCAACGGCGGCATCGTCGGAGCGGGTCCAGTTTGTAATCCTGTCACTCATGGTCTTCCCCTTTTGTATGATTTGTTGAAATGCGTCTGAAGAAATTTCCGGCTGCCGCATCCCAGTTCGCGGCACGCCATTGGCGGGGCGGCTCAGCCGCCCGTCTGTTTCACTGCTTCGGCAAGGCCGGCCATGGAGGTGAAGTGGTAGTCCGGCTCGGTAAAGTTTTCCGGCTCGATCGTACCGCCATATCCCTTCTGGGCGTGGCGACGCTCGATCCAGCAATTGGTCATGCCCAGTTTCCGGGAAATGCCGATATCGTGGTACTGGCTTTGCGCGACGTGCAGAATGTCGTCCTTCGATGCGCCTTCGCTTTCCACAAAGGCAAAAACCTTTTCGAAAAAGGCGGGATCGGGTTTTTCGGTGCCAGTGTCATCCGCGGTGAAAGCGGCATGAAAGGGATTGCCGAGTTCCTTCGAGAAATATTCGAAGGCCCAGCGCTGGGCGTTGGTCATGGCGATGAGGCGATGCGTCTTGGCAAGCTCGGCCATGGCGGCGCGGCTGTCTTCAAAGCCTTTCCAGCTTTTTGCCGCATCGCGCAGGCGTTCACCGAATGCGCGTTCCGCCGGCAGGCCGAGTTCGGGAGCGATAATCAGGTATACGCGGACGAGGTCATCCGGAAACAGGTCGGTCGCGTCGGAATAACGGGCCGCGCGGTAAAGCGCGAGCGCCTTTTCACCATCGACCTCCACGCCGTTTTCCGCGCCGATTGCGGCCAGCGTCGATTTCAGGCCGCCTTCGAAATCGATGAGGGTCCCCACCACGTCGAAGCTCATATATTTGAAGTCGCTCAGTTTTTTGGGCAATGTCGGTCTCCGCTTTGCCGCCTCGGCCTCTTGGGGAGCCTGCGGCAGATTATTCTGTTCCCGGACGGGATCCTTGCCCCGTTCCCATTTGCGATTACGCCCTTTTTTATGGCGTTTAGTGCCGTTTGCATTAATAGTTTGGCACTTTCGGCACGCCGGATTCGCCGAAATGGATCGGCTCTTCGGCAGAATATTGCGAATATGCGGTGCATTGCGACATTTCGAGAGGGTGCCGCAACGCCACCCGGCTATCGCCTCAGGCCATGGCGGCCCGTACCGCGGGGTCTTCGAGCGTCTGGTCGAGGGTCTTCAGCGTCCGCTCGATGATGGCGTCGATCTCGCTGTCGGTGCAGCAGAGCGGCGGCGCGTAACCCAGAATACCGTTCGCAAAGGCGCGCACGATCAGGCCGTTTTCCCAGGCGCGGTCGAAAACCTTGCGTGCGGGGGCCGCAGCGGCCGGCAGCGGGGTCTTTTTGTCCTTGTCGGTCACGAGTTCGACGGCGGCGAGCATGCCGCGCCCGCGGACATCGCCGACCAGCGGATGGCTTCTCAGGCTCTCAAGCCCCGCCATCAGCCTTTCACCGGCGCGGCGGCCGTTTTCCAGCAGCCCGCCCTCGTAAAGTTTCAGCACTTCGAGACCGACGGCGGCGCTGACGGGATGGGCGGAATAGGTATAGCCATGCCCAATTGCGGCCTCGCCTGCGAAGTCGGCTATTGTATCATAGACGTGGTCCGCCATGAAGACGGCGCCCATCGGCACGTAGCCGGAGGTGAGGCCCTTGGCGGTGGTGATGAAGTCCGGCACGATGTCCTCGTCGGCACAGGCAAACAGCGGCCCCGTGCGGCCAAAGCCGGTAATGACTTCGTCGGCGACGAAAAGGATGCCATAGGAACGGCAGAGGTCGCGCATGGCCTTGACCCAGCCGGGAGGCGGCACGAGAACCCCGCCGGAACCCTGGATCGGCTCCGCATAGAAGGCGGCGACGCGGTCCGGACCGATCGTCTCGATCTTGTCCTTCAGGATTTGCAGGGAGGATGCGATGATGGCGGCCGGGTCGCTTCCCACCGGGTTACGGTAGGCGTAATGCGACGGGATTTTGTGCTGCCAGTCGTAAGGCACGCCGAAACCGGCATGGAAAGCGGGCAGGGCGGTGAGGCCCGAACCGGCGGTGGTGGAGCCGTGATAACCCTGTTCGATGGAAATGAACTGGTCGCGCTGTGGCTGGCCCTTGGCATGCCAGTAATAGCGGATGAACCGAATGGTGCTGTCCACCGCATCGGAGCCGCCAAGCGTGAAATAGACGTGGTTGAGATCGCCCGGTGCGCGGTCGGCAAGTTCCGAGGCCAGCCGAATGGCCGGTTCGCTGCCAATGTCGAAATAGGCCGTCGCATAGGGCAATTCCCGCATCTGCTTTGCCGCCGCCTCGACGATGCTGTCATGGCCGTAACCGGCATTGACGCACCACAGGCCGGCAAAACCATCGATGAGCTGATGGCCGGTAATATCGGTGACGGTTGCGCCGCGTGCCGATTGCAGTACCCGCACGCCCAGCTTCTCATGGCCGCGGAAGGAAGAGACAGGGTGCACCAGATGGGCGCGATCCAGTTCGATGAGTGAATTGCTTAACATGGGTCTCTCCCGATTCAGCCCAGCGCCTGGCTGGTCAATGCGAATGTTTTCAGTTTTTTGTCAGCGGGGATTTCGGTTTTCGACCGGCGCATGGCGATGCCGCCGCCGACATGGCCAAGACCGCGTTCGGCAAGCCAGGGGGCCAGGCCCGTGTCGGCCGTGGTGTCCACACGAAGGAATGCGCCGGGACGTTCATAAAACACGAATGCGATCAGTTCTTTCGCGATTTCAGCATTTTCCGCGACGACCGGGCCGATGACTTCGCCGCGCCCGAAGGCGCGAAGTGCTGCAAAGCCCTTGATGACGCCCTGTTCCTGCACGAGTGCGAAACGCGCCCTTTCGGCAAGTGCTGCAAAGAGGGCCGTGCGATCCGCACCGAAAGCCTGCGCATCGAGCGCGGCGAGTTCGGCCGGATCAATGGTTTCCGCCCAGGTGACACCTTCCGGCCTGTCGGTCGCGGCCGGAATGCCCTGATGCTGGAGCACCTCGCCGCAGGCGGCGAAGCCCAGCTTTTCATAAAGGGGCAGGCCGTCGGCCGTGGCTACAAGACGGCACTCGCGATTTTCTGCTGCGTCCATTGCAGCGCCCATCAACTGGCGTCCAAGGCCGCGGCCGCGCATGCTCTCGTCCACGATCACCATATTGACGGTGGCGCAGGTGTCTCCGAGAATCGTCGCCATGGCGGTTCCGACGACGCGCCCGTTTTCCAGCGCGACGAAACCCTTGCTCAGGGAAAGGACCAGCGCCCAGTCTTCTTTCCGGTGCGGCCAGCCGGCCTGGCGGGAAAGTTCAACGGCCGCGTCGAGGTGGTCCGGTTGAAACGTTTGGATATCGATCAGGCTCGCCTGCATGCCGGAACTCCGTTTTTCTGCTTATTCATTGATAGACCGATGCCGAAAGAAGATTGTCCCGACAAATGGGAAGGTTCGATATGTTTCGCTGTTGCTTTTATCCGCCGCCGCATCTTATGCCGCATCTTGTCCGCACCTGGCTGTAAACCGGGGACCGGCGGCGGCTTCCGGTTTGCCTCGACGCAACTCTCTGCCAAACTGGCGGCTGCATACGCAACAATCTGCTTCCGCGAATGGCAATTGCGGTGCGTCGACCGGGCAAAGGCTTTCTATGATCAATTCATTCCGGCACGGCCGATCCCCAAGCAAGGATGACGACGACATGACCATCTTCCGCCCGAAATACATCTCCTTCGATTGCTACGGCACGCTGATCAATTTCCAGATGGCAGAGGCCGCCCGCGATCTTTATGGCGATCGTCTCGATGAAGCGCAGATGCAGCAGTTCATCAAGAATTTTGCGGCCTATCGTCTGGATGAGATCATGGGCGACTGGAAGCCCTACGCCCAGGTGGTTCACAATTCGCTTTCGCGCAGCTGCAAGCGCAATGGCGTGGCCTTCAAGGATGAAGATGCCACCTTCGTTTACGAGCACGTTCCGACCTGGGGCCCGCATGCCGATGTTCCGGCCGGGCTTGCCAAGGTTGCGAAGGAAATTCCCCTCGTCATCCTGTCCAACGCCATGAATTCGCAGATCATGTCGAATGTCGAAAAGCTCGGTGCGCCCTTCCACGCTGTCTATACGGCTGAGCAGGCACAGGCCTACAAGCCGCGCTTCAAGGCTTTCGAATATATGTTCGACATGCTGGGCTGCGGTCCGGAAGACATGCTGCATGTTTCCTCCTCGTTCCGTTACGATCTGATGTCGGCCCATGATCTCGGCATCAAGAACAAGGTCTGGGTCAATCGTGGTCACGAGCCCGCCAATCCCTATTACGGTTATGTCGAAATCGCCGATATTTCCGGCCTGGCAGGCGTGGTTGGATTGTAAGGAAAGGTCGGGACCATGAAGTTCGTCTCCTATTGGCACGATACCGCGCCGCAATTTTCAGGTGCCGCGCAAGGTCCCGTCGAAGGTCATTACGATGTCGCCGTCATCGGTGGAGGTTTCACCGGTCTCGGGGCCGCGCGCCAGCTGGCCAAGGCCGGCGCGCGGGTGGTCGTTCTTGAAGGGGAGCGGGTCGGCTGGGGCGCCTCCGGCCGCAATGGCGGGCATCTCAACAATGGTCTCGCCCATTCCTATCTCTCCGCCAAGGCCGAGCTTGGCAAGGAGCGCGCGATCGCCCTCTACAGGGCGCTCGATTCCTCCATCGATACGCTGGAGGCGCTGATCGCTGAGGAAGGCATCGATTGCAACTTCCGCCGCTCGGGCAAGCTGAAGCTTGCCTCCAAGCCGCAGCATTTCGAAGGTCTGGCGAAGAATTTCGAGGCGCTGCATGCCGAGGTCGATCCCGACACGGCGCTTCTTTCCGCAGCCGATCTCAAGTCGGAGATCGGTTCGCCCTTTTATGGCGCCATGCTTTCGAAGAAGAGCGCGATGATGCATATGGGTCGCTATGTGGCCGGCCTTGCCGAAGCCGCCAGCCGTCATGGCGCGGTGATCTTCGAAAATGCGGCGGTGACGAAGCACATCCAGAACGGCAGGACCCATGAACTGGAAACCTCGCGCGGCAAGGTGACGGCCGACAATGTTCTGGTGGCGACCGGCGCTTACACGCCGTCCGGCTTCGGTTATTTCCGTCGCCGCATCATCGCCGTCGGCAGTTTCATCATCGCCACGCGGCCGCTGACGGATGCCGAGGTTCAGGCCTCGGTTCCGGGCAACCGCACCTATGTCAACTCGATGAATATCGGCAATTATTTCCGGCTCGCGCCGGATAACCGGTTGATCTTCGGCGGCCGTGCGCGCTTTTCCGCCACGTCGGACCAGCGTTCGGATGCCAAAAGCGGTGCGATCCTGACGGAAAGCCTGCATCGCATCTTCCCGCAGCTTTCGCATGTGCCGATCGATTATTGCTGGGGCGGTCTGGTGGACATGACCAAGGATCGTTATCCGCGCGCCGGTTTCCACGACGGCGTCTGGTACGCCATGGGCTATTCCGGCCACGGTGCGCAGCTTTCCACCCATCTCGGCATGATCATGGCTGACGCCATTCTCGGACGGCCGGATAACAACCCGCTGAAGGGACTGGAATGGCCGGCGGTGCCGGGCCATTTCGGCAAGCCGTGGTTCCTGCCGGTCGTGGGCCTCTATTACAAGATGCTGGACAAGATTCAGTAGAGTGCGGTCGCTTTCCTGTCGCTCAGGCTTCTTACGAACCATCCTCCACATTCGACGTCATCCTCGGGCTTATCCCGAGGATCTGTCCACCTATCGCAAAATCAATCGGTAGCAGATGCTCGGGACAGGCCCGAGCATGACGGAGGAGAGGTTTGTGGGCGTTCCATCAATCTAACAGCAGCTGTCCGGCCGTTTTATTGCCTCCACACAAAAAGAAGGGCCGCAGAGCGGCCCTTTAGGCGGGGAGAAGGAAGCGGGCTCAGGAAAGCCCGCCAATATGAAACGTCTTGATTTCCAGATATTCCTCGATGCCGACCTGTGCGCCCTCACGGCCGAGGCCGGATTGTTTGACGCCGCCGAAGGGTGCGACTTCGGTGGAGATTGCGCCGGTGTTGAGGCCGACCATGCCGAATTCCAGCGCCTCGCCCACGCGCCAGGCGCGTTTCAGGCTTTCGGTATAGAAATAGGCGGCGAGGCCGAAGGGCGTGCCGTTGGCGATGGCGATGGCTTCTTCTTCCGTCTCGAAACGGAAGAGCGGTGCCACCGGTCCGAAGGTTTCTTCGCTTGCCAGCCGCATCCCGGTCGTGGCGCCGGTCAGCACCACGGGGGCGGTATATTGCGGACCTTCCGGCAGATCATGTGGTTTGGTAATGACCTTCGCGCCCTTGGAAACGGCGTCATCGATATGGGCGCGGATCTTGGCGATGGCCGGTTCGTTGATCATCGGGCCGATGGAAACGCCTGCCTCGGTTCCGGGTCCGACCCGCATGGCATCGACGCGATCCGCCAGTTTTTTCGCAAACGCGTCATAGACGCTCGACTGCACGAGAATACGGTTGGCGCAGACGCAGGTCTGGCCGCCATTGCGGAATTTCGAAACCAGCGCGCCTTCGATGGCGAGATCGAGATCGGCATCATCGAACACGATGAAGGGCGCATTGCCGCCCAGTTCCAGCGACAGCCGCTTGACGCTGTCGGCAGCACCGCGCATCAAAAGCGAGCCGACACGGGTGGAGCCGGTGAAGGAAATTTTCCGAACCGTCTCGTTGGCCATGATTTCGTTGCCGATTTCCGTAGGCATGCCGGTGACGATGTTGATGACGCCGGCGGGAATGCCGGCCCGTTCGGCAAGCACGCCGAGCGCCAGCGCCGAATAGGGCGTGAATTCCGAAGGCTTGATGACAACGGTGCAGCCGGCCGCAAGTGCGGGCGCGACCTTGCGGGTGATCATGGCGTTCGGGAAGTTCCACGGCGTGATGATGCCGCAGACGCCGACCGGTTCTTTCAGCACCACGATACGCCGGTCTGGCGTCGGTGAAGGGATGGTGCTGCCGCCGATACGACGAGCCTCTTCCGCGAACCATTTGACGAAGGATGCGCCGTAGCGAATTTCTCCCTTCGCTTCATCCAGCGGCTTGCCCTGTTCGGTGGTGAGGATCAGGCCGAGATCGTCGACATTGTCGATCATCAGCGCGAACCATTTTTCGAGAAGCGCTGCGCGCTCCGCGTGGGTCTTTTTCTTCCACGGGCCGAAGGCGGCGTTGGCGGCTTCGATGGCCGCGCGGGTTTCCGCGCCGCCCATATCCGGCACGGTGCCGATTACCGCCTGCGTCGCCGGGTCGATCACGTCGACCGCCTTGCCCGATGCCGCCGCCTTCCATGCGCCGCCGATCAAGCCCGTCTGGCGAAAGAGTTCCTTGTCCTTCAAGCCCTGCATCATAATTCTCCGAAATCAGTCGAGCGCCGCAAGAATTGCGGCGGTGATGGCGTCTGTCTTGTCCTTGCCCGGCACCGTGCCGATACCCCGGCCGGTCGCCGTTTCCAGCGCCGTCATGATACGCACGGCCGCGTCCTTTTCATCGAGATGCTCGAGCATCATCGCGCCGGACCAGATGGCGGCGATGGGGTTGGCAATGCCGAGATGGGCGATATCCGGGGCCGAACCGTGCACCGGCTCGAACATGGAGGGCGCGCTGCGGTCAGGATTGATATTGGCGGAGGCGGCAAAGCCGAGGCCGCCCTGAATGGCTGCGCCGAGGTCGGTCAGAATATCGCCAAAGAGGTTGGAGGCGACCACGACATCGAGGCTTTCCGGGGCCATAACCATGCGGGCCGCCATGGCGTCGATGTGGTAGCTGGAAACCTCGACGTCGGGATATTCGGCAGCGAGCTTGTGGGTCACCTCGTCCCAGAACACCATCGAATATTTCTGGGCATTGGACTTGGTGATGGAGGCAAGCTTGCCGCGACGCTTCTGCGCCTGTTCGAAGCCGAAGCGCAGGATGCGCTCCACACCCTTGCGGGTGAAGATCGAGGTTTCGACGGCAACTTCATCGTCGGTGCCCTGATGCACGCGGCCGCCGGCGCCGGAATATTCGCCCTCCGTGTTTTCACGGATGCAGAGAATGTCGAAGCCATCGGCCTTCAAAGGCCCCTGCACACCGGGCAGAAGCCGGTGCGGGCGGATATTGGCATATTGCACGAAAGCCTTGCGGATCGGCAGCAGCAGGCCGTGCAGCGAGACAGAGTCCGGCACTTCCGCCGGCCAGCCGACCGCGCCGAGCAGGATGGCGTCGAAGCTGCGCAGGGTTTCGATGCCGTCCTTCGGCATCATCGCGCCGGTTTCCTTGTAGAAGGCGCAGGACCAGGGGAATTCCGTTCCTTCAAGCGCAAAACCGGAGGTTTTGGCGGCGGCGTTGAGAACCTGCCATGCGGCGTCCGTTACGCTTTTGCCGATGCCGTCTCCGGGAATGAGTGCGATGCGATGCGTTTTCAAGACATTACCCCTGTTACAGTCCGATAAGGACGCTTTTGCTCTTGCGGTTGGCGAGATAGGCCTCGCGTCCGAGATCCTTGCCGATGCCGGAGCGTTTGTAACCGCCGGTCGGCAATATGTGGTCGCGCGAGCGGCCATAACGGTTGACCCAGATCGTGCCCGCCTGAATGGCGCGGGACAGGCGCATGACGCGCGAGACGTCACGGCTGAAAAGACCCGCCGCCAGACCGTAGGTCGGATGGTCGGAAAGCGCCAGAGCCTCTTCTTCCGTGCGGAAGGTCTGCAGCGTCAGCACCGGCCCGAAGATTTCCTCGGTGACGGCAGGAGAGGTCTGGTCGACATTGGCGATCAGCGTCGGCTGATAGAAATAGCCGGGACCGTCCATGATCGCGCCGCCGGTCAGGCATTCGCCGCCATGGGCGACCGCCGCCTGCACGATGCCGTCGATGCGCTTGCGCTGCACCTCGGAGATGATCGGCGAATATTGCGTCGTCTCGTCCCAGGTCGGGCCGGGTTTCACCGCCTTCATGCGGGCGATGATGGCCGTGGAAAGGGCATCCGCCGCACTTTCCTCGACGATGATGCGCGAGCCCGCCACGCAGGCCTGCCCGGCATTGGAGAGAATATTGCCGGCGATGGCCGCTGCCGCCTTCTCTATATCGGCATCGGCAAAGACCAGTTGCGGGCTCTTGCCGCCGAGTTCCAGCGTCATGGGCTTGATGCCGGTGCGGGCGATATTGGCCATGATGGCGGCGCCCGCGGCGGTGGAGCCGGTGAAGCTGACCTTGGAGATATCAGGGTGTCCGGTGATGGCATTGCCGGTCACGGGCCCGTCGCCCAGCACGATGTTGATGAGACCTGCCGGCAATCCGGCCTTGATCGCCAGCTGCGCCATGAAGATGCTGGAGAAGGGCGTCATTTCAGACGGTTTCAGCACCACGGCATTGCCTGCCGCGAGTGCCGGGCCGAGCTTCCAGCCGGCCATGGAGACGGGGAAATTCCATGGTGTGATGGCGCCGACGACGCCATAGGGCTCGGTCATGATCATGCCGAGGCTCGCATCGTCGGTCGGCACCAGATCGCCGCCTTCCTTGTCGGCAAATTCGGCGAAGAAGCGGATCTGTTCGGCGGTGACGGCGATATCGCCGGCGATCAGCTGGCCCACCGGCCGCGTCGAGGACAGCGCCTCGATTTTCGCCAGCGTCTCGGCCTCTTGCTCGATCAGGTCGGCCCAGCGCTGCAAGACCTTCGTGCGCTCGCGCGGGCGCACGCCGCCCCAGTTGCTGCTCTTCAACGCGGCCTTGGCAGTCTGCACTGCCTCATCGACCAGCGCCGCATCCGCCTTGGGGCAACCGGCATATTCGATGCCATCCGAGGGGCGGTGCATGTCGATGCCGTTTGCCGCCGGAACCAGCCGGTCGCCGATGAAGTGGCCGATCGGCAGGGATAAGCTGTCTGGATCGAAGCTGAGCGTCATGTGGAATCCTCTTTGGATATGCCCCAACGCTAATCCCTGATGGCAAGCAGCATCGACCGACTGCGGCGCGGGCGGTGAATGAAAATCCTGTTTTGCCACCGGCAGACAGTGCAATCTTCGGCGGCCGGTATATGCCGCAGGTCAAACGCCGTAGCGGGCGCTTATACGGTCGAAAATCCCGGCCATCCGCTCGCTAAGGGGGCGGGGATCATCGCCCTCGTTTTCGACCGCTTCAAACACCCGGTGTTTCAGGAAGAAGCGCCATCCCACGGGCGATTTTTGCAGGAATTGCGTCAGAAGATCATAACGCTCCCGGGTCCAGACCGCCTCGAAGGCGAGCCGCTCCGGTCCGTAGCTGATGATATCGTCCGTCTTCCCGCGCGGCGCGGCGCGCAGGGCAGTCGTCGCCTCTTCGTCGATATCATCACTGTTGAGCGCCACCCCATAGTGTCTTGCAGCATTTTCTGCCGAGACCGCACCACGCCGCACATCGCGCAGCACGGCCTGCTGCGGGCGGGTGAAGGGGTCGCCGTAACCGCCGGCTCCCGGTCCTATGACACGAATGACATCGCCCGGGCCGCAATGGACGATATCGGTATTGCCGAGCGAGATTTCGCCCTCGGTATCGGGATTGCGGAGGAAGCGGGAAATCAGCCCCGGACCTGCGCCGTTGACACCCCAGCTCGCCATCACCGAACGGTTGCGATTGCGGGCCGTGACCACCGTTTCCGGGGAGGATATTTCAAACTCCATGACAGCCGAAAGCCCGCCGCGAAAACGGCCCGCCCCGCCGGTGTCGCGTTGCAGCCCATAACGGCGGAAAAGGATCGGTACTTCCGCTTCGCTGATTTCAATCGGCGTGTTGCGCAGAAAACCGGTGGCGCCGCCCGCGCCGTCGCTGCCGTCGCAGAAGGGCGTGCCACCGCCGCCGCCGCCGACCGGGCCGATGGAGGCCATGACCGGGCGGCCGTTCCTGTCGCTGGTCTTGATGTTCATGATGGCGTTTCCGCCGGGTGAGGCGGCGGGAATAAGCTCCGGCAGCGCCTTTGCAAAAGCGCCGATGGTGACGATCTGCGTCATGGCGCAGGTCAGCGAACGCATGCCGACGGCGGCCGGGCGCTGGCAATTGACGATCGTGCCTTCCGGCAGCACGGCCCGCGCCGGGCGCAGGGTGCCGGCATTCAGGAGCAGGCTGTTATCGAGCGTATAAAGCACATAGGTCAGGCCGACCATGACGAGTGAATGCCGCTCGCGGCCGCCGGTCGGCATGTTCAGCGACGAGCCGAGCTGCGGGTCGCTGCCGGTATAGTCGAGGACGGCTTCGCCGCCGCGGATTTTCAGCGTCAGCGCCACGCGGCATGGCCGGCCCCCGACGGAATCCTCATCGGCATAATCGGCAAAGAAATAGTCGCCATCGGGCACCCGGGTCAGGATTTGCCGGGTCTGCTCTTCCGCATAGTCGAAAATCTGGCGCACACCGTCCAGAAAATCGTCAAAGCCGAAGCGGGCGATGATCTCCTGCATCTTGCGTTCGCCGATATTGACGGAGGCGATCTGGGCGTGGAGGTCGCCGATATTCTGTTCCGGCATGCGGACATTGGCCTTCATCATGTCGATGATGAAGGGATCGAGCCTGCCTTTGCGCACGAGCTTGACCGGCGGGATGCGCAGGCCTTCCTGCTCGATTTCGGAAAGCGAGCGGGACAATGAGGCCGGAACCGCGCCGCCGACATCGGTATTGTGGATGTGCCCGACCACGAAACAGGCAATTTTGCCCTCATGGAAGACCGGTTTCCAGATGTGGATATCTGGAGAGTGAGTGGCGACGAAACCGCTATAGGGATCGTTGGTGATGCAGATATCGCCCTCTTCATATTCCTCGAACATGGAAAGCAGCGGCGCGTAATCGATGCCGCTATACCAGGGCGCACCGAATTGCCGGGGGTTGGCGAAGGCCAGCCCCTCGCGCGTCACCACCTGACAGGAAAAATCCTCGGTCTCCTTGACGAAGGCGGAATGGGCGGTGCGCATCAGCGTAAAGGCCATGGCATCGGCGGCGGCCGAGCAGAAATTGGCGAGCACCTTGAGATTGCGGCGATCGATGGTCATGGGTCAAAACTCCCGCTTGGTAATGACGAGATTGCCGAAACGGTCCACATGGACCGAAAAGCCGGGCGGCACGACGGTGGTGGTATCGTCCTGAAGGACGATGGCGGGGCCGTCGAAATCGTGACCGGCCGCCAGATCGTCACGGTGATAGATCGCCATGTCGTGTTCCATGCCGCCAAACCAGCCTTTCGTGTGAAAGCGCGGCGTTGCGGGGCCAGTGGCCACGCCTGTCTCGCGAAGCGGCGGCTTCGGTGTTTTCCCGGAGACGACAAGTCTGAGATTGACCATCTGCACCGCCGCCCGCTCATCGGAATGACCGTAGAGGCGGGCATGTTCCTCATGGAAAGCCCTGTTTATAGCGCCGGCGTCGCCGCTGCCCAGCCATTCCGACTGCAGCGTGGTCTCGATTTCGTAGGATTGGCCGCGATAGCGCATGTCGGCGGAAAGCCGCATCTCGCAATCACCGTTAAAACCCTGTTCCTTCAGCCAGTTGCTGCCGGTTTCCTGCATTTCGGCGAGAAGGGGGGCGAGATCGAAGATTTCCCTGTCGTTCACATCGCAATAGGTGGTGCGGATGAAATCGTTCTTCAGATCGGCAATCAGGCCGCCGAGCGCGGAAACAACGCCCGGGGTGGGCGGCACCACCACACCCTTCATGTCCAGCTCGCGGGCGAGGAAGCAGGCGAGCATCGCGCCGGCGCCGCCGAAAGCGAAGAGGTGAAATTCGCGTGGGTCGATGGCGAAACGGGAGGTCAGGGCATTCACCTCCGCATACATGCCGGAGACGGCGATATCGACGATGTTGCCGGCGAGCGCCTCGACGGAAAGGCCGAGTTTTTCGGCGAGCGGCGAGAGCGCGGCGCGCGACGCGGCGTGATCGACGGTCACCGCGCCATAACCGAGCGGCATATGGCCGATGAGATTGGCGGCCGCCATGGCGTCCGTGATCGTCGGGCGGTTACCGCCACGTCCGTAACAGGCGGGTCCCGGCGTCGAGCCGGCACTTTCAGGCCCCACCTGCAACAGGCCGAGGCTGTCGACCCATGCGACCGAGCCGCCGCCCTGGCCGACGGAGCTGACCGAAACGGAGGGGACATGAATCTGGAAATCGCCGATCAGTTCGCCGACCCCATATTGGGCCTCGCCATCAAGGATCACGGCCACATCGGCGCTGGTGCCGCCGATATCGAGGCTCATCACTCGCTCAAAGCCGCTGGCCTTTGCCAGATAGCCTGCGCCGATGACGCCGGAAGCGGTGCCCGACAGGATCATCTGCACACATTCCCGCCGCGCCTGATCGATGCCCATGACGCCGCCATTGGTCTTGGTGATGAGCAGCGGGCAGGCAATGCCTTGCCCGCGCAGCACCGTTTCGAAACGGTCGAGGTAATGTGCGACGCGCGGCTGGACATAACCGCTGATGACGGCGGTGACGGTGCGCTCATATTCGCGGATGATCGGCCATGTCTCGGCAGAAGAAACCACCGGCAATTGCGGAGCGATGCGTTCGATCATCGCCTTCACGGCAAGTTCGTTTTCGGGATTGCGGTAGGAATGCAGGAAGGCGAGCACGATGCCGTCGCAACCGGCTGCAAGGGCGCCGGCGACAGCCTGTGCCACATTCTCTTCGTTCGGAGCGAGCTTTACCTCGCCGGTCGCCAGCATGCGCTCGGCTATGCCGAAAACCCGTTCGCGCGGGATGAGCGGTTCCGGCCGCACGGAATAGAGATTGTGGATCTGCGGAATTTTCAGGCGTGCAACGCCCAGCACGTCCTCGAAATTTTCGGTGGTGAACAGCGCGACGTTCTGGCCGTTGCGCTGGATGACGGTGTTGACGCCGACGGTGGTGCCATGGGTGAAATAGGAGACGTCCTTCGCTTCGATGCCGTCGCGCTTTTTCAACGTATCGAGCGCGAGAAGGATTTCTTCTCCGGGCGCGTCGGGGCGGGAAAACACCTTCAGGGTGGAAAGCGCGCCGGTCCCATCGTCGAACACGGCAAAATCCGTAAACGACCCGCCCACATCGACGCCAATGCGATATCCCATCTCTTCCGTCTCCTTTTCCAGTGCGGACGATGCTGTCATCGGGACCGGAAAAGGGCCAAGCATTTATGGGGTAAGGGTCATAGCCCCAGGTTATGAGGATGGCGGATGTGGCTCATAGGGAGGGTTCTCAACCCTCGCCGGGTTTCGGCACCGTCATATAATATTCGGGATGAGGTGCTGCGCGATAGCCGGCCTTTTCGTAAACGCCATGGGCGTCGCGGGTCGCCAACATCCAGCTCGATACCGTCGAAAGCTCCGGGTGTGTGCGTATCTCGGTGGCGATCCAGGACGCAAGGCCGCGACCGCGATGATCCTCCACCGTGAAGACATCGCGCAGATAGCCGAAAACGGCATAATCCGTCACCAGACGGGCGAAGGCGGCCATGGAGCCGTCAGGGGCGTAAACGCCGACCGGCAGCGAATGCGAAAGCGCCCGCTTCAGCCGGTCGGCGGTCATTCCCTGCGCCCAGTAGGAATCGCGGGCGAGAAAACCATGGACCAGATCGAAATCCACCCGTGCCGGATCGGTGCTCAGCACATAGCCGTCGCGGGTGATTTCGAAAATGGCCGGTTCCCAGTTCATCCGTTCACCGTAACATAGATCTTGCGGACGGTTTCAATGGTTTTCCAAACGCCGACGAAGCCCGGCTTCATGACGAAACTGTCGCCAGCCGTATAACGCAGCGGTTCGCCGCCTTCCGGCGTGATTTCGATGACGCCTTCGAGAATATGGCAGAATTCGAAGGTTTCGCCCTTGATCGAACGGCTTTCGCCCGGCGTCGCTTCCCAGATGCCGGTGTGGACGGTGCCGTTGCGGGCTTCGTCCAGCGGCCAGGTCTTGAAGGACGGATCGCCGGAGATCAGGCGTTCCGGCAGAGCCTTGGAGGCTTTCGGTTCGAAGGCGGGATGGGTGTCGATGGTCTTGAGAAGCGGCATGGGTGTCCTTTCCTGGAACGGGATGATCAATATCCGCGATTGCGGTCGACGAGGCCGAGCGGCTCGAGGCCGGACTGGTATCGTTTGATGTTCTCGACAACGGTGCGCGCTGCCGAATGCGGCTGGGTGACGCTGGCGATGTGCGGCGTCAGGAGAATTTTCGGATGCGTCCAGAAGGCATGGTCTTCCGGAAGCGGTTCCGGATCGGTGACGTCGATCACCGCGCCCGAAAGCCTGCCGCTGTCCAGCGCATCGATGAGGGCGTCGTGGTCGAGCTGTTTGCCGCGCCCGGCGTGAACCAGCCCCGCACCCTCGGGAAGCATCCCCAGGCGTTCGCCATTCAGAAGTCCCGTCGTTTCGTCGGTCAGCGGCAGCAGGCAAACGAGAATATCGCTGGTCGAAAGGATCGTGGATAATCCGGCTTCGCCATGATGGCAGGTCACGCCATCGATCTCGCGCGGTGAACGGCTCCAGCCGGAAAGCGGAAAACCGAAGGGTTTCAGCCGTTCCAGCGCCGCAACGCCCAGCATGCCGAGGCCGAGAACGCCCACCCGGCAGTCTTCCGCCTGACGCTGCGGCAAGGCCTTCCAGAGTTGCTGGCGCTGCTGTTTCAAATAGACCGGCAGGTTGCGGTGAAGCGCCAGCACGCCGAGGCTCACATATTCCTGCATCATGCGGATGATGCCTTCATCCACCATGCGCACGACTTTTACATGCGCAGGGACGGTGTCGATGTGAAACTGATCGACGCCCGCACCGATGGAAAACAGGATTTCGAGATTACGGTAGCGGCCGATATCTTCCGGCACGGTCCAGGTGATGAGGTATCGAACCGCATCCGGATCGACGCTTTCGGCATCCATCGAAAAGGGCAGTTCCGGGAGGTCGCGGGCCAGGGCCTGCCGGAAAATCTCGCCGCGCTTCGCGTCGGAATTGAAGAAGAAAGTCATCTGAAATCCGTGGTTCCGAAGGTTTAAACCGTGCAGCGGTTCGCCAGTGTTTCCAGCATCGACTGGCAGGCCGACAGTTCGCCGGCCGTTATGAATTCGTCCGGTTTGTGGGCGCGGCCGATATCGCCCGGGCCGCAGATGATGGCGTCGATGCCGGCCGCCTGAAAAAGCCCGGCCTCCGTGCCATAGCTGACGGCGGCGATGCAGGGCGTGTCGGTCAATTCTTCCAAAAGCTTCACGAGCGGCGCATCGGCGGCAAGGGAGAGCGCCGGATAATCGCTCATCGGCGTCCATTCTATGTCGATGCCCTCGGCGGCGAGCGCTTCGACACGGTCGCGCACCGGCTGGAGCAGGGCAAGCGGCGACACGCCAGCAATCGCCCGCGCCTCCAGTTCGATGGCGCAGAGATCGGGGATGATATTAATCGCCTGTCCGCCTTTCGCCGTACCGATCTGCAGGGAGGAATAGGGAGGCTCGAACGTCGCTTCGAAGGGACCCTCGGTGAGAGCCTGCGCGGTCTCGACCGCCTTTGCCATGATGCCGGTCATCAGATGAATGGCGTTCACGCCCTGATCCGGCCGCGAGGAATGGCCGGAGCGGCCGCGAATGGTGATGCGTGCGGCGGCCTTGCCCTTGTGGGCGCGCACCGCATGCAGATTGCTCGGTTCGCCGATGATCGCGCCCGCCGGTTTTGCGCATAGCTCCGGCAATCGGGCGATGAGATGCGGAACGCCGCGGCAGCCCGCCTCCTCGTCATAGGAAAAGGCGATGTGAACGGGCCGCTTCAGCGCCATGCGTGAAAATGCCGGTGCTGCGGCGAGAACCGTGGCCAGAAACCCTTTCATGTCGGTGGTTCCGCGTCCGTAGAGGCGCTCGCCTTCGGTTCTCAGCGTAAAGGGATCGGAGGACCATTCCGGCTCACCGGCAGGCACCACATCCATATGGCCGGACAGGATGTATCCGCTGGCATCGGCCGGGCCGAAGCTGGCAAAGAGATTGGTGCGGTCGCCCTCCGGGCCGGCAAGCAGCGATACTTTCGCGCCGTGGCTTTCCAGATAATCGGCGATCCATCCGGCAATGTCGCCATTGGCGGTTCCGACCACCGACGGGAAGCCGACAAGACGCTCCAGAATGTCGATTGCGTTCATGGCTGTCTCCGTCGCTTCAACGCCGAAAAGCTTAGAGCGGCCTGCGGCGTTTATCTGCTGAAATACGGGTGATTTCAGTAGATTGTTGTGTCCTTCCAGCGCTTTCGGAAAATTCCTGCTGACGAGACTGGTTATCTTCGGATGTCGTGAGCTGGGCTGCCGGGATCAAGGTTCCGCGCCGGAGGGAATGAGAGCCGTTTGTCATGGAGCTGCTCAAAGTCGATAGTTTCGAGTTGCGGACAGTGGATATCGCCGATGTGGAGGCCGATCATCTGCATGCTTTGTCCATGGCTGTCGGATGGCGATATCACGCGAACGAATGGTGTTTCCTGCGGCAGTGCGGCGTCGGGCTTGCCGCGCTTGACGAAATCGATCGCGTTGTCGCAACGGCAATGCTGTTTTCTTATGATGAGGGTTTCGCCACGGTCGGCATGGTCATCGTTTCTCCCCGTTTGCAGGGGCAGGGCGTCGCACCATGGCTGGTGGGCCAACTCATTGCGGGCTACCCTGAAGCCGCCCTGCGGTTGAACGCCACGGAAGCCTCGCGACGGCTTTTCGCACGGCTGGGTTTTGCCGGAGATACGGAAAAAGTACATCTCCTGCGTGGCAAGGCACGCTGCCCTGCCGAGATGCCGACGCTTGGAAGAAAACAGAGAATCGAGCCGCTGTCCGAGGATCATTTGTCCGCCGTGGCGGATCTGGATCGAGCGGCTTTCGGTGTTTCGCGCCGGGGTGTCCTGCAACGCCTTCTCCGGGAAAATACGGGTTATGGCCTGTTTGAGGCCGATCGTCTTGCCGCCTTTGCATTGCGGCGTGCAGCGGGGCGGGGTCATATTGTCGGTCCGGTCGTCGCCGGTGACGAGGCGGATGCGATTGCGCTGGTGAGGCGACATTTTTCCGATCTCGACGATCAGCTTGTCCGTCTCGATGCTGTGCAGGATAACGGTCTTCTGACCGAGTTCCTGGCGCAATCCGGGCTGGTGGTGATCGAAACGCTCACCGCCATGTCGAAAGGCGCACCGCAACCGGCAGGCTCCGGTTCCGTAAAGATTTTCGCCCTGGCGGGCCCGTCTTTGTGCTGAGGTGCGGCACTATCGCAATTGACGCCCCGCCTCTTGCCCCTTATGTGAGAAAGCGACGGTTCCTGCAGCCGAAAGGCGAAGGGATTAATAGGGAACATGGTGCGGGCGATCTTTTTCGCCCAATGCCGTGGCTGCCCCCGCAACTGTAAGCGGATTGTCGTTCATCCCCGTGACGCTTCAAGGCGTCATGCCACTGTATTCTCCGGAATGCGGGAAGGCAGATGAGTGACGCAAATCCGTGAGCCAGGAGACCTGCCGTCGAAATATAAACCATCGTTACGGGCGGGGAAGCCCGGAGGAGGAGATTGTAATGTTATTTCATAACATTTCGTTTGCGTCCTATTGCCGTTCTCCGTACAAGACGTCCCGCTGTTGCTGCGCGTTCTGACGCCTGCTGCTCTGGAATAAGATTTACTTTCGACTGGAGAACACATGTTTCATTCTAGACGCCTGCCGGTCCATGCCGGCTTTCTGGCCGCTGCGCTTGCGGTTTTGCCTGTCGCCGGCGCCAATGCTGCCGAAACCACCTATCCCCTGACGATCAACAGCTGCGGTCAGGATATCACCTTCAAGCAGGCGCCCGCCCGCACCGTGTCCGTCGGCCAGAGCACGACCGAGGTTCTTTACCTCCTCGGCCTTTCCGACAAGGTGGTCGGCACGGCGCTGTGGATCGGTCCGGTTTTGAAGGGTTACGAGGAGGCCAATGCCAGGGTCGAGCGGCTGGCTGACAATGATCCGAGCTTCGAGGCGGTCATCGGCAAGAAGCCGGACCTCGTGACGACGCAGTTCCAGTGGCAGATCGGCCCGGAAGGCGTTGTCGGAACACCGGCGCAATTCGCCGAGCTTGGCGTTCCCGTTTATACCTCGCCCGCCGATTGCATGGGCAAGGACAATTCCGGTGGCGGCGACGGCGTGCGCAACACCGTCTTCACCATGGATCTGATCTACCAGGAAATCCGCGATCTCGCCAAAATCTTCAACGTGCAGGATCGCGGTGAAGAGGTCGTTGCCGACCTGAAGAAGCGTGAAGAAGCCGCCCGCGCCAAGATCGCTTCCGCCAACGGCAAGCTTTCGGCCGTCTTCTGGTTCTCCAGCGCCGAGCTCGATATCGATCCCTATGTGGCCGGCCGCAATGGCGCTCCCGGCTACATCATGTCCGCGCTGGGGTTGAAGAACGTCATCGAAAGCGATGAAGAATGGCCGACCGTCGGCTGGGAAACCATCGCCAAGGCCAATCCCTCCATCATCGTCGCCGGCAAGATGGATCGCCGCCGTTTCCCGGCTGACGATGTCGCCGTCAAGCTGAAGTTCCTCGCCACCGATCCCGTGGCCAGCATCATGCCAGCCGTCAAGGAAGGACATGTGTTCGAGATGGATGCGCAGGCGATGAACCCGACCATTCGCACCATTGAAGGCATCGAAACGCTGGCCGAGGCGATTTCGGCTGCCGGCCTCGCCAAGTGAACGGTCTTTCCATCCATCTCGGCAGGGTAGGGCTGGCTTTTGCCGCGCTCGCCCTGCTGCTCGTCGCGCTGATGGCCGGGGCGGCCATCGGCGAGACCGCCATTCCTTTCGACGTCGTGGCGAAAACAATCGCCAACCGCGTCTTCCATGCGGCCTATCTGCTGGAACCGCTGGATGAGGGCATTGTCTGGAGTTACCGCCTCAGCCGCGCCGTCGTCGCCGCCTGTTGCGGCGCTTCTTTGGCGCTGGCCGGGGCGGTGCTGCAATCGCTTTTGCGCAATCCGCTTGCCGATCCTTATATTCTCGGCATTTCCGCCGGCGCCTCCACCGGTGCCGTCGCTGTCGCGCTGCTTGGCTTCGGAGCGGGGTTCCTGACGATGCCGGCCGGGGCGCTCATCGGTGCTTTCGTCGCGTTTTCGTTGGTCAGTCTTCTGGCGGTGCGGGCGGGACACGGCAACAGCGCCATCATTCTGGCGGGGGTGGCCGGGTCGCAGCTGTTCAACGCCATGACCTCTTTCATCGTCACCAAATCCGCCAATGCGGAACAGGCGCGCGGCATCATGTTCTGGCTGCTGGGCAACCTCTCGGGCGTGCGCTGGCCGGATGTCTGGCTGGCGCTGCCGGTCAGCCTTGCGGGACTTGCGGTGTGTCTCTGGTATGCCCGGGCGCTCGATGCCTTCGCCTTCGGCGGTCAGGCGGCTGCCTCGCTCGGCATTCCGGTGCGCTGGGTCTATGCGGTGCTGATCTCCGTTTCGGCGATCATGACGGCTGCGATGGTGTCTCTGGTCGGCTCCATCGGCTTCGTGGGCCTCGTCATTCCGCATGCCGCGCGCATCTTCGTCGGGGTTCGACACGGTATATTGCTGCCGGTGACGGCGCTGACCGGCGCGGTTTTCATGATCGTCGCGGATATTCTCTCGCGCATTGTCATTCCGGGGCAGGTGCTGCCCATCGGCGTCATCACCGCACTCGTCGGCGCACCCGCCTTTGCCTTCATCCTTGGGCAGAAGAGGGGGCGTTCATGAAATTATCCGCCCACGACCTGCATTTTCACGCCGGCAATATCGATATCGTGCGCGGCGTTTCGCTCGATGTCGGTTCCGGTGAGTTTCTCGGCGTCATCGGACCGAACGGTTCCGGCAAAAGCACGCTGCTCTCCATGCTGGCGGGTATTCGCAAGCCGCGCCGGGGGCATGTTACGCTCGGGGGTGAGCCGCTTGCGTCATTGGGACGGCGAGACCTTGCCCGCCGGCTCGCCTTCGTGGAGCAGCAGGCCGAAACCACCGAACGCATCACTGCACGACAGGCGGTGGAGCTTGGGCGCACGCCCTATCTCGGGCCGCTTTCCGCCTGGTCGCAGAAGGATGACGCCATTGTTGATGCAGCACTTGCCAATGTCGACATGGCCGACAAGGCGGAGCGCAACTGGCACCATCTTTCCGGCGGCGAACGCCAGCGCCTGCATATCGCCCGCGCATTGACGCAGGAGCCGCATATCCTGCTTCTGGACGAACCGACCAACCATCTCGACATAGGCCACCAGATCGGCCTGCTCGATCTGGTGCGCCGGCAGGGCCTGACCGTTGTGGCGGCGCTGCACGATCTCAATCACGCCGCCATGTTCTGCGATCGCGTCGCCATCATGCACCGGGGCGAGATGATCGCGGTCGGTCCGCCGCGGGAGGTTCTGACACCGGCGAGAATAGCCGCCGTCTTCGGGGTGGAATGCGTCGTCACCACGGATGAGGGGGGCTTTTCCCATATTCGTTTTCTGCCGGCCCATGGGCGGGCCGAGCATCCAAGGAAAGTACTGGCACGATGATGACATTGACGACGTTCGCAAACGCCGCTGCAAGGACCAGCATGTTTTGGGCCGCTGCCGTCATTGCCGTGGCGTTCACGGGCTTTCCGCTTCAGGCTTCAGCCGAGACCTTCGAGGTGAAAATGCTGAACCGGGGCGAAAAAGGCCCGATGGTATTCGAGCCCGATTTTCTCGAAATAGCGCCCGGCGACCGCGTGCGCTTTGTGCCTACCCACAAGAGCCACAATGCCGCGACCATCGATGGCATGATCCCTGAAGGTGCCGAAGGTTTCAAAGGCCGGATCAATGACGAATTCGAGACCGGCTTTGAAAAGCCGGGCTTTTACGGCATCAAATGCTCGCCGCATTACGGCATGGGCATGGTCATGCTGATCAAGGTCGGCGAGGCGACCCTGCGGCAGAGCTACCGGACGGTGGACGTACCCGGCCGGGCAAAGCCAAGGTTCGAGGACCTCTTCGAGCAGGCGGAAAAATGAGGCTGCACTGAACTCTCATCCGTCATGCCGGACTTGATCCGGCATTCAGCCACGGCGCGTCTGCGCCGTGGGAAGAGTCTTTTGCGATCAAGGACTTGATCGCACTGGACCCCGGATCTAGTCCGGGGTGACGGAGTAGTCTCCCGGCTTCACCGCGCACACGGCATAACGATGTTGCAGCCCGCGCAGAATGCCTTTCAGCAGGCTGAAATTTTTCGCCTGGGCGCGGTGAATGGCCTGAAGCTCCTGATCGATTGCGACAGGTTCGAAGCCGGTAGCACGCAACAGCGCCGCGACATCGCCGGCCCTTGCGCCCTTCGAAAAATAAACGCGGGAAAGAATGCTGTTGAAGGTGTTTTCCGGGTCCGCCGGCTTGTGCGGCTGGTCCGATTTGACGAGGCCGATGCTTTCGAGGCTGGCCGCCAGTTTCTTCACCAGTTTTTCGCGCCAGCCGGTATTCACGAAGTCGCCGTCGACGATCAGAAGCCGTCCGCCCGGTTTGAGGACACGGAACCATTCGGCAAAGCTTGCCTGCGGGTCCACCAACGTCCAGACCAGATGACGGGTGATGATGACATCGGCGCTTTCATCCGGCTCCATCGTGTTTTCGGCATCGCCAACGAAAAAGCGGATGGTGCGGCCACGGCTTTTCGCTTTTTCACGGGCAAGCGCCAGCATGGTTTCCGACCAGTCCATGCCGGTGACGTGAAAACCGAGATCGTCCATAAGGTGCGAGATGACGCCGGTGCCGCTGGCAAGATCGAGCGCCTTGCGGCCCTCTCCGTGGCCGAGATGTTTCAGGATAAGCGCGTGCCAGGCCTCGCGCTCGTCTTCGGAGAAAATTTCATGCCCGGGGGAAAGGTCGAAAGTCGCGGCGCGGCCGGACCAATAGGATTTGATTTCGTCTCTGAGACTGTCGTTTTTGCCATATTGGATTGTGTCGATCATCGGTCTTCAACTCATGTACCGGTCAGTTAAGAATGGCTCTAAAACATAAATGTTGACTAGTATAGTCAGAAAATAATACAGCCGCGCCAGTCAACACTGGAGAGCAATATCCGATGCGCATCTCAGCCAAATCTGCGGCACTTGCCCTTGGCCTTCTCGTATCCGCCGCATGGCCGGCATTCGCCGAAAAGGTCACCGTCAAGGATGTGACGGGCCGCGATGTCGAGGTGAATGTGCCGGTATCGCACGTCATCCTCGGTGAAGGTCGCCAGATTTATTTCCTGGCTGCGCTCGACAAGGAAAACCCTTTCCAGCACGTGGTTGGCTGGCGCGACGATCTGACGAAAGCCGACCCGGAAACCTATGCGGCCTATCTCGCCAAGTATCCGGAAATCGCCAAGCTGCCGACTTTCGGCGGCATGAAGGACGGCACTTTCGACATAGAGCAGGCTGTCGCCCTGAAGCCTGACGTGATCCTGATGAATATCGACGCCAAGACGGCAACCGAAGAAGCGGGCTATATCGAAAAGCTCGCAAAGGTCGGCATTCCGCTGGTCTACGTCGATTTCCGTGAAAAGCCGATGGAAAATACCGAGCCGAGCATGCGCCTCATGGGCCAGCTGACGGGCAAGGAAAAGATCGCCGAGGACTTCATCAAGTTCCGCGCCGACTCCATCGCCAAGGTTACCGATACGCTTGAAAAGGCCAATCCGAAGAAGCCTGTCGTGTTCATGGAGCGCGCCGGCGGTTACTCCGACGATTGCTGCATGTCCTTCGGCAACGAGAATTTCGGCAAGATGGTGGAGCTTGCCGGCGGCGTCAACATGGCCAAGGACATCATTCCCGGCACCTTCGGCACCGTCAATCCGGAACAGATCATTGCCTCAAACCCGGAGCAGATCATCATTACCGGCGGCAACTGGAACGGTTATGTTCCGGGCGGCAACTGGGTCGGCGTCGGTTATGGCGCGGATCTGAAAGAAGCCCATCGCAAGCTTGAAAACCTGACCAAGCGCCCGGCTTTCACCGGCGTGCAGGCGGTGAAGGACGGTAATGTCCACGCCATCTGGCATCAGTTCTACAACAATCCCTATCAGTTCGTGGCCGTTCAGGAAATCGCCAAGTGGCTGCATCCGGACCTCTTCAAGGACCTCGACCCGGAGGCGACCTTCAAGGAACTGCATGCCCGCTTCCTGCCGCTCGACTACAAGCCCGGCTACTTCGTTTCGCTGAAGGACGCCAGGTAATAAAGGGACGGTGAAGGGGAGCGCCGTCCAACCGATGGATAAAGCCGCAGCCATGCGGCTTTATCGCTTTGTTTTGGAACTCAATGAGGACTTCTCATGCGGCTCAACGCTCTCAGGCATCTTGCGGTGCTGGCTTTCTCCCTTCTCGCCGTGCCGGTTCTGGCTGCCGAGATTACCGATGTCACCGGTCGCAAAGTCGAACTGGACCTGCCGGCCAGACGCGTCATCGTCGGTGAGGCGCGCCAGGTGCATGTCATTGCCGCACTCAAGGGCGACAAGACCTTCGACACCATCGTCGGCTGGCGTGACGATCTTCTCAAGAAGGATCCCGACAGCTACACCGCCTATGTCGAGCGTTTTCCGCAGGTCGAGAAACTGCCGCGCTTCGGTTATGTGCCGCAGGGCGATTTCAGCCTGGAAACGGCCATCACCCTTTCGCCCGATGTGATCACCCTCAATCTGGAAGCGGAGAAATCCGCCAAGGAGAGCGGTTTCGAAGAAAAGGCCGCCGCCGCCGGCATCAAGATCATCTATCTCGATTTCCGCATCGATCCTGAAAAGAACAGCGAAGCCTCGGTCGAAATTCTCGGCAAACTCTTCGGCGCCGAAGAGCGCGCGAAGGAGTTCATCGCCTATCGCCGCGCCGAAATCGCCCGCGTGACCGACCGGCTCGCCAGCGTCAAGGACCTGAAGCGCCCGAACGTCTTCATTGAACGCGCGCCCGGCATTTCCGGCGAAAACAATTGCTGCCGCACTTTCGGACCGGTCAATTTCGGCGCGATGGTCGATCTTGCCGGCGGCCATAACATTGCCGACGGCATCATCAAGACGACCTTCGGCGATCTCAATCCCGAACAGCTCGTCGTTGCCGATCCGGACCACGTCATCGTCACCGGCTCCAACTGGGCCGCCGAATCCGACATCAACCAGTTCGTTCCGGTCGGACGCGGGGCGGATATGGCTCTTTCCCGTGAGCGACTGGCCAATCTGATGAAGCGCACGCCGTTTCCGGAACTGAAGGCCGTGAAGCAAGGCAATGTCCATGCCGTCTGGCACCAGTTCTATGGCGCGCCCTACGAATTCTTCCCGATCCAGCAATTCGCCAAGTGGTTTCATCCCGATCTCTTCGCCGATCTCGATCCGGAAAAGAATTTTGAGGAATTTCACCGCAAATTCCTCCCCGTCACCTACAAGCCGGGTTACTTCGCCTCGCTCGAAAAAGGTTTGAACCAATGAGTTCGCTGAATGAAAGCGCGGTTGGTATCAGTGGGCGCGATCAATATCGCGCCCTTGCCGCGCGCAGGATAATCATCCTCTTCGGGCTTTTTATCGCGCTGTGTTTCAGCATGGCCGCCGACATGGCGCTCGGGCCGGCGCGCTATACGCTCTCCGAGGTTCTGGCGACGATTGCCGATCCGGCCGCCGTCGGAAACCAGCTTCGGGTGGTGATCTGGGATATTCGCATGCCGATCGCGCTGATGGCGGTGACCGTCGGAGCGTCGCTTTCGGTCGCGGGTGCGCAGATGCAGACCATCCTGTCGAACCCGCTCGCCAGCCCCTTCACGCTCGGCATTTCGGCTGCGGCAAGCTTCGGTGCGGCGCTGGCGCTGGTTGGCGGCGTGGCGATCTTTCCGGGCGCCGTGCATTACATGGTGCCGATCAACGCCTTCATCATGGCCATGGTCGCGGCTCTCTTCATCCATTTCGCCTCGACGCTTCGCGGGGTGACGGTCGAAACCATCGTGCTGCTCGGCATCGCGCTGGTGTTCACCTTCAATGCGGCGTTGTCGCTGCTCGAATATCTGGCCTCCGAACAGGCGCTTGCCGCCGTGGTTTTCTGGACCATGGGCAGCCTGACGAAGGCGACCTGGGACAAGGTCTATATTACCGCCGCCATCCTCCTCGTCACCGTGCCGTTGTTCATGCGCAATGCCTGGGCGCTAACGGCGCTGAGGCTCGGCGATGACAAGGCGGCCAGCATGGGCATCAATGTCCGGCGGCTGCGGTTGACGACCATGCTGACGGTCAGTCTGCTGGCGGCCATTCCGGTTTCTTTTGTCGGCACAATCGGTTTCGTCGGGCTGGTCGGTCCGCACATCGCCCGCATGGTGGTGGGTGAGGACCAGCGTTTCTTCCTGCCCGGCTCGGTGATCTGCGGCGCGCTGCTTCTGTCGGCAACCTCGGTCATCAGCAAGATTCTCATTCCCGGCGCTATTCTGCCGATCGGCGTCATCACGGCGCTCGTCGGCGTTCCGTTCTTTTTCGCGCTTATTTTCGGCAACAGGAGGCGCGCATGGTAGCGCTCGCACTGAAAGATGTCGGCGCCGCCTATGGGCGCATCACGGTTCTCTCCAAGGTCGGCATCGATACGCTGGAAAGCGGCAGTGTGACGGCTGTGATCGGCCCGAATGCCGCCGGCAAGTCGACGCTTTTCAAGCGCATCGCCAGCCTGATTTCCGGTCCCGGATTGGTGGAACTCTCCGATACGGCCCGCGGCAACCGCGCCATCTGCTACATGCCGCAGGATACCGGCGCCAACGCCGTGCTGACCGTTTATGAATCCGTACTTCTTTCCGCCAAGCAGGGCGGCGGCTGGCGAGTCCATGACGATGAGCTGTTCGAGATCGACGCCATTCTCAAGGCGCTGAAAATCCATGACCTTGCTTTCCGCGGGCTTGGCGAATTGTCCGGCGGTCAGCGGCAGCTTGTTTCGCTGGCGCAGGCGCTGGCGCGCAAGCCGGAAGTGCTGCTGATGGACGAGCCGACCTCCGCGCTCGATCTTCATCGGCAGATCGAGGTTCTGGGTTTCGTCACCGATCTGGCGCAGAAGACCGGCATGATCGTGCTGATCGCCCTGCATGACCTCAACCATGCACTTCGTTATTGCGCCAATACGATGGTTATCGCGCGTGGCGAAATGGTGGTGAGCGGTAGCACGGAGGCGGTGATAACCCCGGAGATGCTGCGCGATATCTATCGCATCGATGCCCGTATCGAGCCCTGCTCGCAGGGCAGACCCATGGTCATCGTCGACGGGGCCATCTGACAGGTCAAAACCCGGCCGCGCTTGCTGCCGGGTCCGCTCGATGCGGCCTGCACAAATTCTTGATGATAATAGTCATGAAATATCTGTTCGATTCACGGTTTGGATGCTAGAGCTTTGAGCGGCAGAACTGCGCGGCCATTCGGGGGCGGCGGGTTTCGTCGATCCTTGAAATTTCTCTCGGTTGAGACATGGGCATACGGGAAGATGACAAGCGTTATAACGCTTACGTCGCGCATAGGGTCGACCTGATCAAATACGCCACCCTCATTCTGGGGTCGCGGGCGGATGCGGAGGACGTGGTTCAGGAAGCCTTCCTGAAATTCGTGCCGGAAGCCTCCGGCAATCCCTCCAACCTCAAATCTTATCTTTTTCGCATCGTTCGCAATCTTGCGCTCGACAACCGCCGGCGCAACCGGCAAGACCTGCGGGAGCGACCGGATGACACCCCCTTCTGGGGCGTGCCGCAGGATCATGGTACGCCGGAAGAGCATGCGCTGTTCTGCGATGAAGTTCGGCAGATGCAGACAATTCTGGAGACCCTGCCGGTTCAGGCGCGCGTGGCATTGGAAATGCACAGATTCGGTGGTTACAATATGGAGGAGATCGCTCGTCACCTTGGCGTGTCCGTGGCCAGCGCTCACCGCCTGATCAAGGGTAGCATTGCCGCGATTACCAGAGAAATGAAGTGAAATTGCCCTGATTGTCCCATTATGTGAAAAAAAACTTTCCGTTAAACGTCTATATAACAACGCGGAAGACGAGGCGGCTTTTCTGCCTCGCAAAGGAACTGGCCCGGTTCAATGACCATTGATCCAGATAGGAAAATAGAATTGCCTGACGGGAAGGCGGAAGAGGCGGCTGACTGGCTGATACGTCTGCAGGCGGGATCGGTGGAGCCGCGGCTGAAGGCGGAGTTTGATCGATGGCTGGTTGCCTCGCCGGCAAACCGTCTTGCCTGGGAGCGGACATGCAAAACGTGGCGCAACCTCGGTCTGGTTGAACCGGCTTTCAAGAACCTCTGGGAAGATGCACCCCACCTGCCGGCCAAGGCCGAAAAACAGCTGCCGCGGCGACGCTTTACCGTTCGTCACTATGCCGGCATGGCCATGGCTGCGGCGTCGCTCTGTCTTGCTGTGCTTTTCGTACCCGCTTTTTTTGTCCGCATCGAAGCGGATTATCAGACCAGTACGGCTGAAAGCCGCACGATAGTCCTTGAAGACGGTAGCAGGGTGCAACTTGCCGCTGCGAGTGCGCTTTCCACCGATTTTACCGATGGCCGCCGTAATGTGAAAGTGCTGAAGGGCGAAGCTTTTTTTGATGTCGTGCCAGATAGCGCGCGACCCTTCGTGGTGGAGACGAAGAACGTCACCGTTCAGGTGCTGGGCACGGCTTTCGATGTCGATCTCACGGATGGCATAACGCAGGTCGCGCTTGCGCATGGCTCGGTGGAAGCATCCTTCCGCAATGCGGCGCCTACACGGCTCATCCCCGGCGAGATGCTGATTGTCGACGCCTCCGGTGCAATCCGAAAGGAGAGCGTGTCCGTGGAGGATATAGGCGGCTGGCGCAACGGGGAGCTTTATGTGGTGGATGCGACGATCGGCTCGGTCGTGGAGCAGATACAGCGCTATCATCCGGCATGGCTGACGATGGCGGACAAAAGGCTGGCCGAGCAGCGGGTAACGGGTTTTTACGATCTTCGCGACCCGGACCGCGCGTTGGAAGCATTGGTGGAACCTTACCGGGGCAAGGTGCATGCGATTGGCGGCAGCGCCCGCATCATCACCCGCTTCTGAAACAGTTGAAAACAAAAAATCATATTTATTTTCAGTAATTTATAAAATTTCCTCAAAAAGCCTGAAAAAAATCGCCGAGGCAATCGTCTTTTTGTTGAGTAATCCGGTCAAGATATTTCCGGAACGAAAGACAGGAAGACTGAAGCAATATGCGCCTCCATATACGTGTAACCGGTTCGGGCAGAAAAGCGGGAAAGCATGCGCGCACAGCCATGCTGCTGGCGACGACGGCTGTCGTTGTTTCAATCTCGATGCCGGTTTTTGCGCAGACCGGACCTGATGCCGCCAATAGCCAGCGCCCGAATGGCGAGCAGGGCGCAACGCGGCCGTTCAACATTCCTGCCCAGTCGCTGTCATCCGTGGTAGGTGCCTTCGGGCGGCAATCCGGCCTTCAGGTCACGCTGGCCACGCCATCGGCCGGCAATGTGCGCACCAACGCCGTCACCGGCAGTTTCACGGTGCGGGAGGCGCTGTCGCGGTTGCTGGCGGGAACGGGCGTCAATTTCCGTATCGCCGGCAATGGCAGAACCGTCGTCATCGGCACGGGGCAATCGACCGTCGATCTTTCCGCGGCGGAGGGTACGACGGTTCTGGAAACCATTACCCTGACCGGCAAGACCGGGCGTAACTCCATTGCCGGTTCCGGTTATCAGGGGACGCCCGACTGGGTTTATGAAACGCCCGCCAGCGTCAGCGTGGTCGGCCGTGAGGCGATCCAGTCGGCCGGGGTGCGCAACACGCGCGATGTTTTCAACCGGGTTTCCGGTGTTTATGCCGGCGAGGGCAATGGCAGCTTCCCAACCGTTTCGCCCAATGTGCGCGGTTTGCAGGAAAGCGGCCGCGTGGTCGTCTCCATCGATGGCGCGCGGCAGAATGCGCAGCGTGGTGCGGCCTTCGGCGGCGCCACGAGCTACACCGCAAGCGCCGGGCAGGGTTATGTGGATGTCGCTTTCATCCGTGCCGTCGAGATCGAGAAAATAACCAATGCGCGCTCAGGCAATGCCGGCTCTCTGGGCGGCAAGGTCGAGTTCCGAACCGTCAGCGCCGACGATCTGATTACCGAGGGTGAAAACAAAGGCGGGGAAGCGAATGTTTCCCGCGGCACCAATGGCTATGATTTTCAGGGCTCGGTTCTCGGCGCCGTTCGCTCGCCGGATGGTCCTCTCTCCTTCGTCGCCGGCTACAGCCGCACGATCATGGATGAATACAAGGTCGGCACAAAAGGGGAGGCCCGCAGCACCGCGCTGACAATGAAGGATTTGCTCGGCCGCGACGGTTGGTCGACCTTTTTCAAGGGCGAAGGCGACTTCGGCGACGTCAAGGCTTCGCTGTCCTGGATGCATCAGGAGAATGACTTCGTTCAGGGCGCTTCCACGGTGATCGACCGGGAAAGCGTAAGAAACGACAGCGTTGTCGCGAAGCTGGATTGGGATCCGGAGAGCGAACTCATCGACTTTAAGTCGTCTCTGTGGCTGAACGATAATATGACGCATGAACTGCGTGCGGCGCGCACTGGAGCCGGGAGCGCAGGATATGCGGCTGAAACCAATCTTGACATGGGCCTACGGAGTTTCGGCGTTAGCGTTGAAAACACCAGTCGTGCCACTACACCGGCAGGCGAGCTTAGCCTTAACTACGGCGTCGAGGCTTTTCGAGATATTGCTTCTTCGGTTGCCACCAGTTCCACCATCGAAAATAACCCCTCTTATGCCAGTAGTTATACCGCTTTTAGCCCGGCAGGGCGACGTGATGTAGCGAGCCTATTTTTCAACGGTGAGCTGGAACCTGCAGACTGGATCACGTTAAGCGGTGGTGTTCGGTATGACTGGTCGCGACTGAAGGGGCGCACGACATATTACAATCAGGTTACAGTCGCTACAGGCTCAAACCGTATTGTTGGCTCGGCAGACAGTTATCTCACGTATGTTTCACAATACCTGCCGGCGACCTACAGCCGCGTCTACGCCATCTGCATGACTGGGGTGTTTGGTGGCCGTACTTTCACTGCGGCCCAGAGGGCAAGTTCCTGCAATACTTTGAACAACGTTTGGCCCGCCACCAGGGGCGAAATCATTGACGGCCGGTGGCGTGATGCCGGAACGACTTACTAT
Source organism: Agrobacterium sp. LY4 (assembly GCF_001526585.1). Taxonomy (NCBI): domain Bacteria; kingdom Pseudomonadati; phylum Pseudomonadota; class Alphaproteobacteria; order Hyphomicrobiales; family Rhizobiaceae; genus Agrobacterium; species Agrobacterium sp. LY4. Next base: position 67,060 of record NZ_ASYA01000052.1, on the reverse strand, counting down.
GCTACCACTTACTCAACGGAATATCCCTCCTATGACGTGGAGATAGACCATACCTACAGCGCATGGCTACCTTCCGCGACGATCGAACTGAAACCCGTCGACTGGTTCCGCCCCTATGTGAGCTATTCCCAGAGCCTGCGTCCGCCGACAATTCTCGAGGCATTTTTCGCAGGAGCTCGCCCGGGCGACAGCCCCGGATACGAATACGCTCCGAACCAGGCCCTGCGTGCCGAAAAGGCGACGACCTACGAAGTCGGCGCGAATATGAGCTTCGACGGCGTGCTGCTGGACGACGATTCCATTCGCATCAAAATGGCCGCCTTTCGCCGCGAGGTGAAGGACTATATCGCGCTCGGTTATCTCGTTACGGATCAGGTTCTCGACCGCACCTATACCAGCTTCGTCAATCTGGACGGCACGACCTATATGCGCGGGCTGGAATTCGAGGGCAATTACGATGCCCGCAGTTTCTGGATCGGCGGCTCGGCAACATTTCTGAAAACAGAATGGCCTGAAAAGACACAGGTTTTTTCCAACGGCACGACCACCACAACCGGTGAAATCGTTGCCTGGCCGGGCGACGTCGCGCCCAAGGTGAAGCTGACGCTCGATGGCGGCATGCGTTTCTTCGATGAAAAATTCTCGCTGGGCGCAAGGCTCAACCACGTTACGCCGACGCAGTCGCGTACGCTGGATACGGAAGGCAATCTGCGTGAGGTGACCGATCCCTACACGACGGTGGATCTCTACGGTTCCTATGCCTTCAACGACAAGGCCACGCTTCGCTTCGCCGTCAATAACCTGACGGACCGCAAATACATTCCGGCAGCCAGCGCCTACACGGCGCCGGGCCGCACCTTTATCGCGACGATGAACGTGAAGTTCTGAACCGTGGAAGAAATTCTCCGGGCTGGGTTGCAGCCCGTCCCGGAGATGAAACGCCTTCGCCACAGGACGAAGGTATCGATATTGGCCAGCAAAGGAGTACACCTATGGCTACCACAATTCAACTGACGCAGTCTTCCTCGGATCTGATCGGCTACCTCAACGGTTGGACGAGCGGTTTCGGTTCGACCTATGGTGCGTTCTACGACGCTCAGACCAGCTCTCTCGCCACCACCACCATCGATCCGAACACGACCTATGAGGCGTGGGGCGATGGCAGCACCGGCGGCAAGGGCATCGTCATGAGCGGCGCTCTGCAGTACTCGCAGGGTAACCTGACGGGTTCGGTCGACAGCATCGTTCTGGGCACCGGCTACAGCCAGTCCACCAGCGGCATCGCCGTTAGCCAGCAGGAACTGCTGATCGATCCCGACAGCGCCTATTCGCTCGCCGGTGCCCGCGATCTTCTCGATCTCGCCGTCTACCAGCTTGCCCGCTTCGGTTCGCTGGCCGGCTTCTATGATTACTTTGCCGCCACCGGCACGGTGATCGAGGACACGACTGCCTCCAACACCCTGACAGGTTTTGCTGGTGCAGATACCTTTGTATTCTCCGGCGGCAATGATGTGGTGCAGGCCGGTCCCACCGGGACCTACGCTACCAGGACGGTACGGACAAACTGGACGTTTCCGCTTGGGGCTCCGGGAGCATTGACGATGTCTTCATCAGCAACAATGCAAACGGCGATGCTGTCATCGAAAACATTTTTGGTGGCGACACTATCACCCTCGTTGGTGTAGATTCCAGCGTACTCGACGCATCGGACTTCATTTTCGCCAGCGCATCGGCGCTTGCCGCGTAAAGGAAAATCAGGCTGTGGGCTTTCAAAACCACCAGCAGACGCCGCCGCAGTCCCTCACTGCGGCGGTTGTTTCGCCCCTTAAAAGCACATTTCTCGGCGTTGCGCTCGTCAGCGGCGTGGTCAATATACTCGCGCTCACGTCGCCGCTCTTCATGCTACAGGTTTATGACCGGGTTCTGGCAAGCGGCAGCCTGCCGACGCTGGTCGGGATCGCCATTCTCGCGCTTGGCCTTTACGGCTTCCAGTGCCTGCTCGATATCATCCGCGCTCGCGTTCTGATCCGCATCGGTGAAGATTTCGACATGCGTTATTCCGGCAGGGTGCATGATGCGGTGGTGCGCCTGCCGCTCGTCAACCGCATGCCGGGCGACGGTCTCCAGCCGCTGCGCGATCTCGACAATGTGCGCGGTTTTCTCTCCGGCACGGGGCCGACGGCCTTTTTCGATCTGCCGTGGATGCCGCTTTATCTCGGCATATGTTTTCTGTTTCATTTCTGGATCGGCGTGACGGCGCTTGCCGGCGCTATATTGCTTGTCTCCCTGACGATCCTCACCAATATCTTTTCGCAGAAGCCGATCCGCGACACCATGGTCGAGAACATGGCCCGCAACCGGCAGCTGGAGGCCTCGCGCCGCAATGCCGAAGTCGTGCAGGCCATGGGGCTTGGCGGCCGGCTCGGCAAACGCTGGCAAATCTCCAACGAGGCCTATCTTGCCGCCAATCGCAAGGCGGGCGATGTGGCCGGCGGTCTCGGCAACATCGCAAAGTCTTTGCGGGTCGTGCTGCAATCGGCCATTCTGGCGGTCGGCGCTTGGCTCGTCATCAATCAGGAGGCCTCAGGCGGTGTGATGATCGCCAGTTCGATCATGATGGGCAGGGCGCTGGCGCCCGTCGATCTCGCCATTTCCAACTGGAAGTCCTTCGTGGCCGCCCGGCAGAGCTGGGCGCGGCTGAGAGAGCTTTTTGCACAGATGCCGGCCAATGCCGCCGCCATGGCCCTGCCGAAGCCTGAAAAGGAACTGCGGGTCGAAAACGTCACCATCGTTCCGCCGGGAGAAAGAAAGCCGACCGTCACCGGGCTTGGCTTCATCGTGACCGCCGGAAACGCGCTCGGCGTCATTGGCCCCTCCGGCTCGGGTAAATCCACGCTCGCGCGCATTCTCACCGGCGCGTGGATGCCGGCGGCCGGCAAGGTACGGCTGGACGGTGCAAGTTTCGAGCAGTGGGACCGTGAGGCGCTGGGCCGCCATATCGGCTATCTGCCGCAGGGCGTGGAGCTGTTCGACGGCACGATCGGTGAAAATATCTCCCGTTTCGAGGATAATCCCGATCCTGACGCCATCATCGCGGCGGCCAGGGCTGCGGGCGCGCATGAACTGATCCTGCGTTTCGAAAAGGGTTATGACAGCGATATCGGCGAGGCGGGTTCGGCGCTTTCCGCTGGGCAGCGCCAGCGCATCGGCCTTGCCCGCGCGCTATACCGCGATCCCTTCATCGTGGTGCTGGATGAACCCAACGCCAATCTCGATGCGGAAGGCGAAGCTGCCGTGGTCAAGGCGATTTCCTCGGTCAAGGCGCGGGGCGGTATTGCCGTCGTCGTTGCCCACCGGCCGAGCGCCATCGGTGCTGTCGATTTCATTCTGATGATGGAAGAGGGGAGGATGAAGGCCTTCGGCCCACGCGACGAGGTGCTTTCGAAGGTACTGCGCGTTCCGCAGGCGCAGGCGGCCAAGGGATTTACCGCATCCGCCCAGACGATCTCGCCGCTGCGCGTCGTCGCCAATACCCAGTCGCAGGCGCTGGTGCTGGAAGACGTCCGTGAAGAGAACAGCCAGGAAGGAGATGCGGATGTCAAACATTGACCAGCGCAGCCATGTGTCCCGCTCCATCCGAAAACATCTTGTTGCCGGCCTCGCTGCGGGTGTGGCGCTGCTGGCCGGCGTCGGCGGATGGGCTGCGACGACCAATCTTGCCGGCGCGGTTGTCGCCTCCGGCCATCTGGTGGTGGATTCCTACAGCAAGAAGGTGCAGCACCCGAGCGGCGGTGTGGTCGGCGAAATTCTGGTGAATGAGGGCGACAGGGTGAAGGCTGGCGATGTGGTCATGCGCCTCGACGCGACCCAGACCCGCGCCAATCTAGCCATCGTGACCAAGCGTCTGGATGAGCTGAATGCGCGCATGGCAAGGCTGGAGGCCGAGCGCGACGATCTGCCGGAACTCATTTTTCCGCAGGCGCTGATGGCGCGAAAAGACGATGCCGATGTCGCCTCCGCCATGCGCAGCGAGACCAAGCTGTTCGAATTCCGCAAATCCTATCGCGAAGGCCGCAAAGCACAGCTTTCCGAGCGCATCACCCAGTTCGAACATGAGATCGAAGGGCTGAAGGCGCAGGAAGTCGCCTATGATAACGGCCTTGCCGTGCTGGAGGCTGAAATCACCTCGCAGAAATCCCTGCGCGAACAGGGTATCGTTTCGGTGCAGAGGCTGAACAGCCTGCAGACGCAGGCTGCGACATTCGGCGGCGAGCGCGGCGAAAAAATCGCCTATCAGGCGCAGACGGCAGGGCGCATCACCGAGACCAGGCTGCAAATCCTGCAGATCGACCAGGAATTGCGCACCGAGGTCGGGCGGGAGCTGCGGGAGATACAGGCGCAGATGGGCGAATTCGTCGAGCGCAAGGTTGCCGCCGAAGACGAGCTTAAGCGCATCGATATCGTCGCGCCGCAATCCGGCATGGTGCATGAAATGGCCGTGCATACGGTGGGTGGCGTGGTGACGCCTGCAGATCCGATCATGCTCATCGTGCCTGACGGAGACGAGCTGGCGCTGGAGGTGCAGATCGTGCCGAAGGATATCGATCAGCTTCAGGTGGGGCAAAAGGCCATGCTGCGCATGACCGCTTTCAATCAGCGTGTCACGCCGGAACTGGAAGGCCATGTCAGCCGCATCGCGGCGGATATCACCACCGACCAGCGCAGCGGTCTTTCCTATTATCTGGCGCGGATTTCCGTGCCGGTCTCCGAGCGGCAGAAGCTGAACAATGCGCCGCTGGTGCCGGGCATGCCGGCCGAGGCGTTCATTCAGACCAGCGAAAGGACGGCGCTGTCCTATATCGCCAAGCCGCTGACCGACCAGATCAGCCGCGCCTTCCGTGAGGAGTAGGAATCTGGGTCCGGTTTCCGGGCTCTATCCACCTTCGCCAAAACGGAAGGCGGCAAAGCCTTTCGTCTGTGTCGGGATCGCCCAGACGCCGCCCGAAAACGGTGCTTTCGCCAGCCGGTCTTCGGACATGTTGTGTCGGTGTGACGTCAGGAAAAGGATGCTGAAATCAGGTCCTCCGAAGCACGGCATGGTGGGGTGCGGCACAGGAGTCGCAATCACATCCGCATGCTTGCCATCAGGTGTGAAAACGTTCAACAGGCCGGCGGAAACGCCAGCGCTGTAATAGGTGCCGCTGCTGTCGAGACAGCCGCCATCGGGTCTTCCCGTCTCTTCCGTCATCCGGGCCACCAGCACGCCCTCATCGAATGTGCCGGTCCTGCTGTCGAATTTTCGCCTGCGTATCCATTTCTGGACGGAATCGCTCTGCCACATGATGGAGCCGTCCGGGGAAAAGGCGAGGCCGTTCGGGCATGTGAGGCCAGTCTGCATGCGCTCGGCGCTTTTTTCGGTGATCCGCCAAAGTTCACCATGGGGCTCCATGTCCGTGAGTGGCACATTGTGCATGGTTCCCACCCAGAAGGCGCCGTCGGGGCCGACCCGTCCGTCGTTCAGCCGGCAAGGAATGCCGTCCGGTGACGGGAGGGAGTGGAGAAGGCGTGTTTCGCCGCTCTCCGGATCGAGGATGACGATATCCATGCCGCAGGCGACGATGAGGTCGCCGTTCCGACAGAGGCCGAGACTCGATACCGTATGGGGAAACGCCCATTCGCGATAGAAGCCGGGCTCGAGCGCTGCGGACCGCACCGTCCTGCCGAGTATATCGCACCAGAAAAGCACCTGTCGCCGCTCGTCCCAGACAGGGGATTCCGCAAGTGTGCTCATCGTGTCGCACAGAAGTTTCGCCTGAGACATGGCAAGCGCTTTTTCGGGAGTTGCCGTATTCATGATGCTCGAACCGTTGAAGATGATGGCGCGGAATTATTCGAAATAGTCCTGGTGGTTCTCGAAAACCTGCGAAAGAATGCCGAGAACGCGTCTCAAGTGCTTGCGCAAACTATCGGTCGCGCGGGCTTCGTCCCCGGCCTTGATCGCATCGTAAACCGCTTCATGTTCGGAGAGCAGCCGCGCCATATGCGCCTCGTCGGTGATGGCGAGGGCGCGCAGGCGGTCCAGTCCCGCCTTCTCGCGGATCAACAGCGTCTCCAGCCTCTCAAGCCCCGTCGCGGCGGCAAGCGCGCTGTGGAACTGGTCGTCATGCACACGGAAAGCCTTTCTGTCTCCGCGGTGCATGGCTGCGCGCTGGCCGGTGAGGGCGTGTTCGATCTCCTGCTCGGCCTCCGCCGTTATGCCGATCTGGCACAGCCTGCAAACCGCAGCGACCTCCAGCGCCTCGCGGATGAACTGCGCGCTACGAATGTGCTTTTCCGATAATCTGGAGACATAGGTGCCACGGCTTGGCAGGGTGACGATCAGGCCGTCATCCCGCAGGCGGCTCAGCGCTTCGCGCACCGGCGTTCGACTGGAATTGAACAACTGGCCGATTTCGTTTTCCGAAACCGCCTGGCCGGGAAAAAGCTCCCGGGAAAGGATCGCCGATTTCAGCGCGGAATAGATCTGGTCCACGACCGGACGATTAAGGTCCAGCCGTTCCATTGTCGGCACGGTGCCACCTGTTACGGGAATTTTCGGCATATACCCTCCAGCGTTTTCATAACCGGTATACCGGAACACAAGTCTGTTGACAACCGGCATACCGGTATGCAAATGATTGCGCATGGGAAGGAGGCTCCCGAAATGCAAAATATCAAGACCTGCGTCATCGTTGGCGCCGGAATGGTGGCGAAGACGCATGTGCTCGCCTGTGCGGCAAGTCCGGAAAAAATTCGCCTGAAGGGTCTAGTCGATGGCGGCTCCGGCCGCGCCAGGGCGCTGGCCGCCGAAGCGTCGAAACACGTCGGATATGAGGTCGTCGTTTATTCCTCCGTCGAGGAAGCCGCACGCGATGCGGATGTCGATTTCGCCATCGTCGCAACGCCGCCGAATGCCCGCATCGATATCGTCGGACAGCTCGCAAAGGCGGGCAAACACATTCTGATGGAAAAGCCCGTCGCCCGTAACACGCAGGAGGCCGGCGGCCTTGTCGCCCTCTGTCGTGACGCCGGCGTCACGCTCGGCATCATCTTCCAGCACCGTATGCGGGCTGCATCACAAAAAGCCCGGGAGCTCGTGGACGGCGGGACGCTTGGGGCGCTGGGTCTCTGCGAAATTTCCGTGCCGTGGTGGCGCGGGCAATCCTATTATGATGAACCCGGCCGCGGCACACTCGCACGCGACGGCGGCGGTGTTCTGATCTCCCAGGCAATTCACACCATCGATCTGGCGCTCAGCCTCGCCGGGCCGGTCTCGCGCGTTCAGGCCATGGCGGCGACGACGCGGTTTCATCGCATGGAAACCGAGGATTATGTCGCGGCCGGCCTTCGTTTCAAGAATGGCGCCGTCGGCTCGCTGGTGGCAAGTACGGCAAGTTTTCCCGGCGCTCCGGAATCGATTGTCCTGCATTTCGACAATGCCAGCCTGCGGCTCGCCTCGGGCCTCCTGCATGTCGACTGGCGCGATGGCCGGCAGGAGACCTTTGGCGGCGCGGCATCCGGCACGGGCGGCGGCGCAGACCCCATGGCTTTCACGCATGAATGGCATCAGGGCGTCTTCGAAGATTTCGCAGACGCCATCTCCTCAGGGCGCGCCCCGGTCGTCACCGGTGAAGCGGCTCTTTTGTCTCACAGATTGATCGACGCGATCATCAACTCGGCCGACACCGGCAAGGAAGTGGAACTGCAGGATGACTAAAGCAATCAAGTTCGTCGCTCTCGGGATTGAGCACCGGCACATTTTCGGCATGGCCCAGAACCTGCTGGACGCCGGCGCGGAATTCGTCGGCTGGTGGACCGAAGGCGAACCCGACGTGGTGGAAGGCTTCGTCAAGCGCTTCCCGACCGTGCCGCGCGCGGCATCGAAAGAGGCTCTGCTTGCCGATGGCACCGTCGATCTCGTGGTGATCGCCGATATTCCTTCCAAGCGCGCCGATCTGGCGATCGCCGCCATGGAAGCAGGCAAGGACGTCATGTCCGACAAGCCCGGCTGCACCACTTTCGAACAGCTCGACCGCCTTCGCCAGACCGTGGCAAAGACCAAGCGTATCTGGACCGTCGATTTCTCCGAGCGTTTTGAAGTTCCGAGCGTGACCAAGGCCGCTGAACTCGTCGCGCAGGGCGCCATCGGCCGCGTCATTCAGACCGTCGGCCTCGGCCCGCATCGCCTGAACCGCCAGATCCGCCCGAAGTGGTTCTTCGAACGTGAAGCTTACGGCGGCATCATCACCGATATCGCCAGCCACCAGATCGACCAGTTTATGTTCTTCACCGGCTCGACCGAAGTGGAGATTGTGGCCGCCACCGTTGCCAACTATGCCAACCCGCGCGATCCGGGCTTGCAGGATTTCGGTGAAGTGGTGCTGCGCGGTGACAAGGGCCACGGCTATATCCGCGTCGACTGGTATACGCCGGATGCGCTGCCGACCTGGGGTGACGGCCGCCTCACGATCCTCGGCACCGAGGGTTACATCGAGCTGCGTAAATATGTCGACGTCGGCAACAAGGAAGGCACCGACCGTCTCATTCTCGTGAATGGCGACCGCTGCGAATATATCGATGCCTCCGGTGCTGGTCTGCCCTATTTCGGCCGCCTGTGCGACGACATCCGCAACCGCACGGAAACGGCGATGACGCAGGAGCATGTGTTCAAGGTATGCGATCTGTCGCTGCAGGCGCAGGCCAAGGCCGAGGGAGCAAAGGCATGATCGGCGTTGCAATCGTTGGTGCCGGCATCGGCGCCCTGCATCTGAAGGGTTATCAGGCGTTGCCGGAGCGCTTCTCCGTCAAGGCTATCTGCGACCTCGATCTGGAGCGCGCGCGCTCCGTGGCGGGCGAGGATACGTCCATCCGCCTGACGACCGATCTCGATGAGATTCTGGCCGATGAGAGCATCCAGCTCATCGACGTCTGCCTGCCGCCGCACCTGCATTTCCCCGTGACGCTGAAGGCGCATGCGGCGGGCAAGGATGTGGTCTGCGAAAAGCCGCTGGTCCGTTCGCTTGAAGAAGCAAATGCGCTCATCGACTCCGTCAAAAAGACCGGCCGTGGCGTGTTTCCAGTCTTCCAGTACCGTTTCGGACATGCGATGCGGCAGCTTCGTGCGCTCATCGATGCCGGCCTTGCGGGCAAGGCCTTCGTCGCAAGCTCGGAAGTTCACTGGAACCGTGGCGCCAGCTATTACGACATTCCCTGGCGCGGTACGTGGAAGGGCGAATGCGGCGGCGCGATCCTCGGCCACGCCATCCACGCCCATGATCTTCTCTGCCACGTTCTCGGCCCGGTCGACGAAGTGTTCGCCATGGCCGATACACGCGTCAACACGATCGAAACCGAAGACTGCGCGGCGCTCAGCTTCCGCATGAAAAGCGGTGCGCTGGCGACGAGCTCGGTGACGCTCGGTGCCGCCGAAGATACGTCCCGCCTGCGTTTCTGCTTCGAAGGCTTTACCGCGGAGAGCGGCACGCTGCCCTATCGCCCGGCCGAAGACACATGGCGTTTCATCGCCCGTGCGCCGACCACGCAGGACCAGATCGACGCCGTTCTGGCAACGGTGGCCGATGGCGAAAACGGCTTTGCCGGTTTTGTCGAAGCCATTGCCGACGCGATGGAAGGACGCGGCGGCAAGGAAGTGACTGTGAACGATGGCTTGCAGTCCATCGAACTCGTCACCGCCATCTACCGCTCGGTGCGGGAAGGAAAGCCGGTCCGCCTGTCCGACGCCGCAGAAGGCGAGTGGATCAAGGGCTGGGCTCCGCGCGCATCCGCCAACGCATAATCATCTAAGGGAGGAAAAGAGATGATCGGTAAATACAGCATGGCATTGGCGCTCGCCATCGGCGCGGCGTCCTTTGCAGGCGCCGCCCATGCGGCTGAGGAAGTGCGCTTCACCTGCGCTTATGACGGCAACGGCTGCGAAATTCTGAAAGACATTCTCGCGCGTTACGAAAAGCAGCATCCGGACGTGAAGATCGTCACCGACGTCGTGCCCTACAAGGCGCTGCTGGAAGGCCTGCCCGTGCAGCTCGCCGGCGGCAGTGGCCCGGATTTCGCAACCGTGACCGATCTTGGCGGGCTCAACCGCTATTATCTCGATCTCACGCCCTATGTGGACGCGAAATATTGGGAAGACAATTTCTCCAACGTGCTGAAATGGTACCGCAGCGGCCCTGACGACAAGGGCATCTACGGCATGCATACCCAGCTCACCATCACCGGCGCCTTCATCAACCGCACTTTGTTCGATCAGGCCAATGTCGCCGTACCCGGCAAGGATGCGACGCTGGACGACTGGGCAAAGGCTGCAAGTGCTGTCGCCAAGGCAACCGGCACGCCTTACCCGATGGCCATCGACCGTTCCGGCCACCGCATTGCCGGTCCGGCCATTTCCTACGGCGCAAAGATTTTCGATGCTGATGGTAAGCCCATTCTGGTCGATGAAGGTTTCACGACCTTCGTGAAGAAATTCGTGGAGTGGAACAAGGACGGCACCATGGCGCGCGACGTCTGGGCCGGGCAGGGCGGCAATACCTATCGCGATGCCGCGCAGGAATTCATCAACGGCCAGCTCGTCTATTATTACTCGGGCAGCTGGCAGACCGCGCGTTTCGACAGCCAGGTCGGTGATGCTTTCGACTGGGAAGTCGTGCCGCAGCCCTGCGGTGGCGCTGCCTGCACCGGCATGCCGGGCGGTACCGGCGTTGTCGGCTTCAAGCAGACCAAGAACCCGAAGATCGTTGCCGACATCCTGAACTTCCTCGCTCAGGACGAGAATTATCTCGACTTCACCGTGCGCACCCGCAACGTTCCGGCCCACAAGGCCGTGGCTGACAAGGGCGTGACCTATACGGGTGCGACGCCTGCGACGCAGAAGGCCATGAATGCCTGGCTGGACCAGATCCCCGGCCTCAGCCCGATTGCCTATACCTATCAGGGTTACAAGAACAATCGCGCCATGTTCAACATCTCCGTCCAGCGCATCACGCAGGCCATCGTCGGTGAAAGCACCGTCGATGAGGCGATGGCTCGCGCGAAGACGGACCTCGAGGAAGCGTTGAAACAGGCGAAGTGATCCATCGCCTTCCGGTGCGGCGTATGCCGCGCCGCGCCGGATCGAAGGAGGACCCTCATGTATAAATTTCTTGCGCCCGTCATGGGCATCGTCGAACTGCCCTTCGCCTTCCTGCAGAAGGTTTTAGGCCACCGGCGGATCGCCTGGGTGTTTCTTACACCCAACCTGATCCTGTTTGCGGTCTTCGCCTTTCTGCCGATCGTGCTGAACATGGCCTATTCCGTGACCGGCAGCGAACACATATTGCTTTCCGAACGCCCTGCCGTGGGCGGCGAAAACTTTTCGGTCCTTCTTTCCTGTCAGAATTACCTCGACCCCAATTCCTGTCAGCGCGACCTGTTCTGGCGCTCCGTCTGGAACACGGTTTTCTTTGTCGTGCTGCAGGTGGGTTTCATGGTCGGCTTTTCGCTGATCACGGCCATCGTGCTCAACCGCGATATCCGGGCGCGCGGGTTCTTCCGTGCCGTCTTCTTCTTCCCCGTGCTGCTGTCGCCCGTGGTTGTGGCCTTGATATGGAAGTGGATTCTCCAGCGTTTCGGCGTTCTCAACGCGGCGATGGAAGGCTTGGGACTCGGTTCGGTCGACTGGTTGCTCGAAGCCAATCTTGCCTTCGGCTGGTCGGTCTTCCTGTCGGTCTGGGCGCATATGGGTTTCTACACGCTCATTCTTCTGGCCGGGCTCCAGGCGATCCCGCGCGATGTCTATGAGGCGGCGCAGCTCGACAAGGCGAGCCCTTGGCGCATCTTCCGGCGCATCACGCTGCCGCTGCTGGCACCCACCATGCTCGTCGTCCTCGTCCTGTCGCTCATCAAGGGCGTGCAGACCTTCGATGAAGTCTTTGCCTTCACGGGTGGCGGTCCCGGTTCGGCGACCACCTTCATCATTCAGTTCATCTATCAGACCGGCTTTGCCGGGACGCCCCGCAATTTCGGCCTTGCGGCTGCTGCTTCGCTGCTGCTCGCGGTGGTGCTGGTGGTGCTGACCGCCCTGCAATTCCGGGCAAACAGGAGCAAGGTCGATGGCTAGGATTGGCGCATTTCTGACCCGTACCCGCGGCCGCAACGGCAAGCTGCACTGGACCGACTGGCTGTCCTACGCCTATCTCGGCGTGGCCGTGCTGATGATGTTCGGTCCCGTCGTCTGGCTCGTGCTTTCCTCGTTCAAGACGGAAGCCGATCTCCAGCGTTTCCCGCCGCGCCTCCTGCCCTATACGCAGGAAACCGTGGTGGTGGATGGGCAGGCAGCGCCGCTGCCGGCATATGTCGACAAGGATGGCCGCAAGTTCGGCATGGTGCGCCGCATCGGTCTCGTTGCCCAGGTGGTCGACCCGGCCAAGCCAGCCGAAGTCCTGAAGATGCCGTTCAACGAGCTGAAGCCGGCTGAAAAAGTGGCGCTGGCGACGGAAAACTACACCGAGCTTTTCCAGCGCTTCAATTTCCCGCTCTATTTCTGGAACTCGACCTTCATCACGGTGACGTCCACCATCATCATGCTGATCGTCAATTCCATGGCGGCCTTCGCGCTCTCGAAATACCAGTTCAAGGGCAGGGGCGTGGTGCTGGCGCTGGTTGTCGGCACGCTGATGATCCCGCAGACCGTCGTGCTGGTGCCGCTGTTTCTCATCACCAGCCAGCTGGGCATGATCAACAGTCTCTGGGGCGTCATCATTCCGGGAGCCGCGACACCCACAGGTGTCTTCCTGCTGCGGCAATATATGCTGACGATCCCGGATGAAATCCTCGATGCCGCCCGCATGGACAAGGCGAGCGAGTGGAAGATCTACTGGCGCATCATCCTGCCACTTTCGGCCCCGGCGCTTGCCGTTCTTGCGATCCTTGCGATCATGTGGCGCTGGAACGACTTCCTCTGGCCGCTGATCGTGCTGACCCGCAACGACAACTTCACCCTGCAACTGGCGCTCAACTCCTTCCAGGGGGAGATGACGACGGAATGGAGCAATCTTCTGGCTATGACGGTGCTGACGCTCGCCCCGATCGCGCTGGTCTTCATGTTCCTGCAAAAATACATCGCCACCGGCATTGCATCGACGGGCGGCAAATAATCCTCAGGGAGGAAACACGACAATGGCAAGTATAGAGCTTCGTCAGGTCAAAAAGACATATGGTGCCCTCGATGTGATCAAGGGTGTCGATCTCGATATCAAACACGGCGAATTCTGTGTTTTCGTCGGCCCTTCCGGCTGCGGCAAGTCGACCCTGCTGCGCATGATCTCCGGTCTCGAGGAGTTGAGCGGCGGCGATATCGTCATCGGCGGTGATGTGGTCAACACGGTTCCGGCCGCAGATCGCGGCCTTGCCATGGTGTTCCAGTCCTATGCCCTTTATCCGCATATGACGGTGCGCGAAAACCTGTCCTTCGGGCTTGAGAACATCGGCACCTCCAAAAAGGATATCGCCGAAAAGATCTCCCAGGTTTCCAAGATGCTGCAGATCGACCAGCTTCTGGAGCGTCGTCCCAAGGACCTGTCGGGCGGCCAGCGCCAGCGCGTCGCCATCGGCCGCGCCGTGGTGCGCGAGCCGCGTGTGTTCCTCTTCGACGAGCCGCTTTCCAACCTCGATGCGGAACTGCGCGTCGACATGCGCGGTGAGATTTCCAGTCTTCACCGGCGTCTCGGCAATACCATGATCTATGTGACGCACGATCAGGTGGAAGCCATGACCATGGCCGACAAGATCGCCGTTCTGCGCGCCGGCAAGCTGGAGCAATTCGGTGTGCCGCTCGATCTTTATAACCGCCCGGCCAATCTCTTCGTGGCAGGCTTCATCGGTTCGCCGAAGATGAATTTCTTTGCCGGCGAAGTGACCTCGGATGCAGCGCCGTCCCTGAAGATCGCCACCGGCGAATTGATCCCGCTACCGCAGACCGGCTTTTCCTATAAGCCCGGCCAGAAGGTGACGCTCGGCGTCCGCCCGAACCATGTGCAGCCGGGTGAGGGCGGCGCGCTGACCATGTCGGTGCGCACCGCGGAACAGTTGGGCGGGGAATCCTATCTCTATGGTAATCTCGGCGACGGCACTCCGGTGACGCTGCACCTTTCAGGTCAGACCTCGACCTCGGCGGGCGAAGTCATCCGCCTGTCGGCGCCGCTGGAACATATCCATCTTTTCGACACGACGAGCGGGCTGACGCTCCGGCAGGACTGACAGCCTTTGGCGCAACCCGCAACGCAGGACCACTGACATGACCGATAAAAAACTCCGTTCCGACCGCTGGTTTGCTCCCGACGACCTGCGCAGCTTCGGCCACCGCTCACGCATGATGCAGCTCGGTTATGCGGAGGAGGATTTTGTCGGCAAACCCGTCATCGGTATCCTGAACACCTGGTCGGAGCTGAATACCTGTCACTCGCATTTCCCCGAGCGCGTGCAGGATGTGAAACGCGGCGTGCTGCAGGCTGGCGGCTTCCCCGTCGAGATGCCGTCGCTTTCGGTCGATGAGAGCTTCACCAAGCCGACATCGATGCTCTACCGCAACATGCTGGCGATGGAGACGGAGGAAATGATCCGCTCGCATCCGCTCGACGGTGTGGTGCTGATGGGCGGTTGCGACAAGACGACGCCCGGCCTCGTCATGGGCGCGATCTCGGCTGGCGTGCCGATGATCTATCTGCCGGCAGGCCCGATGCTGCGTGGCAACTATGCCGGAAAGGTGCTGGGTTCGGGTTCGGATGCCTGGAAATATTGGGACGAGCGCCGTGCCGGTAACGTCACCGACGAGGAATGGCGCGGCGTGCAGGGCGGCATCGCCCGCTCTGCCGGTGTGTGCATGACCATGGGCACCGCCTCGACCATGACCGCCATCACCGATGCCCTTGGCCTCACCCTGCCGGGAGCTTCCTCCATTCCGGCGGTGGATGCCGAACACCAGCGCATGTCGGCAGGTTGCGGCCGGCGTATCGTGGAAATGGTGACCGAGGAGCTGACGCCGGACCGTATCCTGACCGCGACCGCCTTTCGCAACGCCGCCATCGTCGCCATGGCGACCGGTTGCTCCACCAATGCCGTCGTGCATTTGATCGCCATGGCCCGCCGCGCCGGCGTGCCGATGACGCTCGATGAACTGGACGAGCTTGGCCGGATCACGCCGCTCATCGCCAATGTCCGCCCCTCCGGCAAAGACTATCTGATGGAGGACTTCTATTACGCCGGCGGCCTGCGGGCGCTGATGAAGCAGCTCGAAAGCCGTCTCGACTGTTCGGCGCTCACCGTGACCGGCCGCAGCATGGGCGAGAACCTCGAGGGTGCGAAGGTCTATAATGACGACGTCATCCGCTCGCTCGATAACCCTGTCTATGCGGAAGGCTCGCTTGCGGTGCTGCGCGGCAATCTTTGCCCTGATGGCGCCGTCATCAAGCCCGCCGCCTGCGATCCGAAATACCATGTTCACGAAGGCCCGGCGCTGGTCTTCGACAGCTATCCGGCGATGAAGAAGGCGATTGACGACGAAAACCTCGATGTTACGCCGGATCATGTTCTGGTGCTGCGCAATGCCGGTCCGCTCGGCGGTCCCGGTTTTCCGGAATGGGGCATGCTGCCCATCCCCAAGGCGCTGATCAAGAGGGGCCATCGCGACATGGTGCGTATTTCCGATGCCCGCATGTCCGGCACCTCCTATGGCGCCTGCGTGCTGCATGTCGCGCCGGAAAGCTTTGTCGGCGGTCCGCTGGCGCTCCTGAAAACCGGCGATATCGTCCGCCTCGATCTGCCGCAGCGCCGCCTCGACATGCTGGTCAGCGAAGAGGAAATCGCCAGCCGCCGCGCCGCCTGGCAGGCGCCCGCGCCGCGTTATGAACGCGGTTATGGTTATCTCTTCTCCAAGCATGTCACCCAGGCCGATCAAGGCTGCGATTTCGACTTCCTGCAGACGGATTTCGGCCGCACCGCGGGCGAGCCCGATATTTTCTGAGGACGCCATTATGTTGAAGCGATTGCTCATCACCGGTGCCGGCGGCAAGCTGGGCAGCATGCTGCGCGGACGGCTCGGCCATGTCGCCGAGACCATCCGCCTTTCCGATGTCGTCGATCTCGGGGAGGCAGCCCCCCATGAGGAGCTTTTTCGCTGCCGGCTCGAAGACGAGGCGGCGGTTCATGAACTGGTGAAGGGCTGTGACGGCATCGTCCATCTCGGCGGTATTTCGGTGGAAAAGGCTTTTGATCCCATCGAGGCCGCCAATCTTCGCGGCGTCTACAATCTTTACGAGGCGGCGAGACAAAACGGCCTGCCGCGCATTCTCTTCGCCTCCAGCAACCACACGATCGGTTATTATCCGCAGGGACAGCAGCTCGAGCCGGAAACGCCTTTCCTGCCGGACGGCCTTTACGGCGTCTCGAAGATTTTCGGTGAGGCCATGGCAAGCCTCTACCACTCCAAATTCGGCCAGGAAACGGCCATCGTCCGTATCGGATCCTGCGAAGAAAAGCCCTCCAACTGGCGGATGCTATCGACCTGGCTCAGCTACGGCGACTTCGTTTCGCTGATCGAGGCCACCTTCCGGGTGCGGAAACTCGGTTGCCCGGTCATCTGGGGCGTTTCGGCCAATGACGACAGCTGGTGGGACAATTCCCATGTCGATTTTCTCGGCTGGCAGCGGCGCGACAATGCTGCACATTACCGGGCGGAAATCGAACGCGACGTACCGCGCCCCGACCCGGAGGCCGCGATAGCGAAATATCAGGGCGGCGTCTTCACAGACGAGCCCATTCACAGGACTTGAAACACACCCATCCGCCCATTGCGAGGAGACAGATATGAATAATGAAACGCGCGAAAAACTGCTGACGATTTCCGTCGCTACCCTGGCGACGGCGCTTTACAAGCGGGGTCTGCGCAACCAGGTCATTCAGGGCGTGCGCCCGCTGGGCTACAAGGGCAAGAATATGGTCGGCCCGGCCTTTACCCTGCGCTACATGCCGGCCCGTGAAGACCGCAACCAGCTTGTTGAATTCCGCAATCCCGCCCATCCGCAGCGCGTCGCCATCGAAACATGCCCGCCGGGCCATGTGCTTGTCATGGATAGCCGCAAGGATGCGACCGCCGCCTCGGCCGGCGATATTCTGGTGACCCGCCTGATGGTTCGCGGCGGTGCCGGCATCGTTTCCGATGGCGGTTTCCGTGATGCGGCCACTATCGCCGAGCTGGATATTCCAGCTTACCACACCCGGCCTTCCAGCCCCACCAACCTCACCAAACACGAGGCAATCGAAATCAACGGTCCGATTGGCTGCGGCGATGCGCCCGTGTTTCCGGGCGATATCATCGTCGGTGACGCCGATTGCGTTATCGTTATCCCCGCGGGCATTGCCGACGACGTGGCGACCGAGGCGGTGGAAATGACGGCTTATGAGGATTTCGTGGTGGAGCAGGTCAAGGCCGGCCAGACGATCATCGGGCTTTACCCCTGCACGAAGGAAGAGCACCAGACGGCTTTTGCCGAATGGCGCAAGAAGAACAACCGCTGAACCTTACAGCCAGCCCAGTGCTTTCGCCGCGCGGATCGCCTCCGCGCGGCGTTTGCAATCCAGCTTGCGGAAAAGGTTGCCGAGGTGAAACTTCACCGTCACTTCCGAGATGTTGAGCGTCTGGGCGATCTTCTTGTTGGACATGCCGCTGGCGAGCAGTTGCAGCATCTGCGCTTCCCGCTGCGAAAGCCCGCCATGCAGGGCGCGTGCCTGCGGCGAGTTGATCGAAGCGGCGAAAATCGACAGCGCGGTGCGGACATCGGACGAGGTTTCGATGAAACTGCGGATGCGGCGATTGTTCAGGAGCGGTGAGAGGAAGATGCGCTCCTCCGACAGGACGCCGCTACAGCCAAGACGGGTCGCCGATTCAAGGGCGGTGAGGATATGGGCGCGGGCGGCGGCGTTGTCGCGGCGCTGGTGCGCGGCGTAGCTCTGCCAGATTCTCAGCGCGACCTTTTCGCGGTTGGTGACCTTGGGATTGGCGATCATCGCGTCGATCTGGCGGGATAGATAGGCACGCGGCGTAAAAAGATGCACCGCATCGCGCAGCCAGGCCATGACATAGGCGATTTCATCGCGGCGCGTCAGCCGGGAAAGATCCTCATGCGCGCTCTCCACCCAGTTGCGGCCCATGGGCATGCGGATCGCCGAAAGCGTTGCGGCCGCATCCGCCCAGCGGTTGGCGTTCTGATAGGCGATGGCCGTCCTGATCTCCATCATAGCATGGAATTGCAGCCCTTCCGACAGATGGATCCACAGACCGTCGAGAAAACCGGGGCGAACGGTCATTGGAAAATGATCGATCAGCACCTGCGAGGCATAATGCAGAGCGAACTGCATCAGGCTCGGCCATATCTCGGCCGCAGCGAAATGATCGAATTCATGTTCCACGAAATGCAGGAGATCGCGC
Organism: Agrobacterium sp. LY4; assembly: GCF_001526585.1. Classification (NCBI taxonomy): domain Bacteria; kingdom Pseudomonadati; phylum Pseudomonadota; class Alphaproteobacteria; order Hyphomicrobiales; family Rhizobiaceae; genus Agrobacterium; species Agrobacterium sp. LY4. The sequence goes on along the minus strand of NZ_ASYA01000052.1, from coordinate 48,543 downwards.
GGTTTTCCCGCCTCATAGGCAAGACAGGCTTCCGCCAGCCGCAGCATCCGGAACTCCTGCACGGCATCATGCTGCACCTGTTCCAGCCGCGCACGCGCCTCCTGCGCCGCGTGGCGCGCCAGAAGCGCATCGCCGCTCATCAGCCGCAGCACGATCTGGTGCAGATGGATGAAAAATTCCAGCAGGGGCTGCCCACCCATCTTGCGTAGATAGATCAGAGCGCGTGCGGCGGCGGCCTCCGCCTCGCGGAAATTGCGGCGGCGAATTTCGAATTCCAGCAACGCATTGTAATAGGCCGCCCATTTGCCGTGGTCGTCCATGGGGTAGTCGGCCATGAACTCGGCGAGACGGGTTATCACCGCGTCATTGGGCGTCAGGTCCTCGGCAATCATCAGGTTCAGCCGAAAGGTGCGTGCGGCGAAGGAAAAACGTGAACCTCGGGCAAGCACTTTCAATGGATCGAGGTAGTCCGATCCGAGGCTTTTGCCGAGCAGATGGCGCACGCGCTGCAACTCACCCTGTTTTAGCAGCGCGCGGGTAACGGCGAAGAGCACGGTTTCATTCGTTGCGATCATATCCTGCGAAAACCGCATGATGATCTCGCGAAACCTGTCGACGCTGCTCCTGTAGATGAGTTCACGGCCATGGGCGCGTTCCAGGATTTGCGCGGCATGGGTCTCATAACCACGGTCGAGCAGCATCGCCATGGCCGCAAGCGCCCGTCCTTCCTTTTCGAAAGCCGATGCGACCTCCACCACGGCGCTGCCTGCCTGCAGGGTGGCGAGACGTTCCCGAGCAGCCACGCTCAGAAGCCGTATCAGAGTGGGGTGGTTTTCGGGGTTTCCCGTCAGGAAAGGCGGCAGCAGTTCGGTCCAGTCCGCCTCTGGCTCCGCAGAGGGATTTTCCAGCCAGAACGAAAGTTCAACCGTCTGGGCGGGAGAAAGATGCGGCAGGTAGTTTTCCCGCAGATAGTCGGCACACAGCATTTCATTCGGAAAACGGGCCAGTGACAGAAAAGCCGGCCAACCGGCATAGTCGTGGAGGGCGAGACGTCTCTGCTCAGGTGGCAGGCCTCCCACCTCGTCCTCACCAAGAAGCAGTTCATTCGGCCCGATGGTAAGCGAGCCGCGATGCAGGATTTGCCGGGCCAGTCCGCTGATCCGCTGATCTGGCCGGCAGGCGATGACCACCAAGCGCACCGCCTCCAGAAGCGCGGCGGGCATGCGCGCCGCCCGCGCGAAAACCGGCACGTCCCAAAGGAGACAGCCGTTTTCGATCTCGTCGCTTCGCGGCTGGTGCGTGCGGCACACCTCGGTTCCGAGCTCTTTTGCGAGCATTTCCAGCAGTACGCTTTTTCCCGCACCCGCAGGCGCCCGCAGAAAGACAACGCCGGCGGTTTCGCTGGCGATGCGGCGGCAGAGGCGGGAGCGGGGCAGGAGCGTCATTCGCAAAGGCATAGGGGATTTAAGCCTAAAAACCTATACTCATCTTTCAAAGAACTATACCTTTTCCAGATTGTTCAAATGGACATGTGGTGAAAACTTGTGCTCACGCAACCGATGCACAAGGAACGTCCCACCGATGCAGCAACATCCGCTGGTCGCGATTTTGAACAGGCTCGGCACCTTCGTGCTGGTCATGATCGCCCTGTCCATCATGATTTTCGTGCTGGCCCGCGTGGTGCCGGGCGATCCCGCCCGCATGGCGCTCGGTCCTGCGGCAACGCAGGAGCAGGTGGATGCGCTGCGCGGCGAGATGGGCCTCGATAAGCCGCTCGCCGTCCAATATCTCGACTATATCGGCAATGCCCTGCATGTCGATCTTGGTTTCTCGCTGGTGTCGCAACGCCCGGTCACCACCGATCTGGCGCAGACCGTTCCGGCCACCGTGGAACTGGTGCTGGTCTCGGTCATTTTCATGTTTGCCGTCGCCATCCCGCTCGGCGTCATCACGGCGCATTACCGCGACCGGCCGCTTGACCATATCGGCCGCATCCTGTCGCTTACCGGTGTCACGATCCCGAGCTTTCTTTTCGCTATCACACTGCAATTGCTGGCCGCCCGGTTTCTCTCCGGCTGGCCGATCATCGGCAGGCTTGACCACTCGCTCGGCTGGCAGGGCGGCCCCACGGGTTTCATCCTGATCGACGGCACGCTGGCCGGACGGTTCGATGTGGTGCTGGATGCGCTGAAACACCTTGCACTGCCGGCATTTGCGCTTTCCATGGCCGGCATCGGCCAGATCACCCGCATCACCCGCTCCTCGATGATCGAGAACCAGCGCAAGGACCATGTGCTGACCCTGCAGAGCTTCGGCGTGCCGGAGCGGGTCATCATCTTCCGTTACCTGCTGAAGCTCTCTTCCATTGCACCGCTGACGATCATGGGCCTCGAATTCGCGTCGTTGATCGGCAATGCTTTCGTGATTGAGATGGTCTTCGCCTGGGGCGGTTTCGCTTCCTACGGGCTGAACGCCATCCTGCAGAAAGACCTCAATGCCGTGACCGCCGTGGTGCTGGTGGCCGGCCTGTTCTTCATCGTTGCGAACCTGATCGTGGATGTCCTGATCTCGATCATCGACCCGCGCCTGCGCCGCAAGGAGGCGCGCTGATGGCTGATATGAAAATGCTCGAACCCACCGATCGCGGCCTAAGCGCCGGTTATATGATGTGGTATCGCTTCAGCCGCAATCCGGCGGCGGTCATCGGCTCGCTGATCCTCCTGTCGGTGCTGGTGCTGGCGGTCTTTGCGCCATGGCTCACGCCCTATCCGAAACATATCGGCGCAGTTGTCGATTTCCGCGCCCGCCATATGCCGCCGGATCTGGAACACTGGTTCGGCACCGACAAGGCCGGGCGCGATATCTTTTCCCGTACCATTTTCGGGCTGCGGGTCTCGCTGCTTCTCGTCATCGGCGTGCTCGGCATTTCGGTGCCGGTCGGAACCGTGCTTGGCCTCATCGCCGGTTATTTCGGCGGCTGGACTGAAAAGCTCATCAGCGGCCTGACGAATGTGATGCTGGCCATGCCGCCGCTCGTCATGGCGCTCGCGGTCTCCAACCTCCTGGAACCGACGCTGATGAACGCCATGATCGCGATCACGCTGCTGTGGTGGACCTGGCATGCGCGGTTGATCTATTCGGTGTCGAAGTCCATCGCTTCGGAAGATTATATCGAGGCGGCGCGTCTTGCCGGTGCCGGTCCGCTGCACATCCTCTTTCGCGAAATCCTGCCCAATTGCGTCTCGGTCATATCGGTCAAGACCACGCTGGATGCCGCCTTCGTCATCCTGTTCGGTGCGACGCTGAGCTTCCTTGGTTTCGGCGTCAAGCCGCCGACCCCCGACCTTGGATCGATGGTTGCCGACGGACGCCAGTTCATGCCGGATTTCTGGTGGGAAGTGCTCTGCCCCGGTGCGGCCGTGCTTTACGTGACGCTGGGTTTCAACCTGCTGGGCGACGGCCTGCGCGACATGTTCGACGTGGAAAGCTAAGGCCATGACTGAACCGCTTCTCAAGGTCGAAAACCTCAACGTCACCTTCACCAATTACGGCCGCACGCGGCAGGTTCTGCGCGATGTTGCCTTCACGGTTGCCGCCGGCGAACGCGTGGCGCTGATCGGCGAAACCGGATCGGGCAAATCCGTCACCGCCAAGGCGATCATTGGCACTTTGCCGAAGAATGCCGCGATCACATCAGGTGCGATCGTCATCGATGGCCGGGATGTGCTGTCCATGTCGCGCAGGGAGCGTGAGGCGCTGAAGGGCACCGCGTTTTCGCTGATCATGCAGGACCCGCTTTCCTCCTTTAATCCGGTCTTCAAAGTCGGCACGCATCTCGATGATGTCATGCGTTTTGCCGACAAACGCGACGGCGTCAATTCGTCCAAGGCGGAGCGCCGCAACCGCATCGCAGCCGTTTTACGCCGCGTGCAGCTTGCCGATACCGAGCGGGTGATGAACGCCTATCCGTCCGAACTTTCGGGCGGCATGCGCCAGCGTGTGCTGATCGGGCTTGCGCTGCTGCACCAGCCGAAGCTCCTGATCGCCGATGAGCCCGGCACGGCGCTCGACGTGACGACGCAGGATGAAATCCTCAACCTCATCAACCAGCTGGTTGCCGAAGAAAACATGGCGCTGTTGATGATCACCCACAATCTCGGCGTCGTGCGCAAGGTGGCGGACAGGGTCGTGGTCATGCATCACGGCGATATCGTCGAGACCGGTCCATGCACACAGATCCTGCATAGTCCTGCCAAGGATTATACGCGTTCGCTGCTGGATGCCGTGCCGCCGCTCTATGGCCCGCGCGTCACCGATCTGGCGCAAAGCAAGCGCTCGCCCATCGTGACGATTGAAGGGCTGAACAAGATTTACGGCAGGCGCAACGGTTATCACGCCGTGCGGGATGTGAACCTGACCCTGAAGGAAGGCGAGGTTTTCGGCCTGGCGGGTGAATCCGGCTCCGGCAAGACCTCGGTTGCGCGCATGATCATGGGCCTTTCGCGTCCCACGTCTGGCAATCTTGTCATTGATGCCCCGGCGCCTGCGCGCGGCAAGAGGCTGACGCAGATCGTCTATCAAAATCCGGGCACCTCGCTCAATCCGAAGCGCACGGTGAAACAGACGCTGGCACTGCCGCTGAAATCCATCGGCATGGATGGGCCTGCGGGTGAAAGCCGCATGCAGGAACTGATGGGGCTGGTGCGGCTGCCGCAATCCTATCTCGGCAAATATCCGCATGAGCTTTCCGGCGGCCAGAAGCAGCGTGTGGCGATTGCCCGCGCGCTGGCTGCGGAGCCGAAAATCCTCATCCTCGACGAGCCGACGGCGGCACTTGATGTCTCCGTGCAGAAGACGGTGATCGACCTTCTGTTGCAGCTGCGCGAGGAGCTTGGCCTCACCTATCTGATGATCTCGCACGACCTGTCGCTGATGCGCAATTTCTGCTCGCGCATCGCCATCATGCTGCGCGGCGAGATTGTCGAGGAGGGCGTGACGTCGGCGGTCTTCGCCGAGCCGACCCATCCCTATACCCGCGCCCTGATCGCGGCCATCCCCGTCGTCACCGACGAGGAAGAACGTCTCAAACCCACCGTGACCGAGGAAGAGCGCATGCGCTTCCTCGTAAAAACGACCGATTGATGAAAGAGGAGCCTGACGTGTATCGCGTTGGAATTGACGTCGGCGGCACGAATACCGATGCCGTTGTGTTGCAGGATAAAACCGTTCTGGCGGGGGTGAAGGCCTCCACGACAGAGGATGTGACATCCGGTGTCATCGAAGCCCTTGAAAAGGTCATCGAGGCGTCGGGCATCGACAGGGCGCGCATTGGCGCCGTGATGATCGGCACCACGCATTTCACCAATGCGGTGATCGAGCGTCGGCATATGGACGAGGTGGCCGCCATCCGTCTCGGCCTGCCGTCCGGCGCCGGCCTGCCGCCCATGGTCGACTGGCCGGATGATCTCCGGGAAATCGTCGGTAACCACGGTTATCAGGTGCGCGGCGGTTACGAATTCGACGGCCGCGAAATTTCGCCGCTCGATGAGGACGAGATTGTCCGCATCGCCGCCGATATCCGTGCCAAGGGTTTGAAAGCCGCTGCCGTCACCTGTGTCTTCAGTGGCATCAATGATGCGATGGAGCTACGGGCGAAGGAAATCCTGCAGGAACGCTGCCCCGGCCTGCCGGTGGTGATGTCCAAGGATATTGGCCGCCATGGCCTGCTTGCGCGTGAAAGTGCTGCAATCATGAATGCCAGCCTGCTGTCGCTTGCCGACCGCACCGTCGCGGCTTTCGGCGAGGCGTTGAAGGCTGCGGGCATCACCTGCCCGTTTTATATCACCCAGAACGACGGCACGCTGATGGCGGCGGATGTGGTGCGCGGTTTCCCCGTGCTCACCTTCGCCTCCGGCCCGACGAATTCCATGCGTGGTGCGGCCTTCCTCACCGGCCTCAAGGATGCGGTTGTGGTCGATGTCGGCGGCACCACCTCCGATGTCGGCTCGCTCTCGCACGGCTTCCCGCGTCAGGCCTCGACCACGGTGGATATTGGCGGCGTGCGCACCAATTTCCGCATGCCTGACGTCTTCTCCATCGGTCTCGGTGGTGGTTCGCTGGTGGTCAATGGCGACCATGGCCTGACGGTCGGGCCGAAATCCGTCGGTTACCGTGTTCGCCGCGAGGCGCTCTGCTTCGGTGGCTCGACCCTGACGGCGACCGATATCGCGGTTGCCTCCGGCAAGGCCGATGTGGGCGAGAAGGCGCTGGTTTCCAGCCTCGACAAAAAGCTCGTGGATGCGGCGGTCGACAAGATCAACGACATGCTCGAGGCCTGCGTGGAGCGCAGCCGCATCTCGTCGTCGCCGGTGCCGGTGATTGCCGTTGGCGGCGGTTCCATCCTGATGCCGGACCGGATCGGTGACCTCGAAGTCATCCGGCCCGAGAATTTCGCGGTGGCCAATGCCGTCGGCGCGGCGATTGCGCAGATCAGCGGCGAGACCGACCGGGTCTTCTCGCTGATCGACGGACGCACGCGCGAGAGCGCACTGGCCGAGGCGGAAGCGGAGGCACGCGAAAAGGCGATTGCCGCCGGCGCGATTGCCGAAACGCTGGAGGTCATCGAGCGCGAGGACATGCCGCTTGCCTACCTGCCCGGCAATGCCACCCGCATTCATGTGAAAGTTGTTGGAGAAATGGGAGCCAATCATGGCTGAGACACGCAAGCTGAAATATGACGAAGCGGCATTGCGGACGCTGACCCGTGAAGATCTCGATGCGCTGGAAATCGGCGCCGGCATTCTCGGCACGGGCGGCGGCGGCAATCCCTATCTCGGCAAGCTGCTGGCGCTGGAAGCCATGAAGGCCGGTTACGAGATGAAAATCCTCGCAACTGATGCCATCGAGTCGGACGCGCTCTGCATGTCGATCGGCGGTATCGGCGCGCCTGTCGTCGGCGTCGAGCGCATTCGCGAAGGCCGCGAAGGCCTGCGTTGCCTGCGGGCGATGGAAGAGCTGATCCGCACGCCCGTAGACGCCATTGTCTGCGAGGAAATTGGCGGTTCCAATTCCATGAACCCGCTGGTGACTGCGGCGCTTGGCGGCCTGCCGATCCTCGATTGCGACGGCATGGGCCGGGCTTTCCCGGAAATGCAGATGACCACCTTCTCCATTTATGGTCATAGTTCCACGCCGTCGGTGATGTGCGATCTGCACGGCAATGCTGTTATCTTCAGCCATGCCGTTTCCGAAGTCTGGCACGAGCGCATGGCGCGCGCCTGCGTCGTTTCGCAGGGCGGCGGCGCGATGCTGGCGACCGCGCCGATGCAGGCGCATTACGTGCACCAGTATGGCATTCCCAAAACCTACACCAAGGCGATTGCCATCGGTGAGGCAGTGATCCGCGCCCGCAAGCAGCAGGAAGACCCGATTGCCGCAGTCTGCGCGCTGGAAGGCGGAAAGCGCATCTTCAACGGCAAGATCACCGATCTGAAGCGCCACCTGCGCGGCGGTTTCGCGGTCGGCGATCTCACGCTCTCCGGCTTCGACGATTGCGCGGGCCAGACGGCGGGCGTCGCCATCCAGAACGAATTCCTGCTGTTTTCCCGTGACGGCAAAGTGGAAGTGACGGTGCCCGACCTGATCGTCCTGCTCGATGTCGACACCGGTTATCCGATCACCACCGAAGTCCTGCGTTACGGCCAGCGCGTGGCCGTCATCGCCATCCCCTGCCACGACCTGCTGCGCAGCGCCCGCGCGCTTGAGGTCGTCGGGCCGGCGGCCTTCGGTTATCCGGACATTCCTTTCTCACCGCTGCCCGTCCCGGTCAGCAAGGCTGCCTAACCATAAGCGGGGCCAATGCCCCGCAATAAAGAGGAGAACGATAATGAAAATGCCTGTACTTTCTTCCCGTCTCGCCGCGCTGGCGCTCGGCACGGCGTTTGCGTTGCCGCTTGTTTCTTCCGCAGCCCTTGCGGAAGACAAGGTGTCAGTCGCGGTCAACACCATGCAGATATTCAGCTCGCTCGACCCGGCGAAGGTGACTGATTACACCGGCTATATGGCCATCGTGAACATGTATGACGGTCTGACCACGGTGAACGCCAAGGGCGAAATCGTGCCGCATCTGGCGAAATCCTGGGAGATTTCTGAAGACGGCCTGACCTACACCTTCCACCTGCGCAACGATGCGAAGTTTCAGGATGGCACGGCGGTAAAGGCTGCCGATCTTGCCTGGTCGATCCAGCGCCTGGTCGGCATCAACAAGGGGCCATCGAACCTCATCGTCGGCGTGCTGAAGCCCGAAAACGTCACCGCGCCTGACGACGCCACGCTGGTCATGAAGATCGAGCGCCAGTTTTCGCCCTTTATGGCGGCGACGCCGCTGATGATGGCGATGAACAAGACGTTGATCGAGGCCAATGCCAAGCCCGAAGACAAATGGGGCGAGGCCTATGTCGGCGAACATTCCGCCGGTTCCGGACCCTACAAGCTGGTCAGCTACAACCGTTCCGCCGATATGGTCATCGCCCGCAATGCCGATTATTTCCTTGGCTGGACCAAGGGCAAGCCGATCGATGAAGTGCGCTTCGTGCAGACCAGCGACGACGCCACCGTCAAGGCGCTGGCGGAAAAGGGCGAACTCGGGCTTTCCTCGCACGGGCTTGGCAACGACACCTATGAATCCATCGGCCGGATGAAGGGTTACAAGCTGATCCAGACCCGCACCGCCGGCGGTTTCGTCATCAAGCTTAACACCAAGGCCTATCCGACCGACGACGTTCATGTGCGCCGCGCCATTGCCTATGCGACGGATTACAAGACGATCCAGGAAGTGATCTATCCCGGTTTCGACATGAAGGGACCGCTCTCCGACGCGTTCAAGGATGCGCATAACGGCGATATCCAGCCAGGCGTCTACGATCTGGAAAAAGCCAAGGAAGAGCTGGCGAAGTCGAAATATGCCGGCCAGAAGATCACGCTGGTCAACAGCTATGTCGCTTCGCTGGCCTTCGAGGCGGAAGTGGCGCTGCTATTGCAATCCAGCCTCGAGCAGATCGGCATCACGCTCGATATCAAGCCCGAGCCGTGGAACCGTATCGTCGAGCTTTCCTCCAAGCCGGAAACGACGCCCGCATCGACGCAGGTGAATATTTCGCCGACCTATCCGTCGCCGGATTCGATGTTCTACAACCAGTATCACTCCAAGGCCTCCGGCACCTGGATGTCGATGGAATGGTTGCAGAATGCGGAAATCGACGGGCTGATCGACAAGGTTCGCGCCACCACGGATGTGAACGAGCAGAACGCCACCTACAAGGAACTGCAGGCGAAGATCGCCGATCTTCAGCCGGATGTCTGGGCCGTTGCGCCGAACCGCCGTTATGCGGCGAACAAGTGCCTTCAGGGTTACGAGTTCATTCCCATGCAGAGCTGGGACCTGAACTTCTCCAATTTCCATTGGGACTGCAAGGCGGAGTGATCTCCGCCTCATGAAAACCGGCCCCGCCACAAAGGCGGGGTTGGCCAGACTTGGAACTTCAAAGGGAAGGAGCATCGCCTGCGGCCGGAAAGGCTGCGGCATGCCCGAGGATGACGCATGATCCAGGAATTTTCCGAAGACGATATTGAACCTCTGGCCACCGGCGCCTGGATTCTTGGAACCGGCGGCGGTGGCAACCCCTATATATCGACGCTCAATCTGCGCCGTCTTTATGCCGAGGGCAGGCGGGTGAAGGTCATGGACCCCATGGCGCTTGCCGATGATGACATGGTTGCCGTCGTCTCCAAGATGGGTGCGCCGCTTGTCGGTCAGGAGCGGCTGGGGGACCCCGTGCATCTTGCCCGCGCCGTCGAGGTGATGGAGGATTATCTCGGCAAGCCGTTCCGGGCGATCATGAGCGTGGAAATCGGCGGTTCGAATGCGCTGTCATCCTTCCTCGCCGCCGCCGTACTCGACCGGCCGGTCGTGAATGCCGATGCCATGGGACGCGCCTATCCCGAAGCGCAGATGACATCCTTTGCCATCGGCAACCTCCCGATGTTCCCGCTGTCGCTCGTCGATGTGCGCGATAATCAGGTGATCGTGACGCGCGCTGCCTCGTGGAAATGGATGGAACGCATCTCGCGCAAGGTCTGCACCGAAGTCGGTTCCACTGCCGCCACCTGCAAGGCGCCGCGCACCGGCAAGGAAGTGAAGGAGTGGGGCATTCATTACACCGTCACCAAGGCGACCGAACTCGGGCGCGCAGTGATGGCAGCGCGTGCACGCCATGACGATCCGGTTCTGGCGGTTCTTGACCATGAGGGCGGCAAGCAGCTGTTCCGCGGCAAGGTGGTGGATGTTGCTCGTGAGACCACCGGCGGTTTCCTGCGCGGCAGCACGACGATTGAAGGCATCGATGCCGACCGCGGTTCGCGCATGGAACTCGCCTTCCAGAACGAATGGGCGGTCGCCTTCCGCGATGGCCAGCCGGTCGCCATGACGCCGGACCTGCTCTGCCTTCTCGATACTGTTTCCGGCGGCGCCATCGGTACGGAATCGGTGCGTTACGGCCAGCGCGTCACGGTTGTCGCCCTGCCGGCGCCGGAGCTTTTGACGACACCTGCCGGCATCGCCGCCGTCGGCCCGCGCGCCTTCGGTTATGACATTGATTTCAGATCGGTATTCCCATGAAACGCATCGGTATTGACGTTGGCGGCACCAATACGGATGCCGTTCTGATCGATGGAGACACCATCGTCGCTTCCATCAAGGTTCCGACCACGCAGGATGTCCTATCCGGCGTCAAGGCGGCGCTTGCCCATGTGGCAGGCCATGTCGGCGCGGCGGACCGGCCGATTGATGCGGTGATGATCGGCACCACGCACTTTACCAATGCTGTGGTGGAGCGCGCCCGGCTGGAGCGGGTTGCGGCCATCCGCATCGCGCTGCCAACAGGTTCTTCGCTGCCGCCCATGTGCGACTGGCCGAAAGATCTGCGCGATGCCGTCGATCCGCTGATCTTCATGGTCCATGGCGGCCATGAATATGACGGCAGCCCGCTGGTGCCGATGGTTCCCGATGAAATCCGCGAAGCGGCGATGAAAATCCGCGATGCGGGCATCACCTCCATTGCCATTTCTGCAACGTTCTCGCCGCTGACGACGGAGTGCGAGGTGCGGGCGGCGGAAATCGTCCGTTCGGTGATCCCTGATGCACGCATCACGCTTTCCCATACGCTCGGCCGCATTGGGCTGCTGGAGCGGGAAAATGTAGCTCTCCTGAACGCAGCGCTGCAAACGCTCGGCAAGACCACGGTTCAGGCATTTTCGGATGCGCTGCGCGAAGCGGGCGTGAAGGCGCCGTTTTATCTGACCCAGAATGACGGCACCGTGGCGCTTGCGGATGTGGCCGCCGCCAACCCCGTGCACAGCTTCGCTTCCGGCCCGACGAACTCGATGCGCGGTGCGGCCTTCCTCACCGGTCTTTCCGATGCCATGGTGGTGGATGTCGGCGGCACCACCTCCGATATCGGCTGCCTTGTCGGCGGTTTTCCGCGCGAGGCGAACAATATCGTTCATATTGGCGGGGTGCGCACGCTCTTCCGTATGCCCGACCTCCTGCCAATTGCACTCGGCGGCGGCACCATCGTCGACCCTGAGACGGGCAAGATCGGTCCGCGCTCGGTCGGTTATCGCATCCTGACGGAAGCCCGCGTTTTCGGCGGCGAGACGCTGACGACATCGGATATCGCCGTTGCCGCCGGCCTGATCGAGATGGGTGACCGCGACCGTGTGAAAGACCTTGATCCGTCTTTCGTGCAGGCCACGCTTCAACGCATCCGTGACATGGTGGCCGACAGTTTCGACCAGATGAAGACGTCGGCCGAAGACGTGCCGCTTGTTGCCGTCGGCGGCGGGGCGTTCCTGATTCCCGAGACGGTTCCGGGTGCGTCGGAAGTGTTGCGTGTTGAAAATGCCGGCGTTGCCAATGCGCTCGGCGCGGCAATGGCGCAGGTTTCCGGAGAGGTCGATCAGGTCTTTTCCGGCCTGAGCCGCGATGAAGCCCTTGCGAAAGCCGAGACTGAGGCGCAGAACGCCGCGGTCGCATGCGGCGCGGAGCGGGCGAGCCTCAAGACGCTTGAGGTGGAGGATATTCCGATCGCCTATCTGCCGGGCGGCGCGCGGCGGGTCCGGGTGCGGGTCATCGGCGATATCGCCTTTCATTGATGATAAGAGGCCCTGCCGCTGGCGGGGCGACGAGGGAGTGAGCACATGACGAAGATCGCACTGGCCATTCACGGTGGTTGCGGCGTGATGCCGGAAGACAGCATGACGGCCGGGGAGTGGGCTGCTGCGCGCGACGATCTGGCAGCGGCCCTGCGCGCCGGTTATGGCGTGCTGAAGGCTGGCGGAACGGCGCTTGAAGCGGTTGAGGCGGCGGTCGTCGTCATGGAGGACAGTCCGCATTTCAATGCCGGCCACGGGGCGGCGCTCAACGAAAACGGCATTCACGAACTCGATGCCTCGATCATGGATGGTGAAACGCTGGCGGCAGGTGCGATCAGCGCCTCTCGCGCCATCCGCAACCCGGTAAAGGCGGCCCGTGCGCTGATGGCGGATGAGCGTGCCGTCTATCTGACGGGAGAGGCGGCCGACCGCTTCGCGAAGGAAAAGGGGCTCGCCACCGAGCCTCAATCCTATTTCACCACCCAAAAGCGTCTTGAAGCGCTGGCGGCGATGAAGCGCCATGCCTCCGCCGGTACGGAAGCGACGGAAAACGAAAAACACGGGACTGTCGGCGCGGTGGCGCTCGATGCGGCGGGGCATCTCGCGGCGGCTACTTCGACCGGCGGTTACACCAACAAGCCGGATGGCCGGGTGGGCGATAGCCCGGTGATCGGGGCTGGCACCTATGCGCGGGATGGGGCCTGCGCCGTTTCCGGCACCGGCAAGGGCGAATTTTTCATCCGTTATGTCGTCGGCCACGAGATCGCATCGCGTGTCGCCTATCTCGGGCAGGATCTGGAGACCGCCGCCGGCAATCTCGTCCACAAGGATCTGGCGCCCTACGATATCGGCGCGGGTCTCGTCGCAATCGATGCCGAAGGCGGCATATCCGCGCCATACAATACATCAGGCATGTTTCGCGGCTGGGTGACGCCCTCGGGAGAGGCGCGCGTAGCCACCCATGACACCGTCTATGAGGTGGAATTGTAACCGGCGACCGTGCCGGCCAAGTGGTGACGCAAAAAAACCGGTGACATCAAGGTCTATCGGCGGCAAAACGTTTGAACCGAAACCGGCTCGTCTCTTCACCCATGGTGCTGGCCTCATGAACATCAAGCAGCTCGAAGTTCTGCGCACGCTTCTTTCCACCGGCTCCACCATCGCCACCGCCAAGGCCATGGGTCTCAGCCAGTCCGGTATCAGCCGGCTTCTGGCCCAACTTGAGGCCGACCTGTCGCTGACACTGTTTGCCCGCGACAAGGGGCGGCTGATCCCGACGCCGGAGGCGGTGCTGCTCGCGCGGGATGCGGAAAACGTGCTGCTTGCCGTGGACCGCATGTCCGGCCACGCCGAGGATTTGCGCAATGGCGCGGCCGGCCCGGAAATTGTCCGCATCGGCCTGCCGAGCAGCATGTGGGAAAATTTCGCGCCCGCCATGCTGATCGACTATGTCAGGGATTTTCCCGGCGTTCGCATCGAGACTTTTTTCGAAACGACGACGGCCATCAACAAGCTCGTCGGCGAGCGGGTGATCGATCTCGGTTTCCTGCGGATGGAAGGAGAGATCGGGCCGGGCATCGATGTGGAGCGTGTCGCGACCGGCAAGAGCGTCTGTGTGGTGCGGGAGGATCATCCCTTGGCCGAGCTCGATGAAATTACCGTCAAGGACCTACGCAATGTTCCGCTCATTCTGATCGGCCGGCAGCGGCCGAACCGCATGGCGCTCGATCAGGTCTTCAAGAAGGCCGGCGTCAAGCCGATGGTGAAGATCGAGACCCACACCAACAGTTCCGCCTGCGCCTATGTCGCGCACGGGTTGGGAGTGACGATCATCAGCAGTTTTTATGCCAACCTCTACCGGCATCTTCCCGTTGTCCCCCGGCCATTCGTTCCGCAGGCCACACAGGAATTCGGCCTAGCCCGTGCTTCCGGCGCACCGCTGTCCATCGCTGCGCAGGCGCTGAGCGATGCCTTGAAGCGGGAAATCCAGCTTTCGCAAAAAATCGACTGAAAACGGGATTTTGGGCGGAAAATCTCATTATCCTCATCAGGATGAAACGCGCCGTCATTCTGCATAGATATATGACGTTTATGCATAATATTGCGCCTTATTTATCAATCCGTCATAGTCACCAACAACGAAACCGATAGAGGCGGGATACCATTCCCCGCCATCAATCGTGGGGAACCGATGATAAGATTCATACTGAGCCGTCTTTTGATGGCGCTGCCGACGATCGCATTCGTGTCGATCACGGTCTTTGCGCTCATCCGCTTCATTCCGGGTGATCCGGCTGCCCTGATGCTGGGCGACATGGCGCAACCGGAGCAGATTGAAGCCATGAGGACCGAACTCGGCCTCGACAAATCCATGCCGCAACAGTTCCTCATCTGGGCCGGCAATGTGGTGCAGGGCGATTTCGGCCGCTCCATCGTCAATGATGAGGCGGTGCTGCCGCTGGTCGTGTCGCGTTTTCTCGTCAGCGCCGAGATCGTCGTGGTCGCCGTGCTGCTCGCCAGCCTGATTGCGGTTCCGGCCGGTGTGATCGCCGCCTGGAAACAGAATAGCCTGACCGATCTTGCGCTGGTGGGAACGGCAACCCTGCTCCTCTCCATCCCGACATTCTGGCTGGGCCTGCTGCTTCTTCTGTTCTTCGGCCTCAAGCTCGGCTGGCTGCCGGTGCTGGGATATGTGTCGATCAGCGATAATCTCGTCGGTGGCATGCTCTATCTCGTCCTGCCCGTCATGACGCTGGTGATCCACGAAATGGGCGTTCTGATCCGCATGGCGCGCGCCTCGACACTGGAGGTTCTGCGGCTGGATTACATTACCCATGCCCGTGCCAAGGGCCTTTCGGAAAGCGCCGTGCTCTGGCGGCACGCCTTCAAGAACGCCTTCGGCCCGACCTGGACGATGATCGGCCTCATCCTCGGCAATCTCCTTGGCGGCATCGCCGTCATCGAAACGGTGTTCACCATTCCCGGCCTCGGACGGCTGATGGTCGACAGTATTTTTGCCCGCGACTATCCGGTCATACAAGGCTGCCTGCTGTTCGTCTCGCTGTCCTATGTGCTGGTCAACCTGTTCGTCGACCTTCTTTATCCTCTCTTCGATCCGCGTGTGGTTGCCGAATGAAAAAGTTCACACTTAACGGGCTTATCGGCGGTTTTCTCATCGCCCTCCTGCTCATCACCGCCGCAACCGGTCTGTTCTGGACCCCCTATGACCCGATGAAGCTCGGTTTTGCCTCGCGTCTGGCCGGTCCAAGCGCCAGCCATCTTCTCGGCACCGATGAATTCGGGCGCGATGTTTTGAGCCGCCTGATGGTCGGCGCGCGCGCCAGTGTCTGGATCGGCTTCCTGACGGTCAGCTTCGCGACGATCTTCGGTACGCTGATCGGCCTTGTCAGCGGTTATGCGCGGGGCTGGGTGGATGGCGTCATCATGGCCATCAACAATGCGCTCTTGGCCTTCCCGGGCATTCTGCTGGCGCTCGGCCTGCTCGCGGTTTTCGGTGCCAATCAGTATGGCATCATCTTCGCGCTCGGCATCGCCTATACGCCATCCATGGCCCCGTGGTGCGCGGTGCGGTGCTTTCTCTGCGTGAGCGGGAATTCATCGAGGCGTCGCTCGTGATGGGCAATGGCGAGATCTACACCATGTTCCGCCACATCCTGCCCAATTGCATCGCGCCGATCACGGTTCTTGCCACCTCCATGTTCGGCTGGGCCATACTGTCGGAAAGCGCGCTCTCCTTCCTCGGCCTCGGCGTGCCGCCGCCGGCCCCCACCTGGGGCAACATGCTGGCCGCCGGCCGGCCCTTCATCCAGCAGGCCGTCTGGCTCGGGCTTTTCCCCGGTCTCTGCATCGCACTGACGCTGCTTGGCATCAATCTTCTGGGCGATGCCCTTCGCGACAGGCTTGACCCGCGCATGAGAGGTCTCAAATGACGGACAATACACTTCTCACCGTTCGCGGCCTTTCGCTCGAAGTCGCCAGAACCGGCCATCGGGTGGTCAAGGATGTCTCATTCGATATTGCCGCGGGCGAAATCTTCGGCATCGTCGGCGAAAGCGGCTCGGGCAAGACGCTTGCCACCCGCGCGCTCATATCGCTTCTGCCGCCGGCCATCGCCGTCACCGGCGGGTCGATCATCTACAAGGGCCAGGATGTCATGTCCCTGCCGGTGAAGGATCTGCGGCGTCTGCGCGGCGCGGAGATCGGCGTGGTGTTTCAGGAGCCGATGACCTCCCTCAATCCGTCAATGACGATTGGCCGGCAGCTGGAAGAGGGGCTGATCCTTCACACGAAGTTGTCGCCTGAAGAGCGCCGCGAGAAAATTCTCGACATGCTGCGCCGTGTCGGCATCCGCGATCCGGAAGGTGCGCTGACGGCCTATCCGCACGAGTTTTCCGGCGGCATGCGCCAGCGCATCATGCTGGCCTCGGTCATGCTGCTGAAACCAGCCCTGCTGATCGCCGATGAGCCGACGACGGCGCTCGACGCGGTCATCCAGCGCGATGTCATGGAACTGATGGTGGAGCTGACACGGGCGGAAGGCACCGCCGTTCTCCTCATCAGTCACGATCTGCCGATGGTGGCACGTTATACCAGCCGCATTGTGGTGATGGAAAAAGGCACGATCGTCGAACAGGGCCGCACCGAGGACCTGCTGGACGCGCCGCAGCACCCCTATACGAAAAAGCTGCTTTCCTCCCTGCCGTTTCGTGGTGAGCCGCGCAGTATCGACACCTCCAAGGCACCAATGGTTTCGGCCCGCGATATCGTTGTGGATTATGCCGGTCGCAAATCCCTGGTGAAAAAAGCCAAACCGAAGCGGGCGCTGCATGGCGTCAGCATCGATATTCATGAGGGCGAAGTCGTGGCGCTCGTCGGCGGTTCCGGTTCCGGCAAAACGACGCTTGGCCGCACCATTGCCGGGCTTGTGCAGGAGAGCGAAGGGCATATCCGCTTTCAGGGCCGCGAGCGCAACGAGGACTGGAAGGATTATCGCCTGAATTGCCAGATGGTGTTTCAGGATCCCTATTCCTCGCTCGATCCGCGCATGACCATTCTGGCGCTGGTGGAAGAGGCTCTACGCCTCGTGCCGGGTCTCGATCAGGCGGCCAAGCGCAAGCGGGCGCTGGAAACGCTGGAGGAAGTGGGGCTCGGCGCTGACTTTGCCGCCCGCTATCCGCACGAGCTTTCCGGCGGCCAGCGCCAGCGCGTGGCGATTGCCCGCGCCATTGCCCGCCGCCCGAGGTTCCTGATCGCCGACGAGCCGGTTTCAGCACTTGACGTGACGGTTCGGGCGCAGGTGCTCGATCTCTTTTCCGATCTGCAGAAACGTTACGGTTTTTCATGCCTGTTCATCAGCCACGATCTCGGCGTGGTGGAGCAGGTGGCGGACCGTGTCGTCGTCATGCAGGACGGTCGCATCATCGAAGAGGGCGACCGCGACACGATTTTCGACAGTCCGAGAGAGGCCTATACGCGCCGGCTGCTCTCGGCCATTCCCGCCCTCGACCAGAATGAAAAGGGCGGCGTGACACTCAAATGGCGTCTGGAAGATGAAGTTTAACAGGAAGATGACTATGACCGTGGCTGCCCAACTGAATGCGATCTGTGATGCACAGCCTTTTGTGACGCGCTTCATGGTGCGCAATCTCCTCACCGGTGAAGAGATCGGGCGCGGAGAAAACGAGGAGACGCCATCGGGCAGCACCCGCAAGACGTCGATCATGATGGCCGTGCTCAAGGCCGCCAGCGAAGGGCGGATCGATCTCGACCAGCCCGTCACCTATGAAAAGCGACTGGCGGAAGAGGTCGCGAGCGGCATGTTCCGTTATATGACGCCGGGCATCGTCATTTCGCTACGCGATGCCGTCGCCGGCATGATGGTGCTGAGCGACAATGTCTGCACCAAGATGGTGCTGGAAAGGCTGACGCTGGAAGAGGTGGACGGCTATTGCAAATCGCTCGGCATGGAAAATACCCACCACCGTTTCCTCATCCCGCCGTTGGCGCTGGCGGCTGACCATCCGCTGAAGACCGTCACCACCACCTCGGCGGCGGATCAGGTACTGCTGCTGCAGACCATTCTCGATGCGCAATCCTCACCTGATGCGCAGGCAAAGCTCGGTTGCAGCCCGCAATTGTGCGAATGGGCCATGCAGACCCTGAAGAACCAGATTTTGCGGTATGGAATCCGCTCCCGCCTGCCTTTCGAGGCCGTGGTGGCCAGCAAGAGCGGTCGCGGCAAGCGCGGGCGCATGGATGCCGGTATCGTCTACAGAAACGGCGCGCCGTCCTTCATCATCACCACCTATACCGACGAGGTGCCGCAGGTGATGCCTGACGGTACGCCGGGATACACCATCGCGCTCGAAACGATCGGCCGGCTGGCACAGGCCTGCTGGGACGGTTTTTAATCAATCAATATCAACGACAACAAAGAGGGTAGAACAGTGAAAAAACTTCTTCTCGCAGGCGTTGCCCTGCTGGTAACGGCCAATATCGCGGCGGCCCGCGACATCACCATCGCCCAAAGCTCGGATCTGCGCAGCAACAATCCCGGCGTGAACCGCGACGGCAATACGGATGGGGTGATCCTGCACATCGTCGAAGGCCTTGTCGGTTATAACAATGCCGGCGAGGTGAAGCCGCTTCTCGCCGAGAGCTTTGACGTTTCGCCTGACGGCCTGACCTATATGTTCAAGCTGCGCAAGGACGTGAAATTCCACAATGGCAAGCCGCTCACCGCAAAGGATGTCGTCTGGAACTGGACGCGCTATCTGAAGCCGGAAACCAAATGGGCATGCCTCAACGATTTCGCCGAGGGCGGCGCAGCGCATGTCACCGGCGTCAAGGCTACGGATGCATCCACGGTCGAGATCACCCTTGAAAAACCCTCCGCCGTTTTCCTCGGCCTGATGTCGCGGCCGGAATGCGGTTATACCGGCATGATCTCGCCGGAATCGGTTGCTGCCGATGGCAGCTTCGCCAAGCCCATCGGCACCGGGCCGTTCCAGTGGGACGAGTGGAAGAAAGGCGAATATATCCGCCTCGCAAAATTTGCCGATTATGTTTCGCCGGCAAATGACGGCAAGCCGGACGGTATGGTCGGCTCCAAGCGGCCGCTCGCCGATGGCATCAAGTTCATGGTCATTCCGGATGCTTCGACGGTGAAGGCGGGTCTCGAATCCGGCGTGTTGGACACGGCCGAAATTTCGCCCGATCTCATTCCGGAGTTCAAGACCAACGAGAAGATGCAGCTGATCGTTGCCCGTAACAACGGCAAAAACCTGTTCTATATCCAGACCCGCGACAAGGTGCTGAGCAATCCCGGCGTGCGCCGCGCCATGGCGATGGCGCTCGATCTCGATGAACTGGTCGCCGCCGCATCGAACGGCACGGGTGAAGCCAACGGCTCGATGGTCTCGCAGGACTCGGTTTATTATGACGAGGCCCAGAAAAAGCGCCCGGTCTATGATGTCGAGGCCGCGAAGAAGGAGCTGGAGGCCGCCGGTTACAAGGGAGAGCCGATCTCCATCATCGCCAACAAGCGCGGCAACGTGCCGAGTTTCCCGGCTGCCGTCATGGCGCAGGCCATGATGCAGCAGGCGGGTCTCAATGTGCAGATCGAGGTGCTGGACTATGCCACGCAGGTGGATCGTCGCCGCTCCGGCAATTATCAGGTGATCTCGCAGTCGGTCGCCCCGCGTCTCGACCCGGCCCTGATGTATGCCTTCTATGTCGGCAACAAGGACAAGAATGCCTCCCTGATGTGGGACGATCCGAAGGCGATAGAGTTGATGAAGGCCGCTTATGTGGAGGCCGATCAGACTAAGCGCCAGAAGATTTTCGATGAGTTCCATGAGCTGATGCTGAAGGAAATGCCGGGCATCTTCCTTTACGACATGGTCGATGTCTGGGGCGCGACGAAGAAGTTGAAAGGCCAGCCGGTCTGGCAGTCGAACGCGCGCCTCTGGGAAGTCTCGGTCGATAACTGATCCACTATGCCCGCGCCGGAGGTGGACCCCGGCGCGGGCTTTCCATTATGAAGCGCAGGAATTTGGCGGTGCATCTGCCGAAGCGCTTGCGCGTGCCCGCAAAGGGCGGAAATGCGAGGACAAGCCATGAACCGTGACGCCGTGATGTCGATTGCCGCCGAAGTCGAGGCAATGAAGCCTGATTTCACCACCTTAAGTGACAGCATCTGGGATTTTGCCGAACTCAAATTCGAGGAGCAGCAATCTGCCGGCGTTCTGGCAGCCACGCTTGAGGAAAACGGCTTTGCGGTTCGCCGTGGAGTGGCAGGTATGGAGACGGCCTTCATCGGCGAATTCGGCAGCGGCAAGCCGGTCATTGCTTTTCTCGGTGAATTCGATGCGCTGGCCGGCATGAGCCAGGTGGCCGACGTGGCCGAGGTGCAGCCGCGCGAGGCGGGCGCCACCGGCCATGGCTGCGGCCACAACCTGCTTGGCGTCGGCTCATTGATGGCCGCTATTGCGCTCGCCCGGCATCTGAAAGCCAATAATCTGCCCGGCACCGTGCGTTATTACGGCTGCCCCGGCGAGGAGGGCGGTTCCGGCAAAACCTTCATGGTGCGTGCCGGGCTGTTCGACGATGTCGATGCGGCGCTGACGTGGCACCCCGCGCCCTTCAACGGCGTGCGCTCGACCAATAATCTGGCCGTGCTGGAATATTTTTACCGTTTCAAGGGTGTTGCGGCCCATGCCTCCAACGCTGCCCATCTAGGGCGTTCGGCGCTCGATGCCGTCGAATTGATGAATGTCGGCGTCAATTTCCTGCGCGAACACATGCCGCAGGATTGCCGGGTGCATTATGCAATCACCGATACCGGCGGCAAGGCGGCGAATGTGGTGCAGGCGAAGGCCGAAGCGCTCTACCTGATCCGCGCCCCGGAAATGCGTCAGGCGCTCGATCTTGCCGCGCGGGTGGATAAGGTCGCGCGCGGCGCGGCGATGATGACCGAAACAGAGGTGGAAATCGTCTTCGATACCGCCTCCACCAATCTCCTGCCCAACATCACGCTGGAAACGGCGATGCATGAAAACATGGTGGCGCTAGGCCCCATCGCCTTTGATGAGGCGGATATCGCTTTTGCCAAACGCATTCAGGACACTTTCACTGACGAGGCGATCAAAAGCAGCATCAGGCTCTACCAGATAAAGGGCGATGTCTTTTCCAACCGGAAGATCGACGGATCGACACCCCTGCATCTCGGCTTGCGCGATTTCGAGGGCCAGTCGCATTTCCGGGCGGGTTCCACCGATGTCGGTGATGTCAGCTGGGTGACGCCAACCGCACAGTGCTGGACGCCCGCCTGGGCGATCGGCACCAATCCGCATACCTGGCAGGTGGTGGCGCAGGGCAAAAGCCCCGCCGCTCACAAGGCCATGGCCCATGCCGCCAAAGCACTCGCGTCGACCGGCTTTGCGCTGATGACCTCGCCGGAACTGCTCGCCAGTGCCAAAAGGGAATGGCAGGAAAAGACCGAGGGCAGCAAATATGTCTGCCCGATTCCCGCCGATGTCATGCCCGGTTCCCATCGATAGAACGTGGTGCACCAACACGCCCATTCTGCTGAACCCGTTCCCTTATCGCGTATTTTCGCCGGTGGAATGGTGCCTCACATGGGCGCGGCAAGCGAAAAGATGTGATCTGCCGGTGGCCTTGCCAATGGCGGGGTCTGCGGGTCCGGCATTGAAAACGGACCCTTTGCCATATTCTTGGTGATCCTCGGTTTCGGCCCGAGGATCCATGATTTCAACAGCTTATCGATCCTCGCCTGACGGGCGGGGGCGACGTTGAAAAAGCATCAGTACGGTTCCCGGCAGTCCGCCCCGGAACTCCTTCCTCCTGAAATCCTCCTTAATCACCGCCTTGTGTGCCGCTTCGCCGCCCTGCCGTGAAGAAAGCATTGACGTTCGGACCAAAAATGGAATAAATATATCGAACAGACAGAAAATCGGTTTCATTATTCCGTTTTCTGGCTGTGAGGAGGTAGCGGCGGGCTCTCGGGTTCGCCTCCGGCTGGGAGAGGTGGCGCCGGACACCGAGGAGGAGAAAACAATGAAGAAATTTATCATCGGCGCAGCCATGTCTGTGCTTCTGGGCACGGCGGCGCATGCGGAGACCGTAGGCGTCTCGATGGCGCTGTTCGACGACAACTTCCTGACCGTGCTGCGCAACGGCATGCAGGATTATTCCAAGGAACTGAAGGGCGTGACCCTGCAGGTCGAGGACGCCCAGAACGACGTTGCCAAGCAGCAGAGCCAGATCCAGAATTTCATCGCGTCCAAGGTCGATGCGATAATCGTCAACCCGGTTGATACGGATGCGACGGCGGCCATGTCGAAGCTCGCCGCCGACGCCAAGATTCCGCTGGTTTACGTCAACCGCCAGCCGGTGAACGTCGATAGCCTGCCGGACGGCCAGGCATTCGTCGCCTCCGATGAGACGGTGGCCGGCACGCTTGAAGCGAAAGAAGTTTGCCGCCTTCTCGGTGGCAAGGGCAATGCGGTCATCATGATGGGTGAGCTTTCCAATCAGGCGGCGCGCATGCGCACGCAGTCTGCCAAGGACGTTCTGAAGACCGACGAATGCAAGGGCATTTCGGTTGTTGAAGAGCAGACCGCGAACTGGCAGCGCACGCAGGGTTCCGACCTTGTGACCAACTGGCTCTCCAGCGGCATCGAATTCAATGCCGTCATCGCCAACAACGATGAAATGGCGATTGGCGCGATCCAGGCCCTGAAGGCCGCAGGCAAGGACATGAAGAGCCATGTCGTCGCCGGCGTTGACGCCACGCAGGACGCCCTTGCCGCGATGCAGGCGGGCGATCTGGATGTGACGGTGTTCCAGGATGCGGCAGGGCAGGGCAAGGGCGCTCTCGATGCCGCGCTGAAGCTCGTCAAGGGCGACAAGGTGGAGAAGAAGGTCTACATTCCTTTCCAGCTCGTCACGCCTGAAAACGTCAAGGACTACGTGGCCAAGAACTAACGGCCGCCTTCCGGCATCTGCGCCCGTTCAGATCGATATTGGAGGCAGATGCCGGTTTCCGACGGCACCGAAGACAAGCTTCGGTGCGCAAGCGGATTACGATTGAATTTCAGTGAATTCAAAGTGTTGCAGCGCCTTTCGTGTCGTGATCGACATGGCGCTGCAAGCCTCCCCGGAGGCAAGGTGCGCCATCTGGCAAAGCCTGTTTCCGGTCATTTTTGTCTATTGTGGAGGATGAGATGGTCGTCAGTCCATCGACAATGGCCGCCGTGCGCGCCAGCGGAGCCGTGCCGAATGCGGAGTATCTTCTCGCTGCGGAAGGCATACGCAAGGAATTTCCCGGCGTCGTGGCGCTTGATGATGTGCAGTTCAAGCTGAAGCGCGGCACCGTGCATGCGCTGATGGGCGAGAATGGCGCCGGAAAATCGACGCTGATGAAGATCCTGGCCGGCATCTACCAGCCGGACAGTGGAGAAATTCGCCTGAAAGGCGCCGACATACGTCTCGATTCCCCGCTCGATGCGCTGGAAAACGGCATTGCCATGATCCATCAGGAACTGAACCTGATGGCCTATATGACGGTGGCGGAAAACATCTGGATACGACGCGAGCCGAAGAACCGGCTGGGCCTCATCGACCATGGCGAAATGTATCGCCGCACCGAAACGCTGCTGGAAAGACTCGGCATCGATCTCGACCCGGAAACCCGCGTCGGCGAGCTTTCGGTGGCAAGTCGCCAGATGGTCGAGATCGCCAAGGCGGTTTCCTATGATTCCGACGTTCTCATCATGGACGAGCCGACATCCGCGTTGACGGAGCGCGAGGTCGAGCATCTCTTCCGCATCATCCGCGATCTCCGGGAACGCGGTATCGGTATCGTCTACATCACCCACAAGATGAACGAGCTGTTCGAGATCGCCGATGAATTTTCGGTTTTCCGCGACGGCAAATATATCGGCACCCACGCCTCGACCGATGTAACGCGTGATGACATCATCCGCATGATGGTGGGCCGTGAAATCACCCAGATGTTCCCAAAGGAAGAGGTTCCGATCGGCGACGTGGTGTTTTCGGTCAAGAATCTCACGCTTGACGGCGTTTTCCACGACATTTCCTTCGAGGTGCGCGCCGGTGAAATTCTCGGCGTTGCCGGCCTTGTCGGATCGGGCCGCTCCAATGTGGCGGAAACGGTGTTCGGTGTAACGCCCGCATCCTCGGGCACGATTGCAATCGACGGCAAGCCGGTTTCGATCGACAGCCCGACGAAGGCCATCAGTCACCGCATGGCGTTTCTGACGGAGGATCGCAAGGACACGGGATGCCTGCTGATCCTGAATATTCTGGAGAACATGCAGATCGCCGTCCTGCAGGACAAATATGTCGCCAATGGCTTCGTGCAGGAAAATGCGCTGTCGGATGCCTGCGAGGAGATGTGCCGCAAGCTCCGGGTCAAGACGCCGCATCTTTACGAGCGCATCGAGAACCTGTCGGGCGGCAACCAGCAAAAGGTGCTGATCGGCCGCTGGATGCTGACCAAGCCGCGTATTCTCATTCTGGATGAGCCGACACGCGGCATCGATGTCGGGGCCAAGGCGGAAATTCACAAGCTGGTTTGCGAGATGGCGCGCCAGGGCGTCGCCGTCATCATGATTTCCTCCGAAATGCCGGAGGTTCTGGGTATGAGCGACCGTGTCATGGTCATGCATGAAGGTCGGGTGACGGGCTTCCTCGATAGAAGTGAAGCCACGCAGGTTAAAGTGATGGATCTCGCATCGCGGTGAGGCGCGTCGGGATTTCTCGAGGAGGAATGACTATGAATACGAACGCCGCCGCCAACACAGAGTTGGACGCAAAATCCGGACGCAAGCCGCACCGGCGCATCCCGCCGGAGGCCAATATCTTTTTCGTGCTGATCGGCATCGCGCTGGTTTACGAAATTCTCGGCTGGATTTTCATCGGCCAGAGCTTTCTAATGAACCAGCAGCGCCTGACGATCATGATCCTGCAGGTCTCGGTGATCGGCATCATCGCGGTTGGTGTCACGCAGGTCATCATCACCGGCGGTATTGATCTCTCTTCCGGCTCCGTCGTCGGCCTGACGGCGATGCTGTCCGCCAGCGTGGCGCAATCGTCCACATGGCCGCGGGCGCTTTATCCGGGGTTGACCGATCTGCCCTTCTTCATACCGCTCGCCGTCGGCATATTGGCTGGTGCCCTTGCGGGCTTCATCAACGGGCAACTCATCGCCCGCACCAAAATCCCGCCCTTCATCGCAACGCTTGGCATGATGGTGACGGCGCGTGGTCTTTCCAAGTGGTATACGAAGGGTCAGCCGATCTCCGGTCTGACGGACGGTTTCAACTTCATCGGCACGGGCATCTGGCCGGTTGTGGTGTTCCTCGTCGTCGCTGTCATCTTCCACGTGGCGTTGCGTTACACTCGCTACGGCAAGTTCACCTATGCCATCGGCGCCAACCAGCAGGCGGCACGCGTGTCCGGTATCAATATCGAGGCGCATCTGATCAAGGTCTATGCCATCGCTGGCCTGCTCGCCGGTCTCGCCGGTGTCGTCACCGCCGCCCGCGCACAGACGGCGCAGGCCGGCATGGGCGTGATGTATGAACTCGACGCCATCGCCGCAGCCGTCATCGGCGGCACATCGCTCGCCGGCGGTGCAGGCCGCATCACCGGAACGGTGATCGGCACCATCATCCTCGGTGTCATGACGTCTGGCTTCACCTTCCTCCGGGTGGATGCCTATTATCAGGAAATCGTCAAGGGCCTGATCATCGTGGCCGCGGTCGTTGCCGACGTCTACCGACAGAAGAAACGCGCAAAGCGCTAAATCCTCCTCCCAGACTTGGGGCAGGCCTTCAGGTTTGCCCCTTTTTTGTGTTCCTGTGAGCCGAGGGGGATCAGCTAAGGTTCATGCCTTGCTGTTCCGATAATCGTGGACGGCCTTGCCGAAGGCCTCGAACAAAGCGCGCGACGGGGCGTCGGTCTCAGCCCAATATTCCGGATGCCATTGCACGCCGACGGCAAATCCCTTGGCGTCGATGACTGAAACGGCCTCGATGGTGCCGTCCGCCGCTGTCGCCTCCACCTGCAGGCGTGGCGCGGTCTCGGCGATCGCCTGCCGATGCAGCGAATTGATCTGGATTTCACCCGACATGCCGAGATGCTGTGCAATGCAGGAGCCTTCGCGCACATGCACCGGCTGGCGGATGGCGAAGGCCACGTCGCGGTCGTCATGTTCCGGCTTGCGATGGTCCCATATGCCGGGCTGCTCCTGAATTTCGGACGCAAGCGTGCCGCCCAGCGCGACGTTCAGCTCCTGAATGCCGCGGCAGATGGCCAGCATCGGGATGCCGCGTTCGATGGCGCGGCGGATGAGCGGCAGGCTGGTGGCGTCGCGGGCCTGATCGAACGGGCCGTCGCTTTCCTGCGCCTCTTTTCCGTAAAGGGCAGGATGCACATTGGTGGCGGAGCCGGACACGAGCAGGCCGTCCACCCGGTCGAGAATGGCGTCGACCTCGTTCCCGTCTTCGAAGGCCGGGACGATGAAGGACATGACACCAGCCACCTTCAGCGCGGCGGAAACATACTGGTTCTGCGCGGCGTGCCAGTCGGCTCCGGTGAAATGCCGGATGTCGGCGGGAACGGCGATAATGGGTTTTGGCATGGTGGCTCCGGGACGAATCTTCGAAATTTGTGCGACTGCCGGCTGGCCAAGTCAAGCATGCGTTTTGCGTTATGACGATCCTTTATGCGCCTAAAGTATAAGGCGATGCCGGGATATTTCAGTTGAAAATAAAATACGAAGCAGAGTTTCCGAAAATTCCCGGAAAGGCCGGTTTTTCCGCGATTAATTCTTGGTGCGGGTGCTTGTCAGCCGGGCCTTAACCGTGCTTACTTTGCTGCGATGCCTGAACAGCAACGAGGGGAATTCAAAGCTGCGGGCAGCGTTCATATCTGGGAGGATATAGATGGATCGCCGTTCCTTTATGAAAAAAGGTGCGCTTGCGGGAGCTGCCACGGCAGCGCTGGCCGCGCCCGCTATTGCACAGCAGAATACCAAGATCAACTGGCGCCTGACGTCGTCGTTTCCGAAATCGCTCGACACGATCTATGGCGGCGCGGAAGATATTGCCAAGCATGTCGCCGCCGCAACCGACGGCAATTTCACCATCCAGCCCTTTGCCGCCGGCGAAATCGTGCCCGGCCTGCAGGCGGCCGATGCCGTATCATCCGGTACGGTGGAAATGTGCCACACCTGCTCCTATTATTACGTCGGCAAGGACCCGACCTTCGCCATCGGCACGGCCATACCTTTCGGCCTCAATGCCCGCCTGACCAATTCATGGTTCTATGAAGGCAACGGCAACAAGCTGCTCAACGAGTTTTACGCCAAGCACAATCTCTACGGCATGATTTCGGGCAATACCGGCGCGCAGATGGGCGGCTGGTTCCGCAAGGAAATCAACACCGTCGACGATTTCAAGGGCGTGAAGATGCGCATCGCCGGTCTGGCCGGTAAGGTGGTGGAAAAGCTCGGCGTGGTGCCGCAGCAGATCGCCGGCGGCGATATCTATCCGGCGCTGGAAAAAGGCACCATCGACGCGGCGGAATGGGTCGGTCCTTATGACGACCACAAGCTCGGCTTCCAGAAGGTGGCGAAATATTACTATTATCCCGCATTCTGGGAAGGTGGCCCGGTCATCCACTCCTTCGTCAATCTGGAGAAGTGGAACAGCCTGCCGAAAAACTACCAGACGGCACTGCAGGACGCCTGCGCCTTCGCCAACACCAGCATGATGGCGAAATACGACGCGAAAAACCCGATCGCCATCAAGCAGCTCGTCTCTGAAGGTGCGGTGCTGAGGCCGTTCAGCCAGGAAATCCTCGAGGCCTGCTACAAGGCCGCGCTGGAAGTCTATGCCAATATTTCGGCCTCCAATCCGGACTTCAAGAAGATCTACGAGGATCAGGTCGCCTTCAAGCGCGAAGGTTATCTGTGGATGCAGCTTGCGGAATACACGTTCGATACTTTCATGATGATCCAGCAGCGTAACGGCAAGCTCTGATTATTCGGTGACGGCGGACCGAGCAAAGGCCCTGGGGATTTCGGTCTCCGGGGTTTTTGTTGTGCGCGCATGCCTTCACGCATCCGACAACAAAGGATGATTTACGATCAATTCCGTTGTGGGCAAAAGCAGCAGGCTCCGCGACCAGCCGGAGTGTCGGCGGGGATTGGCCACGCCGACCTCGGCAAAGGCCTTGCTCTCAACTGTGGAGGTGATGCGATGTGGAAAACGCTGAGCATTGCATTCGTCATTAGGAAAAACCGGACAGGCTGGTCAGTGACTGTCCGGTTCCATTTCTAAAGAGAATAAACGGAAGGCAGGGGCGCAACCCTGTCTTCCACTCCGCAATCATAAGCGTTTCGCCCAGTCCTTACAAGACGCCGATCAGGGTCCGATCTTCGGGGGCTCGCCAAGATTCGGCATGCCCGGCAATCCACCCGGCTGGCCGAAATTGGGCATGGTGTTGCCATCCTGATTGCCGAAGGCGGGCACTTCGATCTTGATGGAATTCAGATCGACTTCGGGCGCCTTGTCCAGCCAGTAGGTGACGGATTCCGGCCAGAAGATCACAATGGCGACCAGGATGAGCTGCATGCCGAGCCAGGGAATCGCGCCCATGTAGATATCCGATGTCTTGACCGTGCGCGGCGCGATGGAGCGCAGGTAGAACAGCGCAAATCCGAAGGGCGGATGCATGAAGCTCGTCTGCATGTTGATGCAGATCAGAACGCCGAACCAGATGAGGTCGATGCCGAGCGACTGGGCGATCGGCGCCAGCATCGGAATGACGATGAAGGCGATTTCGAAGAAATCGAGGAAGAAGGCGAGAAAGAAGATGAAGATGTTGACGAAGATCAGGAAGCCGATGGGGCCGCCCGGAATGCCCGACAGCATATGCTCGATCCAGAGCGAACCGTCCATGCCCTGAAAGACGAGGGAGAAGCAGGTGGCGCCGACCAGAATGAACACCACCATGGAGGTGATATGCATGGTGGAATGCATGCCCTGCTTGATGAGGTCCCAGGTGAGGCGGCGGTGCGCGGCGGCCAGCGCCATGGCGCCCACGACCCCGAGCGCACCGGCTTCGGTGGGTGTTGCAAGGCCGAGGAAGATGGTGCCGAGCACGAGGAAGATCAGCACGATAGAGGGGATCATGCCCGCCAGCACGCGGAACACCAGCGCCCGGTTGAGTTCTCCCCGCGCTTCCGGCGGCAGCGCCGGCAGGTCCTTCGGCCGCACGACCGACATGAACAGGATGAAGAGCATGAAGATGGCGACCTGCAGGATCGAGGGGCCGATGGCGCCCAGATACATGTCGCCCACGGATTTGCCGAGCTGGTCGGCAAGCACGATCAGCACCAGCGAAGGCGGGATGACCTGCGTGATCGTTCCCGATGCGGCGATGACGCCGGTGGCAAGCCGAGGGTTGTAACCATATTTCAGCATGATCGGCAGCGAGATGACGCCCATGGTGATGACCGAAGCCGCAACCGTGCCGGTAATCGCACCGAGGATCGCACCGACGATGATGACGGCATAAGCGAGGCCGCCGGGAATGGCGCCGAACAGCTTGCCCGTCCCTTCAAGCAGATCCTCCGCAAGCCCGCATCGCTCGAGGATCGCGCCCATGAAGGTGAAGAAGGGGATGGCGAGCAGAAGGTCGTTCGAGACGATGCCGAAGATGCGCAGCGGCAGGGCCTGAAGAAAGGCCGGCGAAAAATGCTCCGTGAAGATGCCGATGACACCGAAAACGAGACCGACGGTAGCGAGCGAGAAAGCAACCGGAAATCCGTAAAGCATGAAGATGATCATGCCGAGGAACATCAGTGGCGGAAGAATACCATATTCGAACATGGGAAATATCCTGAAGGTTCAGATCGGTGCGATCATTGCAGGGGTTTTTCGTACTTCGTATCGAGCGCATAAAGCCCGTTGAGGGCGCCTATGCGCTTGATGAGTTCGGAAAAACCCTGAAGAACCAGAAGGGCAAAACCGGCGAAGATGATGAATTTCACCGGCCAGCGGATGAGGCCGCCGGCATTGGAGGACATTTCGCTCTGATGCCAGGATAGCGTGAACATGGGCCAGGAAAGCCAGGCGAGGTAAAAGCAGCCGGGAAGCAGGAACAGCACGATGCCGATAATGTCCACCCAGATGCGGCTGCGCGGTGAAATCGCGCCATAAATGATGTCCACTCGCACATGTTCATTCATGCGCAGCGTGTAGGATGCGCCGATCAGCACGATGAAAGCGAACATGTACCACTGGATTTCCAGCCAGCCGTTTGAACTGTAGTTCAGGGCGTAACGGACCATGGCATTGCCGGCGCTGACGAGGCAGCAGATGAGCACGAGATAACCGGCAACCTTGCCCAGAGCTTCGCTTGCAAGGTCTATCAGCGCACTTAGTTTTAAAAGCGATTTCATAACTTTCCCCTCTTCCCTTTTCGGGCCCTTTGCGGGTTTATGGCGGAGAGCAAAGCCGGGCGCCCCTGCTGCGGCCACGCCTCCACGTGCTTCCGCTGCCACAGGTTCCAGAGTTCCTCCCCACAGAATCCCGTGTATGGTCAGGCGGTTCGAAAAGCAACCAAAACCACCATGAAACGGCTTGGCGGACCGCCCTTTTCAACCGTTTGCGAAAGAATGTTGCCCTATGACATGTTTTGCCCGGTTGAGCGGCAACGATGCATGCCGTTGCCGCTCTTTCACTGAGAACGCATTGCGCTTTTCGGCGACTTCATGTTACCTCTGGCTACGGAGAATCCGGCATGGGCCCGTGATCGTTCGCGGGCAGATTTTCCCGCACAACGGGCATGACGGATGGAGCACAAGGGGAAGCGGAATGAGCGAACACCACACGGGTCCTGTCGAAGTCGGCGCCGAGATGAACTATGCCGAGCACGAAAAGACCTATAACGGTTTTCTGGCCTTGACGAAGTACGGCACCATGATGCTGTGCGTGCTGATGCTGGCCATGGTCGCGGGTTTCTTCACCACCGCCGGCTTCCTTGGTGGCCTGGTCGTCTTCGTCGTGCTGTCGGCTGCGGGTTTCTTCCTGCTGCGCTGAACGATCCCGTTCATGAGCGGTTCCCGTTGCGGGGACCGGGCGATGCCGGATAACCGGAAAGGCCAAGCCATGAAGCGTCTGCTATATTGTCTGTTTCTGCTGGTGGCGATTGCGCATCCCGCTTTGTCACGCGATCTCTCACCTGCCGAGCAGGACAGTCTTCGCACACAGATAGAGCGATTTCAGACGGCTTTGAGCGCACAGGATTTCGATGTCGTCGGCAAGACGGTGCCGCCGAAAATCTTTGAATTCATCGCAGGCGAAGCGGGTATTACCGTGGAGCAATTGCGCAGCGCCTTGACTGCGCAGATGCAGATGGCGCTCGCGGCGGTCAAGATAACCGAGTTCACCATGGATACGCAGGCGATCAGCCTTGCGCAAACGTCTGATGGAACGCCCTATGCGCTTGTTCCGACGAAAACGGTCATGGAAACCGGTGGCCAGACGATCGAGGCGAAATCCCATACGCTGGCGCTGATGGACGGTGCCGACTGGTATTTGCTGCGGGTAAGCGACCAGCAGCAGGTCACCATCCTGCGCAAGGTCTATCCGTCCTTCGCCGAGGTGGTGTTTCCCGACGATTCCATGCAGCCGGTGAAATAGCTCCGTCTTCCTGAACTCAGGAAAAACGTCCCGGCCGGAAAGGATCGACCGAGATTTCCGTCTCCTCGCCGCTGGCCAGTTGCATCACCAGACGGGCGGTTGCTGCCGATTGTGTCAGCCCCAGATGGCCATGGCCGAAGGCATAGATGACGGAGGGCGTGGCGCGTGCCGTGCCGATGACGGGAAGACAGTCCGGCATGGACGGGCGGAACCCCATCCATTGTTTCCCGCCTTCCAGTTTGAGGCCGGGCAGGAAACGTCCTGCTTTCTTCAGCATGGCTTCCGCACGGCGGAAATTCGGCTTCAGTTCCAGCCCGCCGAGTTCGACCGCGCCGCCAATGCGGATGCCCGTCGATAGCGGGGTGACGACGAAGCCATGGTCGTTGAAATAAAGCTGGCGTGTGAGGTTGAAAGCCTCAGGGGAAAGCGTGGTATTGTAACCACGTTCGGTTTCTAGCGGCACGATGTTGCCAAGCGTAGCGGCAAGTTTTCTCGACCAGGCGCCGCAGGCGATCACCACTTTGTCGGCATCGATCTTGTCGCCATTTTCCAGCGTCACGATCGTACTTTCGCCGACGGCGTCGATGCGTTCGGCCTCGCCTTTGCGCAGGCTGGCGCCGCGGGCGATTACCAGATCGAAAATGGCGCGGGTGAAATCGTAAGGGTCGGAGACCTGCAGGCCATCCGGTGAAAACATGGCATGGCGGAACTGCGGCGCGAGACCCGGCTGCAGTTCCTCGATTTCAGGGCGGCCGACGCGCTGAAAGGTGAAACCGGCGCTTTCCTTTTCGTTCCAGTCCCTGCGGGCGGCATTAAGACTTGCCTCGCTGTCATAAAGATCGAGCGTGCCGGTTTTCGAAACGAGGTGCGAAAGTTCCGGCATCGCCGCGACATGGGCCATTTCCATGGCAGCCAGCCGGTTGATGTCGGTGAGTGACTTCAGCCCGTGGCGAAAATTACGCTCGGCGCTCGCGCGCCAGAAACGCCACAGCCAGGGTGCGATCTTTGCCGCATAGGCCGGCGGCACACTGAGCGGGCCGAGCGGATTGAACAGCCAGCGCGGCGCTTTTTTCATGATGCCGGGAGCCGGAATGGGGATGATTTCGGGGAAGGCCAGAATGCCGGCATTGCCGGAACTCGCGCCCCGGGCAACCTCGCCGCGCTCCAGCAGCACCACCTCGCGTCCGGCATTCTGCAGATAAAGCGCCGCCATGGAACCGATAATGCCGGTGCCGATCACCAGCACATCGCATTTCAGGGTTTTGGTCATCGGCGCTCCTGCAATACAAATCTTTCAACCCCGCATAACAATGAATGCCGCCCCGATGAAAGGCCGTATCGTGTTGCCGGCGCAGAAATATCAGCACTGTGGCAAATAAGCGGTCCGAAATAGACAAGGCGAATATACTCGTGATGAAGCATACCGGCAGTCGATTGAGGCTCCGGATCAATAGTTATAGTTCATTATTAATCGCTATTTAACGGTGTCCGGCTAGTTTCGCGTGCAGGCGGCCGACCGTTTTTCATCTCTATATTTCGAGGGTGGAACAGGTCTGCATATGGATTACTGTTTGAGGGTTCAAAAAGATGTCTCACTTTTCCAAACTCGGTCTGGATGCTTCTGCGGTGCTTGATGCGCTGAGCCGCTCACAGGCCATCATCGAGTTCGATCTGACCGGCAAGATTTTGAAAGCGAACGATAATTTCTGCAAGGCCGTCGGCTATCAGCAGTCTGAAATCGTTGGGCGTACCCACAGCATGTTCCTGTCTCCCGAAGATGCGGCCTCGCCCGAATACAAGAGCTTCTGGGCGAAGCTGTCGCGTGGCGAATACGATCAGGGTCAGTATCGACGTCGGGCCAAGAATGGCGACGAAATCTGGATCGAAGCTTCCTACAATCCGGTGTTCCGTTTCGGTAAACCCTACAAGGTGGTCAAGATTGCAACCGACATCACCTCGATCAAGCGCAAGAGCGCCGAGGATGACGGGAAACTGGCGGCGCTCTCCCGCGCGCAGGCCATGATCGAATTTACGCCTGACGGAAAAATCCTCAGCGCCAACGAAAATTTCCTCTCGACGCTTGGTTACACGGCGGAAGACATTATCGGCAAACATCATTCGATGTTCTGCGAGCCGGCCTATGCCCAGTCCCAGGACTATCGGGATTTCTGGAAGGAACTCGGAAAGGGCCATTTCTCGACGGGGCAGTTTATGCGCCTTGGCAAGGATGGCAAACGCGTCTTCATTCAGGCCTCCTATAATCCGATCATCGATGATCGGGGCCGCGTCTTCAAGGTGGTGAAATTCGCTTTCGATGTGACGGACCGGATGCATGCGGTCGAGGAACTTGGTGCTGCGCTCGAGCGGCTTTCTCAATGCAACATTCGTATTACGCTGGACAAACCCTTCGTCGGCGAGTTCGAACGGCTGCGTTGCGATTTCAATAAATCCATCGCTGAATTCCAGAAGACGCTGGAAAACGTTCTCGGCCAGACCGGAGACCTGACCCGCAGCAGCCAGGAAGTCAGCGAAGCCTCCGTCAATCTCGCCGAACGTTCGCGTGAGCAGGCGGTGGCGCTCGAGGAGACTTCGGCAGCACTCGAAGAAATCACCGCGACGGTCCGTTCGTCGACAGAAAACATGAAGGAGACGCGCAAGCTCGTTCAGAGCGCGCGGACATCCACCGTGGCCTCCACCGAGGTCGTGGAGCGGACCGTCGATGCCATGCAGCGTATCGAGACGGCCTCGCGCGAAATCAGCCAGATCATCGGTGTGATCGACGAAATCGCCTTCCAGACGAACCTGCTGGCGCTGAATGCCGGCGTGGAAGCTGCGCGTGCGGGCGAGGCGGGCAAGGGTTTTGCCGTCGTGGCGCAGGAAGTGCGCGAGCTGGCGCAGCGTTCCGCCAATGCCGCGAAGGAAATCAAGGCGCTGATCAACAATTCCGGCACCGAGGTTCTGGAAGGCGTCAGGCTGGTGGGTGAAACCGGCGAAGCGCTGAAGCAGATCGACGCGCTGGTCAGGCACATTGACGGCAATGTCGACATGATCGCCAAAGCGGCGGACGAGCAGGCTGTCGGCATCAGCGAGATCAACAAGGCGGTCAACCGGCTCGACCGGATGACGCAGGAGAATGCGGCGATGAGCGCCCGTACCACGGTGATCAGCACGACGCTGGCGCAGGGTGCGGATGCGCTGGCGCAGCTTGTCAGCCTGTTCAAGCTGAACCGCCGTACGGTTCAGCGGGAAGACGGATCGTCCACCCGCTCGGATACTCCGAATACGGCCCGGCGCGACCAGACGTCGGCACGGGCAGCGGCGTAAAGGAGCGGACTCGGGCCCGCTTCAGCTTGAGAATGAGATTCGGTGGATGCGGATGCCTTTGAACGGGCATCCGCATGGCTTTGTCACCGCAGCGCCGGTCGTTCGATACCGAGGTGGTCGCGCAGCGTCGAGCCTTCGTAGTCCTTGCGGAACAGGCCGCGCTCCTGCAGGAGCGGAACGACCTCGCGATTGAATTCCTCCAGCCCGCCGGGGAAGAAGGGCGGCATGACGTTGAAGCCGTCGGCCGCGCCGTTTTCGAACCATTCCTGCATTCGGTCCGCCACATCCTTCGCTGTGCCCATGACGATATGGTGGCCGCGGCCGGCGGCGACGCGCAGCGCAAGCTCCCGGATCGTCAGCTTTTCGCGGCGCGCCAGTTCGGTCAGAAGTTCGGCGCGGCTGCGCAGCTGGTCGGAAATCGGCAGGTCCGGCAGCGGACCGTCGAGATCGTAATCCGTGAGGCTGTGGCCGATGCGTTCTTCAAGCAGCGGCATTGCGCTCTTGATGTCCGTCCACCGGTTCAGTTCCTTCAGCTTTTCGCCGGCCTCTTCGAAGCTCCTGCCGATAATCGGCATGAAGCCGGGCATCACGGCGACGCTGGCCGGGTCGCGGCCGAACTTCTCCACGCGTGCCTTGAGGCTGGTATAGAAGGCCTGCGCTTCGGAAATCGCCTGCTGGGCGGTGAAGACAATATCGGCGGTGCGGGCGGCGAGATCCTGCCCCGGCCCGGAAGATCCGGCCTGGATGAGAACCGGGTGGCCCTGCGGCGAACGCGGAATATTGAGCGGTCCCTTGACCGTGAAATATTTGCCTTCGTGGTTGAGGATATGGACCTTTTCCGGATCGACGTAGCGGCCCGCCTGCTTGTCCTTGACGAAGGCGTCGTCATCCCAGCTGTCCCACAGGCCACGAACGACATTCACATATTCTTCCGCCACCGCATAACGTTCGTCATGCTCGGGATGGTCCTTGGAAAAATTGGCCGCCGTGCGGGCGTAGGATGTGGTGACGATGTTCCACGCCGCGCGGCCGTGGCTCAGATGATCGATGGAAGCGAAGGCGCGGGCGGTGTGGTAGGGCTCGCCATAGGTGGTGGACGCGGTGGCGGCCAGCCCGATCTTGTCGGTGACCATGGCCAATGCGGCAAGCAGGGTCAGCGGCTCGAAACGCGCGATCATCGAGGGGTGGGCGTCGACGCCGCTGGTCAGGCCGTCGGCGAGGAATACCATGTCGAACTTCGCTGCTTCGGCCATTTTCGTCACACGGGTGAGCAGATCGAAATTTTCGCTGCCGGCTTCGGCATCGGGGTGACGCCAGCCGGAAACGTGGTGCCCGGCGCCCTGCAGGAAAAGGCCGAGATGCATCTGTCTTTTGCGTGTCGTGGTGGTCATGGGGATCATGCCTTCATGTCGGTCGAGTTATATTTGCGATACCAGAAGCGTTTCGAGCTTCCTGAGGTCGGCTGCGGTTTTCATGGACCGCACCAGTGCCGGAATGCCGGCGAATTTCTCATTGCCGCCGGTCGCATCGGCAAATTTTTCGGTCGGGTCATCGATGCCAGGAAGGCCGTCGACACGGCGCGACAGCACCGTGCCGTCCTTCTTCGTCACGTCGATGACCACGAACCGGGTGGTCGGATCGGGCGAGAGGCGGCGGGCGGTCTCGTCATGCCGGCGCGAGACTCTGGCGGAAAGGGCAAGCAGGTCGTCGCGTGTCGGGCGCTCATCGAAATGGCCGATGCCGAGCGCTCCATCCGTCAGCGCTGCGGCAAAGACATATTCGGCGCTGAAGCGTGCATCGATGCCGGTCGTGGGCGTGGCGGGGCCGACGAGGGCGGCATCGCCGCCCGGCGGGAAGGTGATGGTGACCGTCTCGATCTCGTCCGGCGTCAGATTATTGCTGTTGCGCAGCGCCAGCGCGCCAACGGCAACGGGATGGCTGGCGGTGCAGCAGGGAAAGGCCTTGAGGGTGAGGCCGGGGGAGACGATCTGCCAGGGTGCGCCCCAGCCGGAGAGAACACGTTTCGGCTGCTCGGCGCCGAAGGCGTAAGCGGAATAAAAGCCGATGGGGTTTTCCAGAAAATCCGGCGCGCCCTGAAAGCCCGATCGTGCCAGCCGCGCGGCGGTAAGGCCGGCGCGCGTGGCGAGCCCGGCATGCAGCGGCTTGGCGTCATAACCGAATTGCAGGCGAAGCCCGGCCGATTGGGTGGCCGCGAGGCCGAGTGCAACGGCCGTGGTCTGCGGATCGAATTTCAGGAGATGGGCAATCGCCGCCGCAGCACCGATGGGGCCGAGCGTGGCGGTGGCGTGGAAGCCGTTTTCGTAGTGCTTCGTTCCGAGCGACAGGCCGAGACGCGCCATGGTTTCCAGCCCGACGATATAGGCGGCGATGAAGGCGTCCGCCGTGGAGCTCTCTTCGACCGCGATAGCCAGCAAAGCGGGAATGATGGCGACGGTCGGGTGGCCGCGCACGCTGCTATGGACATCGTCATAATCAAGCACATGCCCTGCGTGACCGTTGATGAGGGCGGCGGTGAAGGTATCCGTGCGCAGATCGTGGCCGATAATGCCCGCCGTGCCTGACGTACCGGGTGTAAAGCTGTCGATCAGGATTTTCGTGCTTCTGTCGGCGGCGCCGCCCAGCACGCAGGCGAAAAAATCGATCAGCGCCGTGCGGGCGATGGCCACCGCCTCGTCGTCGCGTAAAGGATCGGAGGCGGCAATCGCTTCGGCGAGATGAAGGGTGAGCTTTTCGTCGGCGGTCATGGCATCAGATCCCTTCGCCGTCATTGACCCGCGCCACCTGTCCGCCGAGACCCTTGACGAAGGCGTTGATGCGCGGATTGGTCGACTTGTAGAAGATGTGCTCCGGCGTGCCCTGATCGACGATCAGGCCGTTTTCGGTGAAGACGATATTGTCGCTGATTTCTTCGGCAAAACGCATTTCGTGCGTGACGAGAATGCTGGTCATGCCATCATTGACGAGATCGCGGATGACGGCGAGCACTTCGCCCACGGTTTCCGGGTCGAGCGCGGACGTGACCTCATCGAACAACACCAGTTCCGGCCGCATGGCAAGCGCGCGGGCAATCGCCACGCGCTGCTGCTGGCCGCCGGAAAGCTGGCCGGGATAGGCATCGACCTTCTGGGAAAGACGCACTTTTTCCAGCAATTCGCGGGCATGGCGCTCGGCTTCAGCCTTCGGCGTGCCGAGAATCTTGATCGGCGCGATGGTGATGTTTTCCATCACCGTCAGATGCGGGAAGAGGTTGAACTGCTGGAACACGATGCCGATGCGCTTGCGCAGTGCGATGCGCTCAGCCTCTGTCTTCAGCTGGTCTACTCGCGTGCCGCCGACGGTGATCTTGCCCGATTGCGGGATGAGCAGGCCGTTGATGCAGCGCAGGATGGTGGATTTGCCGGAGCCGGAAGGGCCGATGATGGAGACGGCGTCGCCCTTGTTCACCGTGAGGTCGATGCCCTTCAGGACCTGATTGTCACCGAAGGACAGGTGTATGCCTTCCAGTTCGACCAGGGCTTTTGCGGCGGTTTGTGGTGCGGGTGCGGACATGGCTTGTTCCAATCAGCGGGAAGCGAAGCGCCGCTCGAGGCGCTGCGTGAAACGGGAGACGGGATAGCAGAACAGGAAGAACGCCATCAGAACGGTGAGATAGACCACGACGGTGAAATCGTTGCGCTGCACGGCGGTGCTGGCGTCCGTCGCGGCATGAAGAAGTTCATGCACACCGACCAGCGAGGCAAGCGCCGTGCCCATGGTGATCGACGCATAGAGGTTCATCCATGGTGGCAGCGAGCGCTTCACGCATTGCGGCAGGATGATCCAGCGCAAGGTCTGGTTGCGCGAAAAACCCAGCCCCTGCGCCGCTTCCCATTGTGCCGTCGGAATGGACTGGATGGCGCCGCGGGTGATTTCGGCGATATGGGCGCTGGCCGGAATGGCGAGACCGACGACGGCCTTGATCCAGTCCGGGAAGGGAATGTAGTTGCCGAAGGCGACGATCTCGAAGGGGAATATGTAGGTCGCGGCGAAGATCAGCACCAGATGCGGGGCGTTACGGAAGACCTGCACATAGGTGAGCGCCGGTGCCCGCACGAGGCGATAGGGCGCAAGCTCCATGATGCCGAGCAGGACGCCGATGAAGGTGCCGATGGTGATCGCAAGGATGCTGATCAGCACGTTCATTGCAAAACCCTTGGCCAGATAGGGCAGCCATTGCAGCAGCACCTGACCGAGCGAGGGATCGAGGATCAGCCACAATATGACTGATATCAGCACGCCGAGCAGTAGAATGGTGCCGAAGGGCGGCTTCTTCACCGCCTGTGTTGGAGAAACCACTGCACTCATTGACCGAACCCCGGAACCGCAAGACGCCGTTCAAGCCAGAGACCGGCTCTTGCGACGATAAAATTGATGACGCTGAAGAAGATCAGGATGACGATCATCAGCTCGACCACATTGTCGCGCTGCGTCCAGATCAGGATCGAGGCATAGGTGATTTCACCCACCGCAATTGCAGAGCCGACCGTGGTGAGCTTCACCAGATTGACGAGGTTGTTGATGATGGAGGGCAGCGCCGTGCGGATGGCCAGCGGAAACTCCACATAGCGTAAAATCTCGAAGGAACTGAAACCGATCGCGCGCGCCGCCTCGATGGTGGTTGCCGGCACCGCCTCGATACCGCCGCGCAAGGCCTCCGCATGGAAGGCGGCGATATGCAGGCCGGTGATGGCGACGACCCAGAAGAATGGCGTCAGCGGGTTGTTCTGCGCGCCGCCCAGCGCATTGGAAATCAGCATGTTGAGCACGAGGAAACCGCACATCAGCTGCACCAGCGTCGGCGTATTGCGCGTCAGTTCCACATAGGCGCGCACGGGGCCGGCGAGCCAGACCTTGCCCGATGTCAGCATGGCCGCGAAAATGAAGCCGAAGACGAGGCTGAGCGGCAAAGTGACGGCGACGAGGATCAACGTCATCTTCATGCCGTCGAGCCAGATCTGAACCTCGTAACCGCTGTTCAGAAAGTCATAGTTGAGGCCGAGATGCGCGGCCAGTTCTATGAAGCGCGCTGTAAATCCATCCTGCATCGGAAATCCATGCTGTTGTCGCGGGTGCGCCGCCCTGCAGGCGGCGCCAGAATGACCTGTCTTGCTTTAAAGCAGAAAAGAACGGCGGGCGAAACCGGCCGTTCCTGATGGTCATAGGAAATCACTCCGCCTGTTCGGCATCATCCTCACCCTGCGGTGAGGACAGGCAAGGAACGGAGAGACCCTGCGCCTGTCTTATTGCGCCGAAAGCTTCTTCTGCTGCTCTTCCATATAGCCGATGCTCGGCAGACGGTTGGCCTTGGCGAATTCGAGCATCTTGCCGGAGGCGTGCAGTTCCTTGACGATCTTGTCGAGAGCGGCCTGCGTGTCGCTTTCGCCCTTGCGCAGCCAGATCACGGAATCCGACGGGATGAGGTCGGTGGGGATGAGGATGCCGTAATCCTTCCACTCATCGGCGCGGTCCTGAAGCATCAGGCTGAGCGTGCCGTTGACGTGAACGGAGACGTCGCAATTGCCGCCCTTGAGTGCAAGCAGCGATTCCGGCTGGCTTGGCAGCGCCTTTACCTGCGCGCCATATTGTTCGATCAGCGGCTGGGTGTAGTTCGAGCCTTGCGAAACGCAGGCGATCTTGCCCTTCAGGTCCGGCCAGTCCTTGATGCCACTGTCCTTGCGGCCGATGGCGGCGCCACCCTGGCGGTCATAGGGGGTCGGTACGTAATCGAGCGTTTTGGCGCGCTCTTCCGTGTACTGCATGTTGGCGATCAGAATATCGACCTTGCCCTGCTGCAGGAACTGCACGCGGTTCGGCGGGGTCACGGTTTCGGTGACCAGCTCGACACCGAGGCCGGCGGCCAGCGCCTTCGCGACATCGATGTTGAGACCCTTCTGCTCCTGCGTCTTCGGATCGATAAAGCCGAAAGGCGCGCCGGAGAGGATGACACCGACGGTGAGCTTGCCGCGACCCTTGATCCGGTCGAGCGTTGCATCCGCGTGAGCGGCGGTGGCCATCGAAGCGATGACAACGGTTCCGGCAATGAGTTTTGCGGCAAATTTGGAGAAAGAGAGGGCCATGGGTATTTCCTTTTGATTGTAGGTGGAAACTACATGAGGCACCCGCCAAGAGCGAGAATTGGCATTGCGTGAAAAATAGTATGAATAAAATCCGGTTCCAATAAATCTTTTGGAGGGAAAAATTATCCTAATAATTTGAGATCGTAGAATCTTGTTCTTTGCTTCCGCTATTTTATGTCTGGCCGTGAGGGCGGGAGGATAATCAAGACGCCGTGTGTGGGCCAAATGGCCACAGGGAGAGCGAGCGAATGCCGCTTGTTTCTTCTCCCCGCCGGGGAGAAGTCCGCGGCAGCGGGATGAGGGGGCAAGCTCTCGGTTTATCGCTAACGTCGCCCCCTCATCCGACCCTTCGGGCCACCTTCTCCCCGGCGGGGAGAAGAAACGTGCCGCAAACGTTCCGCCCCTGCCGTCACCGTCCGGCGTTATAGGCCGCGATTGCCGCCATATTGACGATGTCGCTGTCCTTCGCCCCCATCGAGGTGATCTGTACCGATTTGTCGAGGCCGACGAGAAGCGGGCCGATGACGGTTGCGCCGCCCAGTTCCTGCAGCATCTTGGTGGAGATGGAAGCGGAATGGATGGCGGGCATGACCAGCACATTGGCCGGGCCGGAAAGCCGGGCGAAAGGATACTGGCTCTGCATGCGGTGATGGTTCAGCGCCACATCGGCCGACATTTCGCCGTCGACCTCGAAATTGACGTTGCGCCTGTCGAGGATTTTCACCGCCTCGCGCACCTTGTCGGAGCGTTCGCCGGTCGGCTGGCCGAAGGTGGAATAGGCGAGCATGGCAACGCGCGGCTCGTAACCGAAACGGCGGGCGAGGTGGGCTGCTTCTTCGGCGATATCGGCCAGGTCTTCCGCATTCGGCATGTCATGCACGGCGGTATCGGCAACGAAGACGGTGCGGTTGCGTGAGACCACCAGCGATACGCCGATGACGCGATGGCCGGGCTTGGTGTTGATGCAGCGGCGGATATCCTCCAGCGCCGTGGAGTAGTTGCGGGTAACGCCGGTGACCACGGCATCCGCATCGCCCATCGCCACCATGCAGGCGGCGAAATGGTTGCGGTCGTTGTGGACCAGACGCTGCACGTCGCGCAGCAGGAAACCGCCGCGCTGCAGACGCGCATAGAGATAATCGACATAGGCATCGACGCGGCTGGAAAGGCGGGCGTTGGTGATCTCGATGTTGGCGCGGTCGAGATCGATGCCCGCGCGTTCCGCATTGGCCTTGATGATATCGTCACGGCCGAGCAGGATGGCGGTGCCGAGGCCCTGCGCGGTGAAGGAAATCGCCGCACGCATGACCTGTTCTTCTTCGGCTTCTGCAAAAACGACCCGCTTCGGCGAGCGGCGCACCCGCTCGTAAAGGCGCTGCGTGGTTGAGGCCATCGGGTCGCGGCGGGCGGAAAGCTCGCGGGCATAGGCGTCGAGGTCGGGCAGTTCGCGGCGGGCGACGCCGGTTTCGATGGCGGCTTTCGCCACGGCCACCGGAATGGCCGAGATCAGGCGCGGATCAAAGGGAACCGGAATGATATATTGCGATCCGAAGCGCGGGCGGTTGCCCTGATAGGCGGCGGCCACATCGTCAGGCACATCCTCGCGGGCAAGATCGGCGAGCGCCTGTGCCGCCGCGATCTTCATCGCATCGTTGATCTGGCTGGCACGGACATCGAGCGCGCCGCGGAAGATGTAGGGGAAGCCGAGGACATTGTTGACCTGGTTCGGGTAGTCCGAACGCCCGGTCGCCATGATGGCGTCGTCGCGAATGCGCGACACTTCTTCCGGCGTAATTTCCGGGTCCGGATTGGCCATGGCGAAGATAATCGGCTTCGGCGCCATGGAGCGGATCATCTCTTCGCTGAAGGCGCCCTTCTGGGAGAGGCCGAACACCACATCCGCGCCCTTCATGGCTTCCGCCAGCGTGCGGTTGTTGGTTTTCACCGCGTGCGCGGATTTCCACTGGTTCATGCCTTCGGTACGGCCCTGATAGATCACGCCCTTGGTATCGCAGAGCGTGATGTTTTCTGGGTTGAAACCCATGGCCTTGATGAGATCCATGCAGGCGATTGCCGCCGCACCCGCGCCATTGCAGACCAGCTTGGTGGTCTTGAAGTCGCGGCCCGTCAGTTCGATGGCGTTGATGAGGCCGGCGGCGGCGATGATGGCGGTGCCATGCTGATCGTCATGGAATACGGGAATGTCCATCAGCTCGCGCAGGCGGCTTTCGATGATGAAACATTCCGGCGCCTTGATGTCTTCCAGATTGATGCCGCCGAAGGAGGGGCCAAGGTAACGCACGCAATTGATGAACTCATCGGCGTCTTCGGTGTCGACCTCGAGATCGATGGAATCGACATCGGCGAACCGCTTGAAGAGAACGGATTTGCCTTCCATGACCGGCTTGGAGGCGAGCGCGCCGAGATTGCCGAGACCGAGGATGGCGGTGCCGTTGGAGATGACCGCAACCATGTTGCCGCGCGTGGTATAGTCGTAAGCGGTCGCCGGATTTTCGGCGATGGCTTTCACCGGCACGGCCACGCCCGGCGAATAGGCGAGCGACAGGTCCCGCTGCGTCGCCATCGGTTTGGTCGGGGTAATTTCCAGTTTCCCCGGTCGGCCTTCCGCGTGGAAATCCAGGGCTTCCTGATCCGTAACCGATGTTCTGGTGCTGGCGGGTTTCGTCGTGTCGGACATGGGCTGAGCGTGCTTTCGTGTCGATAACAGTGTAAAAATATCCGCCGTTGTTATTGTATTTTTCGCGCGCCTGCCAAGCCTTGAATG
This sequence comes from Agrobacterium sp. LY4, assembly GCF_001526585.1. Lineage (NCBI taxonomy): Bacteria > Pseudomonadati > Pseudomonadota > Alphaproteobacteria > Hyphomicrobiales > Rhizobiaceae > Agrobacterium > Agrobacterium sp. LY4. The sequence continues at coordinate 4,306 of NZ_ASYA01000052.1, read as the reverse complement.
TTGTTCAGTGCAGCAAATTTAAGCGTGATGAAATTTGCGGCCGATTCAATCGATTAATTCCCCTGGTTCGCATCAGAGGCTTGGCCGATAGGCCTGTCGGGCCATGTTCACGAAGGCTTCGACATGCAGGGCGAGGGCGCCGCGCCTGACGACCAGCACACAATCGGACCATGCATCGGCGCTCTCCAGCGGCACGCCGACAATGCCTCTTGCGGAGCGCACCGTGGTTTCCGGCAGGATGGAAATGCCCGCGCCGGCCTCCACGAGCGCGAGGATCGTATTGACGTTGGCGATGCGCATGCCGATTTCCGGTGCGCAGCCGGCATCCTCGAAAAGCGAAAGCGCGCTGCTGCTGAGGCCAAGGCCGATCTCGTCAACCGGCAGCAGCAGTTTTTCCCGCACGATATCGTTGACCGAAATCCGGGAGCGACCGGCGAGTGCGTGACGTTCCGGCAGGGCGACGCAAAGCCTCGAGCGATCGAAGGGCATGGCCCGCAGGGTCTGCGGTAGCGAGGGGAGAGGAGCGCGGATGAAGGCGACGTCGGTCTTGCGCGTCGCCACCTGCTCGATCAGCTGTTCCATCGTCATGCCGGGCAACAGTTCCAGCGTCACATCCCTGTGCTCATCGCCGTAACGGGTGATCAGCGCCGGAAGTTTGCGCTCCGCCATGACACTGGTGCCGTAACCGATGCGCAGCGTGCCGAGCTGGCCGCGCCTGATCTGCTGCGCCTTTTCCAGCGCGCCTTTGGTGCGGGCGAGGATTTCTTCCGCCTCGATCAGCATGGACTGACCGGCCGGGGTGAGTTCGACACCGCGATTGATGCGGTGAAAGAGTTTGAAGCCCAGATTTTCCTCCAGCTGCCGGATACGCTGGGTCACGGCGGGCTGAGCGATGCCGAGCTGCAGGGCGGCGGCGCGAAAGTTCCTGGCCCTTGCGGCTTCCACGAATATTGTGAGCTGGCGAATATCCATCGGCGGACAGGTCTTTGTGTTGAGGGGCTTGATGTGGTATAAGTACAGCTTATCAAAATTGCCCATCTTGCGCATTGTCATCTTGTCGCAGGCGACGTTATACCGCAGCCAGTGTTCCGGTCGTCTTTGCCGCTTATGCGGGATTTGGCGATGCGAACCGGGGAGGATTTGTTCAAGCACCTTGTCCGCCGTCCATAGGGCCGGCGGTTACCTGCAGTGAATGGGTCAAAATGACAGTCACGACGGAAATCTTCCCCACCATTGTTCCCCGTTCAGCCGCGCCGCCACTGGCGCAACTTCGTCTGGCCGCAGTGGCGGCGGACTGTCCGGGTTTTGCCGGACACTGAACGATCATCGGGCGTCAGCCTTATGGGCGGCTCTTCCAAACGGACATTGTTTCATGGGTAATCCAGCAACTTCATTATCGCTCCCAGCCAGATTATGGCTGTTGGTGCTCGGCGCGGTCATCATCGCCGCAGGCCTGTTCTTTGCCATTGGCGGCGGCCAGCTCGTGGCCCTCGGCGGCAGCGTTTATTTCATCGCGGCGGGTATCGCGCTGATCGTCTCCGGCCTGCTCATCCTGTTGCGCAAGCCTGCCGGCGCGCTTCTCTTCGGCCTTGTCTTCGTTCTCACCGGCGTCTGGGCGGTGTGGGAAGCCGGGCTGCACTTCTGGCCGCTCATTTCCCGTCTTCTGGCGATGGGTGTCGGGGCCACGGTCGTTGCGCTCTCCTATCCGCTCTTGCGCCGCGCGGCAGGCAAGGCCCCGGCATATGGCTCTTCTTTCGCCATCGCCGCCATTCTCGCCATCGCTTCCGGTGCCGGTTTTGTCGGCATGTTCGTGCCGCATCCGACCGTCGCCTTCAATGGCGAGGCGGCCGCGCTGACACCTGTAACCCCGGAAACGGAGCAGAAGAACTGGGAGCATTACGGCAATACATCCGGCGGCAGCCGCTTTGTCGCGCTTGACGAGATCACGCGGGACAATGTCAGGAACCTTGAAGTCGCCTGGACCTATCATACCGGCGATACCCCGATCAGCCCCGGCGCGAATGGTGCGGAAGATCAGGAAACGCCGCTGCAGGTTGGCGACACCGTGTTCCTTTGCACGCCGCACAATAATGTCATCGCCCTCGATGCCGATACCGGCGCCGAGAAGTGGAAGACGGAAATCAACGCGAAATCCTCCGTCTGGATGCGTTGCCGCGGCCTTGCCTATTTCGATGCCAAGGCGCCGCTGAAGCAGCCGACTGCGCCGGGCACAACACCTGTCACGCCGGCGGTGGTGGCTGAAGGCGCGCTTTGCCAGCGCCGCATTCTGATGAACACCATCAATGCCGAATTGATCGCGCTCGATGCAGATACCGGCGCATTCTGCCCGGATTTTGGCACCAATGGCCGCGTCGATCTGAAGATCGGCCTCGGAAACGCGCCGGACCCGCAATATGTTCTGACCTCCGCACCAACGCTGGCGGGAACGACCGTCGTTGTCGGCGGCCGTATCGCCGACAACGTGCAGGTGGACATGCCCGGCGGCGTGATGCGCGGTTTCGATGTGGTGACCGGCGCGCTCCGTTGGGCCTTCGACCCCGGCAACCCGGAGATCACCGGACTGCCGCCCGAAGGGCAGACCTACACGCGCTCCACACCCAACGTTTGGGCATCCATGTCCTACGATCCGGAGCTGAACACCGTCTTCATGCCGGTCGGCAGCCCTTCGGTGGATTTGTACGGCGCGACGCGCACGCCGCTCGACCATAAATATGGTGCTTCGATGCTGGCGCTCGATGCCACCACCGGTCGGGAAAAGTGGGTCTACCAGACGGTTCATAACGACCTCTGGGATTTCGACGTGCCGATGCAGCCAAGCTTCATCGATTTCCCGAAAGCGGATGGAACGACTGTTCCGGCACTGGTTTTCGGCACCAAGGCGGCGCAGATCTATGTCCTCGACCGGGCGACCGGCCAGCCGCTGACCAAGGTGGAAGAGGTTCCCGTCAAGCCTGCCAATATTCCGAACGAGCCCTATGCGCCCACACAGCCGCGCTCGGTCGGCATGCCCGAGATCGGCGCGCAGACACTGACGGAAGCGGACATGTGGGGTGCTACCCCATTTGACCAGCTTCTTTGCCGTATCGCCTTCAAGGGCATGCGCTACGAAGGGCTTTATACGGCGCCGGGTACGGACCTCTCCCTGTCGTTTCCGGGCTCGCTCGGCGGCATGAACTGGGGCGGTCTTTCGACGGACCCGACGACGAACACCATTTTCGTCAATGACATGCGCCTCGGCCTCTGGATTCAGATGAAGGAAGCCGCGCCCAGCAAGGCGACGGCAAGCGGCGGCGAAAGCGTCAATACCGGCATGGGCCTCGTGCCGATGAAGGGCACGCCCTATGCCGTCGACAAGAACCGTTTCCTTTCGGCTCTCGGCATTCCCTGCCAGGCTCCGCCCTATGGCACGATGACGGCCATCGACATGAATACCCAGAAAATCAAGTGGCAGGTGCCTGTTGGCACCGTTGAAGATACGGGTCCGCTCGGCATCAAGATGGGTCTGCCCATCCCGATCGGTATGCCGACGCTCGGCGGCACGCTTGCCACACAGGGCGGTCTCGTCTTCATTGCCGGCACGCAGGATTATTATCTGCGCGCCTTCGATACGGCGACCGGCAAGGAAGTCTGGAAGGCCCGCCTTCCGGTCGGCAGCCAGGGCGGCCCGATGAGCTACAAGTCTCCGAAGACCGGCAAGCAATATGTGGTCATCTCGGCTGGCGGCGCACGCCAGTCGCCTGATCGCGGCGATTATGTGATCGCCTATGCGCTGCCGGATTGATCTGGACGGTTCATCGTTTTGAAAAGGAGCCCCGGGGCATGATCCCCCGGGGCTTTTTCTTTGCCCTTGACCGGCGGAGCGGCCATTCCGTGCGGAACCTCGCACTCCCCCTTGCGTTAGGAAAACGGGCCTGCCGGCAAATACTCCCCGCCGTTCACCAAGCTTTCACAAGGCGAATTTATGAGCTTGCGCTTATCCGCCCGTGAACCGATGATGGCGGTATTTCGAAATATGTATATTGTCCGGCGCGCCGGGAAATTTTTAGAGTTGGAAAGGTTTTGTTGTGAAGGAACACTCTCGAAAGATCACGCCGGTTCTTCTGGCCGGCGGTGCTGGTTCGCGGCTTTGGCCGGTATCGCGCGATCAGTTGCCCAAGCAGTTTCAGCCGCTGGTCGGCAATCTTTCGACCTATCAGCAGACGCTGCAGCGAGTGGGCGACAAGGGGCTTTATGCCGAGCCGCTCGTCATCACCAATGAGGATTTCCGTTTCTTCGCCCGCCGTCA